>JBEKUP010000018.1:0-89923 GCA_049514915.1 Occallatibacter sp. | reverse complement strand
AACGAGTCTTTCGCATTCTGCATGGAGCAATTCTCCCAACTCACCAACCACTGACAACTGAACACTGTCTTTACACCGCTTGCTGCCGCGCTTCCCGCAACAGTAGCCTGTACAGATAAACCTGCCCAAAAGCCTCGTTCGAAGCGATCGATTCAATCAAGTAGTCTTGCCCGCCCACGGTCACCGTCAGCGTCATCGCAAACAGCGCCTGCGCGGAAACGAGGTCCAGCGCGCTCACTTGCTGCTGCACGCCGGTCGCCGAGACAAACAGTTCCCACTTCGACTGCCCGCCTTCTTGCCACGACGGCCGCAGCTTCCGCATCACCACTGGACTCACCACGACGTCGGCAAAGGTCGTTGCCACCAGACCCAATTCGGACATGTTCGTGTCCGTATTCGTACCCGTCACCCGCAGAAGGGCCGTCGTTCCTGTCATGCTTCGCAGCAGGGCATCGGCCAACATCTGCGGCGCTCCCACCGGGTTACGCGGCGCTGTATCGCTCATCGCTCACCCCAGCCTGTTCGCGATGTAAGGACGCAGCCATGCCTGCACCGTTTCGTCCACAAGCGAACTTGAAAAATACTGCATCTGCATCGTGTCCATCTTGGTCGCGCTTGCATTCAATGCCGGCGTCGACTGCGCGTTCCGCACAATCTGCGCACACGCCGTCTTCACATCGTCGCCAATGATCGCGAGTCCTGCCGTATATGTCACCGAAACTTCGTTGTACTGGAGACCCAGCAGATTCCACGGCAGCGTCAACTCTCCGGTATTGGGGTCAAAGTCCACCGAGCCTGGATCGATCGCTGCCCACTGCCCGGGCAGCGAAAATGCCCGCGCGATCGCAGACAGAGGATCGCTCGAAGCCTCTCCGCGCCGCGGCCGAGCATACCGGCCCTCGATGCTCACCAACGGACTCGTAGCCGTTGCCAGCGGCGACAATGGGAGATAACTCAGCAACACCGTCTGCGCTCCGCTGGTCAGCCGCAACCGCTCCGTGTACTGGATAACGTTCAGGTCTGGCCGCCTGCAGTAGCTGTTGATCAATGCCGTGGCGGCCGTAATCCAATCCGCCGTTGTTCCAGCCGGCAATCCATAATTCGGGTAATCCGCTGGCTGCAGATATGCCATGAGACTCCTTCTTTCAGTGGTCAATGAAATTGCGCCGCCAGCGAACAGCGGTCAGTTATTACTGTTCACTGACCACTGTTCACTGATCACTGCTTTTGCTTACCGGTCCACCAGCACCTGGTAATGTGCGTAGTTCGCGCCCTTTACCACCGGGGCGCCAAACTTTACCGCGACATACTGGTAAGTCATCGAGTTTGGTAACCCCAACTGGAAGATCCGCGGAGTCGGATCGCCCAGCCAGTGATACTCGATCAGGTCCTCGGTCACGATGTAAGCCGGAAGCACCGCAGAACCCGATCCCGGTGTGCCCGTGTAACTCAGGCTCCAGTCCGGAATCAGAGGCAGATCCCCCGCCTGTGTCGAGAGCATCTTCACCCGGATGCCGCCCGTGATGTTATCGGTATTCAAAACCACGTTGAACTCGGTCTTCATCTCGCGGTCAATCAGGTCTAACAGCACCGGGTTGGCGTAGATCGCCGTTGGCCGCACATAGAAGCCATTGTTGGCCACCATCTGTGCAACAGCCGACTTGAGACCGTCCACGATCGAAGCAGTCGTGCCGATCGTTGTTGTCAGTCCGCCGGCCACGATCTGCGGAATCACGCCCATGTACTGCGTGGTCGTCGGCGTCGACAGGCTGGTGTCGTTTCCGTTCCACAACGCCACATCGTGCGCAACCATCACGCCGCTCACCGTGTCCACCAGGTCCTTGGCCTGCAAATAGGCGAACTGTTTCTGCTGGTCGCCCAGTTCGATATCGAACAAGTTGTAATTGATCTGCGAAACAAGCGCCTTCAGCGGCACGCTCCGTTCCACACGGGTCGGGCTCACCACCGGGGGCACAATACTGCGCGGGTTTACAAATCCCGCCGTGCCCGGACTCGGAAGCGCCGTCTCCTCGAAGAAGCGCGAAGGATGACCCGTCGCCGGAACCTGTTTGATGCGCTGCCCGAAGGGGCTCGAACGCCGGCAAATATCGAAAATCTCGGTCTGATAAAGCGGAACTTCGATCGCGCCCGGCCCAATGTAATCTGCTGCTGCGTGAATGTCTGCAAAGGTTGCGTTCATAGGCTCTTTCCGCCCCCTCCATGGGGCCGTATCAGCTGACAACTAGCAGTTGACAGTCGTCAGCTTTAGTCGTCAGTTTTCATTTGTCAGTTATCGTTGTTGGCCGCTAACTATTAGCAGACAGACTTCGGCTGCTGACTGACTGCTGTTAGCTCTCAGCTACTGGCTGCTCTTAGGCGATTGCTCCCGCCCGCAGCAATTGCGTCTTTACCGCGATGCGCTGTTCCAGGCTCAGACCTGAAAGCGCCGCGTCCAGCGTTCGCACATCCACTGGACCCTCGCTGATACCGTGCTTGGCCAGCATCTCTGATGTTGCGGCCGGCACTGTTCTCCGCAGTGGATTCGCGATCGTAGCTGCGCCCGCGGCTTTCAAGTCGCCCAGTTCCCGTTCGACCTTCGCCAGCTTCTCCGTCAGCTCCGCTTCCCGTCGGCTCTGATCCACGGTTGCCGAAATTCTTTCCACCTCGCCAGTCAAAACGCTCTGCCGTTCTTCCAGCCAGTTCAGCGTCTTCTCCAACAACGTTGTCGCGGTTTCAAGCCGTTTATCCATCTCGATTGCGTTCGTCTCCATGACCGTCCTTTCCTGGTTTTATTCGTTGATCTCGCGCGGGCACCCTGACTCCGCTAACTCGCTAACAAAAGAAGCTCCGCAGTGATGCGGAGCTTCTTTGCTAACTCGCTGACTTGCTGACTCGCTTTATTACTAGCTCGCCATGCGGAAGCTGGTGCCCCGGTAGGCCGCCTTCTCCCTCAGCAGGATCGCCGCTCCTGTAAAGGTCACGCGGGTCAGCTTCCATACCTCGGCCCGCATATCTTCTACCCGCGCATCGGCCAGTTCGTAGCTCATCCCCAAAGCTTCCGGCGACTGCGCCTGGATCGCCGTCGCCACTTCGGGAAAGTCCCGCGCGTACAAGTATCCCCGCACCACCAGCCGCCGCCCGATCAGGTCCGCCTCCGTCAGCAGCCCGATCTTGCGCCGCGCGTCATGGCCATCCCAGCCAGGCCGATAGTCTACCGCCATCCCCAGAAGCGACGGTAATGCAGCCTCCGCTGCGTCCTTTGTTAACATCACCCGGTGTCCGCGCGCTCCCGTCGGAGCTTTGTCGCTGGCCGCGTCCACTACCGTCAATACCCCCTCGAAAGGAACCCGGTTTGGGTGCCCGTCCACATGAGGAAACTTCACCGCCATCGCTTCCAATCGCATCCGCTTTCGCCCTCTGCGCCTGCCGCGCCACGTCGCTAACTCGCTAACTTACCAACTCGCTGACTTGCTCACCCGCCGATTCGCCAGGTTGCTGTCCCAGCGGTCCCAGTCCCCGCATTGCACGAACCTCGTTCACCGTCAGCACTCCGGCCTGCAGCAGTTGCACCTGCACCGCCAGCTCCGTCTCCTCATCCCGCGCGTTCAGCTCGTTGAAGACAAACTCGAACTCCCGCCATCCCACGCACTTGCCGAACAGGTCTCGCGTAATATGCCCTGCCAGAAGCATCGCCAGCGGCGAAATCGCTCCGCGAAATGCCTCATCCGTCATCTCCGCGGCCGTCGACTGGTTCACGTCCGCCTCCAGTCCCAGCATCAGCGGCGGCAAACCAAAAGCGTTGGCCACCATCCGAATCAAGAACTCCTGCCAGGCCAGCCGCATGTCTGCGTCCGTCCCCTGTGCAAACCGCAGCACCTCCGGCTTCTGTTCGCTTGAAATCAGCGGCACCCGCCCCGTTCCCTCAATCTCGTCCTGCCACCAGCGAATCAATCGTTCGTGCTGCGCGGGCGTCGCCTCGTTCAACCACAGCGCATACTGCGCCACGCTATTGGCCGCCAGCTTGCCCGCAAACCGGTGCGCGCTCAGAAACTGGTTTACGGTTTCGAAGGCCACTTCCAGCGGCCCCAGCCCGAACGGCGTAAAGCTCCGCGGATTCATCCGGACATACATCAACTGGTCGTCGCGCAGCTCCACCGCACTCGATTCCAGTTGACCCGGAAGCGCCTGCGCGTACCTGGGCGAATCCGGGTCGCCATCCCAGCGCGCGTTGATCCGGATCGACGCCCCATCTACGGCCCAGAACATCGCCGGCCGCTCCGGGTCGCCTGTGGGCTCCATTTCCACCGCCCCGAACCCGCCCGTCAACGCATCCTCAATCACCTGTTCGATGAGTGTGCGAAAGTTGTCCACCGCGTTCGGCTCTTCCAGCATGTGCCGCAACGCCCTCAGCTTCCGCTCTGTAAACGCAACGTCCCCCGCACGCACTCCACGACGGACCCGCACCTGCCAGTCCATCGCCGCCACCCGGTCCTTGATCACGTTGATCGCCCTCCGCACCACCGGCGTCTCAGCAAACCGGCGCAAGTTCACCGGTGTCGGCTTGGGCAAATGCTGTCCCGGAAATTGCACCGGACTCAGAATCGAGGGCATCGCCAGCGTCTTGCGTTCAGCTTCCGCCTCCAACCCGCATGCAATCTTCTCCGTTCCCCGGCCGTTGCCGGTCGCCTGCCTCCAGATCTCCCGCAACTGTTCGCCTACCCTCACGCGCACCTCACCTTTTCCGCCCAAAATAAAAAGGCACGACCCCGGAAAGGGCCATGCCTCGTCTTCAGCTAACAGATTGCAAGTTATAGATTGCAGATGAAAGTTAACCTTGAATAGCTAACTCTCATCCGCAAGCACCTTCGGTCATCAACTTTCAGGTTTCAACCGCCAGCTACCGGCTGCAATCTTCTAACTCACAAGATCCGTTTTTACGTTCTCGACAATCAACCGCAAGTTACCAGTGCCGAGTAACAAGTTTCTAACTCACAAAACCCATCCTACAACAAAAGCGAATAACTATCTGCAAACTCGAACAAAATATCTTTGGATCAATAACTGAAGTCTGCAAAACTGTAATCTGCAACCTTTCATCTTTAACCTGTCCTCAGATTCGCAGCTCCCGCCGTGCCGTCTCCGCCACCCGGCCCAGGTCCGATGTCGTCAACACCCGGATCTGGTGTTCTTCCATCGTCTCCACACCGAACCGGTACATCTCCAGCCGCTCCGGCTCCGCATCCGTCGCCCCCAGCCTGGCCGCCGGCTCAATCACCGCCGTCAGCTCCAATTGCGCCTTCTCCACCCGTTCCACCCCGGCCCGCAAACTCGCCGCCGAGAAAGCAAGCACCTTCGCCATCTCCACACCCGGCTCCAGGCTCACCGCATGAAACATGCGAATCAGTCCATTCGGCCTATATCCCACGTCAATTCGCAGCGGGTCGCCAAGCCGCGTGTACTCCGAAGCCGCGATCCGCTTCCGCATCAGCTCCCAGACACCGGTCCGTTCAAATTCCGTCCTCATGCGCGCCTGAATCGCCGCCCGCCCGCTCAGCCGCGGCAGCCGCTCTCTCGGCGGTGGCTCCACGTAGAGCCGCATCAGCTCCTCCACACCCGCGGGTATGCTCTCCGCCAGGTAAGCCTTGGGTTCCGTCATCTGCACACTCAGCGAGAGCGCTTCGGTCAGCAGCCGCATCAGGCCCCCATCCGGCTCGGCCTGGAAACGCCTCTTGAGCTCGCTCTCCATCCCCTCCAACAATGCCGTATCGGCATCGGGGTCCAGGCACCGCACCCGGCGCCAGTCTCGTGTAAAACGCACCTCGGCCGCCTCAGTGCTGCCTTGCTCCCGCAGGATCACCCCGATATGCACGTACTCATTCCTTACCGCGTCCGGAACATACCGGAGCAGCTGGAACTCGCACGCCCGCCGCTGGTCTCCAATACTCATTTCATGCCCCGCACTCGCCGCCACTCACTGATGTGAGCTCTCAGCTTCAGCTCCCAGCCTTCAGAAACGCCCCTCGGACTCGAGGGCAACTGAGAACCGGCAACCTCAAACTGAAAGCTGAAAGCTAAAAACTTCCCTCTCAATTCACTCTCCCCGCAATGCTAGACCCCCATCTCCCCTTCTTCCAGTCCTCTTCTCCCTTTTTTCCCATCCCTCCCCATTTTGGAAATGGCTCCCGGTCCGAGCTCCCGAATCCTTCAATCAGCTCCCGGATCCGGCTTCTTCGCGCCAGAAGCTTCTCCACCAGCGCTTCCATCTCACTCAAATCACCGCCATACCACTCTGGAGGCACCTCGTTGGCAGCGTCCCACACCGTATCCGCGGACATCGCCTCCAGACGCGTCAGCCAGGGTTCAAACGACTCCCATCCGCTGATCTGCCGGTAGACATCGTTGCGGTAATAGACGCCCCGCAGCGGAGCATCCTCAAACCGCCACTCCCCGGCATGAAAACAGTATCCGTAATCGATAAAGACCGCCCGGTATCGCCGCTCTCGCTGCTTGCGCGCGAAAACCGCCTGCCGCCCATTGGCGTTGCCCGTCCATTTGTCCAGCGCCAGGATCCCGGCAAACTCCTCTAGGTTCCTTACCTCCAACATTTGCTCCTCCGGCAGAAAGTCCATTACCTGCCCCGGCATCAGCCCGCCCACAAAGCGTGACCCAAAATGCAATCCCGGCCTGCACTTCTCCCGCGTCCGCCCCAGGTCTATCTCCAGTTCGGGGGTATTCTCCACCAGCCAGCTTGAAACCTCGATTAACTGAACCTCAGGCGACGTCAGCCCCGCCGCCGCCGCCAGACGCGTCGCCAGAAACTCGTTGGCCAGCACTCGAATGTGCTGCGGGTTGTTCTGGAACTTCACCACGTACACATGGCCGTCGGCGCCCAGCATCAGCTGGCCCTGCGCACCGCCCCGCATCCGCCGGATATGCTGCACCGCCAGAACCGCCAAGCCACTCCCGCCTTTTCTTAATTCTCCTAGAATTCTAAGCGCTCTGCCCCGCAGTGCAGCTCTTAGCTTTCAGCCTTCAGCCTTTAGCTGCCGGTCGACATGTCCACAATCAAGCCTCTCCAGCTTTCCAATCAACGTCCCAGCACAAAAATGGCTCGTCGCAGCTGGAGACTGAGAGCTGCGGGCTAGTCCCTGCGTCTCCCCGCCAGCTCCGCCCGCGCCGCCAAACCGATAGCCATCGCCATCACCCGGTCATCGTGGGTCCCCGCACGCGCTCCCGTCCCGCCGTTCGCCAGCCGCACAAAGCTCCTGCATTCTCCAAGCAGCTTTCTGCTCTGAAACAACCCCGGTTCCTCCACCAGCGCCGCGCCCAGCCTGCCCAGCACCGCAGGCCGGCTCACCGACGTGGTCAGCCACCCCGCCTGTCCCCCCTGCCCGTAAATCCGCTTATAGCCGCAGTTCGTCTCCGCCAGCGCCAGCACCCCGCTCCCGTGGTTGTTTCGCTCCACAACCAGCCACGCCCCGTTGTACTCCGCCGCCAAACCGGTGATCAACCGCGCCAGCTCCAGTCCTCCCACGTGTCCCGCAAACTCCGCGCACTGCAGCCCGGTTTCCATCTCCAGTACTTCCGCCGCAGAATAATCTCCAAGACTCCCTCCTCCGGAAGGGTCCACAGCGACCAGATATTTCTTCCCTTTCACTGGCGGCAGCCACACCTCGAGCTCGCCATTCCTCCGCCGCTCCACCGGCTCCGGGGCCGTCTTCAGCCGTTCCTCAATCACATCCAGCTCAAATGCTGACTCCCCACTGGCCAGGAAGCAGCTCTCCTCATCCTCGGCAAACTCCTGGGCGGCAAGCCCGCGAAAATCCGCCCGAATCTGCCGCCGATAGGCGATTTGCTCCAGGTCCAGCCGATTTCGCTTCCTCAGCTCCCGCTCTTCCTCGGTCAGCGTCGACTCATCCACAGCTTTCGCCCGGTAGCGCGGCTCCATCCACCACGGGAAGAAATGCCGCACCATCCCGGTCTCACCCGCCCGCAGCCACTCCTCGTGGAAGCATCCCCCCACACCCTCCGGCGTCGACTCCACAATCAGTTCACCGCCCGGCGCAAGCGACGCCCGCAACCCGGCCAGCGTCTCCGCTGGGTTGCCCGGCCAGCGCGCCAGCTCCGAGCAGTGCAGGTTCTGCACCGTCAGTCCCCGCCCCGCGTTCCGGTCTCCCGCCGACACAACCCGGTACTGCGCGTCCATCTCCGGAAACACCAGTTGCCGCACATTTGCCCGCGAAGTCTTGAGCGGTCCCTCGCGCAGTTCTTCCGGCAGCCAATCCAGAAACCGGTAAACAATCCGGAAGATCTCCTCCGCCGCCTCCTGCGTATGCGCCACCTCAAGTGTCAGAGTTCCGGGGTTAGTAATCGTCTTTAGAAAAAAACGCGCCGCCGCCCAGGTCGTCAGCCCCATTTGCCGTGCCTTCAGCACAATGTTCCGCTGCCCTCGCCGCTTTTCGAATGCCCGCTGCGCCGCATTCGCCTTCAACGGGGCCGTCCACCCCTCCTTCGTCCTCACCAGCAAAAGCCGCTCCGCCAGCGCCATCCCCACCGTCCGTCCCTCGAGCGAGACTGGTCTGTAGTCCAGAATCTTCCCGAACCCGGCCAGCTCCCGCCGCCCCAGCTCTCCCGCGTGCAGTTCCAACTCCTGCGCTGCCGCTTCAACCCCTCCGCTCATCGCTCTCCCGTCTCATTTCTAACCTGCCGGCCGCCCCATCTGCCCGGCATTTCTCCTGCTTCCACCTAGGGCGTTAGAACCAGGCCGTACAGAAGCAGCGCGTTTCCGGGAGACCCGCCCAGCACGGTAGAAATCGTCGCCGTCCCGCTGCAGGTCGCCGTTCCGTTTCCAAGCGTCGCCGATGTAGGAGCCGCCGTCGCGCCACCGCCTCTCGCCGTCATCGTGAGCGCCGTGCTCGATGCGATCGTGTTCGTTCCGGTCAGCGCCACCGTGGCCGTTGCGGTCGACGAATCGTTAAAGCTGGCCAACGTGCACGTCTGTCCTGTCGTGCCGGTGATCGTGCCGCCGATCGTATAGGTCCCGGAAGCCACACCCGTCGCCTTGTACTTCATCTGCAACGACAACACCTGCGAAATACCGGTGCTGATCGCAAGCGGCGGAAGCCCCGTTCCCGTTAATCCTTCGGTATCCGTCAACGGCGTCAGCCCACCCAAAGTAAATGGAGACACCGTCGTATACGTAGCCGATGAATAACCCGGAAGGAATGTCAGGTCGACCGGATAGGTCCCTGCCCCGTTTGCAAGACTGTTGGCAGGTGCCAGGTTTGTCAGCGATCCACTTTTCCAGATGTTGGTGCTATTCATACTCCACGCGAAAGTTGCAACCGAAGCTGCGCTCGCAGAAGAGAACACTCCAAACTGTGGCCGTGCTTTGACCGACAGAATAGTGGAACCAAGCGTGTTCGCAGGAAAGGTGTAAGTCGTGTTGAACGCGATGTAATTTAGACTCCCATCCAGCGATTGATTCGAGCAATAGAGAGACAGCGTACCGCCCGCCGTACCCGCACCAGGGTTAGCCGTGCTGGTTACCGTCACAGCCGTACCGGTAACACTCGACACAATCCAAAATGCCGGGTTCGATCCTCCATTGTTGTACCCTGTTGTGGTGTTATTTTGCGATTGCACCTTTTGGTTTTGCAGGAAATAGGATTCGGCATTCGCGATCGTGAATGTCAGAGTGGTTGACGTGCTACTCACTGCCGAGACAACCTGAGCACCAATTGTCGGATCGGCAGCCTCCGCGCATACAACATCGCCCGCCGTTGATGGAGCAGCTGGCAGAAGATTTGTCGGCGTTCCGGGGGTCCACTTGCCCGTGCTCGAGTTCCATACCGGAACAGAGCCGCTTGCAACGCCGCTGTCAGTCCAATCCGATAGATTTCCCGTGGCCAGCGGCGAGCCGTTCACCTGATAGCCGCCTCCTGCGTTGATCTTCCCTGTAGAGTTGGTGGACGGGGGAGCCGCGCCAAGCGAACCATCAGGTGTAGAGTCCGTGAAAGAGTTGGGTGTACCTCCGCGCGGAACGATCTGTCCTGTGAACTGATTAGCTGGAACGGTCATCGAGTAACCCTCGCTACCCGATGCGCCGCCCGCTGCGGTCCGGTAGATTTTGTAACTGTCCGCCCCGACGACCGGATAAAAGGTGCCGGTCACGGTACTGGAGCCGCTAATAGCGGCGGGGCCATTCGTGAAGGAGTACTCGCCGATGGGCAGAGCCTCATTGCTCCCGCTTACCGATGTGACCTTGTAGTAATAAGTCGTGGATGCCGGAACAGCAGGGATGATGTTATAGACGTAGGAGGGCGACAGTACCTGTGGTACATTCAGGTACCCGCCCATAATACGCATCTTCGCCGGGATGTCCTGCCGGAAATCGTCAAATATCGTGCTGTCATTCCCTGCCAGGATGTTGATGCCGTGAGAGGGAACACCGTTCTGGTTCCCGTTCGCAGCGTCATTCTCCACCACCACAAAGTGGCTTGCGGCGGTCGCACCGGGGGTGGGAAGTTTGAAGTTTTGCCCTGTCAGTCCCGTGCAGCCTTTGCATAAGAAGACTGCCCTGTTACCCGGATTGGCACTGAGGTCCACAAGGGGCACTAGAACTGGCTCTGACAAATTTCCGGTCGACCCAAATGTGAAGTCATTCAATCTTACGTCAATCCCGCTCCCGTTGTGCCAGATCATATCTCCATTCACGGGGAGGTGGCCGCTCGGTGGGTATTCGCCGTGGTCGATAGACAGCGTCCCACCCGGCATCCCACAGCACGTGCTCGCGAAGGCTTCAAGGAGCATCGAGGTGCCGGGAGTTGTATCCCCGGGCCCACCTATAATCGGGGAGTAAACGCGGGCCGCGCCATCCGTCTCCTCGTTGTGCTTGGCAATATCCAGATGCGAATTGTTCGCAAGCAGGAAGTCCAAGCCATTTTGCAGATTCTCCATCGTCCCGGAGACGTGCCACCATGTATCGTCAAGCAGCGCAAAGGCAGCGCCCGAGAAATAGCAGCCAATGGTCCCGGAAAACGTCCAGTCCACCGGTTGCGACTGCTCGGCTCCGAAGCATACGTCTGCGTTCATAACATGAACGTTCCTTACCTGGTTGCGATCATCCTGAATCATCGCCGGGTCGGCAAGGATTGCATACATTGCCGTCGAATCAGACATATACATCGATCCAGGAAGGGCCCCGAACCCCGTCATATTGCCGAGATACAGGTTATAGAAGGTATTGAGTGAGTTCGGAAAAGGTCCTGTGCTCAGGTCGTTTGTGTCAATCAGCGCCCGTGGTTTCGTGCTGGGCTGGTCGCTGCCCATGATGTTCAGATCATGAACAGAACATCCGTAACAGTTCTGGACCTTCACCACGTCGTTGAAGGGCATGTAACCTGAGTCCGAGCTAAGTCCGCTCGTTGCCACAGTAAATGTCAACGTCGTCGAAGTTATACTGCCTGCGTTAATCAGGAAGGTGTTGCTGAGAGCAGACTGTGATGTACCTTGCACGTTGACCAGGCATTGAGCGCCGGTCTTGGTGCAATATGTGTTGGTATAACCATGACCTAGCGAGTCTGTCAGCGTGACTGTGGTGCCGCTTACAGCCAACGTGACAGGATGAGCCGGAATTGCTGAAATGATCGTCGTCCCGCTTGCACTTCCTGCGGTGCCATTGGCGTTGATCCCCGAAGCAAGCCCACAGCCTTTCACTTCAATGCCACGACCTCCGGCAATGAGTAATGTCTGTGTCGTGATTATCGGCTTGCAGCCTAGTGACAGCTCGCCCTTCACGGAGTTCGCTGCAATCTGCGAAGTGATCATCGTGTTGAATGCTTGGCCATCGTCTGTACCCAGGATCATCGTCGCGCCTGTTGCATTTACGCCTGAGTACGTCGAGTTCAAAGTCGCCTGCGTCGATGAAACAAAGGTGAGACCACCTGCGTAGCTGCGCCCCGATCCACCAAGACTCGTGATGTTGACTGTGAGTCCGGTACCCGTCGAGGGAGAGATCGCGGAAGTGGCCGAACCTGTTGCGATCGCGAAACCAGTTCCTGAATTCTCAAGTTGTATTGCGGTGGGCACGTTCGAAGCATTCACCGCCGTCACGATACCTATGCCACCCGTACCGCCTGCGATGGTGAACCTGTCGTTTTGATTCCATCCCGTGCCAGCGGCATTGAGTGCCAGTGCGTTAATGGCGTTGGAGGGGTAGAGTAATGCGATGCGTGAATTGTCGGCACTTGTGAAGTTTGCACACCCAGTCGAAGATGTGAGCGTTGTGGTACCGGCGCTGGTTGAAATGTTGATGTCCGTGCAGAGCCGCGCGTCCTGCTTCAGGCTGCTCTGCGACGTGGCAAGGCCTCCATTGATGCCACCTGTCACATTGGGAGCAGACACCACGGCGCCTTGAACAGTTCCGCTGCTGTTAATGCTGCTCGGCGCAATCGGATTTCCGTTGACGATGTTCGCCGCAGCCGCCGCGGCCGTCGTCGCTCCCGTGCCCCCATTGCCCAGAGCCACCATTCCCGTCACATTCGCAGCAGTTCCCGTAGTGTTGGCCCCGTTGTTCGGTATGTCGCCGCTCAGCAACCCCGGCAACTGTGCGTGAGGCAGCGTTCCCGTAGTCACATCGGACGCCGATACCGTCACATTCCCGCTCAACGCGTGACCATTCACCGTCGTTGTGTTTGCAACTCCCGCCAGATTTGCCAGTGCCCCAGCCGCCGTCGCAGCACCCGTGCCCCCATTGCCTAGGGCCACCATTCCCGTCACATTCGAAGCAGTACCGCTAGTGTTGGCAGCGTTATTCGGAATGTCGCCGCTCACCAGCGACGGCAATTGTGCGTGAGGCAGCGTTCCCGTCGTCAGATCGGACGCCGATACCGTCACATTCCCGTTCAACGCGTGACCGTTCACCGCGGTTGTATTTGTAACTCCAAACAGATTTGCCAGTGCCGCCGCTGCCGTCGTCGCTCCGGTACCCCCGTTGGCCAGAGCCACCATCCCCGTCACATTCGAAGCAGTGCCAGTAGTGTTGGCAGCATTGTTTGGTATGTCGCCGCTCACCAGCGACGGCAACTGTGCGTGAGGCAGTGTTCCCGTCGTCACATCCGACGCCGATACCGTCACGTTCCCGCTCAACGCGTGACCATTCACCGTCGTTGTGTTTGGAACTCCGGCCAGACCCGCAAGCGCCGCCGCCGCGGTTGCCGCCCCCGTTCCTCCCGCGCTCACCGGAACCGTGCTCAAGCCGCCAATCGATGTGCCATTGCCGGTGTAATACGCAATTTGCCCCGAGTTGGCCGAACCCACCGTGCCGCTCCCCGACCCGCAAGCCACGCCCGTACTCGTGATATACCCCGAGTTATCAATCTGCACGCAGTTGTGTCCGCTGCTCGCCGCCAGGCCCGGGAATGCAATCGATGTCGGCCCCGTGAAGCTCGCGTACAACGAACTGCTGCTGCCTCCGTACACCTTGAATGCCGTTCCCGCGCCCGTCTCGTAGTTAACCCGAACCGCGCCTGAACCATTCGAAGCATTCACATACGTGTCCCCGCTGTTCGTGCTCTGGTAAGCCTTGAAGCTGTCCAGCCCCCCGACCGCCGAGTTCAGCATCCAGTTGTTGTACTGGTCCTTCTCCGCATACCACTGGCTGTTCCCGTTCCAGTCCTTGTAAATCAGCGATTCCTTCTGGCTCTGCGTCAATCCCGCCCAAAGTACCGCGTCAATCTCCGCATCGAGTTGGTTCTTCACCGTCGGTGTACCGATCAACGTCGATACGCCGGCCACCTGCAGCGTTCCGTTGAACTGCGCATTTCCCGCCTTATCCACCGTCGCCACCGTCGTCTCGCTTGGGCCGCCTGACCCAAACACCACGCCACCGGTTCCCGCATTGTTCGATCCGTTCAGCACCACGGCGCCCGTTCCCGCAGCGTTCAAAACCGATTGGTTATTTGTGCTCGATTGCCCGTTGTTATACTGCCCAATCGATAAGCGGGGAACGTTGTTGAACAGATCCTGCACCTGGTAGTACTGCTCACCCGCCGTCGCGTCGGTGTATCCGTCCACCCAGCGATATCCATAGTCTGTTTGAATCTCGTTCAGCAACCCGCGCTCGTTCCCGGTGCCGATTCCCAGTCGCCAGTGGTTGGTCACTGTCGCATCCTGCTGGCTCCCATACCAGTCCCCGTTCATCCCGTTGAACGTGCGATGGAACGTATCCAGGAAGCTGTTGCGCGTACCGTTATCCGTCAGCTTGCCGGTAAACATCGTGCCGCCCGTCATCCAGTTGTTGTACGAGCTGCCCGCATCCGCCACCACCTGGTTCGTCGAGTTCTCGTTCCGCAAGCCAACTATCGTATTGCCCTGCGCGTTCGGCCCCAAATGCAGCGCCGTCCCGCAGTTCTCCACGTCTCCGCCCGTGAACGTGTTTCCATCTCCCTGCTGCAAGTTAATCCCGACCGTACCGCTGATCGGATTTCCCCCGCTCGTAGGGCAGTCGATATGCAGCCTCACAAGCGTGCTCGCATTCATCCAGTCCGTCGTCGCCGGATTCGCCGCCTGGTGCCCAATCGCGTTCACCGCCGTCTGGAACCCTACAAACTGGTCGCCATAAAAACTTCCTCCCGTGTAGTTCCCTGTCCCATCCAGCGTCATGCCCGTTTGGTTCGCGTTCCCCAGCAGGTACAAGCTCTGCACATCCATCTCCTGCGTACGGAAAGCCACCAGCCCCTGCGCGCTCGCATTCGTCGATGCCGTGGTGTTAATCACCACATCGTCGATGTGGAACCCCATCGTATCCACCGCATACGTCGGGTCGCCCACCTGCACCATCGCAGATGTGCCCGAATACAGAAACACCGTTCCGCCCTGGCTTCCACTTGCCGTGCTCGCTCCCCGCAGCGCGCAGCCACGCAGTGTCACGTTCCGCGTCCCCGCCGTCACAATCACCTGGTTGGTCGTCGCAATCGTTCCGCAAGGCAGCAGCATCGTCGCGTTGGCGGTTGCGATCGTCAAATTCGATCCCATCGCCAGCGTCCCGGCAAAGTTACGCGCATCGCACGTCCCGCCATAACTCGAACTTAACGAACTTAGACAAGACTGTAACTTCGCCCCAAAGTCCGCACCCGGAAACTGGTCCACCTGGTAAACCGCGCCAATCTGCTTGGCTGTCAGCTCCCCGCTCACCGTTCCACCAATTATCGGAAGTGCGGAGCTCACCTGCGTATCGACATAATTTTTGTCCGAAGCCTGCAACGGCACCGTCGGATCGCCGCTCAGCATCAGCGGTCCCGTCATGCTTCCGCCCGAAATCGGAAGCTCCAAACTGAAAGTCGAATCCACATAATGCTTGTCCGAAGCCTGCAACGGCACCGTCGGATCGCCATTCAAATACAGATTCCCCGTCAGCGTTCCACCCGACGCCGTCAGCAGGCTTCCCGTCAACTCCGCAATCGCCTGGTCCACGTACGCCTTGCTTACCGCCTGCACCGCCTGCGCCGCCGGCATCAGTTGGCTCTGCACTTGCGCCAGCGTTGCCTGCGCCGCCGCCGGCACTACCCAGTACTGCGTGCTCGTCGTCCCGTCGCTCATCTGGTATACCGCGGTGTAATACAGTCCCGCCGGCGTCGCTCCCAGGTTCGGCGCAAGATTCACGCTCAGATACCCATCCGGCGCAATCGTCACCATCATGTGCCCCGCCGCAATGGACAGCCCATTCGCCGTCGTGAATGTCGGCCAGCTCACGTTCACCGTTCCGGCGCCCACCTGCCCGCTGGCCAGGTACACCGTCCCTTGAACCGTCGTCGTGGTCACCGCCTGCGCCCGCGCAACTCCCGCCATCAGAATCTGCAGCAAACCCAGCGCCAATACCAGTCCAACTCCCAACCGCCGTCCCGCGCCGAACCAAACTTCCCATGTGAGCTTCATTCGTGTCTCAACCCTTCCCGATTTCAAGTGCACAAAACAAAAGGGACAATTCCTCAGCGGAATCGCCCCTTCCAAACATCCCAATTTGCCCGCCCCGCGCAATCACTCAGCAGAGATCCGGGAAGAAATCCCTCAATCTCTCCACTCATTGCGCCCGCGTTGTTCTTAGCCTAACGAATCGCACCCTAATTCTCTGCAATCAAAAAATCGCATTTCGCTTATGTATTCTCAACAACTTATACGGTCAACCCCACCCAAAGACTTTGACAACTATCCATGCATCGTCTATTCCGGGTCGATGAGCCCCTTTAGTTCTGAGTTCGGAGTTCTTAGTTCGGAGTCCTGAGTCCTGACCAATGACCACTGAGAACTACCAACTGCGAACTGCAAACTGAGAACTAAGAACCGCCCACTGTCATCTGTAATCTGTAACCTGTAATCTGTTTCAAGTGACTTCCGCCCCCATCCACGACCCCATCCTCATCGTCCACGGCGGCGCCTGGGCCATCCCCGCCGACGCGGCGGCAGCTCACCAGTCCGGCGTCCGCGAAGCTCTCGAAACCGGCTACAAAATCCTGGCCCTCGGCGGCTCCGCCCTCGACGCCGTCGAAGCCGCCGTCTCCGTCCTTGAAGACGACCCCACCTTCGACGCCGGCCGCGGCAGCTTCCTCACCTCCGACGGCCGCGTCCAACTCGACGCCCTCCTCATGGACGGAGGCCGCATGAAAGCCGGCGGCGTCGCCTGTGTCGAGCGCCTGCGCAACCCCATCCAGGCCGCCCGTCTCGTCCTCGAGAAGAGCCCGCATGTCTACTTTGTTGGTCCCGGCGCGGAGCAGTTCGCCGCATCCCACGGCATGCTCCTCATTCCCAACTCCGAGCTCGTTCTTCCCCGTGAACGTGAGCGCCTCGCCGCCGCGCAGGCCCGCCACGCAGCAGGACTAGCCGACGAAACCTTCTCCGGCCAGCACCTCCATGACGACAAGGACCCCGAGACAGCGTTCACCACCGCGTCCTCCTCAACCCAACTTCCAAATATCGCCCCAAATATCAAGCCCGCAGAAGATCCGGGCCAGAATTGGTGGGAAGACAAAAAACCCTCGAATCCGTCCGAAGACCCCACGAAGTGGTCTCACGACACCGTAGGGGCCGTAGCCCTCGATGGTCACGGCAACCTCGCCGCCGCCACCTCCACCGGAGGCACCCTCAACAAAACTCCCGGCCGCGTTGGCGACTCTTCTCTGATCGGTTGCGGCTGCTACGCCGACAACCTAGCCGCCGCCGTCTCTCTCACCGGCTGGGGCGAGCCCATCATGAAATTGGTTTTAGGTAAGTGGGCCACCGACCGCGTAGCCGCCGGCTCTGCCCCTGAAATCGCCGCCCGCGAAGCCATCTCATATCTCTACAACCGTCTCGGCGGCCACGGCGGCATCATCCTCCTCGGCCCCGACGGCCGCTTCGGATTAGCCCACAACACCCCCGCCATGGCCTGGGGCCTAGCCACCCCCAGCGGCCTCCAAACCGGCCTGTCTGTCTGAAACAAGTGGCAAGAACATGTCAGAAGCCATCAGAGTCCAATTCGAATTGCGCAAAATAGATGAGGTCTCGCCTTGGTGCACTGGACAGGACCGCCATCTTCACTGGTTCGGCCTTACTGACGGGCATTATTGGATTTCTACTCCGATCGGCGACGCTTTACGCTACACGGAGGAAGTCAGGCGACAGTGGGGTTGCGATTCTCCGTATGTCGATTACCAAGTAGCCCAGATTTTCGAGAACGTCCAGGAGGTCCTTCCATACGCTCTTGAGCCGGTACCACCGGATATTGCCGAAATTGTATCCAACCCTGATTGGTATGCCAAAGGCGAAGCTTGGCATGAAAGTCTTCCCGAGGATTCAGAACTTTCTGACACGTGGTATGACGCATTGGAATGGTGGTGGGCACGCAGCTTTGACACCGCCTACCTCGTACACGGACCATCATTTCAAGTCTGGTGTGTCGAAGACCGGATCACGATGCGCTGGGACTCGCGCGAGGAAGGAGAATCTGTCTGGCTCCTGCCCGAGGGAGAGTGCAGCCTGGACATCAATTCATTCACTTCAAGCTGTTATGCGTTTTTGGATAGCGTTATCGAACAAATGCAGGTTCGCGTCAACTCCATCGATCAGAACGGGTGGCCCGGAAAGGATTGTTCTCTGGATGTACCCCTCCTCATCAAGGAACAAAGGATTCGTAGCGCAGCGATTCAGACCTTAAGGGACAGGCGGCCAAACACAGATTGGGCTACTGTCCGAGAACGGCTCGCCTTTCTGCGACAGCAATTCGAATGAACAGGCCCAGCCGACGTGTTCTTCGATGCTTGGCGCTGTTCTTGCAATAATCCCAATATGCTCGTCCTGGCCTCAGCATCCCCCCGCCGCCGCGAACTACTAACCCAAGCCGGCTTTACCTTCCAAGTCCATCCCGCCCACATCCCCGAAGACCCGCGCCCCAACGAAGACCCCATAGCCTACGTAGTCCGTCTCGCCCGCGAAAAAGCCGAAGCCGTCTTCGCCGAAATCGCAAAAACTCCTGCGAGCCTCCCGCGAGCGTCTGCCCCACCGCAGGTGGTCCTCGGCGCAGACACCACCGTCGTACTCGATGGCCTCAGCCTCGCCAACCCCGCCGAAGACGTCTGTGCGAGCATCCCGCGAGCCTCTGCCCCACCGCAGGTGGTCCTCGGCAAACCCGAAAACGCCGCCGACGCCGCCCGCATGCTCCGTCTTCTTTCCGGCCGCACCCACCGCGTAATCACCGGCGTCGCTGTCGTCACCGCCACCCGCACCGAAGTAGCCGCCGAAGTCACCGGCGTCACCTTCCTCACCCTCTCCGACAAGGAAATCGAAGCCTACATCGCCACCGGCGAGCCCATGGACAAAGCCGGCGCCTACGCCATCCAGGGCCGCGCCGCCCGCTGGATCCCCCGCATCACCGGCGACTACTCCAACGTAGTCGGCCTCCCCATTGCCTTAGTCACCACACTCCTCGAAGGCCTCTAACTGTCATCTGTAATCTTGCTCCCTACGGCCTCACCGCAATCTTCCCACCGCTAAACTTAACATCCGCCTCTGCCTCCGCCTTACTGCTCGCCTCAATCCCCACGCCATGCCCTGGTCCCGCCACCACCACGCGGAAAACCCACCCCTTCGGCATCCCCGGATAGCTACCCTCCACCGGTCCAATAGTCAGTGTCTTCTTCGTATCGTCCCAATGGATTGGAATCGTCGCATGCGCACCCTTCTCGTATGCGTACCCATCGTTCTCATCCTGATACAGCGTGAAGTCCCCATCCGCTCCCGGATAAACCCGCAACTCAATCGGAGCCTCCACCTTCTGCGTCGCCCACTCCACCACCGGCCCCATCGGCACAATCGATCCCGCCCTCACAAACAGTGGCAGCTTGTACACCGGCGCATCCGCCTGGACCCTCTTCCCGCCCTGCACCACCGCCCCGGTCCAAAAGTCGTACCACTTCGCCTCCGGCAAATAAACCGTCCGCGAAGTCGCCCCCTCCGTCGTCACCGGAGCCACCAGAATCGCCGGCCCAAACAAATACTCATCGCCGGTATTCTGCGCCTCCACATCCTCCCGCCAATCCATCACCAGCGGCCGCATCAGAGTCCCGTGGTTGCTCGTCACTTGCCACGCTTCCGAGTAGATATACGGCATCAGCCTGTATCTCAAGTTGTCATATTCCACCAGGATCTTCTGCGCGTCCGGCCCATAACTCCATAACTCGTTCTCGCTCGGATTCCGCGTCCCATGCACCCGGAATATCGGCGAAAACGCCCCAAACTGAAACCACCGGATAAACAGCTCCCTGAACTTCGGATCGTTCAAATTCCCGCCAGAAATAAACCCGCCAATATCCGTAGTCCAATACGGCATTCCTGAAATGGAATAATTCAGCCCCGCCGGAATCTGCCTCGCAAACGTAACCCAGTCGCTCAGCACATCTCCCGACCATGCCGTAACCCCAAACCGCTGCGCCCCCGCATAAGCACTCCGCGAAAGAATAAACACCCGCTTGTCCAGTCCTGGTTTCCCAGCCTCAGCAGCCTTCTGCTGTCCCTCGCTCACCCCGCCCACATGAAACAGCGGATAGACATTCGCGTACCGCGCCCCCGATCCAATCGCCATCTTATTCGTCACAAGAATGTTGTCTTCCCGTCCCTCAGTCTCCGGCTCATCCGTATCCAGCCACCACGCATCCACACCTTTTTGGAATAACGCAGTATTCGCGTTCTCCCAATACTGGGTCCGCGCCGCCTCGTTCGTCGGGTCATACAGCGCCTGCCCTACCGGATGAAAACTCGGCTGCACCGTCTTCGCAATAAACCAACCGTTCTTATCAAATTCGTCGTAAGTCGCGCTACCCGGCCGGAAGTAAGGCCAGATCGAGACCATCAAATGAAAGTTCTCCTTGTGCAGCGTGTCAATCATCCCCTGCGGGTCGGGATAGTGTTCGTTCCACTTCATCTCGCCCATCGTGATCCACCAGAACCAGTCCTGCACAATGTTGTCCACCGGGATATGCAACGCCCGATACTTCGCCGCCACTCCCTCAATCTCCGCCTGCGACTCGTACTTGTTCTTGCATTGCCAGAACCCATAAGCCCACTTCCCAAACAGCGGCACCTCGCCCGTCAGCTCCCGATACCGCGCAATAATCTGGTCCGCCTCCGGCCCATAGATGAAGTAGTAATCCACCCGGTCCGCGACCTCCGCGCTCATATAAAGCGCATGCACAAACCGGTTGTTCACCACGCTCCGCGACGGATTATTCCAAAAAATCCCATACCCATTCGTCGACACCAGTAGCGGAATCGCAATGTTCGTGTTCTCCTGCGACAGGTCCACCGTCTCCCCGCGATAATTCCACACCCCCGCCTGGTGCTGTCCCAGCCCATAGAACCCTTCGTGACTCCCATAAATCGGGAACGACACTTCCGCATGGAACGTCTTCTCTCCATTCACCTCCACCGGCCGCAAACTCCGGTACCCGTCCGTCGTCAGCATCTTTCCGCGCATCCCGCGCCCCGTCGACCCCGGCCCTGTCGCGCCAGCCCCAGTCTCACCCTCCGGCGCAATGTAGTGCACCGCCCCGTTTCCGCGCTCCACCATCACGCGCAACTTCGCGGTCGATAGAAAAACAGCCCGGTCATCCGAGTTCACCTCGAACTCCGCCGCCGGCCAATCCTTCTTCACCACCACCCAGTCCCATGCCCGCTCCGGAGCAGCCGCTCCCGCCGGCGCATACGTCACATGCACCAGGTCGTCGGCATCCACTTCCAGCCGCAGCACCCCATCCTTCTGCGTCACCTCAAGCCCTTTGTCCGTCTTCTTGAAATCCACCACCGGATTCGGCTGATTCCACTGCCCCATCCCCGCCGGAGCAACCAACGCCACCACGCCCAGCCACCCAAAAAACTTGAGCAAAATCGTCCGTCTCATCGTAAGACTCCCTTTGGAAACGCTTTCCCAGCCCGAACCAGTCTACGCCAGCCCATTCCCGACCCCACCGCGCTCCCTCCAGACCGATGCGACGAAAGACGCATTCCCGCTACCCCCTTTTCGAGTTACACTTCCACTAACTTTCGGAAAAAGAAAATCATGCCGACAAACGCCTTCTTGCGTTCGACCCTCCTGCTCTTCGTCCTTGCCGCCCCAATCCTCCTCCGCGCCCAGTTCCAACAGCCCACCGACGATGAGCTCAAGATGACCGCCGACCCCAAGGCCCCCGGCGCCGCCGCCGTTTATCTCTATCGCGAAGAAACAATAGACGATGCGCTCCACTCCCACAGCTACTACGAGCGCATCAAGGTCCTCACCGAGAAGGGCAGGGAACAGGCAACCATCCACATTCCGTTCGAGCGGGGAAGCTTCAAGGTAACTGAAATCAAGGGCCGCACCATCCACGCCGATGGAACCGTCATCCCCCTGACCGTCAAACCGGCCGACCTGATGGACGTCAAGAATGAGGGTGCCCAGACCAGAACCATCGTCTTCACCCTACCCAGTGTCGAAGTGGGTAGCATCCTCGAATACCGGCTCAAACTCACCTACGACGAGAACTTGGTTTCCTCGCCCACCTGGGAAATCCAACAGCCCCTCTTTGTCCACAAGGCACACTACTTTTTCAATCCGACCATGGCTGGATCCAAGGAGTGGCTTCCTTCGCGGCTCACATCAAGCGGGAATCGGTACAGCTCCACCACCCGCGAATCGCGGATGCAATGGTATGGCCTCAAGAACGAGCGCGGCGAAAACCTCGATCAGCTTATGTACGCCGTCACCGCGGTTCCTGCAGAGAAGGTCGTTCACGGCAACAAGGGCGACTACTCCCTCGATCTCGCCGATATTGCTCCAATCCCCAACGATGACTGGATGCCGCCTATCGACACGCTCCGTTCGCGAGTCCAGTTCTACTACACCTACGCCCATTCCGGAGTTGAATTCTGGGACACGGAGCAACAACAGTGGGCAAAGGATACCGACCAGTTCACGAATCCCACTGCCCTGCTCAAAACTGCCGTCACGCAAATCGTTTCTCCTGCCGACACTGACGAACAGAAGGCCCGCAAAATCTATGCAGCGGTCATGAAGCTGAACAATACCGATTTCAACCGAAAAAAAACCGATGTCGCTCCTGCAGCCGAGAAGCAGGAAGCCATCCGTAATGCGGAAGAAGTCTGGAAGCAACAAAGCGGATCGGCCAATGAGGTCGCGCTGCTCTACAGCGCCCTCGCGCGCGCCGCGGGATTGAAGGTGTGGCCGATGCAGGTGGCCGATCGGGACCGCGCCAACTTCGATGTCCGCTTCATGAGCATCGACCAGTTGAACGATTATGTTGCTATCGTCGAACTGGGTAGCAAAGAGGTGTTCCTCGACCCAGGCCAGAAGATGTGCCCCTTCGGCAGCCTGCACTGGCGGCACAGCCTCGCCTCCGGATTCCGTCTCTCCGACAAAGGAGCTATCTTCGGAACCACTCCCTCCAACACATATCGAGACGCCGGGCTACAACGTATCGGAGAACTCGATATCCACGCCGACGGAAAAGTGGAAGGAACCATTCGCTTCGTGATGACCGGCCCTGAAGCCCTCCGCTGGCGGCAAGCCGCACTCGAAAACGACCTCCGCGAAGTCAAGGTGAAATTCGACAGTTGGCTTGAGTCCATGATTCCGGAAAGCGTCAAAGCCCACCTCGATCATTTCCTGGCTCTCGATAATCCCGATATCAACCTGATGGCTGTCGTCAACATACAAGGCTCCCTCGACACCGCCGCATCCAAACAGATCCTCATCCCTGCCTCCCTTTTCGATGCTCACAGTCATGCTTCCTTTGTCGATCGGGAACAGCGATTTGAACCAGTGGACATGCATTATTGCGAACAGATCACAGATCGGCTTGTCTATCATCTGCCTCCCGGTTTCGCTGCCGAACCCGCGCCACAGGACACGAAGTTATCCTGGCCCGAGCACGCGGTTCTCGTCACCAGAACCGAGTCGGCGCCCGGCCAGATCACCGTTGCCCGCTCATTCGCCCGTGCCTTCACCGTCACCAAACCCGAGGAATACCCGGCCCTCCACGACTTCTACCAGAAAGTAGCCGCCGCTGATCATCAACAACTGGTCCTCACCGCGACTTCAACGCAGAATGGAAACTGATGATCCCGCGGACCCCCAAGCTGCCAACCATCCTCGAAGCAAAGGCCCATATCATGCGCATTCGAAGCTTTGCGTGCAGTCTCTCATTCCTTCTCGCCATCTCCGCCCCAATCCTCCTCCACGCCCAGTTCCAGGCACCCACCCCTGAAGAGCTCAGCATGACCGCCGACCCCAAAGCCCCCGGCGCCGCCGCAGTCTATCTCAACATCGACGAGGTAACCGACGATCCCCTCCACTTCCACAGCTTCTACGCCCGAATCAAGGTCCTTCAGGAAAAGGGTAAAGAGCTCGCCACCGTCGAAATCCCGTACTACAGCACGAATAACAAAGTCACTGACATCAAGGCCCGCACCATCCATGCCGACGGAACCATCGTTCCGCTCGAAGGTAAACCGGAAGACATTCTCATCTCAAAAGACAAGACTAACCAGTTCAGCCGCAAAGTCTTCACCCTCCCCAGCGTTGAGGTCGGCAGCATCCTCGAATATCGCTATCAGATTCGCTACGACGACAACCACTTCTCCTCGCCCTACTGGGAGATCCAGCATCCCTTTTTCGTCCGCAAGGCCCACTACGCCTTTACGCCCTTCAAGGCTTTCCTCTCAGGCAGTCAAAACCAGACCAGTTCGTACCTCACTGACGAACACGGGAATGCCGTCAAAACCCTTATCTGGTGGCCGCTGCTCCCACCCGGCGTCCAGGTTAAACCCGATGCCACCGGCCGCTTCATACTCGACGTCACAGACATCCCTCCCGCCCCTCAGGAAGAGTGGATGCCGCCCATCGGGAGTCTTCTCTATCACCTCCTCTTCTATTACAAAAGCGCATTCGACGCTAAGGACTTCTGGCTCTCGGAAGCCAAACGATGGTCAAAGGAAGTGGACCGTTTCGCAGAACCAACTACGACCATCCGCGACGCCGTCTCCACCCTCGTTGCTCCCGGAGACTCCGAACTCGACAAAGCCAAAAAACTCTACACTGCCGTCCAGGCTCTCGACAATACCAATTACTCGCGAAAGAAAGACCAGGCCGAACTCAAGCAACTCGGCCTCCACGTCGCCAAGCGCGCTGAAGATACCTGGGTACAGAAAAGCGGCTCTCGCGAGGACATCGCCCTGCTCTACCTGGCCATGCTCCGTGCAGCCGGCCTCAAAGCCTTCGACATGAAAGTCGTCAATCGCGACCAGGGCGTCTTCACCCCCGGCTATCTCGAATTCGGCCAGCTCGACGACGACATCATCGTTCTCATCTCAGGCGGGAAAGACATCGTCCTCGATCCGGGCGAAAAAATGTGCCCCTTCCGCTCCGTCCACTGGCGGCATTCCGGCGCCACCGGCGTTACCCAGGCTGATGGAGTCCCTGCCGTCAGCACCTCCCCGTACCAGATCTACACTGCCAACACTCTCCTGCGCTCAGGCGATCTCACCCTCGATGAAAGGGGCAACATCTCCGGCCAGCTCCGTCTCGTCATGAGCGGTCAGGAAGCCATCCGCTGGCGTCAGACAGCCGTCGAAAACGATCTCGATGAGGTAAAGAAGCGCTTTGACCCCTGGCTCCATGACATCGTCCCTGAAGGCGTCGACGCCAACATCGATCACTTCCTCGGCCTAGACGATCCCAATGTAAATCTCATGGCCATCGTCAAGGTCAGCGGAACGCTCGGTACGCCAACCACGAAGCGGCTCCTGATTCCCGGCTTCTTTTTTGAAACCCGGGGTAGCCATCCGTTCGTCGATCAGGCCCAGCGCCTCGAGCCCATTGACATGCACTATCCCGACCAAGTCACAGATCAGATAACATTCCATTTTCCGCCCAGCCTCACCATCGAGGGTCCCCCGCAAGACGCAAAAATCTCTTTCCCCAACCAAGCGGTCTTCATCACAAAGTCAGCCGCCACCGCCGGTCAAATCACCATCGCCCGTCAGTTGACCCGCGCGTTCACCGTCCTCAAGGCCGACCAGTACCAGGGCCTCCGTGACTTTTACCAGAAAGTAGCCGCCGCCGATCAGCAGCAGCTAGTCCTCACCCGCACCGCAACTCCAACCGCCGGAAACTGATTCCAAAGGAGCCAGACCGCAGTGCCCACCCTCGGCCCGCACATCGCGCAGCAAGCAAAGGCCAGACCCATCTGGCTTCCTAAATCAGTCTGTATGCTTCCGCTGTTGTTCCTTGTCCTTCTCGCGCCGACCCTCCTTCGCGCCCAATTCCAGCAGCCCACAGACGACGAACTGAAAATGACCGCCGACCCCAAAGCCCCCGGCGCGGCGGCGGTTTATCTCAACGTCAGTGAGATTTCGGACCTCGATCTCAAGTACCATCGCTTCTACGCGCGCATCAAGGTGCTCACCGACAAGGGCAAGGAGCTTGCAACCGTCGAGCTCCCATATCGAAAACACATGTATAACGTCGCGGACATCAAGGGGCGTACCATTCAACCCGACGGAACCGTTGTCCCGCTTACCGGCAAGCCCTCCGATCTGCTCAAAGCCAAGGGCAAAGGCTACCAGTCCGGACGAAAAGTTTTCACCCTGCCCAGCGTCGAAGTCGGCAGCATCCTCGAATACTATTTCGAGCTTCGCTACACCTCGGAGTACATCCCCATTCCGTATTGGGAGATCCAACATACTTACCTGGTGCGCAAGGCACACTATCAATGTTTGAGTTGCAACAACCTGAGCTATCTGTCGGTTCTCCCCGCCGGCGCGGCCACATCCAAAGATCACCTCGGCCACTTGACCCTTGACCTGACCGATGTTCCACCCTCCCCAAGTGAAGAGTGGATGCCACCCATGGAAACCATGCTCTACAAGGTCGTGTTCTATACAAGCAGCGCGCGAAGCAGCGACGATTTCTGGAAAAACATGGGCAATGAATGGTCTGAAAGCGCCAAGATCTTCACCGAGCCTTCGAAAGCTTTTCGTGAGTCGATGAATGGACTGATTGCGCCAGGCGACAGCGACATCGATAAAGCGAAGAAGCTCTATAAAGCTGTGCAGACCGTGGACAACACCGACTTCTCTCGGGAGAAGTCCGAATCCGAACGCAAGCAACTCAAGATCAAAGATATCGAGCGCGCCGAGGATGTTTGGACCGAAAAAAGCGGAACCCGCACAGAGGTCGCTCTTCTCTATCTGTCGATGCTTCGCGCCGTTGGCCTCACCGCATATGCCATGCGCGTCGTCGATCGCAGCCAGCGACTCTTCATGCCCGCCGACCTCGACTACGACCAACTGGACGACACCATCGTCATCCTCAGCACCGGCGGCAAGGAAATCGTGCTTGATCCCGGTGAAAAAATGTGCCCCTTCCAGACCGTGCATTGGAAACACTCCAATGCCGGCGGCATTCGCCAGAACGCAACCGGCAGCGCGATCGCAACCTCGCCTCAACAGTCTTACACCGCAAACACCATCGACCGAATCGCTGAATTCGCTCTGGATGATCAAGGTTCCGTTGACGGAAATATCCGCTTCGTCATGAATGGGCAGGAGGCACTCTACTGGCGTCAAAACGCCCTTGAAAATGACGAAGCCGAAGTAAAAAAACAATTCGATGAATGGATCAAAACAATGGTCCCCGATGGCGTCGAGGCTCACGTCGATCACTTCATCGCACTCGACGATCCTGACTCAAAACTCGTGGCCCTCGTACAGGCCAAAGGCGATGCGGGCGCAGCCACTTCAAAGCGAGTCCTGGTCCCCGGCTTCTTCTTTGAAGCGCGCGGCAGCCATCCCTTCGTCGATCAGGACAAACGCCAGGCCCCGGTAGATATGCATTTCGGCGAACAAGTTACCGATCAGGTCATTTACCGCCTTCCCGCTGATCTTCAAGTCGAGAGCGCCCCGCAATCCAGCAAAATTCCCTGGGAGGGCCGGGCAGTCTTGCTCGTCAAGTCCAAATCCGACCCAGGCCAGGTTACGATCACTCGCACCTTCGCGCGTGCCTTCACCTTCGCCACCACCGACGAATACAAAAACCTCCACGACTTCTACCAGAAAGTAGCCGCCGCCGATCAACAGCAGCTCGTCCTAACCCGCACCACAACCGCCACAGCTTCCGGCGCCAATTGATCGTCCAAGGAGATTGAGTGCTAACCACCTATCCATCCCGCCTCTTCCCATCGCGCTCTCTCCCCTTCCGCCTGCTCGCCATTGCGTTCGTTCTCTGCGCCTGCCGCCTCGCCCACGCCGGCATGTTCGGCCACTCCCAACCCATCCCCCAATGGGGCCTCGACGCCTACAAAACCCACACCCCCGACTACGCCAAAGACGCCGCCGCCGTCATCCTCTATGACGAGTACCTTGAAACCGTCGACGCCCAGGGCCGCGCCGTCGAGCGTGAGCGGTACGCCATGCGCGTCCTCAAACCTCAAGGCCGCTCTGAGGTCACCTGCGCCGTCTCCTACGGCGAAGACGAAAAAATCAATTACTTCCGCGTCTGGACCATCGCCTCCGACGAAAAGCAATACCAGGCCCAGGAAACCGACTTCACAGAGGAAGGCGACACCGGCGTCCCCGTCATGCTCTCCACCTGGAAGACGCGCATTGCCCACCCCCCCGCCGTCGACGTTGACTCAACTGTCATCTGTGAGTCGGAGGAGCTCATGAGGCCTTATATGCAAGAGAACATCTGGCATATTCAAGGCCATCTGCCCATCGTCTTCCAGGCCCTCGAAGTCGATCTCCCCGCCGGCCGCCCACACAGCCAGTCGTGGCACAACTTCAAGCCCGTCCAGCCCGTCGAGATCGCTCCCAACCACTGGCGCTGGGAAGTCAAGGACATGCCCGCCCTCATTCTTCGCGACATTCCTTCCAGGCCGGAATGGGGAGCCCTCGCCGCCCGCATGTCCGTCCAATGGGGCGATGCCGCGGTCGAAGGAACTGACAACCAGTGGCGCGCCATCGGCCAGTGGGTCACCACCCTCGAAGCCAACCGCCCCGATCCATCCCCTGAAATCACCGCCCAGACGCAAACCCTCATCGCCGGCGCGTCCGACTTCTACACCAAGCTCTCCCGCATCACTGACTTCATCCAGAAAAACATCCGCTACTTCATCGTTGAGCGCGGCATCGGCGGTTGGAGAGCCAATACGGCAGCGGACATCTATCGCAATAAATACGGTGACTGCAAAGACAAAACCACCCTGCTCATCTCCATGCTTCAGGTCGCCGGCATCCATGCCTACTTCGTGCCCGTCGACGACCGCCGTGGCATCGTCGACCCCGACGACCCATCCCTTTACGGCAACCACATGATCACCGCCATCGAAGTCCCCGCCGACGTCCAGGACCCTCGCCTCCAGGCCATCGTCAAAGCCAAGGACGGCAAGCGCTACCTCATCTTCGACCCCACCAACGAGCGCACCCCCGTCGGCAACCTACCCTCTTACGAGCAAGGCAGCTACGGCACCCTCGCCGCCGGCGCATCCAGCCAGGTCATCGCCCTGCCCGTCCTTCCTCCTGACGCCAACGGCAACGACCGCAAGGGAACCTTCACCCTCGCTCCTGACGGCACCCTCGCCGGCTCCGTCGAAGCCTCCCACTCCGGCCCCGAAGGCGCAGACCTGCGCATGTTCCTCAAATATTCCGATGAAAAGGAGCGCCGCGAGTACTGGGAAAATAAGATCGCGCGCGATGTCCCCGGCGTCGTCCTCAACTCATTCCAGTTCATCCAGCCGCCGGCTCTTGACAAGCCCCTTGAAATCCACTACCAGCTCACCGCCGCCCAGTACGCCCACTCCGCCGGCTCTCTCCTGCTCGTCCGTCCCCGCGTCGTCGGATCAGACATGCTGCCCTTCAATGACAAGCCGCGCACCGTCCCTATCGACCTCAACGCCACTGGCCGCTGGCGCGACTCGTTCGACATCACCCTCCCTCCGGGCTACGTAGTCGATGAAACCCCCGACCCCGTCAACGTCGATACCGATTTCGCCACCTATCACTCCACCGTCACCGCCAAGGGCAACCAGCTCCACTACGAGCGCGAGTTAGTAGTCCGCCAAGTCCAGCTCCCCGCCGACAAAGCCGCCGCCTTCCGTCATCTCGAAAGCTCCATCCTCAGCGACGAAAAAGGCACCGCCGTCTTAAAGAAGCAGTAAACGTCCTAACCTCGAACGAGTTGAAGGAACCGGCTTGAAGCAATGGAAGTTTAAACTCGTGTCAATAAGACTCGCTTTGTCGGCACTAAAACGGGTGCCCCATCTTCGCCGCGGCGCTATCGCGGTTAAGATGGGATAGCTCCACATACCTATAACTTTTTATGATTTCTTAAAAGCGCCTTTTGTGGTCTCTTAAAGATTTCTATCATCCTGAGGGAGCGCAGCGAGTCGAAGGACCTGCTTCTCCGTCTCTCTTTATTTCCTTATGGCTCTTTATAAATACCTATCCTCGCTACCCCTCCCGAATCACCTTAACAAACACCCCATCAGGCAACTCCCCCTCCAGCAAATGCACCACCCCGCCCTTCACATACCCCTCCAGCACCACCCGCTTCCCCGGCGCGGCAGCTTCCGCCCGCCTTTCCTGATCCCTGATCCCTGTTCCCTGTTCCCTGCCTTTTCCCATCCCCCGATCCATAGCCTCATTCGCCAGCCGGTCAGCTTCCTTATTCCCGCCCCTTAGCGTATGCCGCATCTCGAACCGTTCCAGCCGACCTGCCAGCCGTTTCGCTTCCTCCCACAACGGCCGCAGCACCGGGCTCGCCACCTTGTACTGCCCCTTCATCTGCTTCACCATCAGTTCCGAATCCGATACCACCCGCAGCCGCTTCGCCCCATTTTCCAGCGCCCACTTCAGCACCGCCAGCAGTCCGGAGTACTCGGCATAGTTATTCGTCTGCCGCCCCACAAACTCGCTCAGCCGCGCCACTGTCCGCCCCTGCGCATCCTCAATCACCGCCCCATACCCTGAAGGCCCGGGATTCCCCCGCGATCCCCCATCGCAATGTGCCGTGAACCACTCCGGGGCCCCACCGGCGCCGCCCGCATTTCCATCGTCAAAAAGGTTTCCAGTCATCGCTTCCCAGTCTACCGTCTCCGCACCTTCCAGCACCCACCCTCACCTAACCGTAGCAGTCCAATTTCCAGATATCCGACCATCCAAAACAACCTCACCCCTCCCCAATAAAGGCTGTCATCCTGAGCGAAAGGGTCCCCAAACGTCTTTCAGTTTGGGGGTGGTGAGTCGAAGGAACTGCGGTTGCTTCTCGGGAATGTCCGCGATCAGACAGGCCAGCTTTCGGATTGCCGACCATCTGACCGGAACTCCGCTGAGATCCACTGCTCGAAGAGCCGAGGGTCACCGTACCAGTTCAGGCTGTTATACTTTGACCACTTTCTCAAGGGAGTATGAAGAGTCAGATCAGGTTCACGTTGGTCTTTCTGACGGCCTGCATTGCTAGCATGTTCTTTCACGAGATTGGACATGCCGTCTTTGGCTGGTTTCAAGGCATCCCTGTCTTGCCGACTCTGGCCAAGGAATACATCCTGCAACCGCAGGTCGATTGGCACCAGAGGACCTGGATTTCGCTAGGCGGCGTGCTCGCCAGCGTTATCGTCATCTCCGGCTCTCTTTTGTGGTATGCCTTCAGGAGCAGCGTGACCAGCGCGGCAACACTTGCCGGTTGTCTCATAATCCCAGGAGTGTATACACTTCGCTTCCTGCTAGAGGGGCGCGGACACGACGCTACAGAGTGGCAAGAAGCGCAGACAGCATTGGGAGCAAGCCCATCAGGTCACTCCCTTGATCTTGCTTTCCTTGTTTTGTTCTTCGCAGGATGTGCCTCGCTTGCGTGGTTCAGGGACGTATCGCTTGGTTGGCGATCACTGCTGAAGAGTGCCAGTTTAGCTCTGCTCGGGTTGGCGATCATCATTATCGTTCAGGTCGGAAACAACACCGTTTTCGATAAGCACTTCCCAAACACTCGCACATTGAATGTCCCTGCCGAAATCAAAAGCGAGTAGCCCACAGCAATCGGCAAACGACCCAAACCCTCGGTGATCGGCACGGTCCGCGCGGACGATGAATAAATCGCGCCTGGATTATCGCGAATCCCGAAACCACGCCACCACCCGCAACGCCTAGCCCCCCCGACTCCCCAACCCGCCAATCCGCTCACCCAAACCCCAAAAACCGCTCACCAAACCCCCTCCCAACCGTCTCTCCAATGCGGACAAACTCAACCTTCGGGAGAACGACTCGATGGCAGCGGATGCGGTGATCTACCCCACCTCCTCGATCGCGGTTTCGGCCCTCGTGGCCTGGCCAGCCCCCACGGGCGTAGCCCGTCCACTCATGGAAAAGGTACAATCCTTTCCAGGTATGGCTGTATCCACCGCTATCGATTCCCCGAAAAGCGCTCAGGATCGCGCCCAGGCCCGCGCCCCGGAGATGGAGCTGATCCGTGAAGCGCAGTCCGGCTCTCGCGCCGCCTTTGACGCCCTGGTTCGCCAATACGAGCACCAGGTCCTCCGTCTCGCCCTCCATCTCACCGGTTCTGAGCACGATGCGGAAGACATCTACCAGGAAGCCTTCCTCAAGGCCTACCGCTACATCGGCAACTTCCGCTTCGAGTGCTCCTTCTACACCTGGATCTACCGCATCGTCACCAACCTCTGTCTCGACCAGCTCCGCCGCAAAAAAACCCGCCGTGAAGACCACGCCGTGGTCATGGATCACTCCGGCGACGAAATCGACGTGCTGGCCTCCGTTTCTGACGACCGCTCCTTTTCCAATCCCGCCAAGGAACTCGACCGCAAATTCCTCGGCCAGAAAATTCAGGTCGCCCTCGACAAGCTCACCCCGCGCGAAAGAATGGTTTTTGAGCTCAAGCACTACCAGGGTCTCCGCCTGCGCACCATCGGAGAAATGTTGAACACCACGGAGGAGACCGCCAAGAACACGCTCTTCCGCGCAACCAAGAAGTTGAGAACCCAGTTAGCGGAGTTGAGATAAAGGCTCTTTGCAATCCCATAACGGGATGCTGATTTCAGGGGCCGCATGCATCACTTTTTTGAGGCTGGAAGGACGTAAACATGAATTGCGAAATTGCCCACGAACGAATCGTTACGGCGGCATACGGAGAGCTGTCCGACGAGCAGATCCATGAACTGGAGCGCCATATGACTGGCTGCCCGGAATGCCATACGGAGCGCGAAGAATTGCTGGCCCTCAAGCTGCTGGCCGCCGCGCATCCCATGGTCGAGCCGCCTGCCAACCTCGTCGCCCGTTCCCGTCAACGGCTTGAAGAGGCGCTCGATGCCCTCCCTCCCAAGCGCTGGTATGAATGGCTCGGCCAGCGCATGCTCAACAACTTCGCCAGCCTCCAGGCCGCTCCTGTAGCCGCCTGCCTTCTGCTCGTCGCCGGGGCCGGCGCCGGCACCCTCGGCGGATACGAGTTCGCCCAGAACCGCGCCGCTCGCGCCGCCTCCGCCATCACTGCGGAGAACAAGGCCGGGCAGCCCGCATCCGCCCCGGCAGGTCCCGCTGAAATCGCCAACATCTCCAGCATCGTCCGCCAGCCCAACAGCGACATCGTTGAAGTCCACTACAACCAGGTCGTGCCCCGCCAGGTAGAAGGCTCCATCGACGATCCGGCCATCAGCGATCTCCTCATGCTGGCGTCTGAAAACTCCGCCTCCGCCGGCGTCCGCGACGACTCCGTCGGTCTCATGGCAGCCGAGTGCCGCGCCGGTCACGGTTGCAAGGCCGCCGGCATCCGCGATGCCCTCATGGTCGCCCTACGCTACGACCGCAACGAAGGCGTCCGCGAAAAAGCTCTCCAGGGCCTTGAGCCCTACGTTGCCCAGGATGTCCGCGTCCGCGATTCCGTCCTTGAAGCTCTGCTCAACGATACTGATCCGCGCATCCGTACCACCGCCATCAACATCCTTGAGCCCGTTGAAGCCGACGCCAGCGTGCGCCAGGTATTGCATTCTGTCGCGACTTCTGACAATAACCCCCAAATCCGAACCGTCTCGAGACAGGTACTGAGCCGCGTTTCGGAGATTCAGTAAATCTGCACAACCCTTCTGGTTGCTACCCCGTCTTAAGAATGGGGAACCAGGAGGAAAAAAGACTGCGGGAGACGCAAAAATGAAGCACTTTTTGAGGCCGTATCGCACCATCCGTATTCTGGGACCCCTTGCAGTGACCAGCGTTGCCCTCGTCGGCGCCCTGGCCCTTGCCGTCGCATCGCCCGGCGCACACGCGCAGGGCAGCGGAATCATGATTCTGTTCCACGATCCCAGTCCGCTCATCCTCCACTCATCAACCTCTCAGGGCTACCTCGGCGTCGACCTCGCCGACGTCGACCAGGACAAGGCCCAGGCCCTCAAGCTCAAGGAAGTCCGCGGCGCCATTATTACCCTCATCGATCACGACGCGCCCGCCGGACAAATCGGCCTCCACGTCAACGATGTCGTCATCCAGTTCAACGGCCAGGACGTCGAGGGCGCCGAGCAACTGCACCGCATGTTGCGCGAAATCCCCGCAGGCCGCAAGGTCAGTCTCGAAATCAGCCGCGATGGCAACATCCAAACTCTGGCCGTCCAACTTGTCGACCGCCACGTCATGGAGCGTGACATCTGGAACAGGCTCGGCAAGAACGAGGACACCTTCGCACAGTCTTCCGGCGGCATGGGCATCCTTAACGGATCTGGCGATCCTGGTGTCCCCGGTGCTCTGCGCCTGAACGTCTTCGGCAGCTCCCTCAACGTCGGCGCTCTCGTCGAGCCCCTCGCCTCTCAAACAGCGGAGTACCTTGGCATCCCCTCTGGCCTCATGGTCAAGCAGGTCGTCCGTAAAAGCGAGGCGGCCGCCGCCGGCTTCAAGCCCCACGACGTTATCCTCAAGGTCGGCTCCGACGCTGTCACCGACCTATCCAGCTGGGATCGCGCCCTCCACGCCAACCAGGGCAAGCCCGTCCAGGTCACTATTCTGCGCGACAGAAAGCAGATGATCCTCACCCTCCAGGTCGATTCCCACCACAAGTCCGGCTTCCTTCAGCCACAGGTTCTCTGCGCCTCTGACGGGTGCCCCACCGTCGCCGAAATCGACCCCGACGTAATGCAGCTCTTCAGCCCGCAAAATCCGGGCGCTGCAGAAGCCGCAGCCCAGACACTCCGCGACCAGGCCGCCATCCTCAGCCAATTACAAATCACGCCGCTTGACGCCGAGCAGCTACGCAAACAGATCGAAAACTTTCAGCACCAGTTCAACCTGCAACAATTCACCTTCGACCCGGACCAGGCGCAGGAACTCCAGAAGCAGATGGAGCAGTTCAGCAAAGAGTTCAATGGAAGCGACTTACAGTTCACCCCGGAACAAATGGAAGACCTCCAAAAGAAGCTGGACCAGCTCCAGAAGGACCTCCAGTCCCCGGACCGCCAGGTCGCCCCCTACTAAAACCGGAGCGGTGAGCGGCCGGGTGCCCCATGGGTTTGTAGGGGAAAGGCCATAAAGATCTATAGAAAGAACTATCAGAGGCTATAGGCTATAGGTAGGTGGAGCTATCCCACCTTAACCGCGATGAAGCCGTGGCGAAGATGTCATTCGATCCGATAAAAACGGCATGTACCCGCCGTGCCACTTTTCCCCTCAGTCCTGTTTCAAATCCCCGCGTTGCAGTAGACTGCTCGCAGGGGAGGGTCACGATGGAAACGGAACTAGTCGTTCAACTGCAAGCAACCACCCGCCGCATTGAAGCCAACGATGCCGATCTCTCCCGGTCGGAATTCACTGATGTCAACCTCTCCGGCACGCAGTTCAAAGACGTGAACCTGGCCGGCGCCGTCATTGAAAACGCCAACTTCTCTCACGGCACCATTCACAACGCCAACCTCAACAGCCTCACAATTGACTCCGCCGACCTCCGCGGCGCATCCATCGTCCGCAGCCTCATGGAAGGCATGACCATCGACGGCATCTCCGTCCCCGAACTCCTCGCCGCCCATCGCCTCCTCAACCCGTAGCTCACTGCCCCACCGCAGGAAGTTACTTCACCCCCTTGCTCGGTGCCCAAAGGAGCCCCGTGCCCCGTTTTCGCGACTTTTTTCTGTCGCGAAGGTGGGAAGCATGAAGCCCGTGCGAGCGTCCGCCGCACCGCAGGTGCCCCAGTGTGCCCCATAAGACTTTGCAGGAACGAATGCGGCTGCCCCACCTGTCTATAGCTTCTTATGGCTTCTTACAAATACTTGGTGCCTATTTCACGCCCTTCGCCGGATCCCACGCGCCCTCAAGCTTGCGCACGTACAGTATCTGTCCAATGTGGTAGGCGTTGTGCGCTCCCACGTGCGCAATCAGCGACGCATTCTCCGCCAGCTTCTTATCGTCAGCTGTCTCCACAGCCTTCTCCCACTCGGTCATCACCTTGTCCAGTTTCTTTTGAAGATCGTCCCATTGCGCCGCGTTGAACTTGTCGAAAGTCTCGTTGTTATTGCCGTCGAAAGGCTCTTGCTTCTCGCCTTTGAAGCGCTGCAGCGAGCGGGTATCCCAGTACCACAAGTGGTAAGCCAGCTGCCCCACCGAGTGGCTGCCCTTTCCAGGACTCCACTGCGCCTGTTCCGCCGTCAGCCCTTGCACAGCAATCTTCGCCGGCACATACCAGTCTTCTTCATGGTGTGATTGGTGCAGTTGCTCCAGCAGCACGCCACGTAGTGTGGTTGACGGCGCAGGCGTATTCTGGGCGCAAACAGCAAGCGGGACGGCAAGCAGCAGGAAGGCCATCTTTCTCATGGACTAGCACCTCGCAGGGGATCGCAATGACGCGAGTATACCCGCTCCCTGGCCTGTCAATTGCCATTGAATTGTCACACATAGAGCGCCCGTGGGATGAGCCAACAAACGAAAGTGCTCTAGGTTACGACCTCACGGTCCCGGCACTTCCTTGTAGAAATCCACCACAGCGCGCGGCGTAAACGTCATGCGCACCTTACCCACAATCTGCGCCCACATTGTGCGGTGGGTCGCAGGTATCCTTCCCCGATTCCAGGGCCGATTCCGGCCGGCACTCCTGCAGGTCGGGTGCAGAGGCCAACATGCACGGCATCCTGCAGAATTCCGCGCCGGCCATGTCGACCGTCCGCATCATCTTCTGGCGTCGATTTCCCCAACGAGCGCCCTGCGGCGCGGCGAGTCGCTCAACGTTCTCCATGAGTATCAAACCCCACTTCACTGCTTATCGCTCGATGCAGCGCCCATGATGCCGTTAAGAAGGTCGCCAATGTTGGCATCCGCAGCTCCGGGCTTTTTCGCACTCGGCTTCCAGTCTGTCTGCGCCACTGAAAGTTGCACAGTGTCAACATCGGAATCCCCCAGCAACACATCCGTCGTGTCGCTCCCGTATTTCCGCAGAATCTCCGGATGAGGAAGATTCATTCCCATAAATCCAGAACCGCTGCCAGGTGTATTCTTCCCATCCGCCGCATCCGCTACGGTCAGCGTGTAAGTCGCGCCTTTCGGAAGATATTCAAAGTGGAAGCTGCCGTCATCGCGAATCGCCGCCGTCATATGCAGTGCCGGATTGCTCTTGCTCGTCAAAGCCACACTGCCCACATTCACCGTGTGCGCATCTGCCTTCGCAACAACATGGCCCGTTATATTGTGCAGCGCATGCGCATTCACAGTCATGTCCGCGCCGGCAGACTCCTCACCCGCGCTCACTGACACCGCCTTCGCGTCAGCTCGGCTGAAGGTACTGCCCGAATACACTACCAGGCTGATGCCGCTCCCTCCATCGCCGATGTTGTTCCCCGTCACGCCAATCGGCATCGCGGTCAGCGACGCGCGCAAGGCGTAATCTCCAGCCGCCAGACCCGTGATCCGAAACCGCCCCAGGTCGTCGCTCTTGGCAAGCTGCACCGCCCCGCTCATCGCCAGCGCCTGGCTCATCGTGGCAGCAGTTGCGTCCGCCCCGGTCTCCGGCGTGCCCGGCTTGATCACCGAAACAATCCACCCCGCAGCAGGACTGCCATCGTCAAACAGGATCGTGCCGCTGATCGCCGCCCCGCGTTCAAGACGAAGCTCCGCATGTGCGGCATCGCTCCCCGTCACCGTCACCGTAGGAATCTGCGCAATCCGCGCGCGCATCGCCGGATCGGTGCTCGCAAAGTCCTCGTCCGAGAATTGGTCGAATGGGTCGATGTACCCGGCGTAGATCGCGTGAACATAGTACGTCCCCGGCTTCACACCGGCAAACGTAAACTCCCCATTCAGGCCAACGGTCGACGCGTTCATCATATCCAGCGCCTGGCTCACCCCTTTTGAAGCGGCGGCCAGCGCGCTCTTTTTGTCATCGGTCATCGGCTTCGTAGGCTCTGCCGTCGCGCCGGCCTTGTCGGCCATCTTCGCCATGTTCTCTTGCAGCCGCTTCATAAAGTCGTCGCCACTGTTGCCGCCCGAAGTCGATTTCAGCAACACCTTCGCAAAGCGGGCAGGAGCATTGCTGTCGGCGCAGTACACGTGTCCCGTCACCGTACTGCCAACCACATAAGGCGTCTGTTGCGCGCGTGAAACTTGAACCAGGCTCGTAGCCAGCAACAACATTATTGCGGCCGCAAACAGCACCTTTTTTCTCTTCAGCAGGTTCATATAAATCCTCCCGTAGTGAATGAGTTGATGAATGGATGGGCCTGTCCATCTCGTTCATGAGCGGGACCCAGGCAGAATCCCATTTCAAAATTCCATCCCGAAATCGTCTTCTGTAATCCAGCCAGCTATTGCACCTTGAGCGGCTCAATCAGCACCTGGATCTCCACCTTCGTTTCGTGCAGAACATCGTCTTCCGAGTAAACGGTGGCCTGCTTCCCAATCGGCAGCGTGGGAGAGATAACATACCGGTGCGAACGCAGGATCGGCGGCACCGTCACATCGTCCGCAGTCCCATCTATCGAGATCCGCAGCGTCAGCTCAACCAGGCCCTTCCACATCCGTACGTTCTGAATGTCCACGTCCGTGTTGTAGTTCACGTATTGGGTTTCGCCGCGCGCCCCGCTATCTGCCTTCTCTGCCGTTGCAGTTGTGGCCGTACCTGCTTGCTTGTTTCCAAGGGACTGATAGGGGACGCGGGTGTCATCTCTGATCTGCGGATCGGCCATATCGGTTGTTGCCGTCACCGTGTAGGTTCGTTCTATCGTCACCTTCCCGTGCCGCTGCTTTGCAAAGCTGATCGTGATCTGCAGCGGATCAGCGTCCGCTTCCAACCCTTTCTTCGCATGCACCTCATGCTGAGCGTGTGTGGGCTGTGCGCCGGTCTCCGCCTGTTGAGCTACGGCAGCGTGCGTCCCCGCTCCCTGTGCGTTCAACAGCGGCGAAACCATCAGCATCCCAATCAGCATCATTCGTTCCATAACCATCTGGTTCTCCTAGTTCAAAGCGCCAATCTGTATTGGAGCAATCGTGATCGGCTTCAGCGTAATCGGCTTCAGCGTAGCCAGTTCGTCCGCCGGTCCCTTGTCGTCAATAGGTGCAACGGTCGCTCGCTCCATAGCCCTTGGGATCCTATTCGCTGCAATCTTCATCCCCACAGATTCCGCGCCGGCAACGCCTCCCCGAGCCGGAAAAGGGCGAGTGAAGCGGTGCTGCATAGTGTGCCGATCAGTCCGCGCCAACAACGGAGCCGCCTGCGCAATCTGCCGTGCCTCGCCAACCGCAGGTAGCCGCACCTCAGGACTCTGCACCACCGCCGTATCCTGCCGCATCAGCCTGTATCCCACCGGCGCCAACACCACAGCCAGTAACGCCATCGCTGCCGCCAGCGCCAACTTCCAACCCCATCCACGCCAGCTCCGTTCAGCCTCCGCCGCGGCAACGTGGGACAAAACGCGCGACTCCAGACCAGCCCGCGGCTCACGCGGAGTGTAGCTGCGCAGCGACTGCTCAATTAGCCCATCCTCGTCCAGTCTGTCCAAGTCATCACCGTCCAGGCCCGTGCCGTCCCCAACGCCCATTCCATCGTTTCCATCGTTCATGTCCCCCTCCTTTCCGCCAGTTCCTGCTTCAGCTTTTGCCGCGCTGTATGAATCCGTCTCCGAACCGTTCCCTCCGGAAGCCCCATAATCTTCGCAATCTCCACCAGCTTCAATTCCCCCAGCGCCGCCAGCGCCAGCGGCTGCCTCAGTTTTTCCGGCAACGCGTCAATCCGTGCATGCAGCCAGCCTTCCTGTTCCGCATCAATCGCCGCGTCCTCCGGGCTTGCCGCCTGCGACTGCACATCCGGCTGAAGTTCCTGCTCCAAGCTCCCAGGCTTGCGCCGCCTCACCGCCAGCCGCCACGCAACCCGCGCCAGGTACCCGCGCTCGTCTTCAACTTGCTTCCATCGCTCGCCGCGATAAAGCTCCAGGAACGTCTCCTGCACCACGTCCTCAGCGTCGTGCCGGTTCCGCGCCACCGCCAGAGCAATGCGATAAACAAAATGCGAGTGCCGTTCCACAAATGCTTGAAACGAGCCTGCAACTTGAAACGAGCCTGTCCCACCCGCGCCTTTGCCCACTGCATCCGGCACAGGTTTTCCCCACCTCGCGACCAACATCGCGTTTGGCATTACTACTAGTAAAGAGCAAGCAACCGGGAAAACGTTCACCAGTTTCCTGAAATTCGCCAGCTTGTTTTCATAAGTGTTGATGGAATGCGAAATCTCTCAGCGGCTCGCAGGCTGTGCCAGCGGCGATACGGACGGAGGGAGCAGCGGCCTTTCAGGCCGCTGAAGTCCGCGCTGCTATTCGATTGGCTTCAGCCACGGGCTTCTCCTGCCAGCTGTCCAAACACCGAGGGTGCCCCACCTTCGCCGCGGCATTATCGCGGTTAAAGCCTGCCCTGAGCGAAGTCGAAGGGGTGGGATAGCTCCACCTATCTATAGCTTCTTATCGCCCCTTAAAAATATCTGTCATCTTGAGCGACCCCGAGCAAAGCGAACGGGGAGTCGAAGGACCTGCTTCTTATGGCCGTTTATTGCCTAATGGTTCTTTACAGATACCTGTCATCCTTGTATCCGGGCAAGCGATGTGCCCCATTCATCGCAGCCTTATGGCGATGAGTGGGATAGCTCCACCTATCTATAGCTTCTTATCGTCTCTTAAAAATATCTGTCATCCAAGCAGCTTGACTCGCTTTGGCAAGTTAGGCTGGAACGAACCCGCGCCGGACCATCCAAAGAAGCGCTGTGCCCCGTTTTTGCGACTTTTTTCTGTCGCAAAGGCGGGAAAGTACAAAGCTCAATAAGCCCGTTCATCAGGAGCGACCCTGAGCAAAGCGAACGGGGAGTCGAAGGATCTGCTTCCTATGGCCATTTATTGTCTGGTGGTTCCTTACAAATATCTGTCATCCTAAGTCAACCATGGCGAGCAAATCATCAGGATCATCTCAGCCCGGCGGGCTGACAAAAATGAACTCGAGCGGCATCAGAAACAGGCAGTGGACTGAATCCGAGATTGAAGCCATTCGCAAGGCGAGCGAGGCGCGTACGGCGGGGCTTGATTTGCCCGAAGCGGAATACGAACACATTCCGCAGCTCACAACAGAGCAGCTTGCGCGCATGGTCCGTCTACGAGAAGTAAGGCGCAAAGTCCCCGTCATCGTCCGTCTCGACCCCCAGGTCCTCGATTGGCTCCGCGCCAAAGGCGAAGGCCATCTAACCCGCATCAACGACATCCTCACCAACCTGATGGAAGCCGAACTGCGCTCCGGCGGCGGAAAATGAAATTACTGCATATGCAGTAATAATTGAATGCATTGTTGAGGCGGAAATCATAACGGTTCGTCATTCAAGGAAGTGGATATCCGGCTCGGTAGCTTACTTCTTCCCCCTCAAATGAAGCAATTCGGTTAGCACGCGGAATTGTTTCGCCTCTTCGTACCACGCGAGGCATGTGCCTAGGTTTTCGGACCACACATCGTTTGGAATAGCGGCAACTGGCTGAAAAATCTCGATGAGATTCGTATTTGCCGGTCGCGGAAGGAGCCACGACGCCACAGTATAACGAAAATCTCTCCAACTTCCGGAGGACGGATGCATATTCACAGCAAGAATGTCGAAATCGCCGAAGCTATAGGGCCTCGTTTTGATTGTTAGGGATTGAGTTGTCGTTATCGTAGATGTGGTTCCCGGGAGCCTGTTGATCGCGGTCTTTTCTCCTGTCCGCGTTTTCTGTACCTCCACAACAAACAAGGAACCGCTTTCGTAGTGCTTTGGGTAATAAAGCTTCGGCTTGCCCTCCTCAAGACGTTGCAGTTTCACCTGAATGCGGGCGGAGATTGCGCCCTTCTTGACTAGGGCATCGAAAGGTTGGTCGCCGCTGAAGTCGTCAGAGATCCAGCCAGACCGCGCGACGGTGGGAATTATCTCATTTACGAAAACGGCCTCTGCGATGATGCCTCGAACGCCGCGCTTTGTTAGATCAGAAGATCTGCTGATTGCACTCAAAATGGTATCCGACTCAATACCCCACTGTTTTTCTAGCGGGTGCGGAAGGAGCTTTTGGAGGTAGAGCTTTAGCGCTCTGCGGTCCTCTTCAGAACATTGATCAATGAGTCTGCTAATTGCTTCGAGAGATTCGCTCATTCGCGGGCCGTCCTGGCTGATCGGGTACAAATGTTTCGATTTCCAAACGATTTACGAGGGTCTTGCCACCAATCTCGAAAACCCGGAGCCTACCTTTCTTGACCAGTCGATAGATGGCTTGCCGGGATACCCCACGGATGCGAGCGGCTTCCGCTTGTGAAACCCAGTCATTCCCGTTCTGGAAATAGGTTGACAATGTAAACCGATTTCGACTACCTTTCTCAGCAGCAACACCGTATTATGACAACAACCGTGTCGACCAAACCGCAAAGCGTCTACGATAATGAGGGGGTCCCGCTCCCAGCTGGTCCCGCGCCTTCCCCAAGCGAGCTCTCCCTGGACCACCCATCTCGGCTGCTGTTCAACATCCCTTTTTTCACTTCGCGACTTGGAGCGGCGTACTGTGGGGACTCGTTGGAAATGCTGAGAGCGCTCCCAACCGGGAGCGTCAACCTAGTTGTGACCTCGCCTCCGTACGCATTGCATTTTAAGAAAGCATACGGCAACGAGCACAAGGACAGGTACGTAAACTGGTTTCTGCCGTTTGCAAAAGAGATTCAACGCATTCTGAAGGAGGACGGAAGTTTTGTCCTAAACATCGGAGGCAGCTATAACCAAGGCACTCCAACGCGGTCGATTTACCATTTCAAGCTGCTTGTAGCGTTAGTCGAGGAGATCGGCTTTCATCTCGCGCAGGAGTGCTTTTGGTATAACCCCGCAAAGATGCCGGTCCCTGCTGAATGGGTGACAGTTCGGCGGATACGCGTCCGTGATTCCGTCGAATATGTGTGGTGGTTTTCTAAGACTCCGCACCCGAAAGCATCAAATCTGAATGTCCTCAAAGAGTATAGCGAAGACATGATTCGCCTGAATAAGAATGGCGTGCGCGGTACCACACGACCATCCGGCCATGTCATCCGCGAGTCTTTCGACAAAATCGCCGCCGGAGGGGCAATACCGTCAAATGTGACAGAATCCCAATTCGAAATCCCCGAGAGCATGATGAAGATGGGCAATAACTCCGCCAACGATATGTACACAAAGAAGTGCAAAGAGGAAGGCGCAAAGATTCACCCAGCACGCTTCCCCGCTCTCTTGCCTAAGTTCTTTATCAAACTCCTCACCGATCCGAGCGATTTGGTTCTCGACCCCTTCGCAGGATCACTTACTGCGGGCGCAGTTGCCGAACAGCTTGATCGGCGCTGGATAGCGGGCGAGGCCGTCGAAGAGTATCTCAAAGCCGGGACATATCGTTTTCAGGAGTTTTCACAGAATCCTCTGCTTTTCTAGCCTAGAGGTCTAGGGACAGTCCACCGGGCGAGTCAGCAAGGTGCTTCGCCATCGGGGCAGGTTCGATCTCGGCATCCCGCTCACGTCTTCCGCGACTCAGCCACCATTTGGCAGCCCGTCGGGCCATCACCGCCGCCGCTGCCGCAGTCGCAAACATCACTCCCAGCAACCCCTCATCGCCCGCCTCCAAATCGCCGCACGCACACAGTCAACAACGCACAAAAAAATCACGCGCAACCATAACCAAACAAGCAGCTTATCGCGAAATCCCGGCGCAAAAACGCGCATTTTTCAAAAATGCGTTCAATTCTGAGCAATCCTTTCCTTCATTTAGTTCAATTCTCTGCAACCGAAACACATCGAAAAGGCTGCCCGCAAGGTGCATGTCGACGCGAAAGACAACCACTTAAGCAGCCTTTTCGCATGTTTTGTAACCACTTGAGCAACCTTTTCAGCTATGTAGTCCAACCCTTTAAGCAGCCATTTCGCACCCACGAACTGACTGCGGGCAACTGACCCCTGATCCCTGATCTCTGACCCCTGCCTTTCTGTGTTTCAATAGTAGTAATGGCAACTCCCCGGAGATCGACGCTGCGTGGCCGCCGCATCGCCGCAGTCCGCAAGGCCCGCGAGTATGCCATGGTTGTCCGCGCTCTCGCCTCCACCAGCCATCCCGTCCTCGCCCAGATTATCCCCTCTCGTTTCTGCAACTTAAGCTGCGGCTACTGCAACGAGTACGACAAGGTTTCCGAGCCCGTTCCCCTCGACGAAATGCTCCGCCGCATCGACCACCTCGGCCGTCTCGGCACCGCCATGATCGGCATCTCCGGCGGCGAGCCCCTCACCCATCCCCGCCTCGACGACATCATCCGCCGCATGCGTCATACCGGCGCCATCGCCGGCATGATCACCAACGGCTATCTCCTCAATGTCGAACGTATTGAACGACTTAACGCCGCCGGCCTCGACCACATGCAGATCAGCATCGACAACCTGGTCCCTGACGAAGTCTCCAAAAAGAGCCTCAAAGTCCTCGACAAAAAGCTCCAAATGCTAGCCGACCACGCCGAGTTCCACGTCAACATAAACTCAGTCGTTGGAGGAGGTTTCAAGGATCCTAATGACGCCCTCGCCATCAGCAAACGTGCGTTGGAATTAGGCTTTGAATCCACCATCGGCATCATCCACGATGGCAGCGGCCAACTCAAGCCCCTTCAGGAAGATGAGTCCAAAGTCTACTTCGCCATAACCAACCGGAAGAAGACCAACTACGCGCAGTTCGACAAGTTCCAGGAAGCCATCGCCCAAGGCCGCCCCAACGACTGGCGCTGCCGCGCCGGCTCGCGCTATCTCTATATTTGCGAAGACGGCCTCGTCCACTACTGCAGCCAGCAGCGCGGCTACCCCGGCATTCCCCTCGCCGACTACACCACCGCCGACATCGAGCGCGAATTCCTCACCGCCAAAAGCTGCGCCCCCAACTGCACCATCGGCTGCGTCCATAGAATCAGCCACATCGACCACTGGCGCGCCCCGCAAACCACCACCATCTCCCCCAACAGCCAAGGCGCGGACGTACTCGTCAACATCCACACCGGCGACTGATCCCGTCCCAATCCCCGCGTCACCGCGGCATCAGCTCAAACTGTCCAATCGCCATCTTCGGACCCTTCCCGAAATTCGCCCCATCCGGAAAAAACATCACATTGATCTCGTCGAATCGCCGCACCTTTCCCGACGGCGGCACAGCAAACCGCACCACCTCGCTCACTGGGGAAGTCTTGAAAACAAAGTGCTCCGGCTCGCTCGACAACACATATTGCTGCCCCAGGTAAATCGTCGGCCTTCCCCGCGTCTTTGAATCCGTCACCAGCACACCCACAGCCACGCCCCCACGCCGGTTGTCTCGGTTCAACACCTCCAACTCAATCTCCCGGCACCGCGCCAGCGGAATCGAACTCCTCAGGCTCTGATGAGCTTCCATCGTGAGGGAAATAAAGTTCTCCGATTGAACATTAATCGCCAGCGGGCTTCCCTGAGCCTCGTGCGCTTCCTTGCCTGGCGCTTTCTCCGGCGGCTGAAAATACCAGTACGGCCCGTCAAACCGGATCACAAGCGGCTTCTTGCTTCCCGGTGCCAGTAAGTCCAACGACGCCGGAATCGGTGCAGCAATCTGCTTCTTCTCCGGCACCGGCCACAGGATGATGCTCTCGTACCCATTCACTGGATTTGCTGAGACATTGCGTCCTGGCTTTCGATTTCCCTGTTCCGCAGCGCAGTTCCTACTCGCGGCATGCACCGCGCTCCCCTGCCCTCGCTCATTCCGATGAGCCACGCCATCCAGCAGTGCCCACGCCGTCACCAGCACGGCCGGAAGAACAACGCAAGCCAGCCGAATCGCAGCCCGTCGCACCTCCCGGCTATCCCCCGCAAGCCGGCGCAGCGGGACAGTTCGCTTCCACGCGAACATAGCCGCGCTCAGCGCAAGCAACACTGCTGCCGAATAAGGCGAGTGCGTCACCAGCGCCGCACCCGCCGCATAAAGTGAAACCGCAATCACGTAACCATGCACTTCAAGTGGTGGCCGATACAGCGATTCCGCAAACAGGTCGCCCTCATCCATGCCAATCGGCGCAGCAACCTCTTGCGCCGGAGCAAAGACATAATAAGTGGCGCCGCGCAGACCGGTGGCCAGCACAAATGCTCCGACCATCGCAACAAGTGCCGTCACAGGCGAAATCTGTTCCGAGAGAATCGCCATCGCGGGAACCCAGACCCATCCCGCGGCGCACACCAGCGCAAACAGCGTGAAAGGCAGCGGAGCACTATCGCGTAGCGGACTAGCCGGACTTCGCCAATAAAGCCACGTCCCAGCCACACCGCCAACCACACCCACCGCAACATAGCAGGCGGCCCGAATCAGCAGTGAGCCAATGCTGGGAGCATGCGATTCCGGCAGCCGGCAGAGTAGGAATCCCCCGATCATTGCATTCATCAGCCCTGCCGCAACCATGAAACCGAAGAACCGGTTCAGCGCAATCGGCTCCACCGTCTGCAGAAGCGCCAGCGTATCGGAATGCGCCTCGGCTCCAAGTTGCATCGAATCGTCCGCAATGGCCTTCGAACTGCCTTGTGACCGCGGAATCGCTTCCCACAGCGCTGCCAACAGCGCAACAAGGTAAGGGATCCGCAGCACATCCGCAAGCAACCTCACATCCGCAATCTGGCCAACCGTCGTCGTCGCCAGGCTCGCTTGCTGGAACGCGGAGTACCAATACAAAGTCACCAGCAGGAACATCACGCCGTAAAGAGGCGTAAAGGTCAGCGGCGCCAACAGGAAGCCACGGCGCAGCTCTCCTCCGTCAAGCCTCTTTCGAAAGCTGCCCTGTGCCGCGATGAAAATGAGCATTCCGCCCCAAACAAACGCAGTGTGGAGTGCAATCCAGCCCGCGAGCGCAGGGAATACCCAAAAACCTCCGGCAATCTCCCACATGCGGCTGATGATCGGGCTATCCTCAATCCGATCGCACAGCACATTCCATGCCGGTGCAAACATCGACCACAGAAGCGCGAACACCAGCAGCGATCCGCGCGCCCGCAAGCTGTTCAACCATGCAACCGAGCACGCTGAAAGCACCTGCCACCAGTACCAGCCCTCGGAGCGGCCGCGCCGAAACTCCTCCAGCAAATCGCCGCCCAGCGCCTCGTCGCGGCCAGCCGGAGTCAGGTGCTCCAGCATCCACGTTGCCAGCGAGGGTGGTTCTCTACGTCTCATCTGCGCTCCTGATTTGAGCCTGGGGAAGCTCTCCTACCTTAGACACCGCATGCCGTCGTTTTGAAGATCGCGCGGTCCGCCGCCGGTTAAACGTTCCAGCAACTCAGGGCCTGCCACCATTGCGCCCATAGCATTCATGAGCTCTCACCTTTCAGTTCCGGTAAGCTCCGCCATAGCCGCGTCAGCACCCGGCGCGTCTCATGCACCTGCCGCAGGCCTTCCTTCGTAACCCTGAAGAATCGCTTTGCCTTCCCGCCGCGTTCCGGCGTCGGATCGCCCAGGCTCGACCAGACCAGCCCCTTGCCTTCCATCCGCTCCAGCGCCGCATACACGCTGCCCACTGACACGTCCCGCTCGCGCTGCGCTTCCAGCTCCCGCGAAATCGGCACACCATACGCTTCCTCGCCAAGATGAATCACAGCGAGCAAAATCATCAATTCGAATTCGCCCAGGTAACTTCGGTCCGTCATTGATTCACTACATTAATTCAACAATAGCGAAGAAATCAAGTCAAGAATGATTTCCATCCTTTTGAGCAGCGTTGGAGCCGGGCGGCCGCGTCGATTCAGGCGTGGGAATGGGGCGCATGGGCGCGAGCCTGGATGTTGCAATCTGGAATCCTCGCACCAAGCCAGATGCCCCAAATATGCGATAGAGGTCGTACCTCTATATGTTGGATGTCTGACATATAAATACACTTCGCCCATAAATTTCAATATTTTGCGTTTATCGATTGACAATCCAAGATCAGAGTGAATAGACTCACCGGCTGGAGTGGTCTGACCACTTTAGATCCTATCCCCGAAAATGCAATTCCCCACAGGAGGTTTTTCCCATGAGTAATGTTCGTGTAAGTCGCATCCACGTCACAGCCACGGCTATCCTGTTTTTCGCAGCATCGGCCGGCGCACAAACCTATGCAACCGGCGACCCCCGCAACCCCTCCGAGCCCAGCACGCCCGGGGCTTGCGAGACGCTTGACGCGCAATTCACTTCTTCGCAGGTCGACGTGGGAACCCCGCCGACCAGCGACGACACCTCCCGCATCCAGGCCGCGCTCAACTCCTGCGAGAACAGCGGCAAGGCTGTAGTCCTGCATAGCAACGGTTCTGACAACGCCTTCCTGAGCGGCAAGCTGACCATCGAGACCGACGAAAGCCTGGTCATCGATTCCGGCGTCACCCTCTACGGTAACAACAGCTATAACAGCGAGTCCGAGTTGATCGATGTTACCAACAGCAATACGGGAATCTTCGGGTCGGGCACGATTGACGGGCGCGCCAACGTGCACACGTTCAGCAGTACGCCGCGCCTCGTGCAGACCAATGGCGCCAGCAACTTCAACATCGCCAACATCACGCTGCAGAATGCGGCACACCCCAACCTCTACATCCAAGGCGGCAGCGGCGCAACGGTGTGGAACGTCACCATCAACACCTCGCCCAACCAGGCCAACGCCGACGGCATCGACATCGACAGCATCAGCGACGTTACGGTGGCCAATTCCAACATCACCGCAGGCGACGACGGCATCGCCATCAAAACCAATGCGTCTGCCGCCTCGAACGTCACTGTGAAGAACACGAACGTCTACGGCACGCATGGACTGTCGATCGGCAGCCAGACCTTCGACGGCGTGACCAACGTTCTTTTTGAGAACAACTACGTGTATGGCAAGGATTCCGCCGGTACAGCGTCCACCGACGCCAACGCCATCAATATCAAGACCGACCATGATTGCGGCGGATTGGTAAAGCAGGTCACCTACGAGAACACCTGCATCCGGTACGCAAAACACCTCATCATTGTGAACGCAAACTACGGAAGCTGCAGCGGGACCTCGGGCAATCCGCAGTTCCAGGAAATCATCGTCAACGGCGTAAAGTCGGAGAATTCAGTGTCCGGCTCGTACGAAACCTTCGCTGGGTATAGCTCGAGCTACATCGGGCAGATTTACCTCGGCAACATCGATCTCGACAGCAATACGCAGAGCGGCGACCAGTACTTCAACACGTACCTGGACAACGTGAACGGTCTCGATCCATCGGGCACGGACGTGTCGGACGGCACTTGGACTGCGAGCGGCAGCGTTCCGAGTTGCTCCTTCGCATTCTGATCGCAATCGCAAACCGGGATTCCGGCTGAAGCGCAGAAAACGGCGCAACAGGCGGATGTCTACGGCGCATCCGGTCGATACCAACCGGGTGCGCCGATTTCTTCTTGCCGGAAATCCTGGTGTCCGTTTGCCCGCTATCGCGCCGATGCCTGCCTGGTGTCAGCAATCGCCCGGTCAATATCCGTATAAAGCTGCGTCTGCGGGTTCTCCACCTCGATGAACGGAGCGCCCTTGCTGTTCTGGGTCACAATAAATATGGTTGGCGTCTTCGTGATCCCGGTCCGCTTGGCCAGTTCATTGTCTTGCTGCACCTGTGCCGCGAGCTTCCCCTGTGGGTCCAAAGCAAAGGGCAGGGCAATCCCGTGCGCCTTGGCAAAATCCTCGGTGAACTGCGCCAGCATTCCGGTGTTGTAGATCGATCCCTGGTTGGCAAACACGGCATCGCGATACTCGTCGCCAAGCGCCTTGCTTTTCGCCTCGAACCAGTGCGCGTTCACTGTCGCCGCCGGACTCCAGGCATGCGACGGAATCAGCAGTTCATGATGGATCCACGGAATCTGATACTTGGCCGCGGCCGCTTTCAGCGAGGCATTCGCGGCCGCGCAGGCCGGGCATTCCAAATCGTCAAACTCCACAATCGCCACGCACGCACTTCCGGGCGGATGCAGCGCGGAAGCATCGTGTACCTGGGTTTGAGCGCCACACTGCGAAACGAAGGCAGCCGCCGCAAAAACCGCCGTGCAGGCGATCGAGGCCAACAGGCGCGCGCCGTTGCCGCGAACCAAAACAAAATGAACCATACGAAACATTCTCAACATTCCACTTGGACGACGGAAGGTGCGACTTGGTTTTGTCCAATCGTGCAGGAAAGATCAATCGCCCTTGCTGTCCAGGCTATTTCTACCTAGTGTCAGCTATCGCCTGGTCGATCAACTGGTACAGCTTCGACCGGTCCACAACCTCCACAAACGGAGCGCCCTTGCTGTTGGCCGTCACCACCCAGATCGTCGGCGTATGCTCAATCCCTATCCGCTGTCCCAGCGCGTAATCGCTCTTCACCTCCGCAATCAACTTGCCCTGCGGATCAATCGCAAACGGCAATGCAATCCCATGGTCCTTGGCGAACTTCTCCGTAAATTGCGCCAATTGATCGGGGCTTGTGATCGACGGCTGATTCGCAAATACCGCATCGCGATACTCGTCACCCAGCGCCTTCCCTTTCAGATCGAACCAGCGCGCGTTTATTGCTGCGTTCATGCTCCATGCGTGGAAGGGAAGCGGGAAATCATGCCGTATCCACGGGATGTGGTAAGTGGCCGCGGCCTGCTTCAGCACGGGATTTGCGCGGGCGCAATCCGGGCATTCCAGGTCTTCGAATTCAACAATCGCCACGCGCGCTCCCGCAGGTGGACGTAGCGCCGAAGGGTCATGAACCTGCGTTCCAGCCGGCGGTGCGCCGAATTGCGCATGCAGGCTCATCGTCATCGTGAGAGCCATTGCGGCTAGAGCCAGGCCGAGGCCTGACCAGCGAAAGCGAAACGGGACGGAAAGCACAGGACGAACAAAGCAATGCATAATCGTTGGACAGCTCCCTGAACCCCATTGTAACGGCAGATTCGCGAGTGCCCGCGTCATTCCCGTTCCCGTTTGCGGAGGGCCATCCATGCCCGCCATTTATAGTCCGCAAACACTGACGCGCCAATCACCACCAGGATTACGATGCCAAGAACGATCTTCATTGCCTCACCACCTGTTCCACGCGTCCCACCACCGGCAGCCGCACCGTAGCGGTCGTCCCCAGGCTGCGTTGGCTCGTCAGCACAATCGACCCACCTGCCTTGTCGACAATCGCCTTGCAGATCGCCAGTCCCAGCCCCGTCCCCCCGGTATTGCGTGTCCGCGATGGGTCGCCCCGGTAAAACCGATCAAATACATGCGGCAGCGCCTGGGGGTCGATTCCGTCGCCACGGTCCTCAATCTCCAGAACCATCTCCCGCCCCTCCACCGTCATCCTCAGTTCCACCGCGGACCCCGGCGCGCTGTGTTGCACCGCATTAGTCAGCAGATTTTCAACCAGTAACAAGCAGTGCTCCGCCGCCAGGGCAACCTGCGCCGTTCCCACCCCAGCATCCGGTTCCGCCAGTCTCACCTGCACTCCGCGCAGCGCGGCCATTGTCTCCAGTCGGCTCACAGACTCGCGTGCGCAGCCCACCAGATCTGCGGCTCGCACATCCCCGATCGCGTTTCGCGAGTTCTCTTCCCGTGCCAGCGTCAGCATCTTCGCCACAATCTCTTCCAGCCGCTGGCAATCGCCAAGGCACCGCTCCAGACCGGCTTTGTATTCGGCGCCCGTACGCCGTTTCATGTTCAGCAGTTGCAGGCTCGACTTCACCACCGCCACCGCCGTCTTCAGCTCGTGCGCGGCATCGCTCAAAAACGTCTTCTGTTGCAGAAACGACCTCTCCAGCCGCTTCAGCACGCTCTCCATCGCCTCCGTCAGCGGAGCCAATTCCGGCGTCATCCGCGCGCTCGCCGGCGGATCAAAGTGCCACGAGTCCGCGGAAACATCAGCCGCCAGCGTCGCCAATTGCCGAACCGGCAGCAGTCCCCGATGAAGCAGCCACGCAATCAGCGGCCCCGTCACCAGGAGCAGAAGAAGACTTCCCGCCGCATAAAACTCCACCGCGCCGTCAATCGCTCTCCACACACGGTCCGTACTTCCGCCGTAGAGCACAGAAACTCTGTGCAGTTTGCCGCTGCCCCGCACCCTCTCGCCCGCAAACCGCTCACCATGGACGTGCATGGCTCGGAACTTCCGGCCATTCACATCCAATTGCACAAAGCCGTCTTTCGACCCCGGCGGTACCGCCGCACCCGCACCTTGCCAGTTCGGCGAACGCCCCAGCAACTGCCCCGTGTCGTCAAAAGCTTCGTAAACCTCATCGGGCGGAAAGTGCAGCACGCTCTGGTCCAGCATCACGTCATTCTGCACATCGTCCGCGTCCCCGATTGCAGCCATTACCTCATCCGCGCGCCCGTGAATCAATGTGTCAAAGGATTTAAAGTGCGCGTGCCGCTCGTACCCGAATGAAAGAAACACTACTACCACAGCTGAAACCAGCTCCACCGCAAGCACGGCCACAATCAGCCGGAATGCGATCGAGCGCGGCTTCAGCAGCATCCTCATCGCCGCCGGTCCGCTTCCGCCCTCTGTTCGTGGGTCAAATGGGTACTCGTCTCTCCCGGGCCGTCAGGCGCCATTCGGTAGCCGCGCCCGCGCATTGTCTCAATCACCGGAGCCGCCTCCGCGCCATCCCCGCCCAGCGCCGCGTACAGTTTCCTCCGCAGGTTCGACACATGCGCCTCAATCACGTTCGAGTGGTGCTCCCAGTTGTAGTCGTAAAGGTGCTCCAGTAACTCCCGCTTGCTCACAATCACGCGTGGCCGGTGCACCAGGTACTCAAGGATGCGGTACTCCGTCGGCGACAAATCCACCAGCACACCCTCCCTGCGCACCGTCTGCTCCAGCGTGTTGATCTCCAGGCCCAGCGCACGCAGCGTCGGGTGAGCCGCGCCCTTCCCCCGCCGGATCAGCGCCTTGGCCCGCGCAATCAGCTCCCCCAGGTCGAACGGTTTCGCCAGGTAGTCGTCGGCGCCCGCGTTCAACATCTCGATAATCGAGTCCGCGCCTTCCTTCGCCGTGAGAATCAGCACCGGGGCTCTGTCCTGGCGCGCTCGCAGCCGTTTCAGCACTCCAAGTCCGTCCAGCTTCGGCAACATCAGGTCCAGTACAATCAGGTCGTAACTCACTTGGCGAGCCATGTCATCCCCCACCATGCCGTCTTCCGCCCAGTCCACTGCAAATCCAGGCCCGTCCCGCAACGCAGCCGCCAGGTTGTCCGCCAGCCGAACTTCATCTTCTACAAGCAGAACCCGCATTTTTATGTAATTTCTCCCCAACCACCATTATCCTTGCAAAAGGTTAAATCAAGCTGAAGCAATGCTCCCCTCACGGAGGTTCGCCCTTGGTCATAAGCAATGTCGCGCCCACAAATGGGCCATGTTATAAGCGATCGGTCGCCGTCCCCTCGGCCATCGCAGGCATTCTACTGTTCGCCCCCTCGCTCCGCCTTGCTGCGCAGGGCCCTATCGCGCCTGCTTCGGATAACTGCTCCAGCCGCGATCTCATCCAAACCGCGGCCGTCGGCCCCTATCTCTTCAAGGCCTATAGAAACACGGTCACCGGAAACGGATGCCTCGAGGTTGTGGAATCCCATCGCGGCGGGAAAATGATCGGCAGATTCATTCCCAAAGTCGTCTTCCGCAGCACCCTCGATGGCATGGGAGAGTTCAGCCTTGGCCAGCCGAAAGACCCCACGCACGACATTCCCAAAATCGAAAACGGCGACGATATTACCGGCCGCAGCCGGGCCAACATGATCGTCACTAACTGGACCGACGGCGCCCGCTGCTGTTTCGTCCACTATGTCTTCGAGGTCGATCCAGCGTTGTGGCTATTGGCAAGAATTGACGACGGCGACGGGGACGGCGCCCATTTTGCCGACCTCGATGGAAACAAGCACTACTACTATGTTGGAAACGATTGGACGTTCTCGTACCCGGCCTTTGCGGGGTCGTCTGCGCCCGCGGTGATTCTCCGGTTCGTTGATGACCCCAAAGGCCCCAGCTACCGCCTGGCCATGGATAAGATGCAGCAACCCCAGCCCACCCCGGCTGAGTGGAAAAAGGCTGTGCGCGATGCCGGAAATGACTTGGGTGAACCAGGCAACTTCGAGGACGGCCACGGCTCAGAGTTATCGAAGAACATGGTGAATCTTATTTACACGGGCAATTCGGATCTCGCCTGGAAACTGGTTGAACAAGCCTGCCCCCCAGCGCCCAGGCAAGGATAAATACCTCTCCAGCTTCTGCGCCCAGCTCAAAACCAGTCCCTACTGGCCGCAAATCGAACCCAGCATCCTCAACCTGCCGCCTGCCTGCGCCGCATCCGCGCAGTAAACCTTCCCCTTGCATCCCGATTCACCGCCACCCTGATGCATTACCCTCATAAGCAGCCATCCAAGGCCCAGGAAACTCCACCTTGCGCATTGTTCTCTCGAACATCGGCACCTTCGGCGACATCAATCCCCTCATTGCCATCGCCCTTGAACTCCAACGCCGCGGCCACGTCCCGGTCATGGCTGTCCCTGCGGTCTTTGGTCCCAAAATCCTGCCCCTTGGCCTCGAATTCCACGCCGTCCGCCCCGACATCGATCCCGAAAACACGCTCATGGCCGAAATGATCTATGACGTGCGCAAAGGCACCGAGCGCGGCCTCCGCGAATTCCTTTTCCCCGCTCTCCGCCAGACGTACGACGACCTGCTTGACGCCGCTATCCGCCCCGCCCGCGCCGACCTCCTGCTCCTCGGCGAGCTCAACTACGCCGGGCCCCTCGTTGCAGAAATCACCGGCATTCCCTGGGCCAGCTACGTTCTTGCCCCGCTCTCTTTCTTCTCCGCATTCGACCCGCCCGTCCTGCCCATGTATCCCCGCCTCGCCCGCGCCGACAAAACCATCCCCGGCATGGGCCGCGCCATCAAGCGCCTTGCCCGTCTCGTCAGCCGTAAATGGTCCCAGCCCATCTACGATCTGCGCCACGAACTCGGCCTGCCCAAAGGCGAAAACCCGCTCTTCGACGCCAAGCACTCGCCTTTTCTGGTCCTCGCGCTCTTCTCGCGCGTCCTCGGCGTCGCCCAAAAGGACTGGCCTGAAAACACTCTCATCACCGGCTTCTGCTTTTACGATTCTGACGCCGGAAACTCCGCCTTGCCCGCCAACCTCGCGGCATTCCTTGATGCCGGCCCGCCCCCTGTGGTCTTCACCCTCGGCTCCGCGGCCGTCCTCGCCGCCGGCCGTTTTTACGAGTTCTCCGCCCGCGCCGCCATCCGTCTCGGCATCCGCGCCGTCCTGCTCATTGGAACCGACAAGCGCAACCAGCTTCGCCAGCCACTCCCCGACTCCATCTGCGTCGCCGAATACGCGCCCTACTCCAAACTCTTTTCGCGCGCCGAAATGGTCGTCCACCAGGGAGGCGTTGGCACCACTGCTCAGTGTTTGCGCGCCGGCAAGCCCATGCTCATCATGCCCTTTTCCCATGACCAGCCAGACAATGGCCGTCGCATGCGCCGCCTGAAAGTCGCGCGCGTCATCCAGCGCGGTAACTACACCCCGGTCCGCGTAGCCCGCAAGCTCAAAGCCATGTTGGCCGAGCCTCTCTTCGCCCGCCGTGCCGAAATGGTAGCGCGCCGCTTAGATCAGGAAGACGGCGTAAAAGCCGCCTGCGACGCCCTCGAACAGCTCTACGGCAAAACCCGCTAACCATTCTTCACGCCGCCATCTACCAACGCCGCTATCAAAAGAGATCCGCGATCGGCGGAAACGTCAGCAGAATGCTCAACACCAGCATCCCCAGCGCCAGCCAGTTGACCAACCCCAGGGCAACGGTCCGGTTTCTCCAACGAATCTCCAACCCTCCCCACGCCGCCAGCCAAATCACAATGGCGACCGTCGTTACGCCAGAGAGAGCCCCGGTCGGCTTGTAGAAAACAAGCATGCTCTTCACTGCTGGAAACCTATCTGCGGCTATGGCCAGCACCGCAAGAGTCAGTGAGCCAATCCCCGCCGCCAGAATTGCCGCTGCACCGGGGCCATTCGTCAGGCTTGGAGTCTTCGCTGAGGGATCACCGCTCATTTCTCCGCTCCCGCACTCAAGTGAATCGTGCCCCCGCCCTGCACGGGCGCGTATTTATTGATCATGGCCCCGAAGAATCCGGCGACACCCGCAGCAAGGAACGACGACGCAGCAAAGCTCAACACCGCGGTTCGAAGTCGCTTATGGTTGCTGAGCTCTCGACCATACCGGATAAACACATAAGCGACCATGGTGATCGAAATGGGTGCGAACCATGCGATGTGCTCCTTCCACTCCATTCCAATTGAGTGCCATCCAGCGGTGCCGGAATTCGCAAGCAACAGTCGCTGCGGAAACCCGGAGAGATCCGTCACTCCTGCCCGCGGTATTGCCCGGTACCACGGGTAAATGACATACGCTCCGGTGAGCACAGCGCTCCAGGCAAGCACAGCCATCGCCACCAGGTAGCCCTTCAGAAACTGCTCCTGTCCGCGCGTCAAGTTCGACGGTGCTGAAGGCGCGGTAATGCGGAACAGCTCCATCAGCGCTCCGGAACACGCCAGCAGATACAGCGCACCGAAGCCCATTCCATGAATCAAAGTCCACAGGCCGCGAGCTGTAATCTCCATCGCATTTTCCTTTCCTCTGATCACAAATTCCAGAGTCAGTCAGGCTCTCCACGTTTCAGCCGTCCGCGATCCCACATGCGTTCAACGCTCAAATTCACTCGTATCCGCTGCGCGGCGATCGGGCGGACATCATCGCATCCCCCGCACTCTTCTTATCCGCGTCCTTGTCTTTTCCCCATGTCTTATAAAGTCCCAGGTACCCGTAGTTCTCTGTCTGTCCCGCCACCGAGTGTCCGTAAGCAAACAGCAATTGCAGCCCCGGCGTTTTGAAGTGGTAATACCCGCCTGCATCAATCAGCGTCGATGCTTGCGTCTGCGCTGTCGCAATCCCCTCTTTCGCGTGCGAAAAAACCTCCGCCGAAAGCTCCAGCCGCTCATTGACAGTCTTCTTCATCAGGTACCCGCCATAGAGAAAATCGCGATATCCCGTTTGCGGCACCACCGCGTATCCAAGCCCGCCAACCAGGCTCCACGAACCAAGCTCCTTTTCAGCCCAAAGCGGCAGCTTGTACCAGACCTTCCCCACACCCAGCCCCTTGTTGAAGTTCCCCGTGGGCATCTCGAACATGGTGAAACTGCCAATCTGCGGGCGGTGCGGCGTCTGCTTGATAAAGCCGTATTTCACGCCCAGTTCCATATCGGTCAGTCCAAAGGCGCTCGCGCCGGTTCCGTTCGGAGCGTACACAGGGTTGTTCGTTGGCGCCGCCGCGCCAAAAGGCAGAATGGCATGAAGCTGGATATTCGGAATGGCTCCCCAGTTAAACTCGAATGCCGGCCCCGTCGAGTCATATTCCACCGGGGTTCCATCCGCCGTACCGAAGACATAAAACTCATAATGTCCAAGGTCCACCGGCGTCGGGTCGTCCGTCTGGAACGGGGGCCCCGCCTGCGCCTCTAGCCTGCATACACCGAAAAGGAAAACCGACACAAGCCAAATAACCCGAATAAGAGCCTTCATCAGATATCGCGCCCCTTTTTACGGTTGGACGTCAGGTTGAACTCTGCAGGCGTCGGTTTAGTGGCGATATTCTTTCGTCTCCCCCGTCCTGGAATTCGTCACCGAAAATCCCCCATCCGCCTCCGCCACCACCTTCAAATAAGCCCCGTCCGTCCCGCCCTTCACATTCGCAATCCGAGCCTCCGCACTGTTATGCGCCGCGTCCGAATCTTCCGCCATATGCAGCATCCACAAGTCCTCCAGACCCGGGCTCTCATGCACCGTCTGCCACGCCTCCGGGCTCCCCGCCTTATGCGCGCCGTTGTCCATAATCGCCACTCTTGGCCGAATCGCATCCACAAACGCCTTCGCATTCGACAGGTTGAACCCGTGGTGGTCCACCAAGTACAAATCCACCCTCCCAATCAAATTCTCCGGGCACACCAGTGGAATCTCCTTCGCCTTCGTCAAATCCCCAAAATCCAGAAAGCGAAACTTCCCAAACCGCACCAGGATCCCCGTCGATCGCGGATTCTCCGTCGTATCCAGATCCCATTTCGGCTCGCTCGCGCAGTACGGATTGGCCTCCGGCTTCACCCCCGGCACCTTCGCAATGTGCTCCCCATCCGCCGTAATCACAATCGTTTCGAGGCCTGGAATCGTGATCGTGTCTCCCGGATGCACAATCCGTCGCGGCTTGCCCTCAATGGCCTTCAGATACGCCGCATAATCATGGCGCGTAATGTCGGAGTCCTCGCGGTTCACCCCGTGATCCAGAAACTCCCCCACCTGCACATGCTTCACCAGCTCCGGAACACCGCCTACGTGGTCCGTGTGAAAGTGCGTAATCAGCACGTGATCAATCCGCGTAATCCCCGCGTCCTTCATGGCTGCCTGGATGCGTTCGGCGTCTCTTCCATCGTTGCCCGGCCAGCCCGTATCCACCAGCAGCGACGCGCCCGAAGGCGAAACCAGCAGCGTAGACTGCCCTCCCTCCACATCAATCGCGTAGATCAATAAGTGCTGTTGCCCTGCGGTCAGTCCCGGGCCCTGCGCCCACCCCGTCGGCACTATCGCCACCAGCACCATCCAGCACAACGTTAGCGTGAAGAAGGAGACAGCCAAGGCCCGGCGCCTAACCGGCCAATACCTGAATCTGAGCGTGGTTGTTTCGGCGTTAATTCGCATGTGGCCGCCAGTGTACCCGTTTTCCCGCCGCCCCGACAAAGACCCCGTCCTCGACTGCGACACGGTCCAACTGGTGTAGACTAATCAAGACCCCAAAAAGCCGGTTCGCCCCTCAGCGAACCGGCTCCATTGTGTCGGGACGTGGCTCAGCCTGGTAGAGCACTCGCTTGGGGTGCGAGGGGTCGGCAGTTCAAATCTGCCCGTCCCGACCATTAATTTTCCGTCTCGCCTTCCGCCCTTCGAGGCAGCACTGTATTCAAACTGCCGACCCACGAAGCACCCCAACCGGCGCTGCAGCGTAGCGGAAGCGCACCCGTCAGGCCTGCGAGGGCGAGGCGAAGTCGAGCCTTCGGCAGTTCAAATCTGGCCGTCAAGACAATTAAAATCAACAGTTTACGCCTTTATCTCTGACTTTCAATAAGCCACGGATGTTGCGGCAGCCATGGTCTACCTGTCGGTGCACGAGTAGCATGGGTCGATGGACGCCTGGATGAGGGGGGTGTCGGCAAGCCGCGCTCCCATGACCATCCAGCGGATGGCCGGCATGTTTTGAAATGTCGGCGTGCGCACATGGACCCTGGCGGGATTTCTGGAGTTCTCCTTCCAGGAGACGCTGTACACAACTTCTCCGCGCGGTGCTTCTACGCGGCTGAGCGCCGTTCCGGTGGCAAAGACTACCTTTCTGTCTCCGCCGCGCCAATCTCCCGGCGGCATTTTGGTCAGGGCCTGTCGAAGAATACGGCAGCTCTCCATGATCTCAAGCGCTCGCACCAGCAGCCTTGCTCGAACGTCTCCAGCCGTCTCGACCGGCACGTTGAATTCGAAATCGGAGTAAGCGGCGTAAGGGGCGGCGCGGCGAAGATCCTGAGAAACGCCTGAAGCTCTTGCTGTTGGGCCCACCACTCCACACGAGACCGCCTTTTCATGGGAAAGAATCCCTATGCCTGCGCAACGCGATCGGGCTGTTGTGCTGGTCGTAAATATTGGAATGATGGTTCGGACCATTTCGCGTTCCAGCTGCTCTACCGCGGTCAGGATTGCCTGAGGATCGGTGATGTCGCGATTGACCCCGCCGATACAGTTCATTGAATAGTTGACGCGATTTCCCGAGATGTCCTGGAGCACCTCCATGACTTTCTCACGCAGCGCAAAACAGCTCATGAACATGGTCTTGAACCCCATGAGCTTGGCGGCGATGCCGGCCCAAAGCACGTGTGAGTGCAGCCGCTCCAACTCCGCCATGACGACACGAATATAGAGCGCTCGCGGAGGCGGAGTGAGACCGGTTAACTTCTCCATCGCCTGGCAAAGAGTGAGCGTGTGGATGTTGGAGCAGATGCCGCAGACACGCTCCATCAGCGCGATTACCTGAATGTAATTGCGCGTTTCTGCCAGATGTTCTATGCCGCGAAAGTTGAAACCGATATGGAGCTTGGCGTCGGAAACGGTCTCTCCATCACAGAACATGTCCAGTTTGTAAGGCTCTTCCAATGCGGGATGATAGGGGCCCATTGGGATTTTGTAGCTCATTGGACCACCTCATGCAGGTTTACTCCCAGCTTGTCTCCTGCACGCAACAGAAGCGGCTCGTACTCGCGTCCCAGAAAGTCTACGGCGAAGCCTTCGTGTACTTCGCGCTCAATCCAATCCACGGCCTCGCAAAGATCGTAGATGCTCTCAATTGAATGACCCGAAACCTGAAAAGAAAATCCGAGCAACTCTCCGTCGAGGTCCCAGTGATACTCAAGGCGAATCCCCTGCCCGCCTGATAACTCAACCGCGGTGATGGTCACAAATCGGGCATGGATTGAGTTCATCATCGCTGCAACCTGCCGCACATTCAGCCCTCTGGTTGCGAGCCAATGGACGCCGCCTTTATCTACCCAGGCCTCCGTCGTTCCTAACATCTGCGGAATGCATTCGATCATGGTCATTTTGAACCTTCGTCTGGAGCGCTGGCCGAGTCCACCGCAGCCGGAATTGGCGTGGCTACAGTCGATTTGGACGCGGGTACCTTACGCTTCATGGTGTAGACATGCTTCAACTCGCCGATGTTCAAGTACACGGGCGGGCATGCGCGGTCCTGGATGAGCGCGTGCGCCTTGCAGCCTTCCACGCATCGACCGCAAAAGGTGCATTGACCGGGGTCATAGCTCCATGTGAATTCTTTCCCGGCGCTCGTAAAGGTGATGGCTCGTGCGGTACAGCGGAATCTGCAGATGGCACATCCCGTGCAAAGCTCGGGATTGAAGCACACGAGTCCACGGTATCCCTCGCTGACGAGCGGGCGCTCAGGAAATCGAATCGTCGCGGCGCCGCGCCTCAGATTACTCCACAGCATGGCGAGGATATTCATGATCGGAGCCTCATCAGCAGCGTGGATGAAATAGCCAGGACCGCGAATAGCAGTGTGCATTGCCAATAGAAGCGAGCTGTTGTGTCGACGGCCAATCGCGCGGTGGCGGCGGCAAGCACAGACAACAGCAAAACGACTCCAAAAGAGCATGCGATAAATAGCAGTGCATCGAGCCACCAGGCCGGGAAATGGGGAACGGCCAGTGTGGCCACCAAGCCAGTCGCTGCAACCCACTCGAGGCCGTGCGATAACTCCCACATCGCCAGTTCCGGGCCGGCGTATTCAATCATGGGACCGGAGTAAATCTCCTGTTCTGCATTGGGGAGCGAGAAGGGATTAATATGCAGCTTGGCGGGAAGGCAGACAATAATGGCGATGACGCCAAGCCAGCGCAGAGGAGTAGATGGAAGTTCAGCGAGAGCTTCGAGACGGAACGTATGCTGTGCGGCAGCGATCGAAACGATCGCAAGAAGAAAGACGACGTTATAGGAGACGGTTAAAACAGCTTCACGTGCGGAACCAATCTCCGCGAAGATCGAGCGCGAAGAGAAGCCCGCGGCGATAACACAGATCGAAGGAACTTCCATCAGCGCCAGGAGCAGGATGAGGTCGCCCTGAAAGCCGCCCGATGTTGGCAGCACCGGCAGCAACCCAACGGCTCCTGCCGCAGCAGATACGGCAATCAGGGGCCACGCCTTCATCAAAAGGCCGCTCATTCCACTGCGCGCAGGGGTGGTCTTGCCCAGCAGTTTGATGAAATCGAAGAATGGCTGCATGAACGGGGGACCGATTCGCTGCTGCATTAAGGCCACCGCCTTGCGTTCGATCCACAGGAACAACCACGCCGCCGGCACAGCGAACAGAAGTCCGGGAAAGATGAGCATTCGGGCCAGTGCGACGGTCAGATTCATGGCTGCATCTCCACGCGGGCATTCGCGGCTGCCACAGTCTGCCCAGATCCCTCCGCGTCGCGCTTCGCAAGTATCTGCGCAGCCTGCGCCACGCCAAGCAAGATTGCGTCAGGTCGCGGTGGACAGCCTGGTACAAAAACATCTACTGGAATATGGCGGTTAAGCGGACCATCGAGCACGCGGCTGTCAATGAACACATTGGTTGACGCTGGACAGGAGCCGATGGCCACCACTGCTTTGGGTGAGCCCACCTGCTCGTATACCGTCTTGATGGCATGCACCGAGTTGCGGGTTACAGGCCCTGTGATGCAAAGGATGTCCGCATGGCGGGGACTACCTTCAAGCCGCACTCCCAACTGCTCCGCGTCGTAGCGTGGAGTCAGGCTCGCGACCAATTCGATGTCGCACCCGTTGCAACTGCCGGAGTTCATATGAAAGAGCCACGGGCTGCGGCGACGGCAATAGCACGTCAATCGATTCCAGAGGTTCATCGGCCACCTCCCGCCAGTATCTGGAATCCAAGTGGCCACAACCCAGCAGCCAGCAGGATTACCACGAGCGCGATAATCGTGGTCTGTATCAGGAGCGGTTCGCTCCTATTCGGAATTGAGGATGACGCGGTTGAGGGTTTTTCTTCCACCTCACATGCCGGTCCCCACCAAACGCGCGTTAAAGCCAGCACATAAGCAATCAGTGCAAATACTGAGGAGAAAATGAACGCAGTCAACAGAACGGGGCTGATTTGATACGCGGTCTCGTATAGCCGCCAGCGGCCAATGTATCCAAGCGTAGGCGGCACGCCCAACATGGCCAACATGCCGACAAGAAACCCAAATGCGCTGACGGGATAGCGTGTGGCCAAGCCGGTGTGCCCACTCTCCAAAGCGCCATCTACCTCAGGTTGGCTGAGACAGATGAACAGAAGCGCCTTGGCAAGCGCATGGGTTGCGGCGGCAAAGAACGCGCCATTCAGCAGCATAAAGCTTGATTCAAACCCATGCGCACTCGTCATGAAAGGGATGCCAAGGAACAGGAATCCTACATCCTCAATCGTCGAAAGAACAAGCAGTCGTTTGAGGCTCTTTTGGGTAAGCATCAGCAAGGATGCAAGAACGGATGTGAGAGCGGCTAGCCAAAGCCAAAGGTTGCCAGGGAACATCGTGCTGAAGATGCTCGCCGAGCTGCTCATGAATTCACCGTAAGCAGCCATGTCGACGACTGCGATGATGAGGCCAATGACCAGGGATGGAAGTTCATCGGCCAGCGAGAGCAGCCAGAAAAGCATTGGCACAGCAGCCAGCTTGACGATAATACCCGTGATAAGCAGCGCTCGCGACCAAGCCCATTGCTTTCCATCGAAAAGGGTCGATAACTGCGTGTGGATGAGCGCGTCGCTACTTACAGCGCAGAGTACGGAGATAAGTACCACGGCGAGGTAGGTGAGCTTAGCTGATTTTGTGCGCGCCATCAGCCAGACTCGGACGACCGTGAGAAGTGCGGCAGATTCCAGCAGGCCGAGACGCAGCCAAGAATTGGCCGCAATCAGGCCACAGACCGAAAGTCCACCGACGATCAACATGCAGGGCCAGAGAGGGATCTTGCCCTTTGCGCCACTGACCAGCGAGACGATGAGCAATCCAGCCGCCGCTACTCCAATCGCCGCGATCAGTACGGACGGCGTTGGCATAGGACCGCCCGTGTAGGCACCCGGAGGGGCTGGCGCTATCCATCGAACGAACACAAAGACAAGCGCGGCGAAAGCAATAACGAGAATCGCGGCCTTGCGCTCCAATACACCGATTGCTACTCCCAGCCAGCGCGAGAGCGTTTGCAACCCACCCCAGATTTCCAGGTAAGCGCGATCCACGTTTGACCAGCGGAAGAAGGAGCGCCAGTTCTGTTTAAATATCTCGGAAAAGTCCGCGGCAGTGAGCCTTCCCTGGTCCGACAACGGCTCTCCTCCCGTAAAGATTCCGCCTCCTGCACCGCCACCAGCCACAATCAATGTCGACCCCGCAGCGATCGTGGCAACAGTGGATGCCGGCCGTGCAGCGCGTGTAAACGCGTAGATTGCGCCTCCCAAAACCAGCGAGACGAGAGCCAGGACCAGACCGCCTGTTGTCGAGAAACTTCCTGCGTCGGCAAACAGTCCGAACCACGTTACCCGGATGCCCTCTCCGAGCGAAAGCGCGCCGAGAATTGGATTGATTAAGTAGTTCACCGCCAATTGAGGCGCGATGCCGAGAACGATGCCGCCCACGGCCATGAGCGCCATTCCCCATTGCATCGTCGGCGGAGCTTCTCCGGCTTCTCTTGTCGCATCCGTCAACGGGCCGAGGAACACAGCACTGGTCGCCTTTGCGCACAGGAATACAGTACCCAGGCTCACCGCCCAGGCAACCATGGCGGGAACCACCCACCCCGCCTGCAGTGCCGCCGCGTAGAGCATCCATTTGCTCACAAAGCCGCTCATCAGCGGGATGCCCATCATGCCGCCGACGCCGATCAGCCACCAAAGCGTCGTGCGCGGCATTCGCTGCACCAATCCCCCAAGCTGGTTCATGTCGCGCGTGCCCGCGGCATGCTGCACCGCGCCGGCATTTAGGAACAGGCCGCCCTTGAAGAAACCGTGATTGAGGCAATGCAGCAGCCCGGCAGTGATTGCCAGTGGCGTGCCGATTCCAATGCCCATCATCATGTAGCCGATCTGGCTCACGGTGGAGAAGGCCAGCATGCGCTTCAAATCGGTTTGCACCATGGCATACATCACGCCCAGCGCCATAGTGATTGTCCCGATCCAGACCAGGGTTGCACCCCAGGGCTGTGGCCACACTCCGAAACTGTGCATGCGCGCGGCCAAATACACACCGGCAGTTACATAGCATGCGGCGTGAAGCAAGGCGCTCACGGGTGTGGGCGCTTCCATGGCCTCCGGAATCCATGTATGCAATGGCACCTGCACGGACTTGGCGACCAGCGCGGCGAGCATCAGCAGAAAGACGCCGCCCGTAAAGTTACGCGCAACGGCCGGATCGGTCCAAAGAGCGCTTCCCGTGCGGTGATAAAGGACGAGAATCGCCGCCAGCAAACCGTAGCCGGCGATGTGAGTCATCAGCAGAACTTTGCGCGCACCTGCAACAGCCTCCCGATTGGTGTACCAGAATCCCACCAGGCTAAACGAACACAACCCGATCACTTCCCAGCACAAGTAGAAGAAAAACAGATTGGCACTATAAACCAGCCCTATGAACCCTCCTATGAAGATCAGCATGGTGCAATAGAAGCGCGTTGCTGACTGGTCGTGCGCCATGTAATCGATGGAATAGAGCAGCACCAGGGCGCCCAGAAACACCCCCATGAAAGCGAAAAGCAGACTCAGAGCGTCCACATGCAGCACCAGCCTTAGCGGGCCGTCCCATTGCAGAAGATTGAGTTCAACCGCTCGTCCTTCCCTGACCAGAGACATTGTCGCGGCCACGGCAATCACTGCTGGAAGACAAGAGAGCAGGGCCAGGGTCCCTTTCGTCCTGGCAGAGCAGACCCGTGCGACGAGAATCTGACACAGCCCTCCCAGTAGCAGAGAGCACGGCGCAGCCACGAGAAGGGCCACCGCTTTCATGCCGGTGATATAAACCTCATCTCAAAAATGTGATGTGATGGTCGATACAGCCAACTTCTCTTGGATATGGGGTAGGCTGTTTCGCCAGAAGAGCTCTCTTCGAAAGAGGAGGTGTGAAGAAATGAAAGTCGATGGCCTCTGGTATATGCATTTCACCGCAGGAGAGGCGCAGGGCGATGGGATGGCAGTGCTGCGCGACGGAGAGATTCTGGGGGGCGATCCCGCCCACACGTACGTCGGTTCGTATACAACAGACGGGCCGGAGATTTATTTGAATGTGCGTGTGAGTCCTTACGCGGGCCATGTTCCGGCTGACATGGAAAGGCCAATCGAGTTTGTCTTGTGGGGTTCGGCGAACGGAAATTCGGCAAAGGTCTCTGGTTGCGCCAACCACCACCGGGAGTTGAAGGCCACCGTTGAACTACATCGAGCTGCATAACTCTCAATTCTTCTTCCAGGCGCCGCATCCAGCTGAGGAATTTCCATACTTCTGACGGTCGAACCTGTTGAAGCTGGGTCGCGCCATGGAGCGGTATCAACCTCGGAATTCAGACTCCAACTGGGATCAAGCAGGAGCTATTTCGCTTGGCCGAGCAACTTGAAACTGGCTGTATGAGAAAGGAGCAGGGGCATGCAGGCTTATCCGTCCTCCGTTCCACCCCCCTCCAGTGACAAACGTTGGAAACTCGTGGAGGGCACAATACGTCGGCATGGCCACAAGGCCGCGGCGCTGATAGAAGTTCTCCATACAGTTCAGGAATCGTTCGGCTTTCTTGACGAGGTATCGTTGCGCTTCGTCGCCTCTTCCTTGCGTCTTCCCTTGAGCCGGGTCTATGGAGTCGCGACCTTTTATCACTACTTCAGCCTGAAACCGCCCGGCGAACATACCTGCGTAATTTGCATGGGGACGGGTTGTTATGTCAAAGGCGCAGAGAACCTGATGAAAGTGATTGAAGAAATTGCCAGTGTGAAAGCCGGCGAGACAACATCCGACGGCAAAGTTTCGGTCGTTGCAGCACGGTGCATTGGTTCCTGCAGCCTGGCTCCCGCGGTGGTTTTTGATGGAGAGGTAATTCCGAAGGCGCAGCCGGACGCCGTCAGGGACCAACTTCGGAGGTGGTTAGACCATGACGCTGGATGAACTCCAGGAGATCGCCCAGAAGGAAAGAGAAGAGCAGAAGAGAATCTCGTGCCAAATCAATGTCTCCGTCGCTGCCGGTTGCTTGTCTCTGCACAGTGATCGAGTGTTCGATATCCTTCAATCGGAAGTTGCGAGGCACGGCCTCACAGGCAGTTGCAAGGTCAAGGCGGTCGGCTGCATGGGATTGTGCGCGGCCGGTCCTCTGATCCGAACCGAACCGCAGCATACGTACTATCGAGGCCTGTCCCCGGAGAATCCCGAAGTCCTCAGCGCGGTCATCGACAATCTCGATGGAAAACCGGTTCCCGAATTTGCACTTTCTCCAGACATACCGTTCTTTGCAGAGCAAAAGAGGGTCGTACTGGAGAACTTCGGAGAAATTGACCCTGAAAGGATCGAGGATTGCATTGGTGCGGGAGGCTACGAGGCCTTGCTCACGTGTATCTCGAACCGGTCGCGTGATGACGTCGTGCAGGAAATCACCCACAGCGGTCTGCGCGGACGAGGCGGCGCCGGTTATCCAACGGGCTTGAAATGGTCCATGGTCGCCAAGGCTCCCGGCGAACAGAAATATGTCATCTGTAATGCGGATGAAGGCGATCCGGGGGCGTTCATGGATCGGTCGGTCCTCGAAAGCGACCCGCACCGGGTACTGGAGGGCATGACCATTGCCGCCTATGCGGTTGGAGCAAGCAAGGGATACATCTACTGTCGGGCAGAATACCCTCTTGCGGTGAAGCGGTTGAAGGTTGCCATCCGGCAGGCAGAGAGATTGGGACTTCTCGGCAAGAGGATCGGAGAGTCTGACTTTGGCTTCGAAATAGAGATTCGCCTCGGTGCGGGTGCCTTTGTGTGCGGCGAAGAGACCGCGCTGATTGCTTCGGTCGAGGGCAATCGCGGCGTACCCATTCCCCGGCCCCCATTTCCGGCCTATTCGGGACTGAACCAGTGCCCTACGCTGCTCAATAATGTCGAGACGTTCGCCAACATCCCTCCCATCCTGCAGAAAGGCGCCGATTGGTTCGCCTCCATCGGCACCGAAAAGAGCAAAGGCACCAAGGTATTCGCGCTCGTCGGCGATGTGATCAACACCGGGCTGCTCGAAGTACCGATGGGCATCAAGTTGCGCGATCTCGTCTTTAGACTGGGCGGAGGCATCCCTGGCAATCGCAAATTCAAAGCGGTTCAAACGGGAGGTCCGTCGGGTGGATGTATCCCCGAGCAGTTTCTCGATATGAGCGTCGACTATGAGTCCCTCACGTCCGTGGGCTCCATTATGGGTTCCGGCGGCATGATTGTCATGGATGAGACCGCATGTATGGTCGACGTGGCGAAGTTCTTTATGGACTTCACGCGCGACGAGTCCTGCGGCAAATGCATTCCCTGCCGCATTGGCACAACGCATCTGCACGGACTGCTGGAACGAATCTGTAACGGCCAGGGACGGATGGAGGACTTGAACACGTTGGAGCGCCTCGGAGTCATGGTCAAGCGCACCGCTCTATGCGGCCTGGGCCAGACTGCGCCGAATCCCGTCAGCAGCACGCTGCGATACTTCCGAAATGAATACATTGAGCACATCCAGAACAAGACCTGTGCGCAAGGCAGGTGCGCTTGTTCCCGAGTGCCGGCAGCAATGGCGCAGAGGTGAGGAGGGCCGATAGATGCCAGAGCGAAGTCACTACCAGGTTAAGACGCTCACAATCGACGGCAAGGAAGTTTGCTCAGCAGAACATCAAACCATTCTCGAGGTGGCTCGCGAGAACGGCATCGATATTCCAACCCTCTGCCATTTCGACGGCCTCAAAGGAATTGGCGCATGCCGGTTGTGTGTGGTCGAAGTCAAGGGAAGCAATAAACTTCTGCCCGCCTGCGTCACACAGGCGCAGGAAGGGATGGAGATTACGGCGCATTCACCGCAGTTGCTCGAATTTCGCAAATTGATCGTCGAGTTGCTCTTTACCGAGCGCAACCACGTTTGCGCGGTCTGCGTATCCTCCGGCCACTGCGAGTTACAGGCTCTGGCGCAGAAGCTCGGAGTGAATCATGTGACCCTGCCCTACCTGCATATCAAGTGTGCAACGGATGGATCTCACCGTCGCTTCGTTGCCGATCATAATCGATGCGTCCTTTGCGCTCGTTGCATGCGTGTGTGCGATGAAGTAGAAGGAGCTCACACCTGGGACATCACCGGCCGGGGAATTAACTCCCGCATGATCACCGATCTGGGAGACCCTTGGGGCGGTTCGGAAACCTGCACCAGTTGCGGCAAATGCATCAGCGTCTGTCCCGTTGGCGCACTCGTCGAAAAGGGTAAGGCTGTGTCGGAGATGACCAGGCCAAACTTCTTGCCTTATCTTCTCCAGATGCGCGGGGAGGCTCAATGATGGCGAAACCGCGCATTGCAACGGTCTGGCTCGACGGATGCTCAGGCTGCCACATGTCGCTCCTTGACATCGATGAACGCCTGCTGGAGATTGCCGGCAAGATCGAGTTGGTCTCGAGCCCGCTCGTCGACGCTAAGGAGTTCCCGGACAACGTCGATCTCACGCTGGTCGAGGGCGCCATCGCCAGCAAGGAAGACGTGGAGACGATCAGACGGATTCGCTGCAAAACCAGGCTGCTGGTTGCGCTGGGCGATTGCGCAGTAACCGGCGGTGTTCCCGCCATGCGCAACAACTTTGTTCTTGAAGATGTGCTGAGACGCGGCTACACCGAAAATGCAACCGCCAACCAGGGAGCGCCTGACCACGAGGTCCCGGAGCTGGAACCCAAGGTGATCCCTTTGCATGAGTCGGTAACCGTAGATGTGTTCGTGCCAGGATGTCCGCCCCCCGCGGATCTGATCGATTTCGTACTCAGCGAGGTGCTCGCGGGACGAGTACCCGACCTAGCCACAAGAGGTCGCTTTGGTAACTAGGAGCGGGCGCATGCAGACCATTCGGGTTGATGGAGTTACAAGGGTTGAGGGGCACGGCAGGATAACCATCCAGGTGGATGATCGGGGAACAGTGCAGGACGCGCACCTGCATGTGCTTCAGTTCCGCGGTTTCGAGAAGTTCTGCGAGGGCCGGCCGTTCTATGAAATGCCCTCCCTCACCTCACGCATCTGCGGCATCTGCCCCATCAGTCATTTGCTCGCAGGCGCCAAGGCCTGCGATGCCATCATGGGCCTGCGCATCCCAGAAGCGGCTGAGATGCTGCGCCGCGTTGTGCATCTCGCGCAGATCGTCCAGTCGCATGCGCTTAGCTTCTTCTACCTTTCTTCCCCCGACTTTCTGGCAGGTTGGGACGCCGATCATTCCGCGCGAAACATTCTCGGCCTCGCTCAAACGCATCCCGACCTGGCACTCAGCGGCGTGCACCTGAGGAAGTGGGGACAGCACGTCATCGAATTGCTGGGCGGCAAGCGGATTCACACTCCCTGGATCGTCCCCGGCGGCGTAGCCTCACCGCTCACGGTCCCCGTACGAGACGAAATCCTGGGCGGGATTCCGGAAGCTCTCGCCATAGCAAAGCGCACCCTGGAGTTCTTCAAGCACAGGATGGAAAAGCTGTCTGATGAGGTCGACGTCTTTGCCAACTTTCCCACCCTGTTCATGTCCATCGCCCGCAAAGACGGCAACCTCTGCCTCTACGGCTCCCGCAGACGCCACGAGGGCTGGCTGCGCTTTGCCGACGCGGACGGAAACATCGTCGCCGACAATATCCACCCGAGAGACTACCAGGATTACATCGGCGAAGGCGTGGATTCCAGCAGCTACATGAAGGCGCCTTACTACAAGCCCCTGGGATTTCCCGACGGAATCTATCGTGTTGGGCCGGCCGCCCGGCTCAACATGGCCCGTCAATGCGGGACATCACTGGCCGATGAGGCACTCAATGACTTCCGCGGAGTATACGGAGAAATCTCCAATAGTTCATTCCACAATCATTACGCGCGTCTGATTGAGATACTCTTTGCTCTCGAACGCATGGAACAGATCCTCCTGGAGCCCGACATTCTTGACAGCGACATCCGTGCCGAAGCAAAAGCAAATGAACCGGAGGGCGTCGGCGTCATTGAAGCGCCGCGCGGTACCCTTATTCACCACTACAAGGTTGACCGCAACGGCATGATGACCGGCGCAAATCTCATCGTCGCCACCGCGCATAACACCCTGGCGATGAATCGAGGCCTCAAGCAGGTCGCCGACAGGTACCTGTCCGGGCATGAGGTAACCGAAGGCATGCTGAACCGGATGGAAGGCTTGATCCGCTCGTTTGACCCATGTTTGAGCTGTGCAACGCACACAGTTGGGTCCATGGCGATTATTGTCGACCTGCTGGATTCTAAGGGAAACCTGATACAGCAAATCGCCCGGACTCATTGATTGTGGGGTTTGGAGAGTAATTGAACAGTGAACCGACTCGAGTCCTGCGCTCACTCTGAATGAGCCGGATTGCGCCGGTCCGGCGGCGTCCATATGGGTTTGTAGGCAAAAGCTTCAAGGCCGGCGTGAGACCTCCGCTCAACGGGCCAATCCGGCGGTTGGGGGCGGATGTTCATGTTCCGCCATGTGCAGGGGGTGGATCAGTCAGAAGAGCGGGCTGTGCTGGCGGAAGGGGAGCAGGCGAGAATTGCGCTGACGGTCACTGCCCAGAAGTGCGCAGAAGGCGTATCAGCCGATGCGGAATTCAGCATCTCCGCCATCGCGCACAGGCTCAGGGAATTCGCCACCATAAGAATGTTAGACTCAGCCGTCTTGCAAGGTTTGTGCCGGTCGGCTGACGGATTCTTCAACCTGAGAGGACGGCGGCCGCACACTGTAGACAGTGTGCGGCCCCTTGTTCAAGGTGAGGCCGCTCGTTATTGCACGGTGAGAGTTACTGTTCCAGTATTGGTGATTGTCCCTGATGTACCCGTGATGGTCAGCGTGTAGGTGCCGGCGGTCGTACCAGAGTTGCCGGTCCCTCCGCCACCGCCACCATTCCCGCCACCACTTCCGCCGCCACAAGCAAGAATGCCGCCAAAAGATACCAGTAGCACGAGCAACGCGCCGAACATAGTTAGCCAGTTGCGTCGACGCGCGGGTATGCCGATGAACAGGATGCAGGCCAGGGTTGCTCCACCTGCCGCATACCAAGGAATTCCGGGCCGTTTGGGATGGACCAGTCCACTGCTTGTGGCTGCGGTTGTGGAGATGGTAAGCGTCGCAGTTCCTGCGCTCGCACTGGTGATATCTACCGGGTTAGTTGTGCCGAAGCTCAAGGTAGGTGAGTCTTGTGCACCTGAGGGGCTGGTGGCGATTGATGCGGTGAGCGTCACGTTGCCGGTGAATCCGCCGCTCGGGGTAACTGTGATGGTTGAAATGTTGGCGGTGGTTGCGCCGGGATTCAGGGCGACGGTCGAACCGGTAACCGTGAAACCGGGAGTAACGACAACAGGCGTCACCGTTAAAGTCGCCGGTGCTGAGGTTGAGCCAGCGTTCGCAGTGTCTCCGCCATATGTCGCGGTGATGGAGTAAGAGCCCGATGCCAGGGAACTCGCGTTGTAGCTGTATGTCGCCGTACCGCTGGCAAGCGTGGCCTGGTTAAGCTGCGTGGTTCCATTGAAGAATGTTACAGTGCCGGTGGGTGTTCCGCTGCCCGAGGTTTGTGTCACTTTTGCAGCCAGAGCGACGGCGCTGCTGGAACCTGCGGTTATAGAGTTGGGTGTAACGGTGAGCGCCGTTGTGGTGGAAGCAAGAGCTGCCACCGTTAAGTTGACCGGTGCTGCAGTGGACCCAGCGTATGTTGTGTCTCCACTGTAAGTCGCGGTGATCGGGTAAGAGCCCACTGCCAGGGAACTCGCGTTGTAGCTGTAGGTCGCCGCACCGCTGGCAAGCGTGGCCTGGTTGAGTTGAGTGGTCCCGTTGAAGAAGGTCACGGTGCCGGTGGGTGTTCCGCTGCCAGACGCCGGCGCTACGGTTGCGCTTAGCGTGACTGGGCTGCTGGAGCCTGCGACTACGCTGGTAGGTGAGAGGGTTAGCGCGGTTGTGGTGGAGGCAAGAGCCGCCACCGTCAAGTTGACCGGCGACGAAGTTGAGCCGCTGTAATTTGTATCTCCACTGTAGATGGCACTGAAGGGGTAACTGCCTTTCGCCAGCGAACTCGCGTTATAGCTGTAAGTCGCCGAGCCGCTGCTGAGTGTCACCGGCTGACCGAGTTGGCTCGTCCCCTGCCAGAAGGTAATCGTGCCCGTCGGTGTCCCGCTGCCGGAAGACGGCGTCACTGTAGCCGTTAACGTTATTGGCGTAGTGGAGCCTACTCCTATCGCGCTCGTTGAGAGTGTTAGCCCGGTGGTTGTAGAGATAGTTGCACCTGCTACCGTAATCGTAACCGCAGGCGAGGTCGAAGGCGCGTCATTCGCGCCATCGCCGCTGAAGCAGGCCACCACGCTGTCCGTGCCGTTGCCCAACTGATTGCCGGTAATGCTTGACAGCGTAGCCACGGAGTTGGAGCCACAGGTTTTCGAATTGCAGGTCGTATCCGGGACCAAGTTGGCGGTTCCGAGGGCAGTTCCCGTGCAGGCAGTTCCTTTATAGAAACTGACGGTTCCCAGAGGCGGTGCAATGCCGCCTCGGCCGGTGGCCACAACAGTGGCAGTCAAGGTGGTGGTACCCGTGCCTGAAGTAAGTGAAGTTGGATTTGCTGTCGCAGCGGTGGCGCTGGCGAATTGCGGCGTGACCTTGGTCCAGTTGGTGACCAGGTTCGCTATGTTGAAGCTGCCCAGACCCGTCGCGTCGTTAAAGCCGGCGCTGTTGGGATAGCCGGGCTCGAACGTGGTTGTCGAAAGGGAGAGCAACCCATCCGGGTCGCCCTTCGTGGCCGTATAGCAGTTCGTCGAGCCTGTTTCGCAAGGCATATCGTTGCCGCCCACGATACAGTTGGCATTGTTTGAACCGAGGCAGGTGTTGTATGACACCTGGCTCGTACGATTGATACTGTAAAACGTGCAATTCGGGAAAATGCTCCCGTACGTGCTGATGGCGTTGACGTTGGAACCTTCACAGGTGTAGTTGCTAGGGCCGGTGGTTGAAGTATTCTCATTGGCCGGCGTTCCGTACTCCTCGGTGGCAAGCGCGTAAAGCGTATAGTTGGCTTGGCCCTGACGCGTGGGTTGCGCAGGATTGCCCGACGACGAAGCCTGGTTGATTAGCCCAATGATGCCAGTGACCATGGGAGCTACAAAAGAGGTTCCTCCCCCTGCCAGCGCGTACCCATCGCCAGCCTTCGAAAAGGTGCATGGGGCGACATCCGACTGGCAAAACGCCAGGCCGCGCAACCAGAAAGGGGCTTGGCCGTCTGGTCCGTTGACGTCTGCTGCGAACAGCGAGACGTCAGGCTGATTGCGCATCGTGGTCGAGGTATAGTTGCTGCTCAACCCCACACCATACGCGCTCTGCCATGTCGGCAGAGCAGATACGGTACTGATGCCTCCGGAACCTCCGTTCATATCGGTGAACACGAATTTTCCATTTAAGGCTATGTGGTTGCAAACATACTCCGGGCTGATATCACTCGCTGGCACTCCGTCCCAGGCCATGAGTGCATAACCTACCAGCGGGTTGCCGCAATCATCGTTCCACGCTGTCTCCGGAATGTAAGAGAGGGCAGACCCGTAGGGCGAGGTTTCGTTGGTGTTCCAGTAAGGAGATGCCGTTGCTGTGCCGTTTTGATAACCGTCGGTAAACATGGTGCCACCCGTGGAGATGTTGTACGGTGTGGATGACATGCCACTCACGGACAGCCCGCTGACGCTCACAGCGTTACCATCCGGTCCCAGGCCGTTACTGCGATCACAGGTATTGTCGCCCGAGTCGCCAGCGGCAACAACCGGCGTTTGGCCCTCCGCCACAGCCTGCTTCCAAAGGTTCACATAGAAGGAATTGGGTTCACCACTCACAGACTGCACGCCGGACTCGCACCAGCCGAAACTCAAACTAAGAGCCGAAACCGTACTGTCAAGATTGTTGACGATATAGGGCCCCGACAGATCGCCCCCAAATGTGGTTGCGGTATCAGCGCACGATACAAAGTCGATGGTGGCGGCAGGCGCGGTCGCGCCGATCCATTCCACGTCAATGTCGGCTTCGGTTTCGCCGCCTTGGGGTACCAGGCCAGGATCGCCGCAGTAGTTGCCGGCTTTGATGCCGAAAGTGTAATTAACTCCTCCTTGTGTGGCGCTCGGAGTAGCAGGATACGCTGGCAGGCCGAATTGAGAGCGGAAAGCCGTTACATCGGCCGGAACGACATCGGAGTCTTGTATGATCGCCAACGTCTGACCGGCTCCGTTGATCGGAGTTGTCGCTGTCAGCAGTGGATTCTCGTTGTAAATGGTATAGAGATCTTGCGGTCCCACGAGGTAAACATCAGTCGATGTCTGTGTCGGATATGTAATTTCTGGCTTGGGACCGGCTTGAACCAGCTTCCATTTCCCGGTCTCCGGATCGCGCTGAACAGGACCGTCGACATGAGTCAGACTTTTCGGGAAAAAGTTGTGAAGCGCACGAAAACCTGCGATCACCGGCGCCAACGCTGTTGGGATGGTTGGCTCACTCATGTTCGCGATGTGCTGCTCGCCGTTTACGTTCAAATTGTGAATTTCTGTCTGGAATGCCTCACGCACGTTCCCCGCCGTTCCGGTGAACATAATCAGCATCTTGCCGGCGGGTACGTCGTCAACCTGAAAGCCGTGCTGTTCCAACCAGCCCGTCACCGCCGCGATGTCTGCGTCCGCTACGCCGTAGCAATTGCCCACATCTGCGGCGCGGAGCCACTGGTGATAGAGAGGCGCGCTGGCGTTGTGCATCTGGTCAATGCGAGTCGTCAGTGCCTGCTCCTGTTCAGGAGTACGCTTCAACATCAGAATCATGTGCTCCATAAGCAGGCTATCGTCCACTTGGCCTTGGTCATACTTGGGTAGCGCCAAGCTATGTAGGTTGCCATGAAGGGTCGCACGCGCGCTGTCGTCAATGTCGGTGGTGACGCGGGAGACCGCCAGGGATTGACAAGCCAAAGAGCTTGTCTGCGCCGCACTCGTCATCCCCGAAGCGATGAGGAACAGCAACAGACATAGGGTTTTACGAGAAACTGGGCGAGGGATTACCATAACCAGACCTTTCTCCGGATTACAACCGGGAATCACTACCGCAGGTCGTCATTGCTGAAGACGGCCTGCGGGCTTTTGCCCATCCCGGTCGCAAACGCCTTCGCGATCGGGCTCCGCCAGTGCTGGTACTGAGCCCAGGCGTTCTAAGGAACCTTGCGAGAGACCGATAAACCAGGACAAAAGGGATTCAAAATCGGGCGCCTCTGGGACGCATTCCGCAGCCACATCGACCAAAGTCGTATTGCGCGGGAACGCACTTTGCCCATCAAGATGAACCGATAAAATCTGCCGAAGCATACCTATCACAGCTGCGGTAACGGATCGGTAACGGATTTCATGGGAAACAAGGTAGAATCGCGCTAACATTCCTTATCCGTTGAATTCGGCGGCTTCCCCGGAAAAGAGCGTGTGGCGATGGTTAAGATTACCCGCCCCAAAGTCTCTGGAATTGTGCTTCGGGAACGGCTTTTTCACGCGATCAACATATGCCGGCGGCAGCGCCCAGTCCTCTGGCTCTGCGGGCCCGCCGGTTCCGGCAAAACCACTTTGGTTTCCAGTTATGTCCACGCTGCCAAATTGCCATGTGTCTGGTATCAACTCGACGAACGTGATCGAGACATAGCTTCGTTCTTTACCGCCCTGGGTGAGGCAGTTAAGAACGCCTGCCCAACCATGCAGAAGCCACTGCCGGTTCTCACCCCCGAATACCATCTGGGGATTCCCGCCTTTGCAAAGGACTACTTCGAGGAAGCCTGTAGCCATTTGAAAAGGCATTCAGTCCTGATATTCGACAACTATCAGACTGTGCCGGTCGACTCTCCTCTGCATCAGGTCATGGCTGCTGGATTCTCAGTGCTTCCCGAGAACGTGAATGTGATTGTCATCAGTCGTGGCGAGCCGGGTCCCCACTTCATTCGTTTTAGGGCCAATAGCCAGATGGATCTGATGGGTTGGGACCAAATTCGGTTCACGTTGGCAGAACTCAAGGAAGTCGTTAGTCGAAAACTATCAGGGACGTTGCTGGATATGGACGCCGCCACGCTGGAGAGACTTCATGCAAAAAGCGATGGCTGGATTGCAGGAATTGTGCTCATGCTCCACACCATTCTCACGGACGGTTTCGATGCGGCATGGGAAGGAGAGAGCGCGACCAGTGGGGTCTTCGATTACTTCGCCAGCGAGCTGCTTGCGGAAGCAAGTGAAGAAGTGCGCACCTTTCTGCTTAAGAGCTCGTTCTCGCCCGTGCTGTCCGTATGCATTGCCCGCAATCTGACCGGTATCGAGAATGCGGGTCGAATCCTGGAAGAGTTCTCCTCTGAGCATTACTTCACAACCAAACACACGGGGAAGGAACCGACGTACCAGTTTCACCCTTTGTTCAAGGATTTTCTTCAGCATCAGGCGAAGACTGCCTTCTCTGCGGAACAACGCTCTCTCTTTAAGAAGAACACGGCGAATGTGCTGCTGAGCGACGGACAGACAGAGGATGCCGCCCTACTCTTTATCGAGATTCAGGACTGGGACAAAGTCAAGGAAATAGTTATATCCGCTGCGCCGGCGCTGGTCGAACAGGGCAGATACATCACTATCAGGCATTGGCTCAATGCTCTTCCGCGTGACACTATCGAGGGAAGCGGCTGGCTGCTTTACTGGAAAGGGATCTGCAGTTTGCTCTTCTCTCCACGAGAAAGCCAGAGTCGCTTTGAAGAGGCATTCCAACAATTCCGCGCGTGCAAAGATGCAGTTGGGTTGTTTCTCTCGATCTGCGGAGTTCTCGAATCTATTCAGTACGCCTTTGAGGATTTCCATCAACTCGATGGATGGATAATCACCCTTTCTAGTCTGCTGCAGGAATGGGAAGGTTTCCCATCGGCGGAAATCGAGGCGCGTACGGCGGCGGTGGTAGTCAGAGGTTTGGTTTTCAGGATGCCTCTGCATCCCGATTTTGAATCGTGGCGAAAACGCGCATGCCTCGACACGGATGTGAACTCAAGGACTCAAACACTGGCTCAATTGGCTTGGCACTACGCCTCACGGGGCTACGTCGCCGAATTCCAATTTGTCATGAACGATCTTCGTCAACTCGTCGAAAGCGGAGATGCTACGCCGTTCGGGCTGATTTGGATGAAAGTAATCGAACATGCCGCGCAAGACATATGTGGATATTGCGTCCACGCTGCTCAGGAAGGACTTGAGATCGCTGAGAAAAGCGGGATACATATTGCCGATTTATTGTTCTGGGCCAACGACGCCGTAGTTTCTTTCAATCGCAGCGACATCGCCTCCGCTAGCTCATCGATTCACAAGATGAGTCTGGTGTCAGAACATCTGCCACCGTGGGACCGAGCTTTCTACCAGTTTCTGCTGAGCCAGCAAGCGTACTCCCGGGGAGACCTGCAGCAGGCGAAGATGCGCGTTGAACTCGCCGTCCAGGGCCATGATGCAGTGGGGGTTCCCTTCAGCAGGATCTGGGCACGTCACCTGAACGCCGTCATTCTCGCTGAGCTCGGCGAACACGAGAAAGCCGACGAACTTCTTGAACAGGCACGCAGCATCGGTCTTGAAACCGGAAGCATTCTCAGTCAGTACGAATATTGCCTTTTCAAAGCAAAATTCTGCGTGGACCGAGGACATGAAAAGGAGATGCTCTGCTATCTGCAGGAAGGCTTGCGAATTGGAAAGAAGCATCAAATTTACGGTGTTTATTCTTCGTTGCTTCCATCAGCGATGGCCAGACTTGCGGTGATAGCGCTTGAAAACCGCATTGAAGTCGAGCACGTGCAAGAACTCATTCGTCGCCGTAGACTAGTGCCCCCGGAGCCGCCAGTTCATGTTGAAACCTGGCCTTGGCCATTGAAAATCTTTGTACTCGGAGATTTCCGAATCGAAAAAGACGGAAATCCCGCTATATTCTCTGGAAAACTTCAGAGAAAACCTCTGGCCATTCTCAAAGCCATCATCGCATTTGGCGAAAAGAGCGTGTCGGAAGAACAAATCAAGGATTTGCTCTGGCCAAACCTGGATGGAGACGCAGCGCATGCGGCGTTCAAGATGGCTCTCTCGCGTCTGCGCAAGCTAATCGGTATTAACGATGCGGTCCGCTTTCACGATGGACGACTCATGCTCGATCCATACCTCTGTTGGGTGGACGCATGGGCCTTTGAGCGCACTGCCCGCAAAGCAGACGACCGGGCTGAGGACATAGATTTGCACGTCGCGGCATTGGAGAAGGCCCTCTCGTTCTACAAGGGCGCGCTTCTCCCCTCCGATAGCGAGCAACCATGGACTGTGCCGATGCGTGAGCATCTCCGGGGCAGGCATCTCTCAGTCGCGCACGCGCTGGCACACCACTTGGAGAAACATGGCAATGATGAGAAGGCAGCCACCTTGTGCGAAAACACGCTTGATGTGGATCATCTGGCGGAGGACTTCTACCGTCAACTAATGGCCTGTTACCAAAGGCTAGGTCGCGGAGCCGATGCTGTCAGGACCTACGAACGCTGTCGCAAGACCCTCGCAGCAGAGATCGGAGTAGCGCCATCACCGGAAACCAAAGCTCTTTACGCCTTCATATCCGGAAAAACTCGAGCCGAAATCTGACCGTAGACTGACAACTAAAACACTCCTGGAACTTTTGCTGATGGCGTACCCAAGTGAGTTTCAACATGATTGCCGCCAACGCTCAGCAGACCAGGGCGCTGCCTCTTTGGAGCAGACAGCCATAAAACATCTCTTGGATGCCTAAATTGCTCTGAGTACGATGCTGGGTCGGTTTGTAATGCCTACGAGGAACACGGAAGGAAATATCAGAGCGACAGCATCTGGAATCAATATGGAAACTTCGGCTCAAAATACTCGACGGATAGCCCTTGGAACCGACACAGCACATCTGCTTCAACCATCGTGGACAAGGATGGCGGATCGTACGGTTATTTCAGCGCCAACCTTATCACAGCGAGAGAACGAGAATTAAGCGGCTCGTCAACGTCTTAGACTTTCAATCCGCAGAGGGTGACCTCGGCGCCACCCGGAAACTGACGTGCAGCGATTAGGTCACGTAAATCACCACCCCTGCCTTCAAACGCTCAGTGATCATACCGATCCGCATTAGGCACCAGATCCATATAAGTCTCACGTGAAATATTGGTCTGCCAATGTCCGGTAGCCCGCGCCGCGCCGATCAACCCAAAGAAGACAACTGCCAGCACCACCGCCACCATCTGCGGCTTCAATGCCCGCCGTTGCCAGCGAAACTGCGTAGCCTGCGGCAGTTTGCGATCCACCACGCTCTGCGGCCACGGCGGCAGCGCCATCTGCAGCGCATGTTCCGCCGGACAAACTGCAACGCACTCCATGCATCCCGTGCACTCCACTGACCGAATCTGCACCAGCTTGTCGACGGGCAAATGCGAAGGGCAGACCTTGTTGCATTTGCCGCAATCGATGCATGCCTGCTCATCGCGCCGAATCTTCACCGGGCTCAGCGTTGACACCAATCCCATCAGCGCTCCGTAAGGACACAGATAGCGGCACCAGGCATTCTGAATAAAGAAGGACAGTGCAACCAGAATCGCGACCACCCCAATTCCCACACCGCCAATATGCCGGAAGAAGTTCAGCATCTTCACGTCGGCCACAATGCCAAACGGCGATCCCAGAAAGCCGCCTAGGTCCTCGGTCGACATCGTGAACACGATGAACACAAAGAACGCCAGCAGCAAATACTTCAAACTGCGCAGCACCCAATCCAGCCATCGCGGCAGCGTCAGACTGCGTCCCGTCAGCTTCCGGCCAATCTTCCAAAGGTATTCTGACACCGTGCCGATAGGGCACAGCCACGAGCAGAACGATTTCTTGATAAGCAGGCTCGCTACCAGAAAGGCGCAGAAAAGCACCATCGCAGAGGGATGAATCCGCGGGATGTCCCCGGTGGCAACCGAATATCTCAGGTTCATCAGTCCGGCAATTGGCAGCCAGCCGTCCACTCCCGCAGGCCGTGCCACATAAAGGGAACTGCCCTGGCTCTCATAAAATCGAACCCAGAAAACGAACTGAATTCCGATCCACGCGTTCAGCACAACAAATCCGAACTGCACCGCCCTCCGAACCTGTTGGGAGCGGTCGCGCAACACTCTACGCACCAGAAACTTCTTCTGCTTGATTGGCGTAGAGACGTTGCTGGGAGATGCGGAAGCCGTCAACATGGGGAACCTTCTGAACCCTACGATAACCATCGCCGGCGTTCCGCCGTATGACTTAAGTCACAGCACTTATGCCGTGAGTTCGATAAACGTGGAATAGAACACCGATTCTTGAAGTGGCATCCGCAGCTTCGAACGAGAGGTCAATCCATGTCGAGCGAACAGGCAACCACCACCAGACCGAAACAACTTGCATCCAAAGTGTGGTTCCTTCCCCGCGAGCACGGAGCCACCGCCATGCTGATGATCCCCATCGTCTGTGCGGCGATCCTTGCCCGCCAATGGCGCTGGAGCGAGCTTGCCACGCTGACCGCCGCATTCGCTGCTCTCGCTGCCAAAGACCCCCTGGTCATCCTGGCGCGCCAGCGCTTCGTGTGGAAACAACGGCATCCTGAAACCGCCGTCGCCGCGAAGTGGTTCGCTGGTTGGGGCGCCGTTCTTTTCCTCAGCGGAAGCGTGCTGCTGATCACATGGCCCTTCATAGCAGTCGTGACAATGGGTCTCGGCGTCGCCGCCTTCACCGCCCTGGCCATCGCGGTAAATGTCACTAACCGCCAGCGCTCCACGCTCTTTCAAATTGCCAGTGCGGCAGCGCTTACATCCAGTTCATTGGCCACTTCACTTTCCGCAACCGGTGGCATCGCACGCTGGTGCTGGATCTTGTGGCTCCTCATGGCCATGCAGGCTACCGCCGGAATCCTCGTGGTGCATGCGCGTCTCGACGCGCGTATCGCCCTGCGGCAGCCGGCTTCTGCCCCTGGAAAATCCGCTCGATTCCGCCACGCGGCCCAAGTCTCACTCGCCTCTCTGGCCTGCGCCGCGGCAGCGACCGCTGTCCTTGGACATACCTGGATCGCGCTCGCTCTGCTCACGCCCGTAATGGGCTATTCGTTCGATCTTCGTTCCCAGCGCAATGCCGAAAACCTCCAACTCCCTTTGAAGAAGGTGGGTCAACGCGCACTGGCTCTCTCGTCTCTCTTCGCCGTGCTCCTCATTGTGGGGTTCTGGTAAAGCAGAGAAGGAATCCCGGCTGGGTCATCCAGGCACTTGGGATTGGATCCAATAAAGCTCCCGCAACCGGAAGGAACCCGATAGCGCCAGTGCGAGCGAATGGCCAGCGCCCTTCCCACCGCAGGTACCAGGTGGTTAGGCCGGGAAAAGCGTGTCTTCGCGATCCTGTATTCCGCTGTGCCGCGGTCTGCGCCGAGAAACACGCGGATCCGGTGCGGTCAGCAACGCTACAATCTCACGCAACTCGGCGCGGGCATGCCCCACCGCTCGGGCCACCGCATCCAGCCGGCCTGTAGCCTCGCTCCCCGCCAGCGGCAGGCGCGACTGAGAATCGCGCGAAGGCTCCTTGTAAAGTGCCTTTTGTGAATTCGACCTCGGCCGCTTCGCCTGATCCAGTGCCTGGCGCGCACCGGAAAGCGTGTAACCTTGCCCGTGAACCAGGTCTCGGATCTCCAGCGCAACTTCAACGTCGCGCCGCCGGTAGAGCCGCTGTCCCGTCCCGCTCTTGTTGGGTTTCAGTTGCGGAAACTGTGACTCCCAGAATCGCAGCACATACGTTTCCACCTCGCAAATCCGCGCCACATCGCCAATCTTGAAATAGAGGCGGTCCGGAATCGGAGCCGAGTCGTGGGCGCGCTTCTGGGAAAGTTGCGTAGCCATGGGCAGTCTGAGCGGTATCCACCACGAAAACGACAGATTCCGCCATCTACACGCAGTATAGGCCACCCTTTGCCCTACTCGTGAACCGAAATCAAGGAAATAGCTGATGCTGTTCTCAGAAAGTTACTGATTCCATCCACAGGAGCAACTCGGGCTCCTGACTGTAATTTGTCCTCTGTAATCTGCACTGTCACACCCCCTCAGGCCGCTTCACCGCTGTCCGCGCTCCTGAGCCGTGCGGTGCGGCCCGCAGGTATTGCGCCGGCCAACTCGCCACCTCACCCAACGCCGTCGCAGCGTGCACCGGCCAATAAGGATCGCGCAGAAACTCCCGCGCCAGCAGCACCAGGTCCGCTTCCCCCGCCGCCACAATCGCATTCGCCTGTGCTGCATCGGTGATCATCCCCACCGCAGCCGTCGCAATCCCCGCCTCCCGCTTGATTCGCGCCGCAAAGCCCACCTGGTAACCCGGACCCACCGGAATCTGCTGTTGCGGCGACATCCCGCCCGAAGAAACATCCACCAGGTCCACGCCATGTTCGCGCAGCAGCCCCGCCAGCTCAACAGACTCATCCACCGTCCAGCCATCCTCCGCCCAGTCGGTCGCCGAAATGCGCACAAACAGCGGCAAATGCCCCGGCCACGCGCCTCGCACCGCATCCACCACTTCCAATGTCAGCCGCGCCCGGTTCAGCAGGTCCCCGCCATAGTTGTCTGTTCGCTTGTTTGCCAGCGGCGACAAAAACTCGTGCAGCAAATACCCATGCGCTGCATGAATCTCCACAAAATCGAACCCCGCCGCCACCGCCCGCAGCGTCGCCTGCCGAAATCCCTCAACAACAGAATCGATCCCCGCTTGGTCCAGCGCCCGCGGCACCGCGTATTTATCTGAGAACGCCACCCCGCTCGGCGCAACCGGCTCCCAGCCTCCATCGCCGGGCAACACCAGATTCTCCCCGGCAAACGGCACAGACATGCTGCCCTTGCGTCCCGCGTGCGCCAGTTGAATCCCCGCCCGCGCCCCTTGTCCATGGATAAACTCCACGATCCGCGCCAGCATCGGAATGTGCGCATCCTTCCAGATGCCCAGGTCTCCCGGCGAAATCCGTCCCTCCGGCAACACCGCGGCAGCCTCGGTCGACACCAGTCCCGCCCCGCCCACCGCACGGCTCCCCAAATGAACCAGGTGCCAATCATTCGCAAACCCGTCCTCAGACGAGTACTCGCACATCGGAGAAACCCCGATGCGGTTCGGAAACACAACTGAACGCAATTGAAACGGAGAAAACAGACGATCGCTCATCAGTCCATGAGATGCCCGCCAACCCTTGCGGATGCAACCGAATTCGTCCCAACGGATGCAACCCGACCGCAGCTACCCGTTGTAATGCGCCACAACCCTCGCCACCTTGCCGCCAGCGGAAAGCTCCATGAACTCCGCCGTACGATTTCCGTTTTGATTGGTGTAATACAGCACCACCGAATTCAGTCCCCACAGCACGTCTTCCAGCTTGAAGCGCAGCTGCGGATAAGCGGCGAGCCCTCGCTGAAAGTAAGCCCGCAAGTTCTCCTTGCCCACAACCTTCCCATCCGCCGCACTCAAAAGCCTTGCCGCCACAGGCGAGGTCAGCTCGACCACATCTTCATAGTGCGCAACAATCCGGTCCAGGTCATGCGCATTCCACGCCGCAACCCATTCCTCCGCCAACCCCCAAGCCTGATCTTTCGTCACGCAGATTTCTCCGTCACCGCCAGACAGCTCCAGCAGGTTTCTAGTCCCATTTCCCTAGTCCCTTAGTCCCTGTTCTTATGCCTTTCTCCCCAAATCATTCCGCCAGACGTGCCCGCCCCGCTCCAGCAGCCGGTCACTGCACTCCGGTCCCCACGACCCCGCAAAGTAATTCGGAAACACCTCCGGCTTTTTCGCCGCCCATGCCTGCAGAATCGGCGTGTACAGCGCCCAGGTTGTCTCCACGCCATCGCGGTGCGAAAACAGCGTCTGGTCGCCCAGCATCGCATCCAGCAGCAGCCGCTCATACCCGTTCGCGCTCGACTTCCCAAACGCCGCCGCATAGTCAAAGTCCATGTTCACCGGGCACACATCCATATTTCCAGTGCTCGGCACCTTCGCCCCAAACCGCAGCGCAATCCCCTCATCTGGCTGAATTCGAATGGTCAGCAAATTCGGCTGAATCTCCTGGCAGGGCCCTGACCCTTGCATCCGGTTGAAGATCAACAGCGGTGGCTGCTTGAACTGAATGCTGATCTCCGTCGCCTGTTTCCGCAAGCGCTTCCCGGCCCGCAGATAAAACGGGACCCCGGCCCACCGCCAGTTCTCAATCCCCAGCTTGATCCCCGCGTAAGTCTCCGTGCCACTCTCCGGACTCACCCGCTCCTCGTCGCGGTAACCCACCACGTGCTCGCCCTTCACCAACCCCGGCCCATACTGCCCGCGCACGGCATTCAATATCGGAATCGGCGGAATCGATTTCCAGACCTTCAGCTTCTCCTGCCGCACACTCTCCGCCTCAAAGCTCGAAGGCGGCTCCATCGTCACAAAGCTCAGCAGCTCCATCACGTGGTTTTGCACCACGTCGCGCAGCGCCCCGGCCTTCTCGTAGAACGGTCCGCGACCCTCCACGCCCAACGTCTCCGCTGCCGTAATCTGCACATGATCGATGTAATTCCGGTTCCATATCGGCTCAAAGATTCCGTTCGCAAACCGGAACACCAATATGTTCTGCACCGTCTCCTTGCCCAGGTAGTGGTCGATGCGGAACACCTGGTACTCGTGAAACACCGAGTTCACCTGGCTGTTTAGTTCCTTCGCCGACTCCAGATCATGGCCGAATGGCTTTTCAATCACCACTCCCACTTTTCCCTGTTCAGGCTGCGCCATTCCCTGCGCTCCCAGGTTCTCCACAATGCCCGCGAAAAACTCCGGCGCAGTGGCCAGGTAGAAAAGCCGGTTCCCGCCAATGCCGTTGTCCTTCGCAATCCGGTCCAGTTCCGTCTTCAACCCCGCATAGTCACTCGGATCGTCGAACTTCAGCGGAAAATAGCTGATGTGCTTCACAAACTCGTCCAGCGTCGGATCACTCGCATCCACGCCGCCAAACTGCACAATCCCCGCTCGCATATCCGCCGCAAACTCGTCGCCCAGCGGCCGCCGCGCCACGCCCACAATCGCAAATTCCTTCGGCAGCAGCTTGTTCTGCCGCAGATGAAACAGCGCCGGCAGCAGCTTCCTCTTGGTCAAATCACCAGACGCGCCAAAGATCACCAGGATCCCCGCCTCAGGAATCCGCTCCTTGCCTGGAGTAACCTGCGACAGGTCCTCCGCACGCACACTAGCCGTTATCGTCGCCATTGCAACCTCCGGTTGCCAGATGACAGGTTACAGATGACAGTCAAAGCCCCGCTTCACCGCGACAAAAACTGTCATCTGGCTCTTTCGATCATCTGTAATCCTTCATTTGGTTTTTCAGGTTACAGGTTGCAGATGATGGACAACAGTTAAAAGCCCCTATCGGAACAGCAGAACTGTCATTTGTCATCTGTCATCTGTCATCTAGCTCTTCACCACCGCATGCCCGCCAAACTCATTTCGCATCACCGCCAGCATCCGGTCCGTAAAGTTGTTCTCCTCGCGCGACCGGATTCGCCGCATCAGCGCCTCAGTAATGATCGGCGCGGAAACATTCAGGTCAATCGCCTCAATCACCGTCCAGCGTCCCTCACCGGAGTCCTCCACAAACGCTTCCAGCCCATCCAGCTTGGGATTCTTGCACAGCGCGTCCGCCGTCAAATCCAGCAGCCAGCTCCGCACCACGCTCCCGTACCGCCAAATCTGCGATATCTGCGGCAGGTCAAGGCCCAGCTCCTTCTTGGTCTCCATAATCGTGAAACCCTCGGCGTAGGCCTGCATCATCCCGTACTCAATCCCGTTATGAATCATCTTTACGAAATGGCCCGCCCCACCCGGTCCCACATGTCCCCAGCCCTTGTCCTTCGCCGGAGCCAGTGCCTCAAAGATCGGCCGCAGATATTCAACCGGCTCCTTGTCGCCGCCGATCATCATGCTGTAGCCCTCTTTCAGCCCCCACACCCCGCCCGACGTGCCGCAGTCCACAAAATTGAAGTGCTTAACGGCAATCTCGTCATGCCGCCGCATCGTGTCCTTGTAATTCGAGTTCCCGCCATCAATGAGAATATCGCCGGGGTTCATCAGCGGCTCCAGCTTCGCAATCGTCTCGTCCACAGGCTTGCCCTGCGGCACCATAATCCAGATCGCCTTTCGTCCCTGGAGCCTCCCAGCCATCTCCTCCAGCGTCGAAGCGCCCACATTGCCGGAGGCCGTCAGTTTTGCCACCGCTTCGGCGTTAAAGTCGAAGCCCACCACCTGGTGTCCGGCCAGTCGCAGCCGTTCCGCCATGTTGCCGCCCATCTTGCCCAGGCCAATCAGTCCTAATTGCATTGCGCCTCCCATTTCTCATCGCGTCTGTTATCTCTCCTGCATTCTTGGGGAAGAGGAGTTAGACAGCCCCATTCAAAAAGCTATGAATCAGTTCTACACGCCCCATTTCAGCCGCGGTTACAAATTTAGATGAATGCTGCGTTGCAACGGTTCCATCCCAGTCCCACATTCCGGCAGATTCCCCGCTGTCCACGTACCTGATCTCTGACCCCTGAACCCTGATCCCTGCTTTTAAGAGGTCAGACCACTCCGCTACAATCAACTAATAGCAGCCGTTCGCAGTGATAATATCAGTGTGCTTTGGGAGAGCTTATGCCAGACGCTTCGTGTGATATCGGCCTCATCGGACTTGCCGTCATGGGACAAAACCTTGTCCTCAACATGAACGACCACGGCTTCAAAGTGGCCGTATTCAACCGCACCACCTCCAAAGTCGACGACTTCCTCGCCGACGAAGCCAAGGGCACCAACGTTGTCGGCGCTCACTCCGCGCAAGAGCTAGCTTCCCTCCTCAAGCGCCCCCGCCGCGTCATGCTCATGGTCAAAGCCGGCGACTCCGTCGACCAGACCATCGACCACGTCCTGCCCTACCTCGAGCCCGGCGACATCGTCATCGACGGCGGCAACTCGCTCTTCACTGACTCCAACCGCCGCACCAAGGCCCTCGCCGAAAAAGGCATCCTCTTCATCGGCACCGGCGTCTCCGGCGGCGAAGAAGGCGCACGCTTCGGCCCCTCCATCATGCCCGGCGGCAATCCCGCTGCATGGCCGCACGTCAAAGACATCTTCCAGTCCATCGCCGCCAAGGTCGAAGACGGAACCCCATGCTGCGACTGGGTCGGCGAAGACGGCGCAGGCCACTACGTCAAAATGGTCCACAACGGCATCGAGTACGGCGACATGCAGCTCATCTGCGAAGCATACGACCTGCTCCATCGCGGCCTCGGCCTCACCGCCGACGAGCTCGCCGCCGTCTTTACAGAGTGGAACAAGGGCGAGCTAGACAGCTTCCTGATCGAAATCTCCAGCCACATCTTCGCCAAGAAGGATGAAGACGGTCAGCCCCTCGTCGACAAAATCCTCGACACCGCCGGCCAGAAAGGCACCGGCAAGTGGACCGTCATCAGCGCCCTCGACACCGGCCAGCCCGTCACCCTCATCGGCGAATCGGTCTTCGCCCGCTGCCTCTCCGCGCTCAAAGACGAACGCGTCGCCGCCTCCAAAATCCTCGAAGGCCCCGCCGCCATCACCACCCCCGCCGACCGCGTCACCTTCATTGAAGAAGTGCGCCGCGCCCTTTACTGCTCAAAAATCATCTCCTACGCCCAGGGCTACATGCTCCTCCGCGCCGCCGCCAAAGAGAATGGCTGGAACCTCAACATGGGCGGCATCGCCCTCATGTGGCGCGGTGGATGCATCATCCGCAGCCGCTTCCTCGGCAAAATCAAGGAAGCTTTCGACAAGGATCAGCACCTCACCAATCTCCTCCTCGACAGCTTCTTCTCCGCCGCCATCAACACCTATCAGGATTCGTGGCGCAAAGCCCTCACCCACGCCATCGCCCTCGGCGTCCCCACCCCTGCATTCTCAACGGCCCTGGCGTTCTTCGATGGCTACCGCGCCGAGCGTCTCCCCGCCAACCTGCTCCAGGCCCAGCGCGACTACTTCGGCGCACACACCTACGAGCGCATCGACGAACCAAGAGGCAAATTCGTCCACACCAACTGGACCGGCACCGGCGGCAAAATCTCCAGCTCCACCTACAACGCCTGACATCTTTGGGAAGGGTCATATCTCCAGAGGTATGACCCGCCCACTGGGAAGCACTGACGAGTTGCCAAGGACCGCTTCAGGACCACTACACTACTCCGACTTGGTTCGCGTCTAGTTCTCGCACGCTCGGTCATTCTTGCGGGCAGACCCGATATTCATGTTCGAGAGCGGACAATCGAGCCGTTGGCCGAATTCAAGTTCGGCATTATCAAGGAACCCGGCTCCGGGATAGGTTTTGATGAGGCCGAGAATCTCGCCGGTTTTGGCGTCGGCCATAGTTATGAAGACGTCGGCGGCTTCCGCGGGACCACCAACGACGAGTGTCATCGCGGCACGGCCTCCGGTGAGGACTTGGCCCACGCCCTGGACAAAGATCAAGATGTCGGAATTCTCGGAGCATGGCAGCATTCCGACCTGGTCGCCGAGAGTGTAAGCCGACTTGGCAATCCGCCCCGGCTTCTTATTCATCAAGGGCGAGAGGGCGACGAACTTCTCCTGGACCTGAGAGATCACCTTGCGAATTTCGTCGTCAGAAGCGCCACTCGAAAGCGGATTAGCGGAGGAATAGATCGCAATGCCGTAAGTTTCGAGGCGCGACTCGACGAGAGCCTCAAGTGCCTCGGCCCAGGCTTCGGATTCCTTGGTCATCCCCTCAGCCCCTTTGACGCCAATTTTGGTGAGATGGCCCTGAGGCGGCATCATACAGGCGGAATGGATGGGGAACTTGCCGGAACTCACCTTGCGCTGGGTGTAGGACGAGGTAATTCGAAGAGATAAGGCCAAGGCGGTGGAAGCGGAGACGCACATGAATGCGGCAGTCG
>JBEKUP010000017.1:0-90274 GCA_049514915.1 Occallatibacter sp. | reverse complement strand
CCTCGCTGCCCTTCACTTCGCCACAGATCACGACGCTCTTGCCAATGCGCGCTGGTGTATTTTCAGCTGCCATCTTCGCTTCCCTTCCATAAGCCAGAATTAGGCCCTGCCCGAACTATACCCAACCTAGGCCCGATGATTCAATTCAATGTGCATTCCTTGCACCTTCGCTGTCACGGCGGCGTCAAACGACACAGACGATCCGCTTCTCATCCATGGATTCCCAATGCCCGTTAGACTGAACGATGTGCGCAGATTTTCACTGCTGTTCCTTTCGCCGGCTACGGCTGCACTTTTTTTGATTGGCGCAACTTGCTCTTCCGGCCAAGCCGGATCATCCTCCCCGCTCTCAGCACCGCAGGCCCAGGCGTTGGTGGCCCGGGCGCTGGCAACGGAATTGCGCACCGCACAGGATGTGAGCCATCCCATGCGGTACCGGCTCCGTAAATCCAGCCCCCGGCTGACTTCGACTAAAGAGATTGTGGAAACCAAGGACGGCGATGTGGCGCGCCTCGTCTCTCTTTTTGACAAGCCGCTCTCGCAAACCGACGAGCAAACGGAAGAGGCGCGGCTAAACGTGCTCTACAACGATCCCAGTCTTCAACGGCATCGTAAGCAAGGCGAAGAGGGAGACATGGCAATTGTCTTGAGACTGCTGCGGATGCTGCCTGACGCATTTCTCTATACCTACGCGGGATCTACCGCGGGCCCCGCAGGCATCGTCCACAAGTTCGCTTTTCGGCCGAAGCCCAACTTCGAACCGCCCGACTTCGAAACCCAGGCCCTGACCACCATGACGGGCGTCCTCTCGATTGATGCAGCACAGGAGAGGGTGACGCGCCTGGAAGGCCACCTGGAGCAGGATACGGACTACGGCTGGGGCGTTCTGGGCAAGCTTGATAAGGGCGGCTCGGTGGTTATTGAGCAGGCGGACGTGGGTGGACAGCAGTGGCGCATTGCGCGCTTCCAGATGAAGATGGACCTCAGGATCCTCTTCAAGACCAAAAATATCGATACGACTGAAGAAATGACGCAGTACACTCCGGTTCCCGCAAACATCGACTATCGGAAAGCTATCGAGTTGCTTCGTGCCTCACCCGCGACCCAATCCCAGGGCGGCCACTAAACCCACGGCGCGAGCTGACTCCATTCCGCGTCCTGCGACAACGCGAAACGACCCACTCCGACGGGGTGGGCCGTTTCGTTGTTTCTGCAAAAACGCCTACTTCGCGTTTGCCACCACGGCAAAGATGATGACCAGGGTGAAGAGCGTGAGAGATTCCATAAAGGCCAGGCCGAGAACCAAGAACAGCATGATTCCCGCACGTGCGCCCGGGTTGCGGGCCAGCGCTTCGGTTGCTGAAGCGGTTGCCTTGCCCTGACCCAGGCCGCAGAGACCCGCAGCCAAAGCCATGCCGATGCCAGCGCCAATCGGCACCAGGTTGACGGCAGCCGAGCCACCATCCGCGAAGGCCGGAACGGCAAAGCAAAGCACCGCCAGGGCCATGAATACATATTGAAGTTTCCGCATTGTTCTCCTGCTTCCTAGTGAATTTGCCGCCAGGGGGTGGTTGAGGCTCACCGTGCTGGCCCCCTCACGCTTGCGGCCTTCCGTTTGTCCGGAGCGGAAGCGCTCTCCGGCGAAATCTTTTTAGTGTTCGTGCGCAACCGCCTGCGACAGATAAATCATTGCCAGCAGCATAAAAACGTAAGCCTGGATCAGCGATACGGCAAAGTGCAAGCCCAGGAAGATGGCGGGAATCGCGATGGGCACCAGCGAGAAGAACACCAAAGTGACGAGGTCGCTGGCCAGCATGTTGGCGTAAAGACGGATGGTGAGAGACATGACCCGCGCGCAGTGCGAGATGATCTCGATAGGAAATAACAGCGGCGCAATCCACCATAGCGGGCCGGCGAAATGCTTGAGATAGCCGACCGCTCCCTGCTCGCGAACCCCGTGGAAGTTGTAGTACAGGAAGGTGAGGAGGGCAATTCCAAGCGGCACCACGGGCTGGCTGGTCGGAGTGACGATACCCGGAAGGAGCCCCAGCAGGTTGTTCAGGACCACGAAGAGAAGAATGCAGGTGACAAAGGCCTGGAACCGCTCGTATCCGTGGCCGATGATCTGCTCGCCCTGGCTGCCGGTAAAGTCGTGAACCATCTCCGCGATTTGCTGTGCGGCATTCGGCTTCTCCGCGGAAAGCGTAAGCCGCACGACGACGAAAAATACTATAAGTCCAATGGTTACAATGAGTTCCAAGGAAAACGTGTTGTTGATAGGTGCGGCCGGATCGACGGGGTGAACGCCGATTATCCCCATCACGTTAGACACTGCTCCGCCGAACAGCATATTTAGTAAGTGCGTAAAACTCGCGAGAATTTCCGGCATTGAGACTTGAGTCTTTCTGTTTCCTGTCGAAAAAAGGAGCCGCTCAAAAAGGTGCCTATTCTTTGAGCAACCGGAGCGCCTCCCAGGCTGTGGCCAAAAGTGCCAAACCAAGACCGCTGAGAAGGGCCACAACCGAGCCATGGAAACATCTCAGGCTACCATAAATGGCCGCCCCAAAGACTGTGAGCCTCAGCACAAAAAATACACCCACCATCAGCCCGCTGGTGGGGCTCTTCTTATTGTCGAGTTTTGCATTCACAAACTGGATGAGGCGCTGCCACTCCAGAATGCTGGCAGCGGAGATGGCGCCGCCGACCGCGAGCATGGCCGCGGTGCGCCAGCCCTGGGCAATCCACAACGAAATTGCGGCAACCAGGCCCAGAATCAACGTATTACGCATGGCGCGTTTCAGCAGCGACTGAAGCGCCTCATCGGTGAGCCCGCCGAGAGCGAAGGCTTCATCACTCATGATTGGTCCCAGGAGTTTCTGTCCCATTTCCCTTGCCGGGACGCGATTCGCCTTCGGTGGTAATGGCCAGACGGACCACATAGACGAGGCCGGAAACTCCGCCAAAAACCATGCCGGCAATGCCGATCCAGGATTGGTGCAGCCAACGGTCAGCGAGGGCGCCGAAGAGCCAGCCGACGAAGACCGAGGACGGCAGCAGAATGGCAATCTGCATGAGCTTTTCTGCCTCAACCCAGGCCTTGATCATGCCGGAAGACTTGGGTTCGGGCTGGGAATTCGGGTTGGAGCGGTTGAAAGGCACCATCGTGGTTATACACGATTGGCGTCCGCGGTGGTGTTGAAATGGCTGCTCGGAGGGTTGTTCTACATAGCCTAAAAGGCTGCTTGAGTGGTTACAAAACATGCGAAAAGGCTGCTTAAGTGGTTGTCTTTCGCATCGACATGACCCTTGTGGGCAGCCTTATCGATGTGTTTCGGTTGCTCAGAATTGAACTAATCGAGGGTTTGGGTTGTGGAGAATTTGACACTTTTTCGGGAAATGCGTTGATCCTGCATGAGATATTGGCATAAGCGATTGATACTGCATTGGTTATTTCGATATTGCTATCTATGCACGGTACGCATTGTTGGATGCAGTCCGACGATCAAGACCTTTGGGCTAGCCGATTCTGCCGCATGCTCTCCCAGAGTCTCAAACGCGGAATCTCGTCGGCCGGCCCCCGTCCACGCGAAAGATGCACGGCTTATTTGTTGGTCTTCCAGGTGGCAAGCTTAAATGCCTTAACCCGGTACTTGCCCTCGTCCTCATTTAGTTGTGTGAGGCTCATAAGGCCAGTTTTGAAACGAGCCACCAGGTAGTAGACTTTGCCAGACTCTGCCGTCAGGGGCACAGTAGAAACATTTTCTTTCAAGACGCGAGTGACGGATTGCGGACTCACGCAGATGTGATGAACGCCCGGATCTACGTTTATAACGAAGAAGGAATCCCCATAGTCCGCTCCCACCCATTCGCCGTCCATGCCGAACCGAAATGTGTAGAAAGTGAATGGTCCCCCTTTGACTTTATCGTCCTCGATGAATACAACCTGCGCCTTTCCAGCGGGCGCGGAAGGAGGTGCCGGTTGACCCTTTTCTGTCTTCACATCAAACCTTACATTGTCATCCCCGCAGGCGTCCGGCAGGATCGTCTTGTCCGAGGCGTGAGCTTGCACCGCCGCAAGCAGCGACGCACAAAGGAGCAATGCAGCAAGTTTGGAATTCATAGAAATCATCCTAAACGACAGGAAGCTGGACGAAGCTTTGAATCTTATTTAAATCTCAGACTTATGTTCATTCCAGCTGCGGATCCCCGGATCACAGTCCATGCAATGAACGATATACTGCAGTTGCACCCGTGACGCTGTTCACGCATAGGGGAAAGACCGTGTTCGATTCGGAATTTGAGCGCAATCTCTTCGAACTGCGCAAGTCAAAACTCGCGCAGATCGAGGACCTGGGCCAATCGGCCTATCCCAACCAGTTCCCTGCTTCCCACACCCTGCCCGAAGTGCGCGCCAAATGGGGCGACACACAGACCGAGGACCTGGAATCCCACCGTGTGACCGTGGCAGTGGCGGGACGGATCATGGCCATCCGCGCACAGGGCAAGGCCGGCTTTGCGACGCTGCAGCAGGGCGGTGAGCGGCTGCAGATCTACGTGCGGCTGGATGCAGTGGGCGAACAGGCTTTCGCCATGTATAAGCTGCTGGATCTTGGCGACCACATTGGCGTGTCGGGTTACCTGTTCCGCACGCGCACCGGCGAGCTGACCGTGCACGTGGAGCGGCTGACGTTTCTGGCGAAGGCGATGCTGGCGCTGCCGGAGAAGTTTCATGGGCTGGCGGATGTGGAGCTGCGCTACCGGCAGCGGTATGTGGACCTCTTCGTGAACCTTGAGAGCCGCGAGGTTTTTGTGAAGCGCGCCAAGGTGCTGAAGGCGATGCGGCAGTTCTTTGACGAACGCGGCTACATCGAGGTGGAAACGCCGATGATGCAGCAGATCGCTGGCGGGGCGGCGGCACGGCCGTTCAAGACGCATCACAATGCGCTGGATCAGGATCTGTTCTTGCGGATTGCGCCCGAGCTTTATTTGAAGCGGCTGGTGGTGGGCGGATTCGACCGCGTATACGAGATTAACCGCAACTTCAGAAATGAGGGCGTTAGCACGCAGCACAACCCCGAGTTCACGATGCTGGAGTTCTACCAGGCGTATGCGAATTATCTCGACATGATGACGCTGACTGAGGAGTTAGTGGCGTTTGTGGCGCAGGAGGTCAACGGGACCACCGTGACCGAATTCAACGGGCATACGATCGACGTGGGCAAGTGGACGCGGCTGACGATGCGGGATGCGATTGTTGAGTACTGGCCGACCGAGGCTGGCGTGAAGCCGGCGGAGACGGCCTTCGAGTCTGTGGATGTGCTCAAGGCGCGGCTGAATGCCGCCATCTCTTCGATTCATGACGCGATTGACGACACGGAGGCCGAAGAGAATCTCGAAGAGGTGGAGGCTGAGGTTGAGCCGGCGGGAGATACGCACGAAATCCGGAAATGGAAGCGCAAGCTGCGGACGCTTTCGCTTGCCATGATCGAGATTCATCGCGATTTGGGAAAGGGAGCGCCGGTCGGAAAAGCGGTCTACAACTTGTTTGAGGCGGTGGTTGAGCCTAACCTGATTCAGCCGACGATCATTTACGATTACCCGACTGTTGTTTCCCCGCTCTCGAAGCAGAAGCCTAACGATCCGGAGCACGTGGAGCGATTCGAGTTTTTTGCGGGCGGGTTTGAGCTGGGGAATGCGTTCAGCGAGTTGAACGATCCGGAGGAGCAGCATAAGCGCTTTGCCGAACAGTTGGGCGAGCGGGATCGCGGCGACGATGAAGCGCACCAGATGGATGAGGATTATGTGCGGGCATTGGCCTATGGGTTGCCGCCGACGGGGGGCGAAGGGGTGGGGGTGGATCGGTTGACTATGCTGCTTACGGGGTCGAAGTCGATACGGGACGTGATTCTATTTCCGTTGATGCGGAATAGGGATCTGGGGTCAGGGGGCGGGGATCAGTAAAAATAGCCGAAGGAGACGCCGTCTTGGGTTCCGAGTGGTTTGAACGATACACGTCATTCGAGAATGTGACCAAGCCAGAGTCGGACAACAAATGGCCTTGCCCTTGCTGCGGATTTCGGACTTTACCGGAGCGCGGCGGGTATGACATTTGCGAGGTTTGCTTTTGGGAGGATGACGGGCAAGACGACCACGACGCCGATACTGTGCGCGGTGGACCTAACTATGAACTCAGTCTCGCTCAAGCCAGGTTAAACTTCGCCGAATACGGAGCCAGTTCCCAAAGAGTGAAGTCATATGTTCGACCGCCGCTTGAATCAGAGAAGGAAGAACAGACCTAAGGAGTCTCTGAAGATGTTTGGTTGTGGGACGAAAATCCCGCAGGGGCTAAAGCCCGACTCATTTTATTGGCTTGATCGGCACGACTGAAGTCGTGCCCTGATACAAAACTTTCCGGAGAAGCGTTTTCCCAAAATCTGTCAGGGGTGCAAGAGCTTTGAACATTCTGTTTGTGGGCGACATTTTTGGAAGCGCGGGACGCAAGATTGTGCGCGAGCATATCGGCCATGTTTGCAAGGCCAATGCTGTCGACCTTGTGGTGATTAATGCGGAGAACGCCGCGGGCGGCTTTGGTGTAACTCCGCAGATTGCCGAGGACCTGTTCGACCTGGGCGCGGATGTGCTGACCACCGGGAACCACGTGTGGGACAAGCGGGAGCTGATTGACTACATGAACTCGGTGCCTGCCGACAGCCAGGAACGGCCACGACGGGTGCTGCGGCCGGCTAATTTTATGCCTGGAAACCCAGGCTACGGGGTGTTTGAAGGGACCACGAGCAACGGAGTTCCGTTTGCGGTGATTGACCTGATGGGGCGCGTGTTTATGAATGGGACAAACGACCCATTCCACGCGATAAACGATATTCTGGCCGGTATTCAGGCCAAGGTGATCCTGGTGGATTTTCATGCTGAAGCTACCAGCGAGAAAGTGGCCATGGGATGGCATCTGGATGGGCGCGTGACTGCCGTGCTGGGCACGCACACGCATGTTCCTACAGCGGACCAACGCGTTTTGCCGGGCGGGACTGCTTACCAGACTGACGTGGGCATGAGCGGGCCGTACGACAGCGTGATTGGGGTGGAAAAGGAGTTGGTGCTGCACCGGTTCCTGACCGGGATGCCGGGAAAGTTTGAGGCGGCCAAGGGGAATCCCAAGATGTGCGCGGCGCTGATTACTTGCGATGCTGCGACGGGACGGGCGTTCGCGATTCAGCGGATTATGCTGGGGGAGTGAAGCAGGGATCAGGGGTCAAGGGTCATGGGTCAGGGGTCAGGAATGAGTGTGTGTCGTAGTCGCGCGAGTTGGCGGAAATTAAGAAGGGCAGCCGGTTGAGGCTGCCCTTCTTGTTTCCCAGGAGTTGTTACTTCGAGTTTTAGTGCGCTGCCGCGGGTCTGTGGCCGGCTGCGGGTTTGTGGGCTGGAGCCGTCGACTTTTTCTTTTCCTGAATGAATCCGTCGCGGACTGCAATTTCCGCAGCCTGCGCCGTGGTGGCCGAGGCGGGAATCTGCTTGTAGGAGTCGTAGGTTCCATCGAGTTCCGCCTCACCCTTGGCAGAAAGGCCGAAGTCGGGGCCGATGGCATTGATTTCTCTGCAGGACACGGGCTCCTTCAGGGTCACGATGAAGTCGGGAATCTTGGCATCCTTCGCGTCCTGGGTTACGGCAACCTTGATGACCGAAACCGTGCCTTCAACCACAATCCTGGTTACAGGCTTTGTGGAATCAGGCGACAGGGCTTCGATCTTATCGGTGTCAGCTTTTACGCCATTGGCGAGCACGTAGGCCTTGAGTTCCTTGACGGTGCCCGTTGTCTGAAGACTGGCGCAGGGGGCTGGCGTGGTGAGGGCCACGGTGTAGTCCGTGCTCTTGGCAGCCGAGGTGACGATCACCTTGAGTGCGTCGGCGGAAGCATCCAGGATGGTTCCGGGAACCGGGGTCTGCTGATCTTTCAGGAGCGCCCACAGCTTGTCCGCATCGTCCTTGGAACCGAGGGCCAGAACTGTTTCCTTGTCAGCAAGGGCAAGCGTCCTGAGGTCAGGAGTGCTCTGAAGCAGATCGTGAATCTGCTCGGCAGGAGACTTGGCAGGGTCGATATGGAAGGTTGCGGGAGGAAAGGTTGTGACGGCTGCCTGGGTCTTGATGGAGTCGAGCCCATCGAGCTTGCCGTGGTACTTCTTGTAGTAATACTCAAGCTTTGGCTCGATCTGGGCCTTGTAGGCAGCTGGCGCATAATCCCACACGCGGGAATAGAACCAGACGGCCTGAACGAGGTCCTGACCTGCGCCGGGCAAACTGTAGGCCTGGGCAAGCAGGAGGGTGTCTGGGAGTCCGGTGGTCTTGGACTGGTCGTCGGTGTAGAGCATCAGCTCAGCCTTGTACTCGCTCTCCGCGGCCTTGTAGTCCTTCTTCACGATGTAATCGTCGGCGGCAACGGCGGAGTGGTAGATTGGGAAGGCGGCGGTGGTCAGTTGCTTCCAGGCGTCGTCGGAAGTGCCGGCCGGCTTTGGGGTGGCAAGGCCTTTCCGCGCCAGGGCCGCGGCGTCGTCGCAGGTCTGCGGGTCAGAGCTCACCCCGGTCTTCTGATCCACGCTCTTGGTGCACTGAATCTTCTTGACGTAGACGGAGACGAAAATCGCCCTCGGGTTGCCTGGATCCAGCTGCAGTTCGCGGGTGGCGACGCTCAACATGTGGTCCTGATCACCAAGGCCCTGGTAGGTATCCAGGAGAATATCAAGGACTGCCTTTTTGACAACGCTCTGCGGATAGTGGGTTAGAAAATCTTCCAGGGCGGCTGCTTTAGCCTTGGGGTCAGTTTGCGTGTAGGCATTCTGGTAGGCGTTGAACTCAGCCGGATCCTTGATTTGGATGGTGCCCGTATCCTGTGCACGCAGGGGGGGCGCGATGACGAGACCGATGCTAACCAACGCCATCAGTGACGCAAAGACTAACTTCTTCATTCAGTGCTCCTGGGAATTGCGGAAATGCGATTCAATATTCAAGCACTCCTTCGCCGATTGGGCAACTATGCTTGGGGCGATTGAGTACCGGGTGACAAGTAAACGGTACCACGGCTTCCGTTGCGGTGTTGGAAGGATTATAGAAAGCCCCGTCGCACATGACAAGCAAAGATATGCAGGAGAACCAGAAACTTGCGGCAAAGGTAATCTGGCAAGAACCGGGCGGCTTGGCCCCCGGCAGCCCGATGGTACGATGCGGAATCCCAAAAAAGAGCTGCATGGCCGCTTGGAGGCACTGAGCACGGGCTTTGGGTGCACAGCAATTGGAGAACCGATGCAGCGCCCAAAGCGCAAGCTGGTGTGCCCCCGGCCCTATACCGGCTTAGACACCGGATTAAGAGAAACGGTTCCCGAGAGGATTAAGGAGGGGGGATGGATTCGTTAGAGGAGAAGCTGGACGAGCTCGGCCTGCTCGGCGAGAAAGGCGTCGTGGCCGTGGGAGCTGGTCATCTCGCGGTAGTCTGCGTGAATGCCGGCGGACTGGATTCGGGAAGCAAAGGCGCGGACTGACTGTGGTGGGAACAGCCAATCGGAACTGATGCCGACGAAGGTGAGGCGGGCGCGGATGGGGGCGAAGGCTTCGGCGGGCGACGGATGGCCGCGGAGGGGGTCCCAGGTATCCATCATGCGGAGGATGGCGAGGTAGGCATTGGCGTCAAAGCGGCTGATGAAGCGCTCTCCCTGGTGGTCGAGGTAGCCCGCGATGTCGAACCGGCCTCCGATGAGACCACCGCCGTGATCATCGAGGCCCCAGGGATCTTCGCCGTTTCGATTGGGGCTGCGGCCGAAGCGCTCGTCGAACAGGTCGGCGGATTTGTAGCTGAGCATGGCGATTTGGCGGGCGAGGGCCAAGCCGTGACGCGGGGGATGTTGGGGAAGGTAGCGGCCGTCTGCCCAGTCTGGATCCTGCTGAATGGCCTGACGCTGGAGATGGTTGAGGGCTAGGCCCATGGCGGAGACGGGGGCGACGGCGATGATGACGGCGCGCTGGAGGCGGTCGGGAAAGTAGATGGCCCAATCGAGGGCCTGCATGCCGCCGATGGAGCCGCCCACGACAAGGCGGAGGCGGTGGATGGCCAGCGAATCCAGGAGCTGGGCCTGGGCGCGGACGTTATCCGCGATGGAGATAAGGGGAAAGTCGGGGCCGTAGATTTTGCCGGTTTCGGGGTCGACGGAACCGGGACCGGTAGAGCCGTAGCAGGAGCCGAGGAGGTTGACGCAAAGGACGCAGTCGTGGTCGAGATTGAGCAATGAGCCGGGGGCGAAGAGCTCGGGCCACCAGGAGCCGACCTGGGCAGAGCCGGAGAGGGCGTGGCACACGAGGACAGCATTGTCGCGCGCGGCGTTGAGGCGGCCGTAGACGGCGTAGTGAAGCGTGACGCCGGCGAGGGTTCGTCCGCAGTCGAGGAGCAGGTGCTCGGCGAGGACAAAGTCGCCTTCGTAGGTGGGGACCGGAGGCCGCGCGGGTGGGACGGTGATCCCAGCCGGGCCGGCGGGTGCCAATCGTGCTTCAGTCATTAGACTCATTGTGCGGCAAGATGCCCGGTTGCGGGGGCGGTTTCGAAGGTATGGCCGTTGGCGACTTCGATGGCCTGGTCGATGTCGGCGAGGATGTCGCGGATGTCCTCGATGCCGACGCTGAGGCGGACAAGCTCCGGAGTTACGCCAGTGGCGGCCTGCTCCTCCACGGAAAGCTGCTGATGGGTGGTGGAGGCGGGGTGAATCACGAGCGACTTCGCATCGCCGATGTTGGCCACCAGGGAGAAAAGCTCAAGGGAGTCGATGAGCTTCTTGCCGGCTTCATAGGCGCCGCCTTCTTTTCCAGCCTTGATGCCGAAGGTGACGAGTGCGCCGCGGCCCTCGGGGAGATACTTCTGGGCGCGGGTGTAATACGGGCTGGACTCGAGGCCGGGGTAGTTGACCCACTCGACGCCGGGATGGCGCTCAAGGTGGTGGGCGACGGCGAGGGCGTTGTGCGAGTGGCGCTCGAGACGGAGATGGAGGGTTTCAATTCCCTGCAGGAGCAGGAACGCATTGAAGGGCGAGAGCGCCGCGCCGGTGTCGCGCAGGCCCTGGATGCGGGCTTTGAGGATGAATGCGAGGGGGCCGAAAGCTGCGGTGTAGGAGAGACCGTGGTAGGAGGGGTCGGGGTCGCTGAAGTCTTTGAAGCGGCCAGAGGCGGCCCAGTCGAACTTGCCGGCGTCTACGATGACGCCGCCGATGGTGGTGCCGTGGCCGCCGAGGAACTTGGTGGCGGAGTTGACGACGATGTCGGCGCCCCACTCGATGGGGCGGACAAGGGCCGGGGACACAGAGGTGTTGTCAATGACCAGCGGGAGCTTGTGTTCGTGGGCGATGGCGGCGATGCGCTCGATATCGGCTACGTCGAGCTTGGGGTTACCGAGGGTTTCGGTATAGATGGCGCGGGTCTTTTCGTTGATAGCGGCGCGGAGGCCGTCGAAGTCGTCGGCATCGACAAAGCGCACGGTGATGCCGAGGCGCGGAAAGGTGTAGTGGAACAGGTTGTAGGTACCGCCGTAGAGGGAGGTGGTGGAGATGATCTCGTCTCCCGCTGATGCAAGGGTGGTGAGCGTCAGCGTTTCAGCTGCCTGGCCCGAGGCGGTGGCAAGGCCGGCTGCTCCGCCTTCGAGTGCGGCTACGCGCTTCTCGAAGACATCGGTGGTGGGATTCATGATGCGGGTGTAGATGTTGCCGAATTCCTTAAGACCGAAGAGACGGCCGGCGTGGTCGGCGTCCTGAAACAGATAGGAGGTGGTCTGGTAGATGGGCACGGCGCGCGCGCCGGTGGCGGGGTCGGGGGATTGGCCGGCGTGGACGGCGTTGGTGGCGAAACGAAACTGCTTGGGTTCGGACATGCTGTTCTCCTTCAATTTCCTGTTCTTCGAATGATTGAAAGCCGGGCGGGGACTCTGGCATAAACGGCAAAAACGGCCCGGATCCTTTTTGGACCCGGGCCGTTTGATTTTGAAGATCGCTTGCGTCTAGCGCATTCGCGTCTCAAAAGCTTCACGGACAGGTCCGCATGACCGACACATGCACATGGCCATGACCGCAGTTCCGTGATTCGTTGAGTTCCGCATTAAGGGCAGTATCGGATGAGGATGGGTAGGAAGTCAAATGAATGTCCAGAAAACATCGTGAGCAAGTTCCGGCTTGGCGACCACACACTTACCTACAGTGATTGACAGGACTAAGGGCGTCGGCTCGTCTATTGCCTTCTGCTTATGCCGCGGCCGCCATGCAGCAACAATTGCGACCAGCGTCCTTGGCGGCATAAAGAGCAGCGTCTGCATCTCGCACAACTTCGTCAGGCGATGCTGAATTCTGCTTCTGGCTTGAAATCACTCCGATACTCATGGTGACAGAAATGGAACCGCTTGCCGTGGTGACTGGAGCTGCTGCGATGGCTCGGCGCAATGCCTCCGCGCGTTCCATCGCGCTTTCGGCATCGCAGCTGTTTAACACGACGAGGAACTCTTCGCCGCCATAGCGTCCGACCAAATCATAGGGACGTACTGAAGCAAGCAGTCGGCGCGCCACCTCGCACAGCACCTCATCGCCGACCAAGTGGCCGTACGTATCGTTTATCTTCTTGAAGTGGTCGAGATCGGCCATCAATACGACCGTGAAAGATTTCTCTCGGCGTGATCGAGAGAGCTCACGCGCCAGCAATTCCATGATCGCTCGGCGATTCAGGAGAGACGTTAGATCATCGTGGGTGGCCTGATGGCGCATGGCCTCACGGGCCTCGACGGCGGCTTTCTCGGCGCGCAGGCGTTCAACGACCTCCAATTGCAATGCCTTGGTGCGCTCATCTACAACCTGAGTGAGCTCTTCCGCCCTGGCGCGCAGGCGGCGAGTATTAAACCGGAGAATGACGACTACCATTGCGGCGAGGATCACGCCACAAAGGCAGTAGAACCAGAGAGTCTGATAGTAGTGCGGCCTGACAATGAACCCAACTGCCGCACCTTCCATATTCCACAGTCCGTCGTTATTGGCGGCGACCACGCTGAAGCGGTACTTACCTGGAGTGAGATTATTGTAGTAAGCGACGCGGCGTGTGCCAGCATCAACCCAATCGTGATCGTACCCTTCAAGCCGGTACTTGAACCGCACCCGTTCCGGGACCAGCAAGCTGAGTGCTGTGTAATGGAATTCGATCTTGTCCTTGTTTGCCGGGATTCGAATCTCGGCGTGGGGCGAGAACTGAAGATCGTCAGCCGTTACGCTCTCAATCGCAACGGGCGGAATGTTGCGGTTCTGAAGGATGTTTTTCGGATCAATCCACACAATTCCCGAGACCGTCGTGAACCATAGCTTCCCATCGGGACCCTTGCATCCCTGTGATCCGATATCGGTCGAGCTTGCCTCGCTTGTCTTCATGCCATCCGTGATTCCAAAAACTGTCGACGGTACGCTTGGAATGCGGCCCTCGGCGAAGTCGTCCAGATCCTTCTCCCTGGCCCGATAAATGCCGTTCGAAGTGCTGATCCAAAGATTGCCTTGCCCATCTGGGAGTGCGCGAGCAGGGTAAACATCGAATAGGCCATCCCGTTTCGAGTAGTGGGTTACCTTGCCATCGACAATCCGCAGGCGGGTCAGCCCGGGGGTCCGCCCGCCCAGCCACAAATTGCCCCGTTCGTCGTCTGAGATTGAAGTCACCGGAAAATCGATCCCTGGTAGAAGAACCGGAATAGTTCCCGGAGCATACTTGAAGAGCCCTTTCTCCGTCCCAAACCAAAGGACGCCCGACGGCTGACGATAGATGGTGAACGCATAGTTTCCCGGCGCGGTGAATGGCGTGGTTTTTCCGTGAACTGTAAACGGCAGTGCTCTTCCGTTCTTCACGCGAACCACCAGCTGTTCGGCAGTTGCTGCAATCAGGCCTTCGTCGTCTTCGCTAATGGCCGTAATAAAGTATCGCGTCAGTCGTGGGTCAGATTTGTAGACGGTCGTTCTTCCGTTTTTGATCTCGGTCAGCCCGCCGACCGCCCCAATCCACAATCCGCCGTCTCTGGCCTCGAAAAGAACCACGCCGCGAATCGACCCTAGCCCCGGAATCTCCCTGGTTACACTCACGACTCGGTCGTTCTGAATGCGAGCCAACCCCGCAGCTGATGCGAGCGTATAAATGCTTCCGTCGCGAGCCGCGACCGCTGAGGCCACCTGGTTGTCGGGAAGGCCCTCTTTCACTGTCAATGTTGTGACTTTGGAGTTGCGGAACCGGTCCAGCCCGCTCGCTGTCCCTAACCAGAGGCTGCCCTCCCGATCCTCAAACAAAGCGTGAATCCTATTGTCTGAGAGCCCATCGGAGAACTTGAACGACGAAGCCACACCCGCGGTGATCCTTACCAATCCTGAGGAGGGAGTGGCCACCCACAGGTTCTTCCGACTGTCTTCAATAATCTGGCCTGCTCCGCCCCGCAAAATGCTATAAGGCGTTGGCTCAAGCGAAGCCCGATCGCTTGCCACTCGAAACAGCCCGTGCGGCGTTCCAACCCAGATCGTGTGATGATAGTCCTCCGCCAGGGAGGACACTTCGCCGCTCGCCTTCGCTTTCAGCGCTGGACCGATGACTCCGTTGCGATATGTGTATAGATCGTAGACGCCTCCAATCCACACCGTTCCCTTATCGTCTTCGATGAGCGCATTGATCCATGCTGTGTCCTTCTTGACGAAATGAGGCCCATCACGGTCGGCAGTATAGATAAAGTTATCGGAGCCTATAAACACCTTATGTTCGCGGCTCTCGAAAATCTCGCGAATATCGCCATCGGGAAGCCGCGCGGCGGGCAGATAGTCCTGAAACGCTCCGTCTTTGTAGACCACGGTTCTGGACGTGGTCCTGATCAGTAGATCGCCATCCGCACTCATTGCGATGGCCTTCACCGGCTCATTGCCTATCACCTCGTCCATCAGAACGAATCGAACCCCATCGAATCGGACCAGGCCGGCAGAAGTGCGCAGCCACAGGTATCCGTCGCGGGATTGGAGGATCTGATAAACCGCCTCTCCAGGGAGTCCCCTTTGCGAAGTCCAGGTCTCGTGGAAATACTGATCGATGTTTTTGCTCGGATCAAGCCCGAGAGCCGGCGCGGCGGTGAAAACGACCGCAACGAGTGACACGAAACCGATGCGGCACGCCTTCCACAGAGTCGCTCCCACAATCAGTGCGTCCTTACTCGAGCTCCGGGAGAGAGGGCTCACTTCAATCCCCCCTCTATCTTTTTCGATGCCAACGAGCTTCTTCATTTCGGAATCCGCGATCGGCGATAATGGTTTCACGATGCGCATGTCTTGCAGCCACGGCCCCTGGCTCTTCCGCCTCCTCCGCTCAGTTGGTTCTTCAATTCAACTATCGGCAGGTATGCCCAAGTATTCAACCAAAAGGAAAAGATGGTTGGTATTCCATTGAATCCTTCAAATATGACCTCGCAACAGATTGTTTGTAGGTGATTTAGATCACGTCCGCTCATGGCGCAAAGGCGGGATATCACTGGTTCGAAAATCAGTGAATCTGCCCCGTTGGCGATTTAAGTACTGAGCTCGACCCGCGGCGCACCCAAGCTGGTAGCGCGACGCCGCTGCACGGATTCCGCACATTTACCGATATTGTTCTTTGGCGCGAATCATGAGCAGCGATATGAGGCCTAACGCCGAACAGTCGATGCCCCTTGATTTGGCATGCGGCCTGAGTGGCCGCTGCGCTCCTATTGGTGGTCGCGCTTCGGCGATCGCTCGGCTGACTATTGCTTCACGGCTGGGCGGGGGAGGATGCTGCTACGTGCTGCACTGACCAGCCGGTATCGCCCTTGGCAAGGTTGGCCGTGGCGGTGCGCGGGGCGCTCCAGAGGCCGATGGATGGGAATGCGGTTTTCATCTCTTCGGTCTTGGCCCAGTCGGGCAGATTCACCGCATACTGATAGCTCACCGAGTACGTATTTCCGGTGGAACTGAGCGCGGTGTAGTTATCGACGGAGACCACCTTGGGCGATCCGAAGCAAAAGTTGCCATAGCCCGGTTGCGTTGGCTCGGCCGTCCACACTGTTCGGCCCTTGGACGACAGATCGTAGTCGTTGACCTGCTTGGAGCCTATGAGGAAGCGCTTCTTTTCTTCCGGGGTGCGCGTCAGGAGGGCCGCATCGGTCAACGCGTCAAACCCCTTGGTTTGTTCGTCGTTGTCGGTATCGGCCTGCGCAGGAAGCTTTACAGGGACTCCAAAAAGGCAAACGTCCTGTCCGACGAGGTAATTATCGAGCGCAGTCTTGAACGCGCTCTTGTCGACCATATTTGTGTTTGAATGGCAGCCAGCTACAAGAGCCACGGCTAATCCCAGCGTTGCGAAAAATCTATGACTCCGCATTGCGACATCTCCTCGCAACACTTGGATGCAGATTTTCGTTCGTGCGAAGCTGCGAAGATTGACTAGAGCAATCCAAGCTTCTGCCCGCGGGCGAAAGGAGACAGCCGGTCAATTGGCTAAGCACGGCGCATAAACTGTGCCGTGCTTCATTCGAATAACAGACTTTATTGCGGGCTGCTCCCCCGGCCTGAAAATTATTCAACCAATCAGTTGACAATCAACTCAGCATTCTCTATCTTCAACCACATGGTTGAGCAATCCTCCAAGCCGCTCGATGCCATCTTTCACGCTCTCGCCGATCCCACGCGCCGCGCCATGCTCCGCACACTCGCCGCCGGCGAACACAACATTGGCGAACTCGCTGCACCCTTCCGCATGTCTTTTGCCGCCGCCTCCAAGCACGTCAAGGTCCTCGAAGGCGCAGGTCTTGTTCACCGTCGAGTACAAGGCCGCCGCCACCTCTGCCGTATTCAGCCCCTGCGCCTCGCAGCGGCCGACAACTGGTTTCATTTCTATCGGCGTCTTTGGGCCGAGCAGCTTGACCGCCTTGACACCCTGCTCCAGGCCGAAGACCGCGCAGCCTCACCGCCTCGCAGAAAGGGGTCCAAACGATGAACACCGTAACGGTAACTCATCACTTCACCGCCTCGGCGGAACGCGTCTTCGACGCCTGGCTCGATCCCAAAACCGCCTGCAAGTGGCTCTTTGCCACGCCCTCGGGCCGGATGGTGCGTGTGGAAATTGACGCCCGCGTCGGGGGGCGTTTCGTGATCGTTGACCGGCGGAACGAGGAAGATGTGGAACACACTGGCGAATACCTCGAAATCGATCGCCCGCGCCGCCTTGTCTTCACCTTCGGAGTACCCAAATACTCGCCGCTCTTCACGACGGTAACCCTCGACATCGAGCCCACACCCACGGGGTCAACACTTACTCTGACGCACGAGGGAGTGCCAGTGGAATATGAGGAGAGGAATGTGGAAGGTTGGACAAAAATCCTTGCCGGGCTTGACAAGGCCGTTGCAGAAATCCAGCAGGAGAATGGCTTGATCGATTCGGGATCTTGAATCTTCAATTGATCGCGGGCGGTTTCTCTGCCTCGATTGGCTCAACGCGGATTTTGGCGATGCGGCGGCCGTCCATCTCCATTACTGTCAGCCGCCGGCCATCGAAGACGATGCTCTCTCCGGGGTCGGGAATGTGGCCGAGGCGCATCAGGAGGAAACCGGCCAGGGTTTCGACGCCGCCGTCGCGCGGCAAGGCCCATTGCATCTGGGTTTCGAGGTCGCGGAGGTTTACGCCTCCATCCAACGCGAAAGCGCCGGAGGCGGTGGTGAGCACGGGAAGAGCGGGGTGGTCGAACTCATCTTCAAGCTCTCCGGTCAATTGCTCGATTGCGTCTTCTGCCGTGACCAGGCCAACGGTGGAACCGTATTCGTCGACCACAATGGCGAGGTGGCGGCGACGCTGCTGAAAGTCGCGGATGAGGTCGAGGACGGATTTGGTTTCAGGCACGACGAACACGTCGCGCATGACCTGACTGAGTCTGAGATCAACAAAGGACGAGGTTGCGGAACGCGCGGGGCGAAAGTGCATGAGGCGGCTCAGGTCTTTGGAATAAACGACGCCGATGATGTGCTCTGGGCCGCGGGTCTCATCGTAGACGGGGACGCGGGAACGCTTGCGGTCAATGACCTTGGCGCTGGCATCCTCGACCAGCATGTTTGAGGGCAAGGAGAAGATTCGTTGGCGCGGAGTCATGATTTCGCGGATTGAGACTTCATCGAGTTCGAGGGCGCGATGAATGAGCGTCTCCTGGAATTTGGGCAGGAGTCCCATGCGGCGGGCGGCGGTAGCGATGAGCTTGAGCTCTTCAGGCGAGTGAACCTGCGCGCGCTCGGACATGGGGATGTCAAACCCGCGCAGAATGACGGCGGCCGAGTTTTTGAGCAGTCGCACGGCGGGGCGCACCACGGCCATGAAGATAAGCATGGGCGGGGCGACGGCGACGGCGAGCGCCTCCGCACGGCGCAGGGCGAGGGACTTGGGGACGAGTTCGCCGACAACTACATGGAAGTAGGTGATGAGGGCAAAGCCAAGTGCGACGGCGAAGACGTGGGCGTAAACGACAGCGATGGGATGGGTGATGGGCAGAAGGCCGAACCAGCCGAGAACGATGTTGGCGGCCAGCGGTTCGCCGATCCAGCCGAGTGCCAGCGAGCAGAGTGTGACGCCAAGCTGCACAGCGGGAAGAAAGTCGTCGAGATCCTGCTGTAGGGTGCGGACGGCGCGGGCACCGGGAACGCCGGCGACAAGCAGTTGCTCGATGCGGGTGTCGCGGATGGAAACCAGCGCGAACTCCGCAGCCACAAAGAATGCGTTGGCCAGAATGAGCAAGGCGACAGCGACAAATTGGAGCAGCGGCAGACCGTTCATCCCGTTCTGGAGAATAGCATTCTACCGAGTTGCCGGTTCCAAGTTCCAGGTTGTCAGTTGTCCGTGGTCGTTGATCGAGGGGCGAGGCGGAACAGGCCTGAGCTGAGCAGCTCGGGGGCATCCTGTGAGTCGATGGAGCGTTCCGGAAGTTCGGAGGAAAAGTAATAGACTTCGCCGGAGCGGCTTCCGGCGAGGAGGCAGGAACCGACGCCGATGAACACAACCTGGGTCCGCGAGTCGGACGGAGAGGTTCTTTTGGGCTGAGTGCGCGGTAGGCCTGTTTCATTGCCGGTGTCGGACCAATCATTCATCTGATCGTTAACTCGCTCCCGGATGGAAGGCCGCACTAACTCAAGGCTCATACCGATAAGATCGTTGGATCACGGTGTTTTCCTTTTTTGCATTGCTTCTTTCGGTTCGGTTTTCGAAGTGAGGGAACCGCCGCAGGTTGGGTTGCGTATCAAAAAGCGGGCAAGGTGCGGGCCGGGATTGGTTGACCGTGAAGCGCTGAGGCCGTCTCACTCCTCAGCTTCACCGGGTCAAATTTGTTGGGTCAAATCTGAGAATTCAACGGCTTTCTTTATAGTTTGGGAGGTTTCTGGTGGCGGCAGCACGCAAGAGTAAGAAGTTCTGGATCTGGATAAGCGCCGGCGTCGTGGTGGTTTTGGCGGTGGCGGGTTTCGGCCTGATGCGCCTGGCAAAGGGTTCGACCATCGACCAGAACCGGCTGGCCAAGGTGACCCGGGGGGATGTGGCGCGGTCCGTGGTGGCGACGGGACAGATTCAGCCGATTACCAAGGTGGAGGTGAAGAGTAAGGCTTCCGGCATTGTGGAAAAGCTCTATGTCGATATCAATAATGTGGTGAAGAAAGGGCAGCCGCTGGCGCAACTGGACCAGATGGAGATTGAGGCGCAGGTGGAGGCGCAGAAGGCGCAACTGGCTTCTGCCGAGGCCAATGTGGGCACGTATGAAGCCAACATCGAACAGGACAAAGTGAACGCGGCCGCACCGGATCTGCCGATGTACAAGGCCACACTCGACAGAAATCTGGAAATGGTGAAGGACGGCATTGTGAGCCACCAGGCGTATGACGATGCCAACAAGGATTACCTTGCCGCGCTTACGCGCAGGGACAGCTCGAAAGCCCAGATTGGCGTGGACACGGCCAAGCTGCGGCAGGCGCGCGCGCTGGTTCAGCAGAGCGAGGCGAGCCTGAAACAGCTTGAGGAGCAGTTGAGTTACACCACGATTGTTGCGCCGATGGACGGAGTGATTTTGTCGCGGGACGTGGAGATCGGCGATGCGGTCAGCTCGATCCTGGTGCTGGGTTCGACGGCCACGCTGGTGATGACCGAGGGCGATGTGAACGAGGTGTACGTGGACGGCAAGGTGGACGAGGCGGACATTGCGCACGTCTATATGGGCCAACCGGCGCGCATCAAGGTGGAGAGCTTTCGGGACCGCGTATTCAATGGGAAAGTGACCAAAATTGCTCCCATGGGCGTGCAAAAGGATAACGTGACTACATTTGAGGTCCGGGTTTCAATCAACAACCCTGGCGGCGAGTTGAAGGCATTGATGACGGCCAATGCGGAGATTCTGCTGGATGAACACAAGGGCGTGTTGATTGTCCCCGAGAACGCAGTGGTTTATGACAACCAGAAGAATGCGTCCGTGATGGTTCCTGATAAGAAGCAGAAGGACGGACAGCGAAAGGTTCCGGTTACTGTGGGGCTTTCGAATGGTTCAGTTACTGAAATTCTGAGCGGGCTGAAAGAGGGCGACCAGGTGGTGCTGCAGCAGTGAGTCAGTGGTTAGTGGTTAGTGGTCAACGATTAGTGTCCGGGGATGCACATTCGTGTTCGAAATCGGACAAGATTCACTGGTGGAAATTGAGCGCCTTGTCCCGATCTGCTGATTCCATTGGACCTTGCATGCTCTGGGCAATGGCAATCGATGTGCATCTGGAAGTGCGAAGGACCGTGATTTCCCGCGGGAGATCGTCTTGCCCGCATGTCCCAATCCAATGTTCACTGAAGCGAGGTAAACGATGAAACATCTTCTTCTGGCAACGGCAATGCTTGCGCTGGCGATTCCAGCCCTGGCCTCTGAAGCAACTTTCGACCGGACGCTGACCGTGAGCGGACGAGTGGAGCTTTCGGTGGGAACCGGTTCGGGCAACATCCACATAACGCCCGGGCCAGACAATCGCGTGCACGTTATCGGGAAGGTTCACTCGAACTGGGGCGATAGCGACGAGCACGTTCGTCAGATTGCCGCCAATCCTCCGATTGAGCAGGCGGGCAACATCATCCACATTGGGAAGCACAACGACGGCGAGAACGAAGGGATGCACCACGTCAGCATCGACTACGAGATTGAGGCGCCGGCCAATACGTATCTCGACGCGGCTTCGGGTTCAGGCAACGTGACTGACGACGGGGTGGGAGAAAACTCCAAGCTCAATACCGGGTCGGGCAACGTTCATGCAACCGGGCTGCATGGCGGGTTTAGCGTGGGAACGGGGTCGGGCAACATCTATGCCGATCAGACCGGCAACGGCGACGTGAAGGCTGAAACCGGCTCGGGAAATATTGAGTTGCGCAATCTGCATGGCGGCCTGAAGGCCACGACCGGCTCAGGCGATATCAAGGTTGCGGGCACGCCGACAGAGGGCTGGCGGCTGGAAACTGGTTCTGGAAAGGTGGAGCTTTGGGTGGGAGACGCGCCACTTACGCTCGACGCCGAGTCTGGATCCGGCGGCATTCATACGGACCGCGAGATGCTGACCCAGGGCTCGATGAACACTCATCATGTGACCGGCAAGTTGAACGGCGGCGGGCCTACGGTGCGGATCGAAACGGGGTCGGGCGAGATTCGGATTCACTAAGTTTGAGATCCGGCTTGAGCGAGCCGGTTTATGTGCGGTATTCACAGGCGAGGCAGCAAGCTCCTGGAAAAGCCTCGCCTGTCTTTTTTTGCCCACGCTTCCCCCGATAAAAACTCCAAAAATCTACCTGGGATGCTTTCACAAGAAGCGGAGAATCAGGTTAGCTCGCGGAATCCTTGCCCTTTTCTATCCGGAACCTCTGCAGAAACCGCACGATCTGCAATTCATCCGCGGTAGTACCCATCGGGTCCTGCGAAACGGCCTGCCTTCCCCGCCGGCTTGAGTCCGGCCGGGTTACAAACTGCAGCCCAACGCCGTCGTCGCCGCAGCGCATCACAGCCATATTCAGGGTGATCGAGTTCTCCGCGGTCGGCTGCAGGCGGTCAGTCAGCGTCATCCGGACCACCGTACCGGGGTACCAGCGCTCGTCGGTAAATACATACATGCCGGTTGTGCTGACGTCGCGAACTTCGTGCGCCACTGGAGCGCCGCCGGTGAAAAAGTAGGCGGTAAGCCCGGACACAGACTCCCGCAGCGCCTTCCGCGGCTGGGGAGGTTCGGGATTCAACAGGCGCTGCAACCAGCTTCTTGCGGGCTTGGCACTCTTCTGTTCCGATTCATGCGCGGCTGCCTTGGGCGCCTCCGGAGCGGAAGGCTTCGACTCGACCGGGGACACTTCGTGGACGCGATTCCCTTCGTGAATCTCTTCAGAGGCGCGGTCGATCTCGGGAACTTTTTCCTGCGCAGGCTGCTTGAATGGAATCTTCTGTTGCGCGGGTTCCTCTTCTAAAATCTTCGCCTGGACGCTATCCGCGACGTAACTCTCCTCCTCAGGATTCCTGAGCTTGGAGTGATCTTCCCAGTGCAACACGCGGCCCATACCGCTGCGAACTGACTCTTCAACCGTAGAAACAGCAGCTTTTTCGGTGTTCGCAACTGGCTCGCCTTCGGTATCCGGGCTGGCTAACCTCTGCAGGCGCTGCTTCATTTCCCCGGGAGCGCAGAGAATCAGTCGATCGCGAGGCTGCGTCCCGGTGGAGCGGATGGTGTCAGCCGGCAGCACGAGGACACTTGCGGCGGCCAGGCTGGAAGCAGAGGCGCTGAATATGGGAAACGACTCCACCGTTTCAAGGACGGTGCAATCCTGGTCGAGGTAAACGAGATCCAGAGGGATGCGCACGCTTGTGGGAGAGATTCCCCGGAACGGAACCAGCCACAGACCCTCGCCCGAACGCTGCGCCAGCGCAGGCAACCGGGCGTCGATGTTTGCAAAGGAGAGATCCTCGGCATCGATCTGTGAACCGATAAAGCGTTCCCGGGTCTGGTTGTAGGCACAGTATTTCCCAGGATTCACGCGGTAATCCGCAGCGTCCGAAGTCTTGGCGGGCACACGCTCATTCGCGACCTTGAGGATCACTGAATCGTAACGATGGCGGTGGCGTGTCATTCAGTTCCCTGTGCCCTTCATAGACCAAATGGACGAATCAATTCAGTAGCCTGGAAAATCCTGCTGAACATCCCGATCCAACTACTCCGTGCCGGCTGAACAAGGGTCGAAGTTCTATCGAGCTTCTTCAGCCTGCGCAGCTTTTTCGAACATGTCCTGTGAAAACTGTACTTTAGAGAGGAAATCGCGTGAATACCACATACACCAAACCCGATGAGTATTGAGTGCTATTGGCCCTGCCACCAAAGTGGTAAGGCAAGAAGGGTTTCATCGCCTCATTGAAGGTTCTGGGCAGGCTTTGTCTCAAGCCCGTTCATTGGAGCCGATTCACCGGTCCCGTTACACTGGATGAATGTTTTGCGTCATCGCCCGGTTCGAATCGGCTCCAACCCAGGGCAGACAGGGGCGCACAGGAGGTTGGATGTTGCGGATGCCGCATGCAAGGAAACGCAGCGTTCAACCGATCGAAACAAATGTGCGTGTCTTCGCCAGAACATGGCTTCTCTCGATTGCGCTCCTGTTCTGTTGCCCGGCTCTGTTCGCGGGGGCACCCGCACCCGGTCCCGTGATCGTTGCGTATGTCTTTCCGCAAAACGCACTGATTCACGATGGGGATATTGCGGCGCAGAAGGTGACGCGCATTAACTACGCCTTCGCCAACATAAAAAATGGCCGCATCGTCAACGGGTTTGAGAATGACGATCAGAATCTGGCCGCACTGGTTGCGCTGAAAAAGCAGAATCCTTCGCTCACGGTGCTGGTTTCCGTGGGTGGATGGCTGTGGTCGGGAGCGTTCTCTGACATGGCATTGACTCCGGCGAGCAGGGCTGCGTTCATCCAGAGCGTGGTGGAGTTTGTCGGGCGGAATCAGTTGGATGGTTTGGATGTTGACTGGGAGTATCCGGGGTTGGAGGGATCAACTAAGCATTTTCGGGCGGTGGACCAGCAGAATTACACGCTGCTGCTGAAAGAACTGCGCGCGCGGTTCGACGAGCTTGAGAAGCAGCTTCATCGTCCGTTGTATTTGACGATTGCTACGGGTGCGTCGCCTGAGTTTTTGGCGCATACCGAGATGGACAAGGTGCAGCAGTATGTGGACACCGTGAACCTGATGGCTTACGACTATTACGAGCCGGATTCGGACGCGACCACGGGACATCATGCGCCGCTGTTCACGAATCCTGCGGACCCGAAGAAGGTTTCAGCCGATGCGTCGGTTCATGCGTATGAACAGGCCGGTGTTGCTGCGGGGAAGATTGTGCTGGGCGTTCCTTTTTATGGGCATGTTTGGGGACAGGTGCCGGCGGCGAACCATGGGCTGTATCAGCCGGGAAAGAATGTGAAGAACGCGTGGGTGCGGTTTGGCGGAGTGGACGCCATGCTGAAGAATGGGTTCGTCAGGTACTGGGATCCTGTGGCTAAGGCGCCGTATCTTTACAACGCGGAGAAGCAGATGTTTGTTTCGTATGAGGATGCGGAGTCGGTGGCGCTGAAGTGCAGGTATGTGCTGGACGGCAAGCTCAGAGGGGTGATGTTCTGGGATTATGAGAGCGATGGTTCTGGGGCGTTGCTGAACGCGGTTGATGCGGGGCTGAACAAAAACTCCACCGCGTTTTGAAGGATGCCGGCTATGGAGGCTATCGATGCATTGCCTATAGCTCAACGGCTTGATCAGGGTCATATCCGATTGCCGACGCTGGATCCAGAACTCACATGCCAGCCCGCAGAGCCTCCGCAGAAATCACTTCTTTGCAGGGTGAGCTTCTTGCCATTCGAGAATCTTGTCCTCGGCGGAATCTATTTGTAGCTGCGTTAGGTGAAGCTTGATTCGGTCGATTGGAAGAAAACCCTGGCTGGCCCCTGCACCCTGCGCAATTCTGGCCCAAATGTAGGAGTTCTGCCAGTCGCCGAATTCGCCGTAGAGTGCCGATAAGTTGCTTTGGGCCGCACGGTTCCCTGCGTTCGCAGCCTTGGTGAAGAGATCCTTTGCTGTTTCTAAGTCGTCCTGAGTGCCTCGTTGCACATAGCATTGACCCAGGCTGTTCGTCGCCATGATATGTCCCTGTTGTGCGGCTTGCCCATAAAGTTGGCACGCCATTTTCTTGTTTACGAAAACACCCTTACCTGTCTCGTAAATTACGCCGAGGTCATAATCCGCGGGGGCGTAATTCTTATTCGCAGCCATTTGGAGATAGTTGACCGCATTCTCATTCGACTGTTCGACGCCTTCACCGTCGCGGTACATTATGCCCATGTAATACTGTGCCATCGCATTTCTTTGATTGGCCGCGAGTTTCAAGTATTTTGCCGAGAGATTGCGGTCTTTCGGTAATTTGACGCCCGCAAAATAAGCCATCCAGAGAAACATCTGGGCATCGAGAGATCCCTTCTCTGAGGCGCGATCGAACCAGATGCGGGCCTTATCGACGTCTGGAGGAATGCTGGTTCCAAACCAATAGCCCTTCGCGAGCTGCAACATCGAAGCCGCGTCACCGCCCTCGGCCATCATGGTCAGAACCGTAAGGTTGACGACCTTGCCGGGTTCGGAAGTTAACTTCTGAAGATCGCCAACCTCGTCAATCCAGAAGAGCTTTGGGCTCCCCTTCTCCACCCGGAAGTTCACGATGAATTTTGTTGTACCTGTGTCGATCGTAAAGAACGGCTCTTCAATATCGAAGGGAATCGTTGCCCAGTAATACTTGATCTCTTCTGCGTTCGCCTTACGGATGGCGGCACCTTGCAGTGCGGGGTACTTCGTGAGGAGTAACTGCCAAAACGACTGCCGCTGCTCGTCAGTTATCAGTCCGCGACCCTCGGTCTGTACAGAATTCACCACGACGACGACTAACTTAGAATCGAGCAGAACCTTGTCAGCAGACGGCTGCAGGACCTTCCAGAGCGACGGGCCGCATGTCACGGCAGAGTCAAAAAAAACCTTCGGAGGTTCATTGGCAGGAAGCAACGACTGCTTGAGCAAGGCAATAGCCGACGCATTCAATGCGTCGCTGGCTGGCTTATAGTGAACGCCGTCCGGGATCTGGTTGGTTCCCAGTATTCCAGTCTGACCTGAAGCCAGAAGCGAGAGCCCAACCGAAACAGCCAGGATGAACCCTTTCAGTGATTGATTCGCGTGCAGGGAGATCATGGCAAATAATACATCGGAAGTGATGGGGAAGGACCTTGGACAAAGTCGGAGATGGGGCCAACAACCGTCAATCTTTGGAGTTCCGCCTGTGCCGCCGGCAAAACGGAGGTTGTTTTTTAGGCAACATTCCCGTGTCGTCCTGGTTGGTAAACTGTAGCCATGGTTCGCGTCATTCGCCCTATCGCTGTGGAGCAACTGAAGCTGCTGGTGTTTGATCTGGATGGCACCCTCATCGACTCGGCACAGGACTTGTGCAACAGCGTGAATGCGACGCTGGCGGAGTTTGACCTGGAGCCGCTGCCAGACAGCGTGGTGGCGAGCTACATTGGCGACGGCGCGATGATGCTGGTGCGGCGGGCGCTGTTTGGGCTGGATGCGACCGAGGTAGACGAGGATTTCCTGACGCGGGCCTACGCGTTCTTCCTTGACTACTATCGCGAACACAAACTGGATTTCACTTACGCCTATGGCGGGGTTATGGAAGCCCTGACGGCGCTGCGCACCGCTCCTGATGGGAGCAAACGCAGCATGTCAGTGCTGACCAACAAGCCGGTTCGCCCGGCGCAGGCTATTTGTGAGGCCCTGGGGCTGGCGCCTTTTTTTCAGCACGTGTATGGCGGCAACAGCTTCGCGATGAAGAAACCGGATCCGATGGGGATGCGTATGCTGATGGATGAAGCGCGCGCGCTACCGGAGGAGACGGTGCTGATTGGCGATAGCGAGGTGGACGTGGCAACCGCGCGCAATGCCGGAACATGGGTGATTGGCTGCACGTTTGGCCTGTCACCGCTGGGGCTGGCGGCGAACCCGCCGGACGTGCTGGTGGATGCACCACAGGACTGGATGGCTGCGCTCGATCCTGTTGCGAACGGCATTCGGTTGTAGAGGTTTTGGGTTTTTGTTCCCTTCCTTACTCGCCTTAATATGACCTTAAGCTTCACATTCTAGGATTGTTCCAGAAGCGAAACAGGCCGCGGTTGCGTTCTATTGATGCGGGGACCTTGTTCATGTGCGAGTGCCATATCAATGTGGAACGAGCCTTCAGATTTGGCATCTGAAAACAATTTCTGCAATTGAAGCCGGGACTACAATCGTTGTAAGTCTCACTTATTTCGCGAATTAGCGCTGCTCTACTTGCCCTGTGTTGCTTTGGAGATTCCGCTCATGCGTTTTTCTGCCCTGGTGCTTCTGGTTACTGTTCTTGCCCCTGCCGCCGTTCTTGCGGAGAACGCAGCCACGCCCAACCTTTCCCAGACCCCATCTTTGAGCGGAACTGTGGCCGATCCCAGCGGAGCGATTGTGTCCGGAGCTGAGGTTGACCTGGTGAATACCGACGGCTCGGTGGCTGTGACCGATCACTCGGATCCCGCGGGCACGTTCAAGCTGATTCCTCCGCATGCCGGCAACTACACACTGGTTGTCTCCGAAGCTGGATTCGAGACGGTGCGCAGGCCGGTGGCGATTAGCGCGCCGGTGATTGCCGCGGCGACCGCTTCCCTGCCGCCGGCCACGCTCGTACGCGTCGTCCTTCCGATCGCGCAATTTGCCACCAATATCCGCGTGACCGCGGATACCGGCGAAGATCTCACAGCGCCCGACGCAAATCGGGACTCCTCTGTAATGACCTCCAGCGACCTGAAGGCACTGCCCATCTTCGACAATGACTACGCCAGCGCGATGAGCGCGTTTATTGATCAGAACGTGGGCGATACGGGCGGGACAGGATTGATGGTGGACGGCGTGGAGGCAAACCGAGCTACAGTTTCAGCGTCGGCGGTTCAGGAGATTCGGATCAACCAGGATCCGTATTCCGCGCAGTACTATTATCCGGGCCGCGGGCAGATGGAGATCATTACCAAGTCCGCCGCCGAGCACTATCACGGCCAGTTCAACTTCATTTACCGCAACTCGGCGCTGAACGCGCAGAACGCGCTGGCTCCCACGAAGCCGTTTGAGCAGCGGCAGACCTACGAGGGCCATGTCACTGGACCGATTCCGATGGCGAAGAAGAGCAGCTTTCTGGCGAGCTTCAACCGCGTGCTCTTCGACCAGGATTCCGTCATCAATGCAACTATTGAGCCGACCCCGGCCGACCCCAGCGGCGCCTTCCAAGCCAACGTTGCGGCTCCGCAGCGGGATACGGAATTCAGCCTGCGCGGCGCGCATCAGTTCAGCGACCGCAACTCAGGGTATGTGCAATACAGCTACCAGGACTGGACGGGACAAAACCAGGGCGTGGGCGGGCAGACGCTTGCCGCGGCCGGCTATAACAACCAGTACCGCGAAGACGACTTTGTTGCCCACATGGAGACCATTGTTTCGCCCGCCATGCTGAACCAGATTTCAGTGGTGGGCGAGCATGACTACAGCCGGACCATTGATGTGGCTGAGGCTCCCCACATCAACGTTGCGGGAGATTTTTCGGCAGGCTCGGCACAGGGCGATTCCTTCAGTTCCGAATACAATGCCCGGCTCTACGACATGGTGACATGGAACCACGGGCGCAACCTGGTGAAGGCCGGTATCGGCACACCGCACATTGACCGGCGCGCATACGACGACAACACCAATGCGCTGGGAAGCTACACGTTCGGCCCTACGGTGGCCGCAGACGGGGTGACTGTGCTGCAGACGGCGCTGCAGAATTACGCGGCCAACCTGCCCTCGGGATTCTCCCAGAACACGGGCGATACGCACTTTGTCTATCACCAGCAGGAGATGGGCGGCTTTGTGCAGGATCAGTTCAAGTGGAGCAAGACCTTTTCCATCACGCCGGGGCTGCGCTACGACTGGCAGAATTTTCTGGCGAATCGGCGGCTCGGCTTTTCGCCGCGTGTCTCGTTCGCCTGGGTTCTGGATGAGCAAAGCAAGACCGTGGTGCGCGGGGGCGGCGGCATTTACTACGACCGATTCGGGTCGGGGCCGCTTCTTGACCTGGTCCGTTACGAGACCGCCCGACGCCGTTCGATTACCCTCTCGCTGGACCCGGCGGACATGCCCGCAACGGGCTGCGTACCCATTACCGAGTGCCTGACGCTGACCGCGCAGCCGCCGTCTCTGGTGCAACTGGAGCCCAACGCGAAGCTTCCGTACCAGATTCAGTATGGCGTCTCAATCGAGCGCCAGTTGGGCGAGAAGGCGACGGGTGTGGTCAGCGTCTATTCCGCGCGCGGGATTGACAGCTTCCGCAGCGTTGACGTGAATGCTCCTACACCAGAGTCCGGCTATACAGAGCGGCCGAATGCGGCGTTTGGCCGTATACGGCAGATGCAGCCCGAGGCATTCTGGGAGGGCGACGGCCTGGATATTTCGTACCGCGGCAAGCTGAACAAGTACTTCACTGGCTTTGGCCGCTACACATGGTCTCATTTCGAGTCGGACACCGGCGGGATTGGCTGGTTTCCGCAAAACCAGTACGATCCCAATGACGAGTGGTCGAACGCGGGATTCGACCGCCGGCAACGCATGGGGATGTATGCCATGTTTCAGCCGGAGAGCGTGTTTAACCTGTCCGCCGGGATCTTTGCCAACACGGGAACGCCCTGGACGGAGTTGACGGGTACCGATGCGTACGGCGACGACCTGTTCAATACCCGGCCGGAAGGCGTAGGCCGCAACTCGGAAACGAATCCGAGTTATGTCGACCTGGATCTGCGCTGGGGACACGATTTTGCCGTCACCGCGAACAAGGATGAGGAAGCGCCCCGGCTGGGATTCTCCGCCGGAGCGTTCAACGTGCTGAACCATCCAAATGCCTCAGGCATCGATCCAGTGGAGACTTCGTCCCAATTCGGACAGGTCACCGCGGTGGGGCCTCCGCGACGCATTCAGATGGGGATGCGTTTCGAATTTTAGGTCCCGGGAACTTTTGGGCGCCGGGCCGCGTAATCCGTGGAGAGGCGCACATGATTCTGAAACGAATCCTTGCCACGACTCTGCTGGGTGCTGCTTTTGCGGCGGCCTCCGTTCATGCCCATGCCGATTCCGATGACGTGCACTTTTTCGAGGACATTCGAATCGCTCCCAACACGGCTTCCCACGATGCTGTCTGTTTCTTTTGCAGCGTGGATGCTGAGGGCGAGGTAAATGGGGACATTGTTGTCTTTTTCGGCGACGTGCACATTGCCGGCCATGCCAACCACGACGTGGTGAACTTCTTCGGAGAAGTTAAGGCCGACGACAATGCCCAGATCGGTAATGACCTGGTGAGCTTCTTCGGCTATGTCCAGTTGAAGAAGAACGCGTCAGTGGGCAGGGACATGGTTTCGATGCTGGGAGCGGTCGACTCGGACGAGTCCGTGAGCATTGGGCACGACCATGTTGAGTTTCCGTTCTGGATCGCCCTGTTTCCCTTCCTGATAATTGGCGGAATCGTGTATGTGATTGTGCATGGGATCCGGGAGAGCCGCTGGCGGCGGTATATGGCGCAGTATCCGCCTCCGCCGTTTCCGCCGGCGCGATAGAGGCTGAAGTTCTGGGTTCTAAGTTCTGAGTTCTAGGTCCTGAGTTCAAAGGCGGTAAGGGTTTAGGGGTTTTCTGCTGTCGGACTATTTTTTGAACATGTTCATTTTATACTTGACCCGTATTCGAACTTGGTTTATCGTCATTTTTGAACACGTTCAATTTCAATTCTTGGAGGTGAGTTCAATGTATGTCGCAGGCTGCTACCTCAGTTATCTGACCATCAGTATCGCGCTCACCATCTGGGTGGCGCGGACGCTGCATCACAGCGGACGCATCTTTCTGCTCGATGCTTTTCGCGGCAATGAGCCGCTTGCAGACTCCGTCAATCAGCTTCTGGTGGTCGGATTCTACCTGATCAATGTGGGATATATTGCGCTGGCGTTGAAGACCACTGATCCTTTGACTAACTTTCGCCAGGTGATCGAACTGGAAAGCGCCAAGATCGGCGTGGTTCTGCTGATTCTGGGGGGAATGCACTTCTTTAACATGTTCGTGCTGGCAAGAATGCGGCGGCGAACCACCAAGGAGTTGGCGGCGTAAGAGCGGCCGCAGCTAAACCGAATTCAGGGAGGCACACATGCATCTTGCAACCTACTATGCTACGTATCTGGGGATCAGCGTTGTGCTGATCTTCTGGCTGGGGCGCATTCTCCATCGCGCCGGAGGACTTCTTCTGGACGAAGCCTTCCACGACAAACCTGCGCTTGTGAAGGCCGTGGCTCATCTTCTGGATATCGGCTTCTACCTGATGAGCTGCGGCTACGTGACAGCCTGGGCAGGAACCTACTGGCCCATGGACACCTATGGAATGGTGGCTCAAATTGTCAGCGGCAAGGTTGGTGGGTTTCTGCTGATGCTGGGTTGTGTCCACCTTTTCAACCTGTTACTGCTGGCGCTGTTTCGCCGGCGGACCTTTGTCGCCGCTGGGCCGGCCGCTTCGTGATCGCCATGAGCCGAAAAGCGACTCCCAAGTCCGAAGCAACGCGCGCCCGCATTCTTGAAGCCGCGCTGCGAGTGTTCCGGGAGCGCGGGTTTCAGACCGCAACGATGCGTGAGATAGCGGCGGAAGCCGGCATGGCTCTGGGCGCGGCTTACTATTATTTCGACTCGAAGGATGCGATTGTGATGGCGTTTTACGAGCGGGCTCAAAAGCAGATGGAGCCGGGGCTGGAGCGGATTCTCGACTCACGGAAGACGCTGGAATCGCGGCTGCGCGGCCTGATCAGCTATAAGTGGGAGTACTTTCTGCCGAACCGGGCGCTGATGGGCGCGTTGTCCGCGCACATTGATCCAAACCAGCCGCTCTCGCCCTTCAGTGCGGCAACCGCATCCATTCGCGATCGCGACATTGCGTTCTTTGCACGCGCGGTTACGGAGTCAGGCGTGAGGCTTCCGCCTTCGATACTGCCCCATCTTCCGCGACTGCTTTGGCTCTACCAGATGGGCCTCATGCTTTACTGGGTCTACGATGAATCGGCGGGGCAGGCGCGTACCGCACTGCTCTTCGACAAGACGCTGGGCATGATGCTGGTACTGCTGAAGCTGGGCGGCATTCCATTGCTCAGGCCGCTCTACCGGGCCGCCGGCGAGCTGCTGAAAGTTATCTACGGAGAGGCTTGACCATGACCGAACGCCGGCTACGCATCGTAATTCCCGGCGGCAGCGGCCAGGTTGGACAGGTGCTTGCGCGACACTTCAAGGAGCGCGGCCATCATGTGACCGTATTGACCCGGGCGCCGTACACGGCGGAGTGGCAGACTGTGCATTGGGACGGCGAGCACGAAGGCCCGTGGACTGAGGCGCTGGACGGCGCTGATGTGTGCATCAACCTCGCCGGGCGCAGCGTGAACTGCCGCTACCATGCGGAAAATCGCCGCCTCATTTACGACTCGCGCATTGGCACCACGCGGCTGCTTGGAAAGGTCTTTGATACGCTGGCCGATCCTCCTCGCGTTTGGCTCAATGCCTCTACAGCTACCATTTACAGGCATGCGTTGGACCGGGCAATGGATGAAGCTACGGGTGAGCTGGGTGGGAACGAGTTGGTAGGGCAAACACGGCGCGCGCCGGATACGTGGAACTTTTCCATCGGTGTGGCGAAGGATTGGGAGGCGGCGTTTTTTGAAGCGTACACGCCGCGGACACGCAAGGTTGCGATGCGCAGCGCCATCACGCTGAGCCCGAATGCGGACAACGCCTTCGGCTGGCTTTCGAACCTGGTTCGGATGGGGTTGGGCGGAACGCAAGGCAATGGGCGGCAATTCGTTTCATGGGTTCATGAAGCGGATTTTGCGCGGGCAGTGGAGTTCCTGATCGAACATGAAGAACTGGAAGGGCGGGTTAACATCGCTGCGCCAAATCCTCTGCCCAACCGCGAGTTCATGGCGGTGCTGCGCGATGCGTGGGACCGACCAAATGGGCTGCCAGCGCCAGCGCTGCTTATCGAGATTGGCGCGTTCTTTCTGCGAACTGAGTCGGAGCTGGTATTGAAGAGCCGTCGCGTGGTTCCCATGCGGCTGCTCGACGCAGGATTTCGGTTCGAGTTTCCTGAGTGGCCGGAAGCCGCCGAAGACCTGGTCCGCCTATGGCGCCAAAGGAATAACTGAGTGAGGTGCTGGCTCCCCGCTAGAGCCTTTCTGAACCAGTGTGGTCCTGTTGAATGCATCGAAAGTTGCTTTGCTCGAGCAATAAGCCACTTCAGTTTGTGCTTTCGGTCTAAGGCATTTCAGAAAGTGCTGGAGTATGTTTATTGAGCGACCAGCGCCACATACGCGGTCAGTTGCGGCACCGTAACTTGCACCTGTCCGTTGCCATAGGTGAACGAAACGTTAGTGTCCGCGGAGTTATCCGGCGAGACCAGCGTAACCGTCGCCGGCGCAGTAGCCACCGGAAACGTCACCACTACACCGCTCTGCGTCTGAAAGCCCTTCGAGTAATTGTGATTGATCAGGTGCGCCACCGTGCGCCCGTCGGCGAGCCGTGTCAGATTTGTCGCAACATTTGAAGCCGACACCGTCACCGTTCCCGATAAATTTGTCGCGTTCCCGTAAAGCGCAGCATGAGCCGGAGCCTTGTAGAACGCGCTCGTCTGCTCAAAGTAGGGCATGAGTCCAAGCTGCGTGGCCGTGGGATCGCCGATGGAGTCCTCGAGATGCATTGCGAGATTCACTCCAACCGCCAGCGCCTCCGGCACGTACATTCGCCAGTAGTCCTGGAGTTCGGAAGCGGGCAGCGAAAGATAGCGGCTCATCGGTCCGGAAGGCCAATCGAGGAATTCCGAAACTGGAACAACGCGTCCCGCCACCAGCGCAGAGCGTTGTTTCGTGGTTAAAAATGCCTGCATCAGCGACTGTGTTCCCATTAGGTCTCCACTGGCGGTCAGCGGGCAATAGTCCACATCAGTCCCGCCGGGCCCGTCGTCGTTGAAATCGTTGATCCCCCTGGCTTGAAAATCCACAAATGGAAAAATGCCGTTCGCCGTAATGTAGATCTCTTTCCCATACTTCTGGCGCGCGTAATTCCTCAGCGTCACAACAATGTCCTGCCAGTAGACAAGGTACAGGTAAGTGTTGGTGAAGGTGCCGTTCTGCGTCAGAGGGTGATAGTCGTTCGTAACGCCCCATTCCGCAGCCAAAGGGTTGGCCGAAGTCAGGGGATTGGTGTCCCATCGGTTCCGCGCAAGATAACCGCGATAGTCGAAGGTGCGCCCCGAGGTCGACGCAGCAGCCGAGCAGTTGAGGTTATCTGCGGCCATTATGCCGAACTGCGTTTGCCACTGTGCCACGGTCAGGTTGGGATACTTAGCGCAGAGAAACCCTCCGAAATCGGCCACATCCGCATCGTCGAATCCGTTGTCGTTGCCGAATGAGAGCCCGTCGTAGCTCCCGCCTACCTCATCGAAAAATAACCCGTCCAACCCACCGTCGATTTGAATCTCGCTGATGCCAATAATGTATTGCCGAAATGCGGGTGAAGCCAGGCTGCCGCGATAGAAGCCCTGAGGGGCGGGTTGAACCACTGGCTGCCCATCCGCATTGCACGACACCACGGCGTTAAAGGCCACGGGCGCGGGAAACTCATTGCCGAAAAGCACGGTTGTCGTGGTGCCACCGATGAATACGATCCCTGCAGTCTGAGCTTGAGCGGGATACCCGAAGTTGTATTGCGACGCAACCACGCCACCCGTGTCCCAACGCGCCCATGCCCTGGGAACAACGTTGGGCGCCATCTCAAAAACTTGCGGGTCGCCTGACGAGAGCAGATCCGCTTCCTGGCTGAATCCGAAAACCGTCCAGCCCGCGGTCGACCCAGTCCCGTAGACCGCCGGATTGATGGTGATCTGCTGATATGTTCCGCTCCCAACCGCCGGATTGGTTGCCGCGGGCGTAGCGCATACCGATTGAAATTTCACCGTAAAGCTCTGCAAAACCGGTGTTGCAGCTGCGTAAGTCGCGTTGCCCGCCTGGGTCGCCTGAATGGTGCATGTTCCGGCATCAATCAGCGAGACCTGTGCAGAAGAAATCGTGCAAATCGAAGTGGTGTTGGACGCAAGACTGACGGGCAGTCCCGAGCTCGCCGTAGCCGTCAAAGCGAGCGGTGTTCCGGCAATCTGGGTTGATATTGGAGCAAACGTGATGCTCTGGCTCAGCAACGCCGGTGACGAGGTCATCTGAGTGGAACCGCCGCATCCGGCGAGGCAAAAAGCGCATCGCGCAACACCGAACGCGCAGCGGCCAAACGACTCGGATAGCTCCGTCGATGAATTCATGTGCCGCATGGCGCAAGTATTGCACTGCCGGTTTCGCATCGTCTATGGGAAAGACGCGGCCTCTCCCTTGCCGCGTCGACTTGAAAATCAGGAAGCTCTTACTTACTCGCCGGAGTTATCTCCGTAACCGGCAAATCCCAGTGGCCGAGTAAGATTTCAAAGCGCCGCTGTTCCTCTTGCTTATATTTGGCCTGGTCCGGCCATAACTCCTTGATGAAAGCATCTTCGTCAGGGTTACTCGTGGTGGCAACGGCGGAGTTCTTATAGCGAATGGTCACCCGGTAATCCCAGCGGCCGTCTTCCGTGGTGTGATATGCCGGTGACTCGATTTTAAGGGAGAGAATGCGACCCGTAGATTGGATCTTCTTGAGCAGAGGGTAGTGGTTCTTGAGGAAGAGCTGCAGGAACTCCTGCTGATGGCCCCACTGGCACTTGTAGTAGTACTCGATTGTGTATGGCTGATCGGCGCCACCCTGCGGGGGCGCACCTTGCGCCAGCAGCGGAGTTGCAAACGAAGCGGAGATGCTGGCGATGAGGACGGCGAGAATGAGTCTGCGCATAAAGCCTCCACGGAAGTGATGGTTGTCATTGTACCGTGGAGGCTTTATGCCCTTCCCTGGAAGAGAAATCTTGTGACGTAAGGAAGGCGCGGGAGCCTTAGCAATGTGCGTAGTCTTCCAGAGCTACCTTGTTTGGAATGGTCAGCGTGGACCCATTGAAAGCGACCAGGTGGCGGCTCTTGAAGATGCTCAGCGTCCTTGTAACTGTTTCGCGCGACGCACCAATGAACTCGCCGATTTCTTCATGCGTGAGAGAAAACCGAAACTTGGTTCCGCTCTCTGTGGTCTGTCCGCGCTCGCTCCACTCGAGCAACAGGCGGGCCAGCTTTTCAGGCGCTGAAGAGGCCAGGCCGACGGTGCGCAATTGCTCGCAGGCCTGGCTGTATTCCCGGCTGAGCTCCTCGGTGACCGCCTGGTACGCATCGGGATGACGGGTGAGGAAGTTGAGGAAATCGCGGCGTGAAATGGGAGCAACCTTGGTGGGATACAGAACCTCCGCGGTCATCTCACAGGGCTTGCCACAGAGCGTAGAGACGAGGCCGAGGATCGCGCCTTTGCGGGCAATGCGCGTGGTGAGCCTGCGGCCATCGCTCGAGTTCATGGAGAGCTTTACTTCGCCTTCGACGATGAGGTAAACGCCCGCCGCCATGTCACGCTCGGAGAAGAGAATCCTTCCGGGTTGATAGTTGCATACGAGCGCCATGGCTGTGAGGTCGCGCAACGCCTCGGGTGAGAGCTTGTTGAAGAAATCGCCAGAAAGCTGAGACTGGCTTCCAAAGTTGCTTACGGCGGTCTGCATGCTGTGCATATCAAAGCTCCTCATCATTGGGTTGGGCGCTGGTTTGCGCTATCTGTTCGGCAAGAAATTGGGTCCAGGGTGTACCGGTGACTAACTCGGCGTGCGTCCGGGAATAGATCTCACGAAGGGTCCGAGTACCATCGGCATCCGCATAAGTCACATTGCGTAAGTCAACGGAAAGCTTTTTTGAAGCGAGGCGCGGTGCTTCTTCCACCCAGACGCGATTCAGTTCAGCCGCCCAGGGCCCTGCGACTCGCCCTTCGAGCTTTAACTCCATCGCGTTCTCGTCTTCTTCGATTGTGATTCTTAACGTCATGCAGCTACTAAAGCAGGTGGTGTGCCAAAGATCACACGACGCGGGCACGATTCTGTATCTATTGCAAATAAGAGATTTAGATTGTGGATAATTTAAGAGTGGCGAAGGAGCCGACGATGGAGTGACGAAGGTGACGATGACGAGATTTCGTCACCGAGACTGCATATAGTCACTCCGTTCGATACCGAGCTTCTTCATTTTGGAGTTCAATGTGGTTCGTTTCAGGTCCAGGCGCGCGGCTGCACCATCGGGCCCACCAATTTGACCCTTGGCCTCGCGCAGCACCTTTAATATATGTTCCCGCTCAGCGGCCTGATGTGTGGGACTCTGCACCGCCTCGGCCTCTGCATCGTCCGGGCCTTCATCCGCCTGTGTTTCAAGTTCGGCCAGAGGAACGTAGAGCACAGGACCGCGAGTGAGAATGACCGCGCGTTCAAGAAAGTTTTCCAGCTCGCGGATGTTGCCTGGCCAGGGCCAGTGAATGAGAGCCTGCATGGTCTCGTCGGGAATTGATTCGATGGTCTTGCCCATGCGGCGGCTGTGCGTGGCTACAAAATGCCGAACCAGCACGGGAATGTCGCTTGCCCGTTCGCGCAGCGGCGGCGAAAAGACCGGAAAGACCTTCAGCCGGTAATAGAGGTCGCTGCGGAATTCCTTGTCGGCCACCATTCTGGCCAGATCGCGATTGGTCGCGGCAATGAGACGGACGTCCACCGAAATGGGGCGTGTGCCGCCGAGGCGCTCGATTTCGCGCTCCTGGAGCGCGCGCAAGAGCTTGGGCTGCAGGTCGAGAGGCAGCTCGCCAATCTCGTCCAGAAAGAGCGTTCCCTCGTGCGCCAATTCCAGGCGACCGATTTTGCGCGCGATGGCACCCGTGAAGGCACCTTTCTCGTGGCCAAAAAGTTCGCTCTCGATGAGGCCAGCGGGAATCGCCGCGCAGTTGAGCTTGATGAAAGTCCGCTCAGTGCGGGGACTGAGGCGGTGAATGGCGCGCGCCAGCAGTTCCTTGCCTGTTCCTGTTTCCCCCTGGATGAGTACGGTCGCATTGGTCGGCGCCACGGTTTCAATCTCTTTCAGAACCTTGCGCAGGCCTTTGCTCTCTCCCACAATATCTTCGTAGCGGTTTTCGAGGTTGATCTCCGCTTCAAGGTACTGCTTTTCCTGCGAAAGCCGGTCCCGCATTTCGGCTATCTGCCGCATTGCCACAGCATTGCTGACAGCGACAGCGACCTGCACGGCCAATTGCGACAGCATCTCGGCTTCGCGATGGGTAAACGCGGCCTCCAAGCGGCTTGCCGTCGCCAAAACCCCGATCGCTTCGCCACGGTGGATCAGCGGAACCCAGCAACCGGACTGCATGCCGAGCGAGGTGAGGTGGCGCATCCCCTCACCGGAATAGTGCGCGTCTTTCAGAATTTCAATCACTACAGGCTCACGGGTGCGGAAAGCCTGGCCGGCCGGCGAACCTTCCATTGGAAGGGGCACGGCTCCGCGATGCGCGCCCTCCTCATCCAGCCTCAGGAACTGCACCAGCAGCCCTCCCGTGGTTGGATCCGTGAGGGCCAGGGTGGCTGCGTCATGCGGAATTACTTCGCCGATGCTTGCTGAGATGGCTCCCAGCAGCTTGCTAACATCCATATTGGCGAGCAGCGCCGAGCTCAGCTGAAGCATCATTGCTTCTTCCGCCCGCTTGCGGTCAGTAAAGTCGCGCGTAACCTTGGCGTAGCCTGTGACCTCACCCAGATCGTTGCGGATGGCCGTGAGGATACTGTTCGCCCAGAAGCGCGAACCGTCCTTGCGCACGCGCCAGCCTTCGTCTTCAACGCGCCCCCGCTCGGCGGCCAGGCGCAGCATTTCCCACGGCCTGCGGCGGTCCACGTCTTCCTGGGTGAAAAAGCGCGAAAGATGAGATCCCACAATCTCTTCGGCTGTATAGCCCTTGATCCGCTCAGCCCCAGGGTTCCACGTCATCACGTGGCCATCGCGGTCGAGATGATAGATGGCGTAGTCGCGAACGCTCTCCACAATCGAACGAAGCTGCTGGTCGTTGCGGCGAAGAGCCTCCACCGCCTCCCGCTGCTCGGTGACATCGCGGACGAAGCTCAGCACCACTGGCCCCTGGGCGGTCTGAATGGGCTTCAGCATGATGTCAACTGGGAATTCGCTGCCGTCTTTGCGCAGGCCGAACAGATTTAGCGCCGCCCCCATTTGTCGCGCCCTGGGGTGGGCGTTGTAGTTTTCCCTATGGCCAGGATGGCGTTTGCGAAAGCGCTCGGGTACCAGGATTTCAATTGGGCTGCCGACCAGTTCGGTCTGCGTGCAACCGAAGAGTTCGGCAGCGCGCGGGTTTGCTCCACGGATCACCCCCTGGGTGTCCGTGACAAAGATGGCATCTGGAGACACCTCGAAGAGGTTCTCGAGCGCAAGCTGAGCAAATTCGGCCCGATCCAGCAAGGACCCGGTCGATGCTTCCCTATTCGGGGAATCAAACGGGAGCATGATTTGTTTCCTGCTATGGAAACTACTCGGTTCTTTCGGTTGACGCAACCACCCTGGGGGAAGGAAATCGCGGGCATCGGCTGGGTTGGTTTGCGAAGGCGGAGGAAAGCGGTGCAGAATTGGACACTTTTTCCGATCTTATCTGTATGGAAGTGAGAATTGGAGCACTGCTATAGCGCGGAATCACACCTTGGCGGAGTGGTGATTGGAGCCTTCGGGGGATGGCGTGGGGCACCTTTAAGCCGCATCCTTTGAACATGGATAGAAACAGAAGACGTCCGCGCATTGGTGATCGGGTTCGGATTTCCGGCTTCCTGGGCCAGTTTGAGATTGTTCAGATACGCCAGGAGGGATTAATGACCGACCTGAAACACCTGGGGTTTTCCGGACCGGATTACATTGAAAGAGAAATCCTTTCAAGAGAGTTGATTTATGAGGATCAGCAGGAAGCTTCTCAGCCTTCCCGCTAACATTCGTCTGGGTGGAAACGACCGGGGCAGGCTGCGACTAAGGGAAATGAGCGCTGCAAGCTCATTTGCCGGATATCCCTTTCTGTTCGACCTCCGGAGCACAAGAAGGGGTTAGATTAATTGACAGGGTGTCGTTTCACACCTGTGAAATGACGCTCTGGAACGATTATTATGTCGGCTATGCGACATACAGTTAAAGGACCCACGGCTCACAATGTAATCACGAATTATTGGACCTGCCTACGATTTCCGGTATTTCGGATTTCCTCCCTGGACTCTGAACGAATCCTCCACTTCACTGGCGAAGAAGAGCTGCGTTTCGGATCATGATTTGGTGAGGCATGGATATGGAATCCAGGTCGAAGCATCGCGTCTTTGTCGTCGACAACGAGCACATGATCGCTTGGAGCCTCGCGGAAATCCTGAACAATAAAGGGTTTGAGGCAACTGCGTTCACAAAGCCAGTCGAAGCGTTGAACGCTGCCCGCCAAAAGCCTGTGGATCTGCTTATCTCCGATATCGTGATGCCGCTTATGACCGGAACGGAGCTTGCGATTCAAGTACTGGCACATCATCCTGAATGCAAGGTGGTACTGTTTTCAGGCCAGGCGGGAATCGGAGATGTGGCGGATCTGGCACAGAAACACAAATTCGAGATTCTTCTGAAGCCGGTCCATCCGGTGGCCCTGCTGAAAAAAATTCACAAGGCGTTCGGGATTGAAGCCTGAGGTTCGAATTCGCTGGGCCTACCGGCATTTTGAATCAGCTTGAAATCTATTATTAGAGGCACGCCGATCCCACAAATCTCTGCACCCTCCCGGCTGGTACGCGAATCCAAGGCAGGACGGGAGAAACACATGGCTCAAAGAATTGCATTCATAACTGGCGGCAATCGTGGACTCGGGTTCCAGACCGCGCTCGACCTGAAAGATCCGAACGTGAAGGTGGTGATTGGGTCCCGCGACCTTGCACAGGGTAAGAAGGCCGTTGAAAAGCTTCGTGCTGCGGGAGTCGACGCAGATGTGCTGCAGTTTGACGTTACCAAACCATCCGACTACAAGACTGCCTACGAGTATTTCGAGTCGCGGTATGGCCGTCTCGACATTCTTGTGAACAACGCCGGAGTCGCCGCCGGTACTTTTCCTGGCACAGGTCCGGAGCATTCCGCCAGCGAGGTTCCGTCGGAGGTACTGCACAAAGTATTCGAAACGAATTTTTTCGCCGTTGTGGCGCTCACGGACACGCTGTTGCCGCTGATCAAGAAGAGTCCGGCGGGACGAATCGTAAATCTATCCAGCATTCTCGGTTCGCTGACGCTGCAGGGCGATCCGAACTCGCCTATTTACCATGCGAAGTCGTTTGCCTATGATGCGTCAAAGACGGCGCTGAACGCGTTCACGATTCATCTTGCTTATGAGTTGCGGAACACTAAGATCAAGGTGAATTCGGCTCATCCAGGGTGGGTGAAGACCGATATGGGCGGCGACCAGGCTCCCATGGAGTTGAGTGAGGGGGGAAAGACGAGCGCTACCCTGGCGACGCTGCCCGATGACGGCCCTTCCGGTGGGTACTTCCATCTGGGAAAGCCGCTGCCCTGGTAGCCAGGAGCCCGGACGGTAGATCGGCGCGGCAGTCGGGGCAGTTGTCCGGTTTTTGGGAAACCAATAAGTCCAGCCTGCCTTGAGGGCCTCTTTTTCGGGCTCTAGATTTGGGAGCGTTTTCTTAAAGGTAGTACGGCCCGGCAACCACGAGGCGCTTCGCTGCAGTGACCCTCCAGGCGAAACGAATTCCTGCGAAGAGAATGATGAGCCCAATGACGCCGGATAACCCGCCTGTTACCTCAATGAAGGGCGAAAAAATGCCCCAAAAAACCAACTGCGGGAGCTTGCCGAGCCAGTCTACATCCTGAGCCGGCGCGATCTCCACAATCATGATGGGGATGGCCGCCAGTGAGATGGCGCCATAGGTGAGGACGACCGCGGCGATCTGGTAGCGCCGACCGCCAACGCCGTTCGAGCCTTTCATCATTGCCTTGCCTATGAACCAACCCACCGCAACGGCAACATACCCTAGATAGAAGTGCGTGGCGATGGTGAATCCGGCATAGAGCACCAAGCCCACGAACGCCGCCCCCGCGCCGTAGGCCAGCCCTTGTACAAAGGCCGCGTGCTCGTCCCCGGCCTGCCCCGCCTGTGCCTTGGCCGCGCAGTCGGGACATACCGATCGCCCATTCAATTTGTAGAATTCAAGGGGAAGTTGATTGAGGCAGATCTGGCAGCTCGTCGCGGCCGCCGACTGCATGGACTCCGCCCTGGCAAATTCCGGCCGTTTCACCGGCGGAGCCGAAGGTTTTTCCAGTTCATCTAATCCAGTGATGGGCTTCCATTGATCTGGCATGTTGCTGGGAAGCTTAGCACATTCGCAACGGTCTGTGGTTTAGAGCACGATGGGCAGGGATAGCTTTCGTATGCGGAATTTTACTGATGAAATTCCGCTCTGCAGGCTTTCAATTCGAGCGTCATTTTGGCTTCAGCGACTGCACGTTTTCCACGCTTATGTTCAAGTATTTCTTCAGCTCGGCTGTGTTTTTGAGCAAAGTGTCGGGGACTTTGACCCAGTCTTTCTTGACTACTCCGTAGCTCTCGAAAAGCGTGGTGCTGTACTTCGCCAGGAATGCGTCCACTTCCTCGTGAGGCAGCCTGATTCCCAGCGTTCCTGTCTGGTCGAGATAGGTGAACATGTGGCCGTTTAACGAGGTGTAGGGGTGTACGTCGCCTTTGAGTTGAATAGCTGGGTTGGTTGCAAGGAGTTTTTGGTAGAGTTCCAACTTCTCTTGCGGGATTGAACTCTTTTTCTTCGTTGCCATGATTCCTCCCTCTGACGGGCACGTTTTCACCTACCGAAGAAAAGCTTTAGTGGCCCGTGCTGTCTCCGGCATAAACTTCTTTCCCCGCCACAAAAGTCTCAAGTACGGCGGTGTGGAGCAAGGCGGGAGCGGCCACTTTATAGAGGTCGCGGTCGACGACAATGAAGTCCGCATCGTAGCCGGGTGCGAGCTTGCCTTTGTGCTTCTCGGCGAATTCCGCATAGGCGGAACCTTGCGTGTACGCGTAAAGTGCCTGGCCGCGGGTGAGCTTGTTTTCAGGGAAGTAGGTTTTAGTGCCGGCCTCGTTTTTGCGTGTGACGGCGGCGTAGAGGCCACGAAAAGGCGTGATGGGCTCGACGGGATAGTCGGTGCCGAAGGCAAGGGGGACGCCGGCATCGAGAAAGGCCTTCCAGGCGTAGCTGTATGCGGCTCGTTGGGGGCCGAGGCGAGATTCGGCCCAGTTCATGTCAGTGAGCAGGTGGCTGGGCTGCATGGAAGCGATGACGCCGAGCTCTTTGAAGCGAGGGATGTCGGCTGGGTCGACTACCTGTGCGTGCTCGATGCGGTTGCGGGGAGGGAGACCGGCGAGGTTGGGATAGCAAGGGGAGCCGTCTTTTAGCTTGCATTGAGAAGGAGAATTGGCGGGTGGTTTCGACGGAGGGGTTCCCTTTGGGCAAGGAAACTTTTCGTCCCAGATTTGATACTGGCTCTCGGGACGACACCCATTGGGTTGAAACCACGGCATATTCTCGGGCAACATCTGACCCTGAGATTGCTGGGCGAGGGTGAAGGCGTTGAGGGCCATCGCTGTGGCTTTGTCGCCGATGGCGTGGAAGCCTAGCTGGAAGCCGAATTGCGCACGTTCGATGGCCATTTTATCGAGCTGATCCTGGGTGTACTGGGGAAGGCCGGTGTTGGCGGGATCGTCGGCGTAGGGCGCGTTGAGGGCAGCAGTGCGTGAACCGAGCGAACCGTCCATGAAGCCTTTGAGGAAACCGGTGTGGAGCATGGGATCACTGGCGTCGTGATGGTTGCGCATTCGAATGAGATCGAGAATAGGGGATTTGAACGGGAGCCACTCGGAGATACGGAGATTGAGATTGCCTTCCTTCTCCAACTCCTCATAGACGAGGAAGTCTTCCCAGTCGCTGAAGTCCTGTACGCTGGTGACGCCGTGGGAGAGGGCGTCGGCGATGGCTAGTTGGTCGCCGCGGCGGCGTTGGTCGTGGCTGGGGGGAGGGATGACCTTCTCGATCAGGCCCTGTGCGGATTCACGGAGTATGCCCGTGGGCTCGCCGTTGGAATCGAGATCGATAGCTCCCCCTTGCGGAGGGACTGTTTTGCCGGTAATGCCTGCGGCCTTGAGAGCGGCGGTGTTGGCGATGGCGATGTGGCCGTCGATGCGGGAAAGGAACGTGGGGTGGTCGCCGGTAACTTTATCGAGATCCTGGCGGGTGGGGAGGATCTTCGCGGCCCAGAGGGTGTGATCCCAGTTGCCGCCGGTGAGCCATTGGCCTGCAGGAGCGTCAGCGGCAAAGGTTTGGATTTTGGCAAGCATTTCAGCGAGGGACTTGACGCCGGTGAGGTCGACGTTGAGCTTGGTGCGGCCGGCCATGCCGAGGTGGACATGGGCGTCGTTGATGCCGGGAAAGATGAAGGTGCTGTTGCTGGCGGTGTCAAGGTCGCGAAGATGGGTATTTGGACCAGCGAGTTTGGTGACTGCTTCCGTAGTGCCGACGGCGAGCACTTTGCCCCCGCCGATGGCGATGGCCTGAACGGTTTCCGGCTTGTCTGTTTCCATACCGACGCCGGTGTAGATTACGCCGTTGAAGAAGATGAGGTCGGGGACGGTGAATGATTTGGCGGATGCGGGGTTTGTCGGTTTGGCGGGAGGATGTTTTGCAGCTGCAGTCTGAGCGTGGCATAAGCACGCGGTTGCCATGGATGCGGCGAGAAGGGCTGAAAGAAAACGCATGGGCGGAGTTTAGCAGAATGCGGGCTACTGTTCGGCGGCCCATTGAGTCATTGCCAAGGTCAGCAGGAGAATCCTGCGAAGGCCCACTTCCCTTTCCTGAGCGGAATACCACTCGGCCAGCGTGTGCGCTCCTCCACCCATTCCGCCTGCTCCCATGGACAGTGACTGAACGCCGAGCGATAGAGGGATGTTGGCGTCAGTGGAACCGAGGCGGAGGTCGGTATGGAGGCCGAGATGGCGGTCAACGGCCCGCAGAGCGTCGAGCAACGGCGCGTCGGCGGGGAGATGCGCGGCGGGGCGGTCTCCGATTTTGGTGATGGAAAACGCCAACACCCCGCGGTTTCGGATCGCAACAGACCTGATGCTCTTATTAGCCTGATCGACCGCGTCTTCAACCGCGCGATGCAGAGCGACTTCAAGGCGCAAAAGCTGTTCAGGGCTTGTAGACCGGAAATCAATGGAGGCGTTCACGCTTTCCGGAATCGAATTCACGCTGGTTCCACCATGGATGGTTCCGATGTTGAACGTCGTGCGGGGCTCTTCCGGGAGCGGCGTCTGTGCAAGGATCGACAATGCCGCGGCAAGTGCGGTAATGGGATTCGGGGTTCCCGCATCCGTAAAGCTGTGGCCTCCGGGACCCGTCACTGCAACGCGATAACGGCGGCTGCCTAACCCCTGCGTAACGGCCGAGTCCGCCCCCGCGCCGTCCAGCACAATGTGCGCGGCAATGCGGCCCGCAAGAGCGCTCTGCTCGTATAAATGCCGAACACCGCGGAGGTTGCCTTCGCCCTCTTCGCCGACATTGCCGACCAGGATAATAGGCGCCTGCAACTCAACATTTGCTTGAACAAGGGCATGAGCGATAGCCAGCAAGCCCACCACACCGGCTCCGTTATCGCATGCGCCAGGCGCGTCCAGCCGATCACCGTCGACTATGGGGTTCAAGGGGATATCCGCGGGGAATACGGTGTCAAGGTGGGCGGAGAGGATGACTACGGGGCCGGTACTTTCGGGATGGATTTGTTTTGAGGGGACGAATCCGAAGACGTTGCCGATGGCGTCACGCTGGACACGGTCGAGGCCGGCTTCGGTGAAGCGGGATTCGAGCCAGGCGGACCGGGCGGCTTCTCCGAAGGGAGGCGCGGGAATGGCGACCAGATCAGCCTGCCAGTCCATGATGGTTTTTGGATTCCTGTGGAACCAGGCAAACGCGGCGTGGACGGGCCGCTGGGCGGCGAGCCCCGTGACGGATGAAAAGGCCGAGTTGGCTGCGAGCCAAGGCATGGGGTGGTTTCAGGGTAGCAGGAGGAGGGATACCGACTAGGGACTAAGGGACTAGGGACGCGTGGGGTGGGTATTCGACGGAATGGAGAAAAAGGCCGCGGGCAGGGGCGGTGGGGCCGGCGGCGGCGCGGGAGCGGGCCGCGAAAATATTGGGGATTTCTTCGGCGGCGATGCGGCCTCTGCCGATGTCGAGCATGGTTCCCACCATGTTGCGGACCATGTGGTGCAGGAAGCCGCTGCCTCGAACGCGGTAGACGAGCAGATGGCCTGCTTCTGTATGGCGCTGCTCCCAGACCGAGGAGAAGATGGTTCGAATGGCGGTTTGGGAGATCAGGGTCCATTCTTCAGGGGCTGAGGAAGCCGCGGAAAATGGCATGGTTTCAGAGGGGCTTCTCGAAGAAAATTCCTCAGCGGCTAAAGCCGGCCCATAGCCCAGATCGTTGACGGCACGGTCAAAATCGTGCCCTTTCAAAGCAGCGCCCTCGCTGATTTGGAGACTGCGGGTGGTGAGGTCGGGGTCGGTGGCGGCGAAGCTCAGGAAATCGTGCTCACCTTCAAGGAGCTTTGCTGACGTTTGCAGGGCCTGGACGTCCATTGGCCAAGAACATGCAAAGACATAGCGGGCAAGAGAAGGGGGACAGATTGCTTCCTGGAACACCCGGTACTCGTATGTTTTGGCTACGGCGGAGTGGCGCGCGTGGAATGAGTCTTGCACGATTTTCGTTTCGAGGACCCGGATGGAGGGAGGCAGAGTCCGATTGAGGGCGCGTAACAGGTTTTCAGGGGGAATGCGTGCCTGGAGGGTGAAACTGGCCACCTGCGCAAGGGCGTGGACACCGGCGTCGGTGCGTCCTGAGCCCTGGGGTAGCGGCGATTCGCCGGTAACGCGGCCAAGGGCGGCCTGGAGTTCCGCCTGGACGGTGGGATTTCCCGGCTGAATCTGCCAGCCGTGAAAATCCGTGCCGTCGTAGGCGAGGATGAGCTTCCAGGTTTGAGGAGCGGGGCCGGGTTCTTTCAAGTCATTCAATGGAATTCGCTTTGATGACAGGGTACCTGATGGTGATGCCGGGCGCGAGGGCCGGAGGTCACGGTGCGATATACTCAGCTTTCCGGCCATTCCAGAGGCTGGACCGCCAGATGGCTTTGGGCCTAAATACTGGGGAACGAAGTGAGAGCCGCGCGCGTACTGACAGATAATCGGTTATTTCGCGCCGGGCTGGGAACGGAATAGGTACCAGCGAGTCATAAATTTGCGTCCGGAAGGGCTCTCCGGGCGTCTTGAAGAATGGCACCCCACATGCCTCAGCCTTTCATGGAGAGGAACCATGCAATCGTTCGGTATACGTGTGTTTGATTTTGAGAATGAGACCGCAGGCGTGAGCCCTGCAAAAATAGGGCGCAGGCGGCAGGCAGGCAAAGGGCTGCGCGCAGTGGCGGCGGTGATGCTGACGTTGGCGGCGGGTGTGCCTTCAGGGTATGCACAACAAGGGACGGTCAAGACGCCGACCCAGTCTGCATCGGACTTGCCGCAAGAGCCGGCGCCGGTTCAGACGGAGCCGCTGAATCTGCGGCAGTCGGCGCGGGATTATTCAAAGCCGGCCGGGAGCTGGCTTCGTAACCCATTGAAGGTGTATATGCCAACCACCGTTCCGGGCGCGAGCTTTCAGAACTCGCCGCGCCTTGAGAACATGGTGAAGAACGGCAAGATTTACCTGAGCCTTTCCGACGCGCTGGCACTGGCACTTGAGAACAACTACGATATCGCCATCTCCCGGTACTACATGGACCTGGCGGACCTGGATATTCTGCGCGCCAAATCAGGGCAATTGCTGCAGGGGTCGGGCGCGACCATCAACACTTCGACGCAGGGGGGATATACCTCCACGACGAACGCCGGCGGCGGCCCTGGTGGTGTAGCAGGCGGGTCGGCAGCAGGCGCGGGTGGATTGACGCTGACCGCATCGGGCGCAGGTCCGGCTCCCGAAAATATGGAGCCGACCATCACCAGCATGATCCAGTTGGAAAGGGCGGAGCAGCCGCAGACTAGCGCCTTCGCTGTCCGCTCCTTCCAGAATACCGACCAGTACAACTTCACTTACAACCAGGGTTTCGTCACCGGCACTTCGCTGGCAGTCGGGTTCAACAACTCCCGGATAACCTCTTCCAGCGAATTCAATATTTACAGCCCGCAGCTCGACGCCAACTTCAAGGCCACGGTGACACAGCACCTGTTGCAGGGGGCCGGCATTTGGGTGAACAAGCGGTTTGTCTATCAGGCAATCAACAACCGCCGCATTACTGACTCGACCTTCCGCCAGCAGATTCTCTACACCGTGAACCAGGTTGAGAACATCTACTGGGGCCTGGTGAACGCCTATGAAGACGTGCAGGCGAAAGAGCGGGCATTAGCGCAGAGTACCCAGGTTGCCGGAGATAACCGCAAGCAGCTGCAGATTGGAACCATGGCTCCGCTGGATGTGCTGAATGCCGACCAGGCAGTGGCATCGGACAAGCAAGCTCTGATCAGCTCACAGAGTACGCTGAACTATCAGCAACAGATCATCAAGCAGGCGATCGCGCGCAACCTCAACGATCCTGCGCTGGTGGCAGCGGCCGTGATTCCCACCGACCGAGTAAGCATCGAGGAGATTCCCGAGGAAAAGCAGCCGGTGGATGAGCTTGTTCAAGAGGCGTTCAAGCAAAGCCCGGTACTTGAGCAGGCGGCGTTGACGCTGAAGAATTGGGAGATCAGTCTCCGCGGCGCGAAGAATCAACTGCTCCCAACTTTGGACGTGTATGGGTTTTACGCCGGAACCGGCGTGGGCGGATCGCAGAGTCCCGATTGCATCAACCTTTTTACGGGCCAGCCCTGTCCTACCAACCCTAACGACCCGAACCACTACCCGACAATCAGCTACGGCGGCACGTTGAACAATATGCTCGATAACAGCTCTCCGGACAAGGGCGTTGGTTTCAATGTAACCATTCCACTCCGCAACCGGCCGGCGCAGGCGCAGCAGGCGCAGGCGCTGATCGAATATCGGCAGGCCGAATTACACCTGGAGCAGCTTTACACGCAGATCCGGATCAGCGTTGTGAACGCGATGTATGCGCTCACCAATGACCGGGCGCTGGTTCAGGCTTCAATCGCGGCCAAGGACTATGCCGATCAGAACCTGGATGCAGAACAAAAGAAACTGCACCTGGGCGCATCAACCACGGCGCTTGTGTTGAATCAGCAGCGGAGTCTGGCTTCAGCAGAGAACGCGTTGAACCAGGCGAACGCCACGTATGCCAAGGATCGAGCGGCTCTCTACCAGATACTTGCCACCACCTTGCAGCATTATGGAATTGACCTGACCGACGCAGCAACGGGAAATGTGAAAGCAGAACCTGTTGTGCCGGGCTTGGTGGCTGCGAAACCCGGCAAGGAACCGAGCACGGCGCCTCCGCCGACGACACCGGCTCCGCCTGCCACTACTCCGCAGTAGCTTTAATTGACTGACACGCCCCGTTCAGCTTGCGCTGGGCGGGGCGTGTTGATTTTGGTGGGAAACCTGAAGGGCGTTCTACCGTTCGGCGACAAGGTCGAGCAGGTTGAAGAACTCCGGGAAGCTAATGCCGGCGGATTCAGCGCCTTGTATCAGGGTTTCGCCCTCGGCCCGAAGGGCGGCGACGCTGAAGGCCATGGCGATACGGTGATCGCCGCCGGAATCGATTGTAGCGCCATGGAGGGATTGCCCGCCGGGCACATCCAGGCCGTCTTCAAATTCCTCAACTTCAGCGCCCATGGCACGCAAATTCTTCACCACCAGGGAGATGCGGTCCGACTCCTTGACCCGGAGTTCCTTGGCGTCGCGGATGCGGATGCCGCCGCTGGTGTAGGGCGCAATGGCGGCGAGAACGGGCAACTCGTCGATGAGCTGAGCCGCGAGTGCGCCGCTGACTTCCGTCGATCCAAGGCCCTCGGGGGGCGCTGAAATCTGGACGGTGCCGACCAGTTCGGCATTCTTTTCTTCCAGGTTGAGGACGCTGATTTTTGCGCCGAGCGCGGTGAGTACATCGAGCAGCGTTGCGCGCGTGGGGTTGAGGCCGAGCGAATCGAGCAGCAGGTTGGAGCCGGGAAAGATGGCCGCGGCGCAAAGGAAAAAGGCCGCAGAGGAGATGTCGCCGGGAATCTGCGCATCAATGGCGCGGAGGCTCTGCGGGCCAGCGATGGAAACGGAATCGATGGTGCGGGTTAGCGTGGCACCAAAGGCGCGGAGTGCGAGTTCGCTGTGGTCGCGGGTGCGGACGGCCTCCCGGACTGTGGTTGTTCCATGGGTTTGTAGGCCGGCGAGGAGAACGCAGGTTTTAACCTGAGCGCTGGGGATGGGTGTGGTGTAGTCGATGGGGTGCAGCAGTCCGCCTTCGATGGTGAGAGGGGCGTGGCCTTCAGTAAGCGTGAGCTGGGCGCCCATGGCTGCAAGAGGCTTGCGGATGCGTTCCATGGGGCGGCGAGACAGAGATTCGTCGCCGATGAGGGTGAAGCTGCCCTGCTGAGGAGAGAGAAGGCCGGAGATCATGCGCATGGTACTGCCTGAGTTGCCGCAATCGAGTGGATGGCTGGCTGGGACGACATGGCCTGCGATTCCCGTAACTTCGACGGAGTTTCCGCTGGTTTTGTTGACTTTAGCGCCGAGGGCTTCCATGCATGCGAGGGTCGAGGCGCAGTCGGCACCGGTAGAGAAGTTGGTGAAGCTGGAGGTTCCTTCGGCAAAGGCGGCCAGCATGCCGTAGCGGTGGCTGATGGACTTGTCACCGGGAAGGCGCAGGCTTCCATAGATGTTGCGGACGGGTCGGATGAGTCGTTCTTCAGCGGCAGTGTGCAAAAGGTGGCTCCGGGAGGTCAGGGTGTCCCTTTGAGTTTATCGGAATCGGCGGCGGAGTTTAGAGATTGCGGGTGAATGTGCGACATTATCCTCTGACGATAAAGTCCGTCTAAACCCATGGTGGCAGGTTCGCGCCGGATAAGTCCGTGGATGGAAGTTTCTGAGCTGCAGAACTGAGGGCGTGACTGATCAGACGCAAGGTCAATCTAAATAGCGAGCGTAACGCCACGCGGGGTCGAGGTCTGAAAACAGGCCTGTGGCTGATTCTTCTGACGATTCCGGGATGTTCAGCCCGGATCTGGGCGCAGCAAGGACTGTTGCCGATCGCTGCTCCTGCCGCAACTTCCCTTCCGGACAGTCCAGAACCGCAGGAGCGGGCGGGGAGGTCCGCGGGACAAGCGGATGAGCATTCGACGGGAAGCATTCGCGGTGTTGTGGTGGACACCGACGGAAGCGTGTGTGAGGGCGCAACAATTTCGCTGGCTCAGACGGGGCCCGGTGGGCAGGAACTGAGAACTGCGACATCCGACAGCAATGGAAGGTTCAGTTTTTCTGGCGTTCCGGCTGGAAGCTTCAGGCTCGCAATCTCCACGAAGGGGTTTGCGACCCAGGTTGTGACCGGTGTGCTGCGCGCGGGGGAAGACTTTGATGCGCAGTCGATCTTGTTGCCGGTAACGAGCAGCAGCGAAGTGAAGGTGACGGCGTCGCAGGAGGAGATTGCGACGGAGCAGGTGAAGGCAGAGGAACAGCAGCGGGTGCTGGGGGTTATTCCGAATTTTTACGTGAGCTATTCGCCCAACCCCGCGCCGCTGACAAGCAGGCAAAAATTCGACCTGGCGTGGAAGAGCTCTATTGATCCGGTAACGTTTGTGGTGACGGGGGTTTTTGCCGGGGTTGAGCAGGCGGAAAACACCTTCAGCGGCTATGGGCACGGGACTGAGGGTTACGCGAAGCGCTACGGCGCCGGATATGCCAACAGCTTCATCAATACGATGCTCGGCGATGCCATTCTGCCATCGTGGTGGAAGCAGGACCCGCGGTACTTCTACAAGGGAACGGGGACGACTCGGTCGCGGGCCTTGTATGCGATTGCCAATTCGGTGATCTGCAAGGGCGACAACGGGAAATGGCAGCCGAACTACTCCGGCATCGTGGGCGGATTGGCGGCGGGCGGTATCGCTAATATTTACTATCCGGCGAGCGACCGGGATGGCTTCAAACTGACGTTTGAGGATGCCGCAATCGGCACGGCGGAGAGCGCCGTCCAGAATCTGATTCAGGAATTCATTGTGAAGAAGCTAACGCCGAAGATTCCGAATTATGGGTCGGGGAAGCCGTAGGCGGCAAATGGCCGCGAAGGCATCTGCAATTCGAGGTGCAGTTCTGCCTGGCGGCGAAGCTGCACTTGATGCACGCCTATTCGCAGAGAAGGTTATCGAAAGATGTAGCGTAACCCGAAGTTGGGAAAAATCGGCGCCTGATCCATGGCCCTCGCCTTATTACCGTCTCCCAATGTTCGAGGATAAAACACGTTCGAGAGGAAGTTCGATCGGTTGAGGATGTTGTTCACTCCCGCATAAATCTCCATGTGGAGACCGTGAACGATGGCGTCCTTATTCATTTGAGCGTCGAGCCGGGCATAGTAGGGCGCACGCACAGCGTTCATCTGGGTAACGTCATAGATGGGCCGGTTCTGGGCGATCGAATCAGACATATCGAACGCGGTATAGGGGCGACCTGTTGCGTATCCGTACCTTGAGGAAAGTTCGTAGCCGTGCGAGAAACGCTCAAGCGCCACCAGGTTCAGGATCCAGGGAAGGTCAAAGTTGCTGGGCCGCAGGACGTGATCGAGCCCTTCGAACATTGCTCGCGAATAGGCAACCGATCCCCTTAGAGTCAGTTTGGAACCAATGCGACTCAGGTCCGATAGTTCTATGCCGGAGGATTTGCCGGATCCACCGCTGTTCATTGGTAGCCAGACAAATTGCTGACCCAGCATATCCACCATATCGTGCAGGTTCACCGATGGATACTCTGTGGATGCGGGAATATCTGTGTACTGCTTGTTATAGGCTTCAATGCGGATCTGAGACGAACGCACAAAGCCAAAATCCATCCCTGCGATTTCGTGGGTTGAGCGCATCGGCAGCATCGACCGGTTCTGTGGGTAGGCAAGCATGTAGACGGAAGGGGGCATCTGCGCATAACTGGCGTATGCCAAATGAATCCCGACGAATTCTCCAATGCTGTACCGCAGGCTTAAGCGAGGAGTAATTGTGGTGTGATTCCCAAAGGCGAATGTCTGCAAACGAGCCCCGGCACTCAGCTCGAGTGGCTTGAGCGGACGCCCTGTCAGCTGGGCGTAGGATCCGGTTTCACCGGTAGAGAAATCCGATGTGAAGGACGTGGAGTCAGCGCGAACCTCATCCAGGGAATACGGCGAGAAAGCGCCTATGGGCTGCTGTATCTGATAGTCAGGGCGCTGCAACCAGAAGGCGCTGCCGGCGGACAGACTGACTCGGGATGCAGCCAATTCATAACGATAGCTTGCGTTACTGAATGCGTTGTTGGAATTCTCCATATAGACCGGCGTTTGAATCGCCAGCGCCGCGGGAATCGGACAGTCCAGGATGACCTGAGCAAAGTTCAAGGGGTTGGGAATCTGGTCCTGCTGGTTGATGTGTTCGATCTGTTCCGAGTCGCTGACGCTGGCCACCCCGAATGAGTGTGTGGAATACACGCGCTGGACCTCGGCTCCGGTCGTCTCACGCCAGGCGGAGTACTGCGAATCGATCGAGCTGGACTCCCAGACATCGCCTGCGCAAGGGGTCACATTGAGCGAATCCCATCCGGCAACCTGCAACAGAGTCAGCCGGTTTCCTGATGAATCGTTGCGGCGGAAGCGTGACACTTCGTTGGTATATGACGGCAACCCACCCAAACCCATCTGAAAACTGTTCCCCATGAGGTCCATGATGCCGTGGTGCGCCGAGACGAGCAGGTCTCCTCCGTGCACCGATCTTTCCGCGAGACCTCCGAATCCCTGAATCCCCACGTCTACTTCCGCATGGCCGCTCATGTTGGTTGAGTCCAGCGTGCGGATTTCGGTGACGGACGAGAGCCGCTCCGGATAGCGAGCGTCGTAGCCCCCGCTGTACAACTTGATCCCTTGAACGATCCCGGCGTCGATCATGGGAGCAAAGCCTCCCGTTGTGCCGAGGGTTGCCACGTGATTGATATTCGGCACCTCAATGCCATCCACCAGGAAGAGATTCTCCATCGGGTGGCCGCCGCGAACCAGTATTTCATTGCTGAGATCGCTTGTTGCCACTACTCCTGGCAGAACCTGAAGGTACCGTGAGATGTCTCCCCAGGATCCCGCCGTAGAAAGAACCTCTTGTCCGCCTGCTTCAAACGGTTGCGGCTGACTGGTCTCCAGTTCCCCTTCCGTGCCGCGGACCTCGACAGTGGTTGTGGTGGGAACGAAGTGGTTTGCGAGAGCATTGAACAATGATGCGGGCTGCGATGGGTTTCCAGATTCGAGATTTTGAGGTGCAGACGTTGCGGGTGCGGCAACTGCGGGTGCAAGAGCGGTGGATGCGTCTGCCGGAGCAATCAGAATGCCGGAGCCTGACGTTTTTGCCACTGCGAGCAGTTCATGGGAAGATTCGACACTTTTGTGATTTGGGCGGATGGCTTTTCGAGATCCCGCTTGATGATCAACTGAAGGGAGCTTGATCGGTATCAACGCCTGGGACTGATTTTGACCCCATGAAGGGAGCGACAACAAGAAAAGGAAAAGCAGCGTTCCCCAAAGCAGATTGAAAAACAGAGCAGGCCGAACGCCAAGGCAATCGAACTTGCCAACGGTGTTGGCCGTAAAGCGAGCGGGATTAAGAAGATACCCGAAGGCAGACATTTTTTCCCCCAAACGGCCGAAATCGTCGACGCAGAATTCGCTTTGATCGCGATTGTTTGGGTGGGTTGCAACTCAATAACCACAATCGAACAAAATCAGCGCTTGCGTCGCTACCGGTGAACTCAGCAGATTTCAACGATTCCCGGTACGCGAATTTGGACAAAACGGTTACTCTGGTAACCTGCCGGGCGATCCTACGTGAAAGCGGGAGACCTTGCAGAATTAACCTTAAAGAAACAATCACTTACGATTGAATCCAAGAGTAAGACTAGAGAGATATTAGCGTGGATTGTGCTTCGAGGATGTGACTAAGGTCACTGGACTAGTGTCCAAAAGTACTGTGAGGACAATCACTCAAATCACTCAATCTAAAGCGCCATGCGCTCTCGATCAAACGTTGGGGGGTCCCTTTAGATTTGCAGTCTCTAAGATCGGCTGATTTGCTACGGGAGTTTAACGAGCTTGCTGGATAACGCGAGGTGGAAACTGGAACACGTGGGTGGTTTGGGGATTTGATTTTGCTAATGGGTGAGCAGCGATCGCTTTATCGCACGCCGAGGACGATGATGGTCTCGTCGTCGAAGCGGTCGTGATCGCCTTGAAAGCGGGAGACATCCGAGAGGATGGCGTCGGCGATTTCCTGTGCGGGGCGATCGCGGTGGGCGCATAGCAGGCTGGATAGACGCTCGTCCCCGTAGGACTCGCCCTGGTCGTTATCGGCGTCGAGGATTCCATCCGAGACGAAGACGATGGCATCACCTGGCTGGGTGGCAACGCTGAACTCTTCATAGGTGACGTTGGGGAACATACCGAGAGGAAAGCCTTCGGCCTTAACGGTGACCGATTGGCCGGCACGGCAAAAGACAGGCTGGATGGCGCCGGAGTTGGCCACCTGGAGGGTCTGGTTTTCGTCATTCCAGAGAGCGAAGAGCAGGGTGACGTACTGGGATTCGAGCTTGCGCTCCTGCAAGGCGTCATTGAGGATGGCGAGCATTTCAGCGGGATTGGGCTGGGTGACGGCGGCAGTGCGCATGATTCCGCTGACGAGGGCGGCGAAGAGAGCGGCGGGAGCGGCTTTTCCGCTGACATCGCCGAGGACGATGGCGGTGCGTCCGGGACCGTAGTCGATGAAGTCGTAGAGGTCTCCGCCGATGGTGCGGGCGGGAAGAAAGCGGACGGCCATCTCGGCATGGGGATGGGAGGGGGCTTCCGGGGGAAGCAGACGGAGCTGGACCTCGCGAGCCATGGCGATGTCGCGCTCCAGTTGGGCTTCCTGGCGGCGAACGCGCTGATAGAGGCGGGCATTTTCAATGGCGATGGCGACCTGGGCGGCGAGCGTGGTGAGCATGCGCTCGTGCTCTTCATTGAAGAAGCCAGTGCGGGTGTGCTCGAGGTCGAGGACGCCGATGATGCGGCCCTTGTAGAAGAGGGGAACGATTAGCTCCGAGCGGGTTTCAGGGTTCATGGGCAAGTAGCGCGAGTCTTTGCGTACGTCGGGGACATTGATGGGACGCCACTCGCGGACCGCGGCGCCGACCAGTCCGCTGCTGACGGAGATGCGGCGCATGGGTGCATGGATAGTGCCGAAGCGCCAGCCATAGCGGGTGATGAGGGTTTCGCCCTTCTCGTCGAGGAGCATGACGGTGAACATCTGGTAATCGATGAGCCGGCGCAGGAGCTGGCCGACGCGGACGAGGAGGGGGTCGAGATCGAGGATGGAGGTGAGCTCGACAGCGATTTCGTTTAGTACCTCAAGGGTTTGCGCCTGGCGGGAGACGCGAGCGTAAAGACGGGCGTTCTCAATGGCCTGCGCGATGCGGGAGGCGGTGAGGGTGAGGACGTGGAGGTGCTCGGGCCGGAAGTAGCCGGCCAGCTCGCTCTCGAGATCCATGACGCCGATGAGGCGGTTCTTGGCGATGAGAGGGACAGTGAGCTCGGAGCGGACGTCGGGATTGGCCGCGATGTAGTGCTCGAAAGCGGCTACGTCATTGAGGAGGATGGGTTGGCGGGTGAGGGCGACCTGGCCGACAACGCCTTTGCCGAGGGGGACGCGGGTGCGCTCGGTTTGAGCGGTGTGGCCGATTTGAAAGCGCATGCGGAGGTCGTGGGTGCGGTCGTTGAGGAGAAAGATGGCGAAGATGCGGTAGTTGATGACGGTGCGAACGAGCTCAGCGGTGCGGTTGAGGAGGGTTTGCAGGTCGAGGGTGGTGTTGAGGGCGTCAGCCATGTTGACGAGGTACGTGAGGTCGGCGGGCTCGATGCGGACGTTGATGGGGTCAAGATGAGCCAGAGGATTGGCCGAAGCGGCGGGGCGGTAATCGCCTTCGAGTTCGGGCTGTTCGGCGGAGGATGGAGGATTGGAAGGCATGGGCGTCGAAGGGAATGATAACGGATCAGGCAGGCTGGGCCGCGGATGGGCAAAGCAGCTCAACGCCACCAGGTGGAGCGGATTTGTTCACCGGAGACGACTTCAGACGGAACGCCGGGAGTTGGCGACCAGATACCCAGGTCTTCGACGGCGAAGATGTTCTCGATCGGCTCGGTCCAGGGGTGGAGCGCGAGGTCGAAGAGTCCCCAGTGGATGGGCATGAACAAGCCGCTGTTGCCGAGGGCGCGGAAGGTACGCACAGCTCCTTCAGGGCCCATGTGGATGTCGCGCCAGAGAGGGTCGGAAGCGCCGATTTCAAGCATCGTGAGATCGAAAGGACCAAACTGATTCCCGATTTCAGTGAACCCATCCCATTCTCCGGAGTCGGCGCCATAGTAGATGCGGTGTGCGGGGCCAGTGATAGCGAAGGATGCCCAGAGGGTCTCGAATCGGTTGAAGAGGCTGCGGCCGGAGAAATGCCGGGCAGGCAGGGCGGTGATGTTTACGGAGCTTACGGTTGCATTGCCGGTCCAGTCGAGCGCTGTGCATCGCCCAGGGGCGACGCCGAGACCGCGGAGAATGGTGTCGACGACGAGCGGTGCGATGAAGCGGGCTGACTGAAGCTGGGGCAACGCGGCCAGGGTCCGAATGGTGCCTGCGCCTAGATGATCATAGTGGTCGTGGGAGACGATGACGGCATCGATGGGTGGAAGGTCACTCAGAGCAAGGGGTGCCGGAAAGAAACGCCGTGGGCCGGACCACTGCACAGGGGCGGCGCGCTGCTCCCAGACGGGATCGATGAGTATGCGAATGCCGTCGATTTCAACGAGCGAGATGGAGTGGCCCATCCAGGTGATTCTGAGGCCGGAACGAGGGCTGGTGGCAAAGACTTTAGGATCAGTGTGGAAAGGGCCGGGTGGATGCTTTGGCGACCGGGCTGCCGCTCCCAGGAAGAAGCGGGGCCCGATTTTGAACATGATGGAAAGCCCACCAACCGGAGTTGGGACGGGGTTCGCAAACTTCTTCCCGAGCCTGGTGGCTGCAGTGATTGGCATGTGAGTTAGATGGAAGAGATTGCCTGGGGATTCGTTTATGCAGGGAGGATCTGCACGCGCAGATGGTGAGATTTAGAGTCTTTGGCCTGTTTTCGCGAGACGGGGAACGGCGATTAGAGAGATGGCGAAGAGGAAAATTGATGCGGCGATGAACTCAAAGTGGGCGTGGCGGAGATCTTCAAAAAGAAGCTTGGCGGCAACGAAGGCAAGAGCGGCATAGGCGATCTGAGTGAGTTCAGGGCGGCGGGCGCGGACGCCTGTGTAGGCCAGAGCGAGAGCGACAGCACAGACGGAGAATGTGCGGAGGAATGCAACGTGATGGATGCCGGGGACCATGCGCAGGGCCACCAGGGCCAGGACCGCTTGTACGAGCAGGGCTGCCAGACTGCCGGCGGCGAGGGTGGCAGGGATGAGGCGGAAGGATTGCCGGAGACGGGTTTCGCCGGGGAGGGGCCTAACGGCGACATAGCAGATGAGTGAGCCCATAGCGGAGATGCTTGCGGCTGGGGAGAGCGAGTTGGGCAGCGTGCCAGCGAGGGACTGGAAGACGTATTCGAGGAGACCGGAGGCAATGGCGGCGGTGATGAGCAGCGACAAGCCATGGATCTGCCCGCTCAGGTGGTTGAGACGCACTCCGAGAAGCGTAGCGGCGACGGCGGCAAGGGATAACGTGAGAGCCATCGGGATTGGAGGCAGGCAGAGCAGGCTTCCGAAGAGGAGGAAGCAGGTAGCGAAGGCGGCGAATACCTGTTGATTGCGCCCTGAATCTTCTCCGCGCGCGATGGTAAAGACCAGGCCGTAGCAAACGGCGGCGAGAAGCAGGCATACGGAACCCAGGACGAGGGACCCGGATTGGGGCGTGAAGCTCAGGATGCCGAATGCTGCGAGGGTGAAGGATGCGACCGACTGAAGAATTTCAAAAACGGAGACGGCATGACGCAACATGACCGCACGAACGGCGATGCTGGCGGCATAGAGGAGGAAGAACAGGCAGGCAGGTGCGAGGAGAGACGCTGCATTGAGCGAGGGGTAATCGACACGCGCGGAAGGAGGGCCGGAGTAGATGAAGAAGTAGACCCAGATAGTGACGTCGGCGGCCACGGCTACGAACGGACGGAGGGTGCCGGCGTGTTTGCGGATGGAAGCGACCTCCGTAACGATGGCCATGAGGAGCAGCACGGCGAGGAATGGAATGAACTGGCGGGTGGCAATGCTGAGAGCGAAGGCAGCGATGGCAGCGGAGAGGTCGGCGATCCAGAAAACGGGGGTGAGATTGCGCTGCCATGCGAGTACAGTAGCGGCGAGCACGAATAAGGCAAGGATGGCCGCGGCGAGAGATGGAGACAGGACGCCGAAGCTCAACGTAAGTTCCCAGACCATGGGAACGAGGATGAGAGCGGAAGTGCCGGCGTAAATGACGCTGGGAAGCGCGCCGGCTTTGACGCGGGCGGCCCAGACCATCCACGTGAGGGCGTATGCGATGGCAATGGCGGCTACAGCGATGCGTGGGAGCGCGGCGGACTCGGCAACGGCACGTAGGACGTAGGCTCCGGCAATGCCGAGCATTGCCCTGCCGAGGATGGAGAAGAGGCCGGCCGTCTGGATAGTGGATGGAGCCTCGTCAGACGGATGCGCAAAAGGTACGGCGGGTTTGGTGACGACGGGTGCGGGATGCTCCAGTCGATCGACACGCTGCTCGAGGGTTTCGAGGCGGGCAGTGAGTTGGTCGAGGGTGACGGGAAGATCATTCATGATTCCACCCGGAGGAGCTATTTCCTATACGGCCCGATAGAAGTGGCGGACTGTTACACGCATGGCGCTAGTCTCCGGCTACGGGGGCGGTGTTCACTGGCCACGGAGGCAGGAGTTTGACGAGTACCCATAAGAAAAACAGCGGCAACAGTGTGAGAAAGACGGCGACGAAGAGACCTTCTTTGGTGACCAGTGCCATTTTGTAGGTCGTGTAGCCGAGGAAGCTCTTCGAGAACAACTGTCCGCCGATGACGACGTTCCAGCGCATGGCGAAGATACCGATAAGCGCCAGACTGCCAGCGACGGCGTACATGCGCTTGCGGACAATTTCCGGCAGCTTGACGACCTGGGTGATAAACAGGAGAACGAGCGGCGTCAGTGTGCCGAGGAAAATCTGAACGACAATGTGCGGGATGTAGAGCTGGGTGTGGACAAGAAAGTTGAGGCTGCGGAATGACTCGTCGGCCTCATAGACGCGATGGACAAGGTCCAGCATCTCGAGGCTGAAATCGATAATGAAAACGTAGAAGAGGTACATGGCAATGGAATCGACACAATGCACGTCGATTTGCTGCTTGCGTAGCTTGGTGACCGCCATGTAGAGGAGCATGACTCCGGCGATGCCGGAAACCATGGCAGAAAATATGAAGACAACGGGCATGAGGGGCGAGGACCACCAGGGATTGGCCTTGATGGAACCGAAGATGAACCCGACATAGCCATGAAGCAGAAAGGCAGAGGGAATGCCGATGAGGGTGACGATCCAGCCGACGCGGTTATCGATGGCGAGCGAGCGCGGACTGATGTTCGAAGAGCCGAGGGTCATGACGCGGTAGATGAGGCGCAGAATGCCTTTGCTGGATTGCGAGAGGAGAACGATTTCGCGGCGGTAGTCGAGCCAGATTTCGAGAACCAGGACGGCCATCAGGTACCAGAGGTAGACGTAGCCGAACATGGCCATGGCCGAGGTGCTGTGGGGGGTGAAGTACATTTCCGGTGAGCGCTCGGGATGACCGAGGTGCAGTTGCAGCGGCAGCGGCGCGACGAGCAGGAATGACAGAGCTGTGAGCAGCGCAAGGCGATAGGTTGGCTCAATGGCGTGGACACGGAAGATGCGCACTAGCGAGGCGAGAATGAATGCGCCTGCGACCAGTCCCGTGATGTAGGGATAGAGAACGATCAGCACGCTCCATTGGAGGCCGATCTCGTTGGGATACATGAAGCCTTCAACACCATTCATAAAAGCTCACCCTGGATGACAAGTTACTGACGACAGATTGCAAATGACCGTTAACAGCCAACCGTTACCGGACCGATCCATCGAGGCCGTTGTAGAAGGCTTTGGCGCCGGTAGCCATCTGAGGCTTCAACACCTGGACGCTGTGGGTCTTCAGGAACTCGTGGATTGGGTCCTTGGGATTCTTGAGATCAACCAACTGGCGCGCGCCGGTGGGGCAGGCCTCGCAGCAGGCGGTTGTGAGCCCCTTGGTTATGCGGTGATAGCAGAGCGTGCACTTATCCGCAACTCGCTTTTCGGGATGAATGTAGCGGCATCCGTAAGGGCAGGCCTGCACGCAATAGGCGCAACCGAGACAGTATTTCTGATCGACGAGCACTACGCCATCCGGGGCTACGAAGGTTGCGCCGACTGGGCAGACCTGGGTGCACGGCGAATCGGCGCAATGGTTACACATTTTGGGGACGAAGAAGTACTTGCCAGAGGTATCAGTGGCGACCGGGAAACCTTCCTTGCCGCCATCGGGAGAGATAACCTGCGGCTCAGTCATGGGATTGGTCATGATGTCCTGCGGGTTCTTCATCTCCCAGTCAGAGACGTGATAGCGCTCGACCCAGGTGCGGAAGTAGCCGTCGGGGACATCGTTCTCAGCCTGGCAGGCGCGTACACAGTTGCCGCAGCCGATGCACTTGGGGATATCAATGAGCATGCCCCACCAGTGATCGGACATTTTGTAGTTGGGAGAGTCTTCCGGAGTGCCGGCCAGAACGGACTTCCAGGCGATGGCAGCAGCGGGCAGGAGGATGAGCATTTGACGGCGGTTGATGTTCATTTCGCACTTCCCGCTGGCTTGGCTGTGGAATCGGCTGCCGGCGCATCCATGCCTGGATTGTGGGGCTGGTGACAGGTGTCGCAGGGCATTCCGTTGGAGTGGTCCGCAGGCACAACCTGCGGGAAGGCCTTGGGCTTGGCGGCGCTGGCAGTGTGGCAGCGCGCGCAGAGCACGGTGGTATCGGGGAGGACGGGCTTTACGGTTGAAGGATCATCCGCGGTGGCGTGTTTGGCTTGCGCACCATGACAGGCTTCGCAATTCACGTGCGCATGCTTGCCTTTGTTCTTTTTGTCGGCTACGTCGGAGTGGCAGCCTTCGCAGGTGTCATGACCTGCAAACTTCACCGGGTGCGAAGCGATTTCAGCTATCGCTGCCCCACGATAGTGACCGTACTGGCCGAAGCTTGGGGGAACGACGAAGTGGCGGACCACCAGGAAAACGAGGAACGCGAGAACAAAGAGCCCCGCAAATCGGAATAGATGGCCAGCATCCTTCAACATACTCATCCAGCTCTCTCCACATTTATGTGCTGCGGACCCCTTCCAAGTGATCTGCAACACGCAATTCAGCGATTCCTTGATTTCAAGAGTGACAGTAGGGGTGCTGCAATGGGCATGTATGTGAGGAGGATCACAAGCAGATGTGATTTGGGTCGCTTCTTGGTAGGTGTAGGGCGGCTGTTTAGCTTTTTACAATCACATAATCTGGAGGCGGGAGATGGGGCCCAGCGCAGAAACTTGCCGGGAGCGTCTCCGATTGACTTGGGCGCAGGGCAGGGAGAGACTGAGGGCATCTAAAACAGGAGCGAGCATGGAGACCCAACAGCTGGAGCTGACAGCAAGATTTACGAGCGCGGTGGACTACGCGCGAACCGTCCACATCGAGCGGCGCAAGGGAACCGGGATTCCTTACATGGCGCACCTTATGGGGGTTGCCGCGATGGTGATGGGCGAGGCCGGACACGTGAAGTTCCCAGTGACGGAGGACATGGTGATTGCCGCGCTGCTGCATGACGCGGTGGAAGATCATGGAGGGCTTCCGCGGCTGGCGCATATCGAGGCGAACTTTGGCGCGAATGTGGCGCGCATGGTGGAGGGGCTTTCGGACAGCTTTTCCGGAGACGCCGGTAACAAGGAATCATGGCTGGAGCGCAAGCAGAGCTACGTTGAGCGGCTCAAGGATGAGCCTGCGGATATACGGCTGATTTCCGCAGCGGACAAGCTGTATAACGCGCGGACGATCCTGGAGGATTATCGCGGCGTGGGGCCGGAGGTGTGGAGACGATTCAAGCGGGGGCGGAACGAGCAGATGTGGTATTTCGATGCACTGGTGTCGGTTTTCAACGCGACGGGGGCGAACCGGATTGTGCGGGAGTTGGAGCGAGTGGTGGAAGAGCTGCGGCGGATTTCGGCTGCGGAAGCGGTCTGAGGACGAAACAACTACAAGGATTTGAGCGGACAGGGATGGGACGTTAGGTGAGACTGTTGACAAACTGAACTAAACCGTTCAGTATTGGTTCATATATCTGGAGGCCGGTCATGATTCAGGTGCAGAACCTGGTGAAGACGTTCGGAACATTCACTGCGGTCAACGACATTTCATTCGACGTGGCGCAGGGGGAAATCTTCGCGTTCCTTGGGCCCAATGGCGCGGGGAAAACGACCACCATCAAGATGCTGACGACGATGTTGAAGCCGACGAGCGGCGCTATTGAGCTGGATGGGCTGAATCCGCAGACGCAGCAGAACGAAGCGCGCAAGGGATTCGGGATTGTGTTTCAGGACCCAAGTCTGGATGGGGATCTGACTGCGGCGGAGAACATGGAGATTCATGGCGTGCTTTATCACGTTCCGCGCAAGGTTCGCCACCAGCGAGCGGAAGAGTTGCTGAAGCTGTTTGAGCTATGGGAACGACGCGGGGAGCAGGTGAAAAAATTCTCCGGCGGGATGAAGCGGCGGCTGGAGATTGCGCGCGGATTTCTGCACACGCCAAAGATTCTTTTCCTGGATGAGCCGACGCTGGGGCTTGATCCGCAGAGCAGGAACCAGTTGTGGGGACACGTGAAGAAAGTGAATGAGACCGAAGGCGTGACGGTGTTTTTGACCACGCATTACATGGACGAAGCGGACCGCGTGGCGCACCGCATCGGGGTGATTGACCACGGCAAACTGGTGGCGCAGGGCACGCCGAAGGCAATCAAAGAGCAGACCGGGACGGAAAGCCTGGAGGACGCATTCTTGAAGCTGACGGGATCAACCATTCGCGATGAGAGTGCTGGTTCGGCAGACCAGATGCGGCAATTTGCCAAGATGTGGAGCGGAGGCAAACGATGAGCGCGATATACATTTTGTGGCTGAGGGAATTGAAGCGGTACACGCGTTCGCGAGCGCAGATTGTGGCCTCGCTGGGGCAACCGATGTTGTACCTGCTGGTGCTGGGTTTCGGATTGAGCCCGGTGTTCAAGCGCGCGGGCTATGGGAGTTACTTCCAGTTCATTGCTCCCGGCGTGATCGGGATGTCAGTGTTGTTTTCTTCGATTTTTTCGGGCCTCGGGCTGTTGTGGGATCGGCAGTTCGGATTTTTGAAAGAGACGCTGGTGGCGCCGGTCCCACGCATTCAGATCATGATTGGGCGAACGCTTGGCGGATCGACGACGGCCATCATCCAGGGACTGCTGGTGACGATTATCTGCATGGTGGCGGGATTTCGGCCGGTAAGTATTTATGCTCTGCCGCTTGCGATGGGATTCATGGTTCTGATCGCGCTGCTGTTTTCCGCGCTGGGCGTGGCGATCGGCTCGAGCCTGCAGGACATGCAGGGGTTTCAACTCATCATGAATTTTCTGGTGATGCCGATTTACTTTCTTTCCGGGGCCATGTTCCCGCTGAGCAACCAGGGGAAGGTGCTGACGTTTGTGACGGCGCTCGATCCACTTTCATACGGGATCGACGGTATGCGTTCGGTGCTGATAAGCCGCGCGGCGTTTCAGCCGGCATTCGGCACGTCAACCGATTTGGCGGTGCTGATTGGGGTCGGTGCGGTCCTGCTGGTTTTTGGAGCGTACCGGTTCTCGAAGATTGAGATTTAGGCGATGGTAAGACCACGCAGCCAGGAAGCGCACGAACGAGTTCTGCGGGCCGCGCTGGAACTGTTTGGAGAACGCGGAATAGACGCGACGAGCATGGACGCGATTGCCCAGGCTTCCGGCGTGAGTAAGGCCACAATCTATAACCACTGGGCCAATAAGGAAGTTCTTCTGATCGACGTAATGCTGATGGTGAACGGGTTGGACCGCGACCCGGAAGACGTGGACACGGGCGACGTGTGCAAGGACCTGACCACGGTGCTGACGCGCAGACCTCCCGATCAGTTCGACGGAGCAAGAGAGCGGATGATGCCGACGATGATTGCGTATTCGGCAGTACACCGCGAGTTTGGCGAGGCGTGGCGGCATCGAGTGATGGAACCGTCGCGCGTCGCGCTGAAGAAGATTTTGCGGCGAGGGATGAAACGGTCGCAACTACCGGCAACGCTGCAGATGGATGCGGCCATGGCGCTGCTTTTGGGCCCGGTGCTTTATGGACACGTCTTCCACAAGGAGTCCCATCCGGAGCCTTTCGATTTTGGAGGCGAGGCGGCAAAGTCGTTTTGGCGGGCGTATGGGGTTGAAAGCACAAAGGGCACTGAGGGTTCTTCACGCAGTTTGCGGAGTGTGAATGCGAGGAAGGGCTCGACCAAGGAAGAAGCGAGCGGGAATCTCAAAGGATGATGGGTACCATCACATCTGCGGATGGAACGAAGATTGCCTTCTGGCGGGAGGGGGCCGGGCCGCCGATGCTCCTTGTCCACGGCGGTATTTGCGATCACTTTGCGTGGTACTTTGTGGTTCCGCAGCTCGCGCAATACTTTACGGTGTACACGTTCGACCGCCGCGGCCGCGGTGGGAGCGGCGATTCCCTGCCCTATTCTGTGAAGCGAGAGGTTGAAGACGTTGTCGCCATGCTGCATGCCATTGGAGAACCGGTGCACCTGGTGGGCCACTCAGCGGGCGGGATACTGGCGTTGAAGGCGGCAATGCGCGCAGAGAATCTAATGAGCCTGATGTTGTATGAACCGGCATTTGTAATTGAGGGAGCGCGCGAGCGGCCTGCGCCTGAAGTGCTGAACACCATACGATGTTTGCTCGATGCGGGGGATTACGACGAGGTGATTCGCGTTGCGATGCGGGAATCTGTGGGGATGTCCGAAGCGGAGATTGCGGAGATGGAAGCCAGCCCTGGATGGGAGCATCTGTGCGGTGTGGCGGAGGCGGTACCGCATGACTGGATGCTTTGGGAAGAGCGGCTGGAGATGGAAAACGTGAGAGCCGTGAGAGCACCGGTGCTTGTGTTGACAGGCTCAGAAAGCCCGGCGTGGCTTCGCGAGGGTGCAGACGCTGTGTTGGCCGCGATTCCGGAAGCACGGCGAGCGGAAATGCCGCGGCAAGGACATTCGGCGATGATTACGGGGCCGAAGCTTTTCGCGAAGACGGTTGCTGAATTTGCGAGGCAGTGCCATTAGCCATTCCACGGAAAACCTTGCCGCTGCCAACTTGATGACCGGTCAGGGCTTTGTATCTTGCTGTGCGCGGAGCCACGCCTCCAGCTCGGTGCGTCCTGCGTGGGCCGCCCAGTCGGCGGGAGTTCCCTGCCAGAGGATGTCTTTCATATCGAGTTGCGCGCCGCGTTCGACGAGAAGGCGTACGAGTTGATCATGTCCGGCGAGGGCGGCCTGGTGCAGGGGCGTGGAATGCGAATGCAAGCCTACAGGGTTATAGCGGTTTGGGTTTTCGCCAGCATCGAGCAGGGCCTTGACGATCTCGACATGACCGAACTGCGATGCGAGAGCGAGAGCACAATGGCGATCGCCTGAACTTGCGAACGGAAGCAGTCCACGAAAGTCCTCAGCGCGGCCTAGCGCGGCCGTTGCAGGCAGGTCGAGCTTGGCACCGTGAAGAACCAAGGCTGCGACGGCTTCGAACTCGCCGTGACCGAGGGCTGACATCATCGCGCCCTCGGGGTCGGCCCCTTGATCGCACAACAGATTGATCAAAGGCAGCTGCACACGGCATTCACGCGGCACGCGGCCGGAGCAGACGAGACCCAACGCTTCGTTCAACGCGGATCGTTCTGCACCCGCATCAACGATAGCCTTGGCGATGGCAACGATGTTGCCGGGCAATGTGCCATGGCGAATCGGATTCTCGGCCACGAACTCTAATAGCGTCGGGTTGCGGAAGTAATTTACACCTTCGAAAACAACCCGCTGATGGACCAAATCCGGATGTTGTTTGAGGTGTGCCTGCAAACCATCTATATCCCCAGCATCCAGGAGATTCACGGCTTGGCGAAAAAGTGGATCTTCGATGCGCTCGTGGTGCGGCAGCTTCAGTCGATTGGATGATATCGGTTTTTCAACGTGAGATTTCAAACGTGTCCAGCTTGGAAACCCATACTCACGAGCAATTGCGAGTTGAGCATCCGCGAGCCTGAATCCAGCGGAGAAGATTTCGGCGTCACCGGCAACCTTGAACGTTGGATGAAACTCTCTGATCCTCTGAGCCGCCTGCAGGTCGCGCGCAGCATGCCCTTTTAGCAGGTCTTTTGCTTGATGCTTGAGGTGGTCGAGGCTGGGATTGGACGGGAGGGGTCGCACCGGCATGACGAACTTCCTTTCGTGTGCCCAGGTCCGCATATTGAGGGCTGAAAGTCAGTTCGGGAGATTGTGTTTCTGCAGGTGGACTTCTGTCCTTTCCGCGGACCGGATGCGCCCTTTTGCGCAATCTGAAGATAGCAGATTGAGATAGGTGCGGAAAGGGGTGGTGACGCACCCCTTTCCGCCGTTCAGTTCCGAATCGATACCAGTTCGCTCGAAGAACATTCCTCTTCAAGAGCCAGCAGGAGCCCTTGAAACTCTGCCATCGTGTCGGCCCAGTGCGCCTGAGCAAACTCACTGGCGTCGCTTTCAGACGCTTCCGGGAAGAACCTGCGATAAAGCGCGACTTTCTGTGACTCACACGCCGGCCCCAGAAACAGCTTGTAGTCGATGCGTCCCGGCCTCAGCAGCGCCGGATCGATTGAATCGGCGTCGTTCGTGGTCATCACGTAAATCACGTTCTCCGGAGCGCTGAAACCGTCGAGCACATTCAACAGGCCGGAAAGGCTGATGCCTCCCTGATCCGAGCTTTTGGCGGCAACGGTAGTCTTCATTGTCCCATCGTTCGATACTTGCTTTTCGTCAATCTCAAGGCGTCGCGCCGCGGTCTTCATGCAATCGATGTCTTCAAACAGAATCACCGAGTTTTCCGGAATCCAGTTCATTGCATTCTTTAAAGTCCGGTCATTCATCTCCGCAAGGTTGACGACATAGATCGACATGCCAAACTTCGCGGCCAACGCCGAAACAAGCGACGTCTTTCCGGTGCCTGGTGGCCCATAGAGAAGGTAGCCGCGATGATAGGGCACGCCCAGCCGTCTATAGCGCTCGTGCGAAGCGCGGAACCGCTCGATATCCTGCATCAGATGTTCCTTCTCACCGGGCTTCAAAAGTACCGACTCAATGAGCCGGGGAGAGTACGCTGCGACACTGTCCCAGCCTTCGTCATACAGATAGAGATAAGAAGACGTGCGCCTCTTGCGATGCTGGCAAGCCACCACCTCCGCAACAAAGGTCTTGATGATCCGCTGGTCTCTGCCGATGGTCTTCAACGTGAGAGATTCAACGCGGCGCTGGCTTCTTCCCTTGGTGTCCTCACTACGATAGAACGACACATGAAAGGGCCGTCGGCCGCGCAAGAACCAGTGCGTGCCCGGCGCGGGAATTAACGCAATCTCCGCTCCGCGTAGCGAGGTGTCCAGGTCCACGTTACGGATGCGCTTGAGGAATTCCTGTTCCAGGAACCACTCCTTCACCCAGGTGAAGGCCTCATCGTCGTCCTTGACAGTGACGGTCATGGTGGTCTGCTCTACGAGCCAGTCCCAGAGGTGTTCAGGCAGCGAGCGCAGGAATACCCCGATGCTGCCGATCATCATCAGCAGCAAGCCGCCAGAAGCAAACTGATTCTGGCCATCAAGTAGGTGCTTCAAAAGGTCGAACATCTGAAAACTCTTCTAACCGGCTTCTGCCGGATTTGTGGCACACAACAAGGGTTTCACCACAATTGCGGTGATCCCGACGGGCATGTATTCAAGCGCCGCAAGACACAAGTGGCGTTCGCTCGCGACGGCCGGTGAGCCTAAGCAGGAGAGCGCACAGAGGCAGCGACGGAATCGCGATCAATGGTTGCGTTCGTGCGGCTTGGACTCTGCGCGAACGCAGGCCTGCTAAAGCGGGAGAGCAAAACTTGCGAAGCTTTGCGGGAGTGCGCCGGAATCGGCTAGAAGGGCCGAAGGGACGCCGCGCTGCCTAGCCAAAGAACCGGCTGGGTCTGCCCGTTTCGCGTTTTGTTATTGAAAAGAGCCATGGGACGTCCTTTCGTAAGATGCCTATACAAGATGCCACGATTTCTGAGAATTAGCAACTGAAATTGAGTGAAATCTGCGGAGTGATTTGCAACTGGGTTTAGCGTGGAGCGGGGTCGGCGGAGTCGGCGAGGGCGTAGGCGAGGACGGCCATTACTGCGGCGTTCTCATTCAGGTGTCGGGGATCGACCTTGTCGAAGGTGTCAGCGGCGGTGTGATGGTAGTTGAAGTAATAGCGGCTGTCCTGGACGGGGGCGAAGCTGGGTACGCCTTTTTCGGTGAGGCCAGCGATGTCTTCGCCGGTTTCCGGCGCTTCGACGAGGGTCTCGGCCCCAATGGGGTCGAGGACTTGCGAGATGGGGCGGAGCCACTGACCGAGTGCGGGCTTGCCGGAGTAATAAATGCCAGTCGGGTGGTCGCAGCCGAGATCGCTCTCGATGGCGCCAATGTGGTTCATGGCTTCGCCGGCGTGTTCTGCCATGTAGGCTGCAGCGCCCTGAGAACCTTCTTCCTCGCTCATCCAGGCGATGAAGCGCACGGTGCGGCGGGGATGAATGCCGAGGTCCTTGAGGAGGTGAATGACCTGCATGGAAACGACCACGCCGGCACCGTCGTCGATTGCACCGGTGCCGAGGTCCCATGAGTCGAGATGCCCGGAGACGATGACGACTTGCTCGGGGTGCTCAGTTCCCTTCCAGTCGGCGATCACGTTGAAGCTCGGCGCGTCAGCAAGGGTCTGCGGGGTGAGAGTGAGATGGAGGCGAACGGGGCCTTGTGCGGCAAGGTCTTTGAGCAGGTCGGCATCTTCGGCGGAGAGGGCCGCGGCTGGAATTTTAGGCACGCCATCGGTGTACATGGTGAGGCCAGTATGCGGGAGCCGGAAATCTGCACCGCCGATGGAGCGGACGAGCACGGCAACGGCGCCCACGGCGGCGCCGGCAATGGGTCCTGCTCCGCGATAGATCACGCCTGCGCCGTAGGCATCGAGGCCTTTGCCCTGGGCCGCGAGCTCCTTGTCGAACTTGTGGTTTAAGAGCAGGATTTTGCCATTCACCGCACCCGGGGGAAGTGCGTGGAGTTGGTTCCAGTTGTCAACCACAACGACTTCAGCTGTAAGGCCTTCAGCGGGCGTGGCTACGCTTCCGCCGAGCGCAGTGAGGACGAGCTTTTGGGTGGTTCCGGGGGTCTGGCCGGGCCAGGAGGTGACCTCGGCCGTTTCAACGCCGCGAACCCAGTGTGGGACGGTCGCATTTTCCTTGGTTACCGTGGCTCCGAGAGCGCGCATTTCGTCGCCGACGTAGTCGACTGCCTGCTGAGCCTGGGGCGAGCCGCTGAGACGCGGACCGATGTTGTTTGTAAGATGGCGCAGTTCGTTGAGGGCGTAGGGGTCCTTGAGGGCAGCTTCGCGGAGGCGTTCCATGGTGGCGAGCTGCTCCGGGGTCCACGCACTCTTGCCTCCAGCCATCATGGCGTTGAGGCGGTCAAAAATGCTGGGGCTGGGACTGGGACTGGGTGGCGGAGGAACAGTCGATTGTGCGGTACAGAATTGCCCGACGCATGCCGCTGCCAGAAAGGCAGTTGCGTAGAACTGGTTTTTGCGGCTGGGGAGACCCATGAGGGATGTTACCACGTTGTTTCTGCGTCTCTTTGGACAGGTTTCCGTCTATAGAAGCGGGCGCTTCTTTTTGGATTGCGCCCCGTTTTGATCGCCTTGCGCCAGGCCGCACCTTGCGGGATCCCAGCATCCAACGAGGGGCAGGCGCAAGATGTGGTGATGCCTGACGGGTTTGCCCGCGACTGGCTATACTGATAGTTGGTGCATTGAATCGTCCTGCCGCAGGGCAGGTTACCCCCGACGAGGTTACGGAACTCATGAACTCGCTTTTTGAACGGCTGCGCACGCGCCGGCTCGCTACAGTCTTTTTGGTGCTTGCTACCCTTTCGGTTACGGTAGTGGCCGGTTCTTTCCTGGCGCACGGCGTCCGCGGACAGGCGAAGCAGAATCCAAGCGCCGATGCCTCTCCGTTGACCGTAGTCAACTCCAGCGTGGCTCCCAACGAGTTTGTGAGGATAGCCAAACAGGTTGGCCCGGCGGTGGTGAACATCAACACGGAGACTCTGCCAAAGCAATCTGAGAACAAGGGACGGAGACCTCCGCACGGGCGTGCGATGCCGAATCCGCAGAATCCCGGCGACGACGACCAGGATGACGACCAAGGCCAGGGTCAAGGCAACTTCCAGGACTTTTTCAACCACTTCTTTGGCGGTCAGGCACCGGACCAGGAAGGCGGGGACGACGGGCAGGTTCGCGAATCGCTTGGATCGGGTTTCATTGTGGACCCCAAGGGCTACATCATCACGAACAACCACGTGATTGAAAAGGCCGACAAGATTTATGTGAAGCTTTCTACGGATCCCGACAATCAAGACCAGGGCCGGCCGGCGCGGGTAATCGGCGTGGATAAGTCGACGGACCTTGCGGTGATCAAGATTGATACCAGCACACCGCTGCCGACCGTGAAGCTGGGTAACTCCGATACTTCACAGGTGGGAGACTGGGTGGAGGCGATCGGGAGCCCGTTCGCGCTGGCGCAAACGGTGACCGCGGGCATTATTTCCGCCAAGAACCGAACGATTGAAAAGGGCGCGAGCGGCGAGTTCCAGCACTTTATCCAGACGGACGCGGCCATCAACCCGGGCAACAGCGGTGGTCCGCTCTTGAATATGAACGGCGATGTGATTGGCGTGAACACGGCGATCTATACCCAATCGGCCGGCTACCAGGGTATTGGTTTCGCAATGCCGTCGAATACCGTGGCGAATGTTTACAACGACCTGATTAGTGTGGGGCACAAGGTAACACGCGGATCGATCGGCATCCGCTTCAACCAGGGGCTTTCCGGCGCAGTGAATCGCGTTTACGGCTTCAAAGCCGGCGTACTGGTGCAGCAGGTTCAGCCCGGCGGTCCGGCTGAAAAGGGCGGCATCAAGGTGGGCGACATTATCACGACGATCGATGGGCGGCCCATCAAGGATGGAGACGACCTGGTGAACGAGATCACGAGCCGCAGGCCGGGAAGCAGCATCCGACTGGGCTACGTGCGCGATGGAAAATCAGGGGACACGACAGTAACGATCGGCGACCTGGACAAGGTATTCGCGGAGCAGGGCAACGACCAGGCCGAAGCTGGACCGGACGAGAAGGGCGATGCGGGCGAAGCCAAGCTGGGACTGGTGGTTCGCGAGGTTTCCCAAGCCACAGCGGCGAAGTTGCATATCTCCGGAGTTGTGGTGCAGTCTGTGCGATCCGGCTCATTTGCGGACCTGCAGGGACTTGAGCCCGGGTTGGTGATTATCCGGATCAACAAGCAGCCGACAGGCACGAAGGACCAGTACGACGCCGTGGTCGGGAAGCTGAAAGTCGGCGATGACGTGGTATTTGAGGTGGTTGATCCGCGGCATCCGGGCAATGGAATCAATTACCTGGGCGGAACGCTAGAGTAACGCGCGAGGATGCCGGCTTAGGGAATTCAGGATTTTCAGCCACAAGGTACAGTCGCTGGAACGAGTTCCCGAAGCCGGCGTTCTTCCCGAATCTGCGCACAAATTCCGAATCGGGACCGCTTTTTTTCTTGTCACAATGCGGGACATCCGATAAGGTTTAAAGATCGGTTCCGGAAAACTTGGTCTTAGAAAATCTGCTCTTAAATGAGGTTGAACCAGCATGCTTTCATTCCGAGCAAGTCTGGCACTTTCGCTTTTGGCCGTATTGGCCGCCGTTCCGGCTTTTGCCGCACACACGCATCGAACCTCCTCCGCTGGCCGCACACATTCACTGCACAGGGCTACGTCGCGATCGCACCGGCTGCACGGACAGCAAGCCATTGATCCGGCTCGCGTAACTGAGATTCAGCAGGCACTGATCCGCGCGCACTACCTGACCACCGAAGCCAACGGAAAATGGGACGCCACGACTGAGGCGGCGATGCAGAAGTACCAGGCCGACCAGGGCTGGCAGACCAAGCTGATGCCAGACTCGCGGGCATTGCTGAAACTGGGACTGGGGCCGGATTACTCGACGGCGATTAACGCGAAGAATTCGACGTTTGCATCACCGCCGCCGGTGAGCACAATTCCTCCTCCGCAGGTGGATGGGTTTGCCGCGGCCGCCGGGGTTAGCCGCTAGCTCTGAATCATTTTAACGCAAAAAGAGCCGCCTTCGGGGCGGCTCTTTTGCGTTTGTGCCTTGTTTGCTTGCGTTAGAAGTGCATCGGCGGCATTCCTTTCAGCAGGAATTCGTAGCGGGCACGGAGGGTATCCGGGCCTGCGGTGATGGGGTCGTTGAGATGGATTAGCGCGTCATCCGCACCGTACTTCGGCCAGGTTGGCAGGCCGGGTCCGTTGGGATCGCCGTTTTTGGCGAAGTTGGTCCAGTAGCTCATCATCTCATCGCTCAGCTTGCGGTCTTCCGGACGAACGGTTTCGCCAGGACGGGTATCAAGGGTGCCGAAGACGTACTCGATGTCGTCAGAGTGGAAGGCAAAGGTGCCGGGGTGGTATTTGCTGGGCAGCGCGCGCAGCTCGAAGTGATAGCGGTAGACGGGTGAGTCACCTGTTTTGCGGTGTGCTTCGAGCCACTTCCAGGTGCTGAAGGCGATGAAGGAGTCGCCGCCGAAAGCTCCTGCGGATTCGACTGCCTCCTCGTCTGTGGCTCCCGGATAAATGGAGAGGAACTCGGCGGAGCGATCTTTGAACATTCCCGCAGCCATGCCTTTCCATTTTTCTGCTGTCATGCCGTTACCAAGGAAGCTGCCCTCGTCGCGGTTCCAGCCAGCCAGGAGCGGCACATGCGCCTGATTGCCAGCGGCGTAGGTTTCCGGCACCGGCTGAGTGAGCAGCTTGCCGTCAACATCAGACGAGAAGCCGCCGCGCTTGGCCTTCACGGCATCCAGAATCTTGTCGGTGGGCAACGCGCGCAACTCCGCCAGCGACTTGACGCCGAGTGTGGCAACAAACTCGTCATCCTTTTTCTCTCGCGCTTCGAGCGTATCCATGGGGAGGACATCGCTGAAGGCGCCTCCGCTTTCTCCGATGGCTTTTGCGAAGAGGCCTTTGGCCGAGGGCACCGCCATCAAGGTACTGACGGCGAAGGAGCCGGCGCTCTCACCGAAGATGGTTACATTGTCAGCGTCGCCGCCGAAGTTCTTGATGTTCGCTTTGACCCATTGGAGGGCGGCGATCATGTCCATGAGGGCATAGTTCCCTGCTGCACCGTTGCCTTCTTTGGCCAGGTCGGACGTAGCGAGGAAGCCGAAGATGCCAAGGCGGTAGTTGATCGTGACCAGAACTACGCCTTTGAGCGGAAGGAAGTCGCCATTGTGGCGCGGCTCGCTGCTGCCGCCGCCGGAGTAGCCGCCGCCGTGAATCCAGAACATGACAGGGAGCTTGCTTTTAGCGGTGGCGTCCGCGGGCGCGTAGACGTTCAGGAAGAGGCAGTCCTCGCTGGGACCGGCATCCTGAAAGACCATGTCGTCAAAAACGTGGTTCTGCGCGCAGTGAGCGCCGAATTTGGTGGCGTCGCGCTCGCCCTTCCACTTGGCGGGCGGCTCGGGCGCCTTCCAGCGCAGATCGCCGATCGGAGGGGCTGCGTAGGGCAGTCCGAGAAACGCTTTGACTTTACCGTCGTTGATGGTTTTGCCTGTGGCTTTGCCTTGCTCTGTTTTCACTGTCAGCGAGTCCGCATGAACTGTGGCGGCCAACCCGAAAACGAGCACGGTCATGGCCAAGGCACACGCTGCCTTCAACCCCATTTGCATGATAAAAATCCTCCGCGAGATACATTAACAGGACGAGGCGGGGGGCGGGGGAGTTTCAGAAGTTGGGGCAGGAGACGCCAAAATCGAAACGCGACACGAAAGAGAAACTCGCAAGTTGACGGCGAAGACCCTTTCCAGCCTAATTCTGCTTCCAAAAGAAGTCGTAATCATGCACTGCGCGATTGACTGCGTAGATTTCGGGTGACCAATCACATGAACCGGCGTGTCGTTCGTAGAATGCTGCAAAGTCATTCGTGGTTTTACAGAACTGATCCTTCACGGAAGTATCTAGACCGATGGTCTTGAACTCTAGTGCGATCTCATCGAATTCGGGAGTATTAATCGGAATCCTGCCTAAATGCGCGGTCGTCCGCAGTGGTAACTCAAGCAGATACGCGCCCTTCGCGGGCCCGGAAAAGTCGGCCAGCACTGCCAACTTGCCTCTGTATGGAAATATTCTTGCGCTTGGTAAACCCGGCATTGCCAGCACCGCTTGAGAATTTTGCCTCTTGGGAAAATCGAATGAGTATTCAAACAGGTCTCCTCCTGCCCTAATCAGGAGCACAATCTCTGAGGAGTCGTCATTGAAAAAGGGGTCTACGTCCATCACTTCGTAGGTGGCATTGGGAGAGCCGAGAAGCTTTAATGCTGGCTTCGAAAATGCCATCTGATCAGATGCCAGACAGTGGGGGTCTGATATGAATCCGCCTTCACCCGGAAAGATCCCTGACCAAATTAGTCGGTGAAAAATGCGATGCTTGCGAACAAGCGGAGCGCAACCATTATCGCTTTCCTTGTTTGAAGTCCCCTGCGCCGCAGCATGGGACGATAAGAAAACGATGAACAATAACATGATTGCTGCGGCAAACCAGTTCTGAACTGAGTAACGCACAGCATGCCTCCAGTGCTATTGAGAAGATAGCGCTGCTGACAGAACTGGCCGGAGAGCCTTAAGACACTTTGACAAGTGTCACACCTTCTCCGGGGCGAGCAGGTCGGCGGTAGTTTCACGGCGATTTCTGTCGCGTAGTCGCATTCCCGCAACCAAATAACTTTCGGAGGTGCGCCACGATCAACCGCCATCAATGGAAATCCGCATAGGGAGTGATGATTGTGAATCCATTGACACGAGCGAATTCCCAAATATCCCTATCTGGCTTTTGCTTCAGACCCACGGTGCGGACGTGAAGTGAGTCCGCAAACAGGTCGCCAATCTGGCGGAGTAGCCGCGGCGAAAGATTCTCATCAAGGAGCAGCTTCAAAACGCGACACGCCGCCCCATCTTGACGGCGAAGTCAAACACCGCTTGGAAGTCAGCAGGTTCGAGATCGGGATAGTCCTCCAGAATCTGTTCCTGCGTAGCACCGCTGGCGAGCCAACCCAGCACATCCCAAACAGTAATGCGCAAGCCGCGGATGCACGGCTGGCCGGAGCGCTTGCCGGGCTCGATGGTGATGCGGGACTCAAGAGTGCTGCTCATGTTGTGATGATAGCGCGATTCCAGTATGGTGAGTAGCCGCGAATCTCAAAGGATTTCAGGAGCGAGGAGGTCAGCAATCGTTTCCCGGCGGCGGACTAGGCGCGCCTTTGAGCCTTCGATAAGCACTTCCGCGGCACGAGGGCGGGTGTTGTAGTTGGAGGTTTGAGCCATGCCGTAAGCGCCGGCGTCGAGCAGGGCGATGAGGTCGCCGGAAGCGATGGGCGGAAGCTTGCGGTCGCGGGCAAAGAAGTCGCCGGTTTCGCAGACGGGACCGACTACGTCGACGGTTCGCGGTCTGCCGGCGCGAAGACGAATGGGGACGATGTCGTGGTGAGCCTGATAGAGGGCGGGGCGGATGAGATCGTTCATGGCGGCGTCAGTAATGACGAAGGCTTTTTTGCCGTTGCGCTTCACCTGGAGGACGCGGGCGACGAGAGCGCCGGCCTGGGCGACGAGGAAACGACCCGGTTCGAGAAGGAGACGGCCTTCGAAGTTGCCTAAGGCGTGCTCAAGTGCAGCTGCATATTCGGCGACTTTGGCAGCGGCATCGAACGGGCCGCCATGGTAGTCGATGCCCAGGCCGCCGCCGGCGTCGATGGCCTGAAGAATGATGCCGTCGCGGCGGAGCCCAGCCACGAGCTTGCTGACGCGTTGCATGGCTGCGCCAAAGGGATCGGCCGAGCGAATCTGGGAGCCGATGTGAACGCTGACGCCATAGGCCTGAAGCCAGCGATGATTGGCAACGCTTTTATAAATGCGAGCGGCCTGGCGGATGTCAATGCCGAATTTGTGCTCGCGCAGACCGGTGGAGATGTAGGGATGCGTGTCGGCAAAGATGTCAGGGTTGACACGCAGGGCGAATCGGGCTTTGGTTTTGTACTTTGCCGCGCGGGCGGCGAGCAGGGCAAGCTCGGCTTCGCTCTCGACGTTGAACTGAAGGATGCCGGATTTGAGGCCGAGGTCGATTTCGGCGGTGGTTTTGCCAACGCCGGAGAAGACGACGCGGTCCAGAGCCTCAGGCGCTGCTGCTAGAACGCGCTCGAGTTCGCCCCCGGAGACAATATCGAAACCGGCGCCGTGGGCGGCGAGCAGCTTGAGGACCGCGAGGGCGGAGTTGGCCTTGACCGCGTAGCAGACCAGGTGTTCCCGGCCCGCAAGCGCGCGCTGAAAGAGGTTGAGACGCTCGACCATCTGGTCGCCGGAGTAGACGTAGAGCGGAGTGCCGTAACGCTTGGCGAGGGCTTCAAGCGAGACCTTGCCGCAGGAGAGCGAACTGCCGGGTGTTGGATGATAAAACGGGCGCGGGGATGAAATGGAAATGGGAGTCAAGATAGGGTTCCGATCAAGGGATGCTTTATCGAGGGTACAGCATTTTGGTGCATGGTTCGAGCGTCGCAGGGGTTGAGCCCGTTATGCGAGAATCGGTACGCAAATGACATACCGCCGAAAAGCCGCTGCAGTTCTTACGGACAGCCACTTCCTTGTCCCGTTGATCGTATTCTGCATCGGGCTCGCGCTGCTGATCACGCTGCACTAGCGATTCGAAAAACAAGGGATACACCGAAGCCGATGCCAATGAATAGCCAAGGTAATCTTCACACCGGGTGGTTTGCCGATTTATTCGCTCTGAAGAGGCAAAATGGGAATTGGGATCACCTCATTCAAATCCATAGGCAGAGCCTTTCAGGTGCCCTCGGACCGTTAAAAACATGCGCTACCCACCCCCTCCCCCCGGGGAAAACATCCCCTCCGGCCGGGTAGTTCCAAGCAACATCCATGAAATGAATGATTTGCAAATCTACCCATGTACCAATCAGTAAACTTATCATCCAGAAAAACGCGCCTTTTCGCTCAAAAACTGCTCAAAAAAAGGCCCTTTTGATTCATTTTTTGCAGGGTTTTTGTGATTCATCAGACACTGACCAATGCACCTATGGACACGAAAGGCACGATGACCGGAATGGCGATCAGAAAACCGGAGACGCACGGAAGCGGACACGGCCTCGGTGTGGTGTGCGCGCTAACGGCAGGCGTATGGCTTGGAGCAGCGGAGGCTCCGACCAAGCTGGTGAACTCGGGCCTGTCGCCTTATGCCATTTCGCTGTGCATGGTGGCTGGGGTATTCACGGCGCGGTGGACAGTTCCCACGCTGCTGAAGGGGACGCGGTATGTGTTCGCAGACCTGCGACGGAACAAGCACCTGATCCTGAATGCAATTCTGGCGGGGATGCTTTGGGCTGTGGCCAACACGCTTACGGTTTTCGCGATTCGCGATGTGGGGCTGACGATTGCGTTCCCGCTGTGGAATACGAATTCGCTGGTGGGGATTTTGTGGGGTCGGTTGCTGTTTGGCGAGTTGAAGGGTGCGAGCGCGCGGAATGTGGCCAAGGTGGTGGTGGGCGCGCTGGCGATTGTAGCGGCCGCGGTGATGCTGGGATTCAGTACGATTCATGGCAATAGCGGCGCGCATGGGGGACGAGCGCTAAGCGGCGTGCTGGCAGCGGCGGGCGCAAGTTTGCTGTGGGGGACAATGTATATCCCTTACCGCAAGGCTTATATCAGCGGGATGAATCCACTGTCGTTTGTGACGGTGTTTACGATTGGAGAGTTGGGAACCTGCTTTGCGCTGGTGCTGGCACTGGATGGTGGAACGAAGGCGGCGATTTTTCATTCGCCTGAGATCAAGCACCTGCTGTTCTGGCTGTTTCTCGGCGGGTTTGTCTGGGTGATTGGGGACTTGTGCCAGCAATTCGCGACCAAGTACCTGGGGATAGGGCGGGCGATCCCGCTCTCGAATACGAATCAGCTATGGGGTTTGGCGTGGGGCGCGCTGGTGTTTGGAGAGCTGGCGCATGCGAATGCCGCGCACAGGCTGCTGGTGGTGGCGGGGTCCGTGGTGATGATTCTGGGGGCGGTCGCTGTGAGCACCGCAATTGCGAGCGAGCGCGAGTACGCGTCCACGAAGCAGGCGCTGGAGCGGGAGTGCTCGCGCTATGGATTGGATTCTACGCGGGTGCTTGAGGCTTACAGGGGGTCAGAAGCGCGCGGCGACCAGGATGCACGGGGTTGGTGGGACTATGCGATTCTGGCTGCGGCGGCGGGGGTGTTTGTTTATCTCGGCGTGAATGCGCGGGTTCCTCCGCTGCTTATGAATGCAGCGTGGCTTTGGACGCTTGGGGCGGTGCTGGTTGTGTCTGCCGCGGTGTGCGGGTCACGCCTATGGAAGGTGACCCGGTTCTCCTAGGCGGGCATGCTCTAACTCACGGTCAGGCGGATACCGCTTGCCTGAGGAATGGTTATGCTGTGCTTGCCATCTTTCAGGAAAGGGGCCTGCGATAAAGGGCTGATATTCGCTTCGCGGCTTTCGAGCGAGGGCGCGTGCAGTGTTTCGGTTTTGACCGCGCCGGCTCTTCCCTTCCCAAAGTCCAGGGTTACTTCGACGTTCTTCTCGGCGTCCTTGTTGAGTACGATGACTGCGACCCCGCCACCGGGAAGTGAAGCGGCGTAAGCGGTGGCATCGACTCCGGCGGCCTGAAGCTGTCCGGTGAAGTCGCCTGCGAAAAAGGATGCGCCGCTGAAGGATCCTGCAAATTTGAGGCCGTAGGCTACCGGTTGCAATACGTATTCCGAGCCGAAGGTGGCAATAGGAGTATAGAAAGGGTGGGGGTGCGTCGCGATCTGTTCCGGGGTCGCACCCGCGTCATGAAGAAGGACGTCGCCGGGGAGAAAACCTCCGACGGAGTTGGCGACGGATTTGCCGCTGCCGCCGTGCAGATTGACTCCGGAATAGTTATTGGCGGCGAGCAGGAGCGAATAATCCGCTGCCCATAGCGCGGCAGCGAATACGTCAGAGACTCCGGGCTTGCCGCCGCGATAGCAGGTGTTCCCTTCAGTCATGCGCACACGTGCATCCATCTTGCTGGCCGCGGCTGTCGCCGTATCCGCAGTCTTTTGGACCTTGGCCATGGTTGCGGGGTTCAGCAGCCTTGGAATGTTGACATCCGGGTTGGTGGCGGGGCCTCCAAAATAATAATGGTGCGACAGCGTGGTGACGTGGGGCGGGTTCTGGATCGAGGGCCACTGATCGGCAATCTCCGTGAGCCACCCTACATTCCCCGCGACATCCGGCATGCCGAACTTTGCCCCCGAAACGCGGGCGCTGACGGCGCGGGCGAGGGTGAGCCATTCATCCAGATAAGTTTTTGCGGACCAGGTTTTTGGATCTCGCAAGTGATGCCCGAACAGATCCACTTCGTTGCCAATCTGAAAGTACTGCAGGTTTTGGCCGAGGGTGGTTGCCACGAACGCGGCTTCTTCCGCGGCACGCTCCGGCGTGTTGGTTCCCATGCCGATGCCGTAGAGGCAGGTCCATCCAGTGGCTTTGAGAAAGCCTGCCAAGTTACGAATAGCTTCCGCAGTTACAGGGTAATACTGGGCTTTGGGCTCACCTTCCACCTCTCGAGTCTTAGGGTGCTCGGGCTCAGGAGAATCGGGCGTGGGCTTCCACCACGCAAACTCGCTGGTGTTGCCGCCGAGACGCAACACACCGTGCGGCGACAGAGCCTTGAATTGGCCGATTAAGCCGATGTTGCTTGCTGCAAAGAAGCTGGGGTCGGTCAATTGCTGAACCTCATAGGAAAGGCCGACGAAGTCCGCTGGCATGTGTGGACCTGTGGCCTCAGCCGGAATAGTGAAGGTGACCTGCGCTGTAGCGTGACCCTGTGCACGAAGGCGGGTTGCAGCAAGAGAAACGGCGGCGGTGGCAATGAACTTACGGCGGCTGATGGTCATGAATGAAAGTGTAATCCGCGAGAGCGAGGGGCTGCTGTGACCGCTGCCGCATGAAGTCGCCCCTTCAAACAAACTTCTGTGCCGGGGCTTGCGACAATTGAGGAGTTTGACGCAAATGGGTTCTAAGAATTCGCTTGACAATCAATAGCCATTTGGTTATGGTTTTTTAGATTGATCGCTGAAAATCGCGATGCAATTCAAATTTTCAGATTTCTCCACTGTGCGGTGCGGAAAGGATTAGCCATGCAAATCAAACTAACGAGTGTCTTTGTCGACGACCAGGAAAAGGCCCTGAAGTTCTATACCGAGGTTCTGGGCTTCCAAAAGAAACATGACTTCGCAGGGGGCGGGAGTTACAGATGGCTTACGGTGGTTTCCCCCGAAGAGCCGGAGGGTGTGCAACTGGTGCTGGAGGCCAACGGGGGCTACAACCCGGCAGCTAAGTCGTATCAACAGGAGATTCATCGGAGTGGGATAGCCGCGGCAAATTTCTTTGTCGGGGACGTGCAAAAGGAGTACGCGCGGCTTAAGGAACTCGGCGTGACGTTTACGAAGGAGCCAACAAAGACGACGGGATCGACCATCGCGGTGCTAGATGACACATGCGGAAACCTGATTCAGATCACACACCTGGATTGGTAAGTCGAGCGGTAACACGACCTATAACTGAGGAGTCTCGACATGCAAGGTGTAACGGACCATGTTTTCAAGGCCCTCGCCGACCCGACGCGCAGGGCCATTTTTGAAGGGCTGACGCGCGATGGGGAGCAGACCGTTCACGCATTAACGCGCCGCGCGGGGATCTCGCAGCCTGCCGTTTCAAAGCACCTGGTGATCCTGAAGCGCGCGAGGCTGGTGCGCCACCGGCACGAGGGCCGTGAGACCCATTACAGTGCTCGTCCGCAGGCCCTGGCACCGCTGGTTGACTGGATGAGCGTGTATGGTGCATTCTGGCGCGACCGATTTGATCGCCTGGAAAATCTACTGGACAGGATGGACCCATGACCGATACTGCCGCGACACGCTCAGTCGTTATTGAACGGGAGATGGAGCATTCGCCGGAAAAAATATGGCGCGCGCTTACTGAAGGCAAGTTGTTGGAGGAGTGGCTGATGACGAACGATTTTCAGCCGGTCGTGGGCCATCGGTTCAGCTTTCGCGCTACGCCGGTGCCGGGTTGGAATGGAGTTATCGAAAGTGAAGTTATGGTGGTGGAACCGCATGTACGGCTGGTTTATAGCTGGGGCACTTTAGGTGTGGGGACCGTAGTTACCTGGACGTTGACGCCGACTGAGAGCGGCACGCATCTTCGCATGGAGCAGTCCGGCTTCGGCCCCAATCAGGAGGCTAACTACAAGGGTGCGAAGTACGGTTGGAATAAGTTCATCGGCAACCTGGAACGTGTGGTTGGAGGATTGGAATGAACATGAAGGTAAAGACGTTTGTTTATTGGACGATGACGGGCCTCGTAGCGTTTTTTCTCGGAGGCGGCGGTTGCGCGCAGTTATGGCAATATGCGGCCAACCCGCATGGCGTTGTGCCCGAGCTTGGCTACCCAATGTATTTCTTCGCCATCCTGGGATTCTGGAAAGTGCTGGGAGCCATTACTATCCTGGTGCCGCGATTTCCGCTGCTCAAAGAGTGGGCGTATGCGGGGATCTTCTTCGACCTGACAGGCGCGGCCGCATCCTGCGCGGCGGTGGGCGGCTACGGCGCTTATGGTTTTCACGTGATCGCGCCGTTGATAATTACTGGTTTTACTGTGGCATCATGGGCGCTGCGACCGGATAGCCGCAAGCTTGTTTAGTGAGAGAAATGAATCGATGACCATGGCAACGAACAGAGCGAATCCCAAGGTAGATGCATTCATTGCAGACGCGAAGAAGTGGCAGCACGAGTTAGTGAAGTTGCGGGAGATCTTACTTGATTCTGAGTTAACCGAAGAGTTCAAGTGGAGTCAACCTTGCTACACGCTTCAAGGAAAGAATGTGATTGTCATCAGTGGAATGAAAGAGACCTGCGCGTTTGCCTTCTTCAAAGGCGTGTTGTTGAAGGATGCGTATGGAGTACTTACGGCGCCGGGTAAACATTCACAATCGACTCGGTGGATCAAGTTCACCTCGGTGCGAGAAATTGCGGAGATGAAAGCTGTGTTGAAGGCTTATATACGCGAGGCGATTGAGGTGGAAAAGTCGGGCGTGAAGTTGAAGTTGAAGAAGACGTCCGACTTGAATGTTCCTGAGGAGTTACAGGTCATGTTAGATGAATTTCCTAACTTCAAGGCGGCGTTTGACTCGCTTACTCCGGGACGGCAGCGGGCGTACATCTATCATTTTTCAGCGCCCAAACAGGCTAAGACGCGGGAGGCGCGGGTGCAGAAATTGATGCCGCATATCCTTGAGGGAAAAGGACTTCTGGATGATTAGGAGCGCGCGAAACGTACGCTCGAAGGGGTGCACTACATAGCTGATTAGGTGGCTTGGAAGGTTGCAAAAGCATCGAAATGGCTGCTCGGAGGGTTGTCTTTCTTTGCGACATGAACCTACCGGGCAGCCCGCGGATGCGTTTTGGGTTGCTGAGAATTGAACTAATCGAGCGAAAGGGTTGCAGAGAGTTTTACATATTTTTGGGAAATGCGCCGATTGTGCACGGGTTTTATGCGTAACCTGTTGATCCTGCGTGGTTTATTTTGGATTTGTTTGCAGTGCAATTGCGCTCGGAAATGACCTGCAGAGAATTCAAGTCTTGCTCTTCGGCGGGTGGCGATCCCACTCATCACGATACGACCGTCAGCGGAGAGCGATCAAAACAGCAGGCCAGGCGTGGACTTCAGGGTCGAGCGCCCATCATCCACCAAAGGATGAACAATGTGAAGGAGGCTGCGGCCAAGAGGATCAAGCCCATCCTAACCAAACCACGATCGATCATGCCTGTATCGCCAATCAACGGGATTTTGGTTGTGCGTAGGCGGTCCGCGAGTTGCTCCGGAGTTTCGAGCGTGGAGGGAGGATTGATGAGGGAGCGATAGCCGGCTTGCGGACGCAATACGCCTGCGCGCGGGGCCATATTGAGGACCGAAAAGAATCCGGCAGACGTGACATTGAAGTCGCGACGTTTTTTGGAGAGGGGCTGGAAACGAGGGGCTTTCATTGCACCTCCTATAGCGGCTGCTTGCGGCTCTTCGCAGTCGCGCTTGCCGCGCTCAGGCGCTGTGACAGACCTGAACACTACGATTAGAGCACCGCGGGATGAGCTTGTACAGTGAAACCCCGGATTCGGCCATGCAGCCAGAGGACGGCGGAGCGTGCCGCCTCTGGCTGCGTGGGGTTACTCGACTGTGACAACCATCTGGGCGGTAGAGTATGCGCCGCGGGCGTTGAAGTAGGGAAAGTTTGCGTCGGAGTTGCCGCCGATGAGCTTGCCTACCAGCGAACTCGAACTTGTGTGGAAGGTGACGTCGGCTGCGCCGAAGGCGATGGCGGGAAAGGTGGTCTGCTGCTTGATGATGCCTTCCCTGCCCTGAAACCACCAGTTGGCGATGAACAGCTGAGGGCCGGTGGCTGCTTGCTCAGCGCCGGCAAGGAAGTAGGGTGGCAGCGAGGGAGCTGAGGCACCGACGTAGAGCGAGCCGGCGGTTGCGGCATCGCCCGAGTACTCGTAGTCCAGCATGGGATCGAAGATGGCGGGCATGCCGGCCCACTGGAAGCTCTGAGCTAGTTGCAGGTTGTTGGTGAGGTAGACGAGGGTGTAGTTGTTGATGGTTCCGGAACCGTCTGGCGATACGACGCCGATGCCGATGTGGCTGAGGGTAGTGGGCACTGGTTTTGAGCCGTTGACGGAGACGCCCTCGCAGCTGGAAGCGCGAATGACGATGGTGGCCTGGCCGCTTTCAAGCAGCGTGGTGAAGTTGGCCGGCACAAGCGCTGTGGCGAGGGGCGTGTTGGCGACGGGACCCCAGCCGGCAAATTCGGAGCAGTTGGTAAAGTCCGCGGTAAACCCGCGGCCGGCAGCGTTGGCGGGCGTCACTTCGACGGCGAATGCCAGCAAGGCAGCAATCAGGGCGATGCGTTTCATGGGGAGGTACCTCCAGAGTAGTTTTTTGGTTTGGGAATCATGTTGCATGATCTGGATTGAAGTGGAGGACGGCGGACATTTGTGACGAAGCCGGCGATGGTTTTTTATCGGCGTGATTTCAAACAGGAGGTGTGTGACGGTATAAAAGAGCGATGGGCGGAGGAGCAGATGGCGAGGTTTTGGGTGAAGAGACCCGCAGGGGCTAAAGCCCGCGCTCCTATTAGTGCATTTTCAGCACGACTGAACTGCTTGGTGAAAGAGTCTAACATCGAGGCCGGAGTTGCGGATGCATCCCTCAGGCTAAAGCCCGGATTTGATTTTGTTGATCTTATGGCACAACTGAAGTTGTGCCCCTTCACACATGTATGTCCAGATATAGTTTTTCACCAAGCTGTGAAGTCATGCCCTGATACAAATCACGTCCAGCACATCTGCGTCTAGCACATCTACGTTCATTTGAAAGGAGCGAGAGGATATGAGCAAGAGTGAACAAGCGAGCGGAGAAGTTGCATCCCAGCTTATCGACGTGCGGATCCTCGAGTTGGGCGGATGGCGGGGAGAGGCGCTGGCGCGCATGCGGAGGCTGATCCTGGAATCCGATCCGGACGTGATTGAGGAGTGGAAGTGGATGGGCACCCCGGTGTGGTCGCACAACGGGATTATCTGCACGGGTGAATCATACAAGACTCACGTGAAGCTCACGTTCGCCAAGGGAGCCAGCCTGCCTGATCCGAGCGGGCTCTTCAATTCGAGCCTGGAAGGCAATACGCGAAGGGCAATCGACATCCGCGAAGGCGAAAAGGTGGATGCGAAAGCGTTCAAGGCGCTGGTGAAGGCCGCGGTGGCGCTGAATGGCACGGCGAAGAAGAAACGGTGACTTTGCGCGGTACCTTTGAATCTTAGTCCTGGGCTTCAGCATTGAGAGCTTCGAGGTGATCAGCACGCTGATCCTTAATCCCGTGCAACGCCGCAATCCTGCGTAACTCCTGAAGCCCCAGCTTGCGCCACTCCATTTCGTGGCGTGAGCTGAGCAGGAATGCCAGCATCGCATCCTCTTGTGCTCGCTCCGCTCGAGTTTCCTCTTCGGTTGCCGCCAGCGAACTGGCCTCTTCGCGCGCTTCGTCGGAAAGAACCAAACGCACTCGGCTGTGCCCGTTCCACTCTCTTCCGTCGTTGCGGAAACAGAGACCACCGGCGTCGAAAGAACTGGGACGCACAGCGGTTACAGTGGAAAACCGCTCGATGCGGGCAGCAAAGAGCTGAGTCGAGGCTGGCCGGGAGATGACCACGCGGTCTCCCACTTTTATCTTGAGTTCGTTCTGGTTCATTGGCCTCTCATGCGCAATTGCGGTCTGCGTAGATTTCAAGAGCCCGGACGTTGGAGATAACCAGAGTGGCACCGCGTTGTTCGACGAGTTCCCGGAGCTTGAATTCACTGAGGGTGCGGGAGACCGTCTCGCGGGCCACGCCAATGCACTCCCCGATCTCCGCGTGGGTAAGCGAGCACTTGATGCACATACCGCGCTCAGTTTGACTGCCTTCCGCGCACCACTTCAGCAACAAGCGAGCAAGCCGTGTCCCCGACGTGGCCCCGATGCCCATGGTGCTCAATTGTTCGCAGGCCTGGCTGAACTCCTGGCTCAACTGAAGCCCCACATTCTGCCCTGCAACGGGGTAGCGCACCAGGAAGTCGAGGAAGATGCGGCGGGATAGAGAGGTGAGCTTCGAAGGGAACTGTGTTTCCGCAGCGATCTGATAAGGAAGACCGGAAACGACCGCGGCGAGACCCAGAATGTCTCCCGGCCCAGCCATTGCCAAGATGAGACGCCGCCCGTCGATAGAGTTGAGAGTGACCTTGACCTTGCCTTCCAACAGGAACAGGACCATGGCAGGCGATTCCCCTTGAGACAGCAAGACCTTGGATTCCTTGCAGTGGTATGGCGCCGCAAGCGACTCGAACTCCCGGATGGCCTGAGGCGGCAGACGTTTGTAGAACGCGCCTCCTCGCCATGCTGCCGCGTTGTCATTCCACCGTGCCCGAAACTCCACGACATTCGGGGCGGGCTGCAAACCGCCGGTCGATCGTGTTTCAACTTCGAGTTCGCACGGCGCCTGCTGAGGAAGGCAGGCCGGGGTTTCATTGGTCATCTGTTCACCTGGCTGTCGATGGTACGTATTCCATTTTTCCCCGTCATGTGCGGTCTAAACTATGCTGTTCCAATCAAGGACGTCCGCGCCGAATGCGGCTTTGACGCTTCCACCAGTAACTCTCCCATGCATTGCAGCAGCGAGTTGGAATCGTTCCCAACGGTAGCGCTGGCAAACGGATGGTAGTCGCTGGAAGAATTGGAGATGGAAAGCACAGGCGTGCTGGAGCCGGCTGAGCGAACGAGAAAGGTCAGTCTCTCCTTACTTTCGACCGGCAAGGAATGGCCCAGCAGGATCAGGTCGAAGTCGCCGGCCTGAAAGTGTTCGAACGCCTCTCTCATTGTGGTGGCCGGCAGAACGATGAAGCCGGCGGATCTCCACTCCGTACGATTAGCAGCGAGCATCCACGAGTCAACGCCAACGGCAAGAACAACTTTCAGGAGCATACATTCCTCCGATTCCTGCGCGAACGGCGATCGCGCTTGCTTGTGTGCGGGACGAACGATCTTAAGTCCCGCGACAATGCTTGAAATTCGATCCAATTGACTGTTCCCGATAGGACACTTTTGACGAATATTTTGGAATGCTGAGGAACCCGTGCGATTGCGGCAATTTTGAAGGCTCTGAAGCGCAAGGATCTTTAGAGGCTCTGTCAGCCGTGTGCAAGCGCCGGGCAACGAAACCTCTCACGTCGTACTGGAGAAAGCGAGTGAGGTGTCCCCCGGATTTGCAAAAGCCTTGTTTTGTTGCTGATAACTGAAACTTAGCGTCGGGTTCGTACGCCGTCTGTCGTCTATCGAACACAAGCAAAGAATAACCGAATAATTTTCACTTCGCGAAATGTCGCCCATGCAACTTTGCTGTGCGGCGCACCCAGGAACAGCGTATGGTTGAGGTGCGTCCCTGTACGCGACCAACCGGCCTTTGATCGACAAGGTCCTGGAGCTGGCTTCTTTGCGCATTCAGGTGTGGACTCCGCAGTCCGCCCACAGCAAAGGAGTGCCATGCATCCAGTTTCTCCGCAAATCTCCTATAGGAACCGCATATTGGCCTCGTTGCCAGTTGAAGCCATCCATCTGCTGACCCCGCACCTTGTTCTGGTGGATTTGCCCAGGGATCGAACGCTGAAAGAGGCGAATCAAGTGGCGGAGGGTGCCTATTTTCTGGAGGGCGGCATCTGCTCCATTGTGGCAACCATGGAAGACGGGATGACCGTCGAAGTTGGCCTGATTGGGCGCGAGGGATTTGTGGGAACGGCAGCCGTGCTGGACACCGGCGCCTCACCGAACCGGTATTTCATGCAAATACCGGGATACGGTTTTCGCATGAAAGCCGCGGTGCTGAGACGGTTGTCCGACGCTTGCACGCCGTTGCGGATGAGCCTGCTGCGCGGCGTGCAAGGACTACTGGTGCAGACAGCCCAAACCGCCGCGTGCAATCGGGTCCATGACCTGCAAGAACGCCTGGCTCGCTGGCTGCTGATGTGCCGCGACAGGGTACAGTCCGATCAGATTCATATAACCCAGGAATTTCTGGCTACCATGCTGGGTACGCGCCGGAGTTCGGTGGCCGTAGCGGCAGGAATCCTGCATAAGGCGGGGATCATCACCACGACACGCGGCTGCGTGACCATTCTGGATCACGCGGGCCTGGCGGGCGCCGCGTGCGAGTGTTACCAGATTGTGCACGAAGAGTATGTCCGGCTCGGCCTGCTTGAAAAAGGGCCTTCGGAATTCTCGACTGCGCGCGTGATCAAATTAGCCATTGCCGCCGACCATTGATGCGGAATCCGCCAGTGCGGCTTTTGAGCACATGCGAGGCGCGATCCAAGGTTCCGAGCGAATCGCCGCGCTATGCGGAAATCATGGTGTGGTTATTGACGGTTATTAATCGGATCTTAGTTTCCGGATGGGCGGCGACTGTACCGCGCAATTGCCATTCAGCGTGTTGAGAACCTAAGAGCGAAGACTAGAGCGTGTTTCAAAAATAGGTTCGGCCTCAAGTCAGGCACTTACTCTTGAGGAGGTTGAAGTGTTGAGCTTCTTCCATGAAGAAGCGGCAGAAGCTGTTGACTGACGAGCAGTGGAAGC
>JBEKUP010000016.1:0-92671 GCA_049514915.1 Occallatibacter sp. | reverse complement strand
AAATGGTGATCCGGACAGATCGCATGGGCGTGAGAGCTGGTTTCATCGGATCGGTCGGAGAACGAAACAGAGAGCGCGACTTTTTCCATCCCGCTCAGGAAGCGTGCGCCATCATAGTCGTACGCGGGGTTGACGCCGTATAGCAAGAGCGAGTGCACCTCCCCTCGATTCATTTCGTCGACGAGCGCGGCCATGGCGGCATCGTCGCCGCCACGCTGTGCCGATGGGCGATTCAGATCGATGGTCTTGCCAATGTTGCCGAGCAGGGCGTTCAGAGCATTGACTACGATCTGTACTGAAACATCGTTTTGTCCACACACCACCAGCGATTCGCCGCGATGCTTCCAGAGTTCATCCGCGATAGCATCGAGTTTCTTGGCATCCACCGGATCCGGACCCCCCGGGGCGCCCACCGAACCGCTCTTGCGGGCGATGCGTCGCAGCAAGGCTACAGCCACTGCGCCAATTTCCGACGGCGCGACGGGAACGCGCACATCGGCATTGCTTCCAGTCACGCTCAAAGTGGGTTCAAATTGAACGTGCAGCACCGGCCGGCCATCAGGCTTGCGATTTCCTGCATACTGGCGAGCGAACTCGACTGGAGAAAGCCAGGTTCCCAGAAAATCCGCATCGAGACCGACGATGACGCGCGCTTTATCAAACGCATAGTGAGGAATCACCGCACGGTCGAACGATTGTCGATTGGCTTCGCGCAGTGCGCTGTAGGAAATGGCGTCATAAACTACATGCTGGAACTTCGGGTAAGATCCGCCGAACTCCGCGATGATCTGTTGCGTCGAAGGGCTGGTCACGGTGTCGGAGAGAAGCACAACCTTTCCACTCTTCTCACGTGCCTGGTTCAGCGCACCCAGGACTTGACCATCCACCTCTGTCCAACTCGTTGTCTGGCCTTTCCACATCGGCACACGCAGCCGTTCGTCGTCGTAGAGGGAGAGCACAGTCGCCTGCCCCGTGGCGCAGGTTCCTTTCCCGAACAGAGCGGATTCATCATTACCCTCAATCTTGATGGGCCGGCCGTCACGCTGCTTCACCAACAGACTGCAGGAAGACGCGCACCCGCGGCAGGTGGTGGCGTAATAATTTGCGACTCCGGGAATAATGTCGTCGGCGCCCGCCACCAACGGTATGGCATGCTGCACCGGTCCACGGCATCCCGCCACGCCGGCAGCAGCTAGGCTGAAGCCCATCATCGCCAGAAAGTCACGGCGGGTCGCGTCGGTTGCGCGGCCTGCGGACTTGGCAGGAAGTCCACCCGGAAACTCTCCGCTGAAGCGCGGCCCATTGTGCAGTTCGTCCACGCTCTTCCAATAAGCCGGCGTGGCAGGCTGCCCGATCTGCACGAGTTGCCCCTTTGCAGTCTTACAGGGTGGTTTGCTTTCGACGTCCGCGCGCATTGGTCCTCCGGTTTTGCAATCTACCTAGCGGTTCAAATTCATTTCTTTCTCTTCTTCTTTACGCAACCCTCTGTGCGTTCTAATAGTGGCAACTCGAGCAATCAAGCCCCGCTGTCGGTCTCTGCTTCTGCGAAAGACTTGCCAGCGATCGCTGGAAGTCATTCGTCGCGAGGTGAGCGTGCTCGCGATGACATTGCAGGCACCATCCCATCGTGAGTGGAGAAACCTGGCTGACTCGATCCATGTGCTCTACTGGTCCGTGGCATTGCTGGCACGCAACTCCCGAGAGGACGTGCTGGCTGTGGTTGAAGTACACGAAGTCGGGAAGGTTATGGATCTTGACCCAGCTGATGGGCCGCCCGAGTTGCACGGCTTCCTTCAGCTTCTCGATTTCAACCGTCTGTTTTTCTACAATGCTGTGGCAGTTCATGCACACGCTTTCCGGCGGGATTCCAGCATGGCGGCTGGTGCGCGCAGCATAGTGACAATAAAGACACGGAATCTTGTTATCGCCTGCATGAACCTTGTGAGGGAAGTGGATCGGCTGCTGGGGTGAATAACCCTGGTTGATTCCCGCGCGCGAGAGTTCCCAGGCCCCGCCTCCGCCGACGAGGAGCAACAGCAAAACGCAGATCACGACAAGTTGCGTCGGCATGCGATCAATCTTCCTCCGGCCAGAACCATCTGCCGGGATTGTTTGTGCGCGACCATTCGGTAACGGCATTGCCGGCCGCGCGAAATGGCCTGACGATCAGCACGGTCGAACCGTGCACCGCGGCCACCAGAAACGTTGACAGCCTTGTGAGCGGAACTACCGCAATCGCAGCAAATGTAGCCAACACATGCAACTGCACCAGAGCCGGCATTTGCGTCGCAAGTTGAACAGCCGGCTGGCTGCTCACAAGTGAAGCCACATACGGTGCCAATGTCATAGCGCCCCACGATGATCCCCAACGATAGAAGACCGCAATCAACACTCCCGAGACCAGGATGGTAAAAACAATCGCCAGAAACACGGTGTCAAAGAAATCGGTCACGGGTGATCGGCTGGACCGGCCGAGATGCCGCCAAATCAGCGAGGCACCGCCGGCGACGGCCGTCAATCCGACAGCGAAAGCCAGACCTTCCAGTAAGTAAAGCCCTACTATGTTGCTGTTCCAGGAAAGCACCGCGCGCGGAAACAGCACTCCCGCAACATGCCCAGCCAGCAACACAAAGATGCTGATCCAGAAGAGGCGTCCCCTGAAAGCATCCTTTGCGTCCGCCATTTCGGCGGCAAGAAGCGAAGGCTGCCGGGATACGAGCAGATAACGCAGCAGAGTTCCCACCACAAGCAGGGCAACGCCTATATAAGGCCAAAGTACAAACAACGAGTTATTTCCCATAGCTCCCTGCCTCCTTATGGGGTGGAAGGTTTCTTGCTGCATCTGAGTTTTGTGGAGTCGGCATGGCCGACGCGCGGAGAAACGCCTTCAGCGCAAAGGATTCCTTCGCTGTCAGGTAGCGCTCGGGAGGCGTTTGGATCTTCCAGGAGATACACGTATGGCGCAGGAATTGAGTCAGCGCAGGATCCTGGTAGCGCAGATAAACGCCGGTCAGGTCCGGACCGAGGCTGCCGCCGCGCAACCCGGTGCCACGCACACTATGGCAGTTCACGCAGGCTTGAGCGCCATACCTGGTCTTAATCTCACCGTAAAAGAGCTTGCGGCCGGCATCGGTTTCTGTGGATGTCGCTGTAGCCGCATTGCGCTCGTCCGCAGGCTTGATATCCGGTCCGCCAATGGCAATGTAGTCGAGGATGTCATTGATCTGCTTATCCGAGAGGTCTACCCAATCCGGCATGCGCTGCTGTTTGAACTGCGCAAAAAGGGCCGCCGCAGTAGGGTCACCGGATTTGATTACCACGGACGAAGCATGAATGAATTTCAACAACCAATCGCGCTTACGTCGCTCGGTGGCGCCCTTTAAATCGGGCCCCACTTTGATTCCATTGCCGTACGTGTGACACGCCGTGCAGCGGCCGTTGAACGTCGCCGCCGCCTCCACCGAGAACTTTGCCCCCAAACCACTATCATCGTCATCGCTGACTCCAGCTCGTAGAGCCTGAGAGGGCCACGCCAAAACGAGCAGAAACGACAATGCCCACAATCCGGCGCGTACTCCGGTACCAACTGCAACAGAGCGTCTCATTCGAGAGCCTCCTCTTTACCTCGCCGTTCTTCGCCTCATCGGCGTCAACTCGGCACAGGCAATCTCTGGGCTATTTGCAGAAATAGCCAAGATTCCCCTGAGAGCCATTCGCTCTTAGATGAATCTTTTGTCAAAACTTGCAGGGAAAGAACTCTCGGCTCACGTCGATCAAAACAGGGTCTATCTCGCTAGCAGGTTCGGCCTCGGGTTGTGTGCTTTCGCTGGAGTGCCGTGTGTCGTTGAACTTCTTGAATGGTCACGAAGCAACTCAACTTGCAGACAAGCTTTGCAGGGATGGTCGCCTTCGCCCGCGAGCTTCGAACTGATTTTCCTTAGAGCGCATTTTGTGCGTGCTCCAGACGGGCGTAGCGACTGCTCCTGCTCGACCACCATCCCTAGCACCTATCTACTGGCGATGATCCAAGCAGTGAGAAGAACAAAGATGTTTGGCTCGGTGTATTGCGAGCGTTACTGAGGCGCTGGATAGCTAAGGCTTATCCGAATAGGAGAAGAGCTTCTGGGGGCGATAGTTTTGAATCGGCCCAAAAGGGGGGAACTCCGTAGTCGGAAAAACCAAGCGCTAACGATGGAAATGAACGGTACTGATCGAAGGTCAGGGTCTTGCGTCAGGAATTCGGCTTGAATATGTCTCTTCGGGAAGAGCTTCGCTTGCGTAAGCGATTCTCGATCAAGTCCGCATTCCGAGGGCCAACGGCGATTCGAGGCAAGGGTAAAAGCGAGCAATCACGACCGGGCATACTACTCGAACCCAATGCATGAAAGGTGAAAGAAGCAACGCATCGGACTGATCAAGCCCTAACGGAGGAACAACACTTGCGGCGCGATGAAGAGGGTCGCGCGAGGATTTATGTCTCGTACATCGGTGACATCTTCCTCTGCGCTCCGGTGGCTGGGATCCACCGTTGCAATATTCCAGTCGAGTGTTGCGAGATTCTTCCGTGACCCCCTGAGTGTCTTGATGACCTCTGAGTTTTTTTGTGCAACCAAGTACCGTGGTTCTTGGTTACCAATGTGTCAATTGTCCGGTAGGTGACATTTCCTGTCAAGAGAGCAAATGTAATTAAATTGTCTCTGAACTCTGCGCGCTGCGAGCTAATGCAAAGTCGGGCCCTTGGCTTGATCTTCGTCCGCCGGATCATACCGGCGATCAAAATGAATAACGTGCTGGCGGCGGTCAGATCGAGGTCCGTACCGCCAACAGAGTCGTCCTGCTAAGAGCCTGCGTGACTTCCCTTCTTTAAACAGCCAAGCGGGCGGCACCCTTGTGAGCTGCTACCTATTGAGATAAGTCACTACGGATTTGCAGCTTACAACCGTCTTCCCTCTCCTCCTCTAGCGTGGGATTGCGACAAATTGCTTTCGATTTTGAACTAGCTTCGGCACAAAACCCGCCACACTCACGGCAAGCTCCTGGCGGAACGGATGATCGAACCCGTAGCAATGGACGAGAGCGACAATTCTCAGCCCGCCCAGCGGCGAATAGATACGGCCCGTCTGGCTGGTTATCGCATGCTCGTTGAACGCCTGTCTGTCACCATGCGCCCGTCGCTCAATCAACAGTTGAGTAAGTGGGAAGGCGGAACTCAAATACGCGTACTGATCTGCCACGCACAAACTCGTCGCCGTCGGCGGGAACTATTTCGAATCGGGGAGCGAGTCGGCCGTTGAGTCGGACTCGGTAGTTACCGCTGCCTGCTTCAGAAGACTGTATCCATCTCGCGTGCGCAGGCGATACTTCTCAAGATTCTTGCCAACCAACTGCACCTTGATCGTGCGCCATCCCCGATTGGAATTGGGTTGCGGGTAGTAACTGAGAGTATAGAGATGACCCAGGTCATCTCTTATCGAAGAGAAGGCGTCCTTTTCTTCACGCCAGTTCCGCGCAAAATAGGCTTTGCCTCCAGTGGCCTTGCTCATACGCTCAAAGGCAGCCGAGGAGATTGGCTCCGACTCCGCTTGGCGAGTGCTGACGATGTAGACGATGGTTCCCGTGGACTGAGCGAGTTCGGCAACGTCCTCGGGAGGTATTGAGCTGGCATTGTCAGGGCCGTTGGAAAAGACCACAATCGCCTTTCGTCCGCGGAGTGGCGCCGCATCCTTGACGGTCAATAGGAGCGAGTTATAGAGCGCGGCCTGATCTCCGGCCACGGTGTTGCGCACGCCGCTAACAGTGCGATAGCGGTCCGCGGTCAGTGGAGTCACGCGGGAAAGATCACGGCTGTATGAATAAAACGCGATCTTGCTGGCATCCGGCATAGAGCGCACGAAATCAGTAATGGCGTCCTGGGCGAAGACAAAACTTCGATACATGTAATTGCTGGTATCGAAGAGTATGAAGACGTTGGCTCCGGACAACCCTGGGATCTTGACGCCGGCCAGGGTAGGTTCGGGTGCCGGATGGTCAGGTTCGGGTGCCTTTGCGTCAGCTGGCCCGCTGTTGTCCGCGACCGACGAAGACCCCACTTTGACTTTAGGTGCGGATTCGCTGCCTTCCTCAAAAGTGGCAATCTTCTCGGAAATGTTGTCCTCTTTAATGGCGAAGTCTTCCGGACGAAGGCCTGAAATGTAGTTTCCCTTGCTATCTGTCACGGCAACATTCAGCTGCACCAGAACGACATTCACGTGGAAACGTGACGACTCGTCCTGGGCCGCGGGCCGCGGGGTAGCAGCCAGCAGGAGAAAGAGGCCCGGGTATATCCCCAGCCACGCGAACGTTCTGGTTGAGCGATTCATCCGATTTGTACTCCTATCTGCTGCATTTTGTTTTGCGGAATCACCCGGATAGCTTTGACATCTCTGCAAAGTGGCTTGCGCTTCGTCGAACCAGAGGACGTATTCCTTCTCTCCCGCCATAAGCAAGAACCCCGCGCTGGCCCCAACTATCATAGGGACAAAACCAACTTAGCGGCTCCGGGCTCCAACCGCGTCCATTGGTAAACGATCCAGTTGCCCGGTCATCGCAGCTGCATGCACGGTAATCTTGCCCTGCCGGAACTGATCGCCTGTTTGCTCCATGGCGCGCAACAAAGCCGGCCAATCGTCGATGTCTGTCGCGAAGATGTTTGCGACCATATGCCGGGTTAGATCGGGGACCAGAACGTTGAGCATCACCGGAGAGTAGCCCATTTCGTCGGCAAGGCGCGCCCAGTAAAGGTTGCTGGACTCCCAGGATTCGCCGAAGAGCCGGTCGTTGAACGCGCCGGAGACGGGGAATATCCCCGTGTTGAGCAGGGTGCAGCCGTTGCTTTGCGCCATAGTCGGATGTGGCGTGCCAAAGTCTTTCGAGAGACGCACCGGACTGGTGTCGGAGGGGTCTCTCTGAACCAGAACTTCCAAATCCCGGCCTGCGTTTCCCCACAGAGACGCCTCTCCTGGAAACCTGCTGCGAAACTCGGTAGCCAGAAAGAACGTGTCTGCCGGCAGTATATGCGGGACCAGCGCAGTAGCGGATTCCGGATGTTGCAGCGCCACTTCAGCACTTTCCAAATTTGCAGGCGACATGCGATCGGAGAGGATGCCAAGCACTTTTTCTCTCAATTGCGGATTCGACGCCGAAGCGATCAGGAGTTCTTCTCCAAAGCGCTGATAGAGAGCGGCAGCATGCATTTCACTCTGGCTTACACGCCACCATCGCGGAGTTACGGCGACAACCAACAGCTCGGATACCGCCTCTTTCCAGATCAAGGCCTGGACCTTCTCAGGCGCAATGAAATCCTCTTCCATGGAAGCGAGAGCGTAAGGCAGATCGGCGAGCGACCCCAATAAATATGCGCCGCCCCCCGCAGTCGCGCCGATTCCGACCAGCGTCGGAGAACCCCAGACATGTTCGATGCCCTGGACCGACGAGGCAGAGAAGTCGTGGGAACGGACGAAGAGCGGATTGTTGTGCAGGACCTCGGCGCCGGGGGGCTCATAGTAGGCATAGTTCAAGCCGACCAGCGTATCCCTGAGAAAAGGAGTGAGCCGGGCGCGCGCGTCTTCCAACTGGGCCGGTGAGCCGGGAGACCGAAGGACTCTGGTCAGGTCGGTTTGCACCTGCAATTCTGCGTGCCTGCTGGTGTAGACGATCGGCGACCAGGCCGCCTTCTCACCTCCCGTAAAGATGGGGCGGGGCATTTCGAATTCGTGCAGGTCTGCCGCGAGCGGAAGCAACGTATCGCCAACCTTGGCGCCGTGCGCCATCTCCTCCAGGCCGTCGTAGAGTCCGAAGAGTGTGTCGAGGGAGGCCAAACGCTGGTCATCGATCACTGCACGGATTCTCCGGGCAAGCTCCTCGTGCGCACGCCGGCCGTCTTTACTATCCAGGGAGGGGCCGGCCAGCAGTTCTACAACCTGATTTTGGGTCAGGCGCTCCTCGCCTGTAGCTGCAAACAGGATTGACTGTAAGGACGCACGAGCTGCGTCAAAAAGCTGGATCGAAGAAGAGACCCTGGAAAAGGGCCGAACTGCACCTTGCCACGAACGATTCAGCGCATGGTCGGAGATCTGTCCCTGCCGCGCGAATATCTGCCAGAGCCCTATGTCGGCCTGAAAGGCACCCAGTGCATTGGAGCGCAAAGCGGGAGCTGAGGTCTTGTCTATTCGTTCCGCTGTCTCAACAAAAGAAGCAATCGATTCATCGTCCAAAGCTGGGAATTCGGCGAAGATCGTATACCAGCTGTCGAATTCGTAAAACTTGTCGGCAAGCAATCGTACCGTTCCATCAGACAACTTCTTCCCTGGGGGTCTTCCTTGGTCGATTGCGCTCAGCGCGAGATATGTCCGCAGGAGTTCGTTGCCCGATTCAGCACTAGAAGAGGCTACCAGCGCTTCGAGCAACTTCTCCGAGTTATCCACGGAGCGGGTCCTTGTTAACCAGACACGGGAGCCACTCCCCTTGGATTTGCGGGTGAGGATCTCCTTCCAGACTTGAGGAGTCCCTGGAATCTGAGGCTCTCCGTTGGCCCTCCATTGCAGACGAGTGAAGAGCACCAGGAGCCCGGCATTCCTTGGGAACACACCTGTCGCCGCGCCGGGGACGCTTGAGTTACGTCCGGCTAACCGATAGGCATCGTAGAGGCGATGGAGGCGGTCAGGTTCAGCCAGGTGAGCCTGCTGCGATGGGACAACGCGCGACAGAGCGTCAAAATATGCCGCCATCCAGCCATGATCCCCCGAAAGGAGACGGGTAACGAATTCTCCAGGAGATTTCGGACTGGCACCCACGAGCTCTTTCCAAGCTTGCGCGGAGCTCGCCCCGTTGGGTACCGAAACCTGACCGGAGCGAATGCAGATCCGGCTCCCATAGAAGTCAAGCACAGCCCCAAGTGGAAGCAGCTTTCTCAGCCCAGGCGATCGCACTAGGGCGAGCCTTGTTTGTTGATCGGTTCGAGCCAGAGCGGAATAGAGACGGTCCACATCCCGGTCGCGCACAAGGATGTCAATGAGATCTTCCCGATCCTCCCTCTTCCCCTCCGAGAGCGCGATCCAAGTCTTTTCGGAGAACAGGACCGGGACCCGGGTAGCAGGATACGCGAAAGTAAATGGCGTACCTTTCTCGAGGGCCTCTTCAAGCGCAGTGATGGGGAAACCCGAATCGATGGTGAGGAAAGCACGCCTCGGATTCTGAGTCACCAGCGACGCGCCATTGGGACCGCAACCCTGCTGAAACCGGTATCCGAGAGCCTGAATCAGCCCCGCTGCATCGTCGCAGCCGGTAACGCGGATGGTGCCGTCAGAGCCGGCCAGGGACTGAAGCTCTCGAGCGAACTGTATGTACCGATCGATCAGCACCAGGTATTCTGTAGGCCTGTCATTTTCGTAGCCATGCAGAAAAACATTGCGAGCCAGCATTGGCAGCACATCGGCAGACGATATCTCCTGGCTTATGCCGGCCATGCGCAGAAAGGGTCCCAGCGGGCCCGGAATTACGACCGTTTCTGCCGGCGGGAGTGGCAGCGAAGCGTCCGCCGTAGACTCCTGCTGTGAGAGGAGAAGAGGAACCACCACCTGCGGCCGTTTAACAGGACTCAGGGCGAAACAGGTTCCGATACACAGAAGGCATATTGCAAAGACGCCGGAAGAACGAAGAGGAGAGTACATAGCGAATACCCCTTCCGACTTGCTGGGTTCCAAGCTGAATTCCTGAATTGGCAGGTCGTACGTATTGCCGCACAGACGACCCCGCAGTCCCCAGAATCTGGGCTGCGGTCTGGCTTGCGCTTACGCCGATTCTGCACGATTGCCTAATTCGCGACCAGGGGTATTCAGGCTGGTACAGGAGAATTCCCCGGAGGATTCCTAGGAAGCCGGAGACTCTCAAATTCGCGACCTAACCGCGCCAACTAGCCGGATATCAAAAAATACGTGAAGAAACCGACGTGCACCGGTGAGCAACCATTATTGCGAGTATTAACACCCTCTGCAAGTCAATTTTTGCCAATGCTCTCATTCGCCCGACAGGCGGATGGATGCATGAGGTACGGGAAAGGATGCCTCATTAACCCGTAATCAGAACGGTAAAGGTCGTCGCCTTGATCGAGTAATGGCAGAGGTCCCAGACTTTATCCAACATACGGTCTGAGGAATGGAAGGTTGCCGCGTCGTCAACCCATGTACTATCGAAGGCAGCACGGCGGCGAATCTGGTCCATATGCAATTCTGTTGGCCAGCCCTCCACTTCTACCCATCGAAAGGGGATCAATACCCCCAGGACGCAGGGCTCAGCACCGCTCGTGCCTGTGTATTACGCGCCTCCGCTGGTGGAGCGATAATCGCTGTTTGTGACCGTTTCGCATATCGAACCTACCGAACTGAAAAGCCATCCGTGCTTGAGTGAGTGAAGGTGACATCCTGAGTAGAGGAGCCTTTGTTGTAGCGGGGATGGAATCTGGGCCTGCGGGTTTCAACCAACCAAAGCAAGCATCTGACTAAGATCGATCGGCTTCGATGAGTTCGTGCCCCGCGGCATGGTGGGGCCGATGGCCAGCGCTTCGTTATGGCCTTCAAACCAAATAAGAAAGAAAGACTCGTTGGAGTTAGGTAGTCGCTGCTGATTGATCCATGTGTAATAACCTCCCATGTCGGCATCGATCAATGAACCAATAGGATCCATGTTCGTCTCGGCTGCAGGGTTAGTGGCCGATAAAATCTCATCCATGGACCGCTGGCGCTGGCGTGGTGCAAAGCGAACCAGCAGAGTGACTGGCTGTGCGCGTCGAAGCGCTTCACGAGCTGTCCACTGTGCGAACGTCGTGCTGAATATCTGTGTCCCTGATCCTTCTGTCAGCACATTCACTTGAAATCGACCGAGAATCGGGTCTCGTTCCCTACCGCACAATTCAGTCGGCTGCATTCCCAGCAGCGTGTTCCGGAGCGCCTCGGGGCCCGCTTCTCCCCCCTGAATTGCACTTCGCATTTTGTGCAGCAGCGCAGCTCGCATCGGCTCGAGCGTCGCATAGGACACGCAGGTAACTCCATCCCATGTACCTTCTAACGGTGGACCACCATCGATGTACCAATGTCCGTATGACAGAGGATGGGTTCGTGCTCGTGTTGTCACTGTCTGACGCAAATGTGCCATCCCATTCTCGGGATTGACCTGGGTAAAGTGAACTCCCTGCGGGCGCAATTTGCGAAACAGCGGATTGCTGTTCTCGGCAACCCCCTGGCCAATTGCCACAATACTCAATCGGGGTATCGAGGGGGAATGGCCAGGATTTGCTGCGTTCAAGCGTTCGCCATATTCCTTTGCTGCTTTCTGAAACTCATCCATCTGACGCGTCGACCAGAGCCACGCCGTCAAGCGTTGCTCGAATCGGCCAGGTTGCATGACGATGTCCGATTGATCGAAGTTCGCCGGCAGAGTGAAGCGCTCAAATGAAGACATTAGGCCGGTAAGCTGTGTGGGCGAGAGTGACTCGAGATAGGCCAACTGGTTTTCAAGCTCGGATCGCTCCACTGGGAACTTCCAGTCATACTCAATGATCTCGCGCAACAGGATAGGAAGAAACACCCGCGGTAACTGCCGCAGCAGTGCAAGGTGTTTTGTCGTCAGTTCCCGCCCCTGCGCCGGGTATCCTTTGAAGTGGTCCGCTTTGAGTTCGCTCGGTTTCATCGAATCAGCCCACCTCTTCCAGAGGCTTCCCCTGTGCGAATTGGGCCGGGAATCTCAGCAATGACCCAAGTGTAGGAGCCAGGTCGATCGATTCAACCGGTCGATCGACGACAGTTCCCTGTCGCACGCCAGGTCCCATGGCCATCATCCATGTTGTGCGTGAAAGCGGATCTCCGGTGCGATGATGTTGAAATCCATTGCCGCCTGAATCTCCATCGGCATCCCGTCCAAAATCCGGCAAGATGAACATCGTAGTTTTGCCGGCATATTCGGGCTCAGTCTGAATGGTCTTCCAGATTTCAGCACAGAGTCGATCGGACCGGCGAATGCCTTCGATGTAGAGGGAGTAGGCGCCGGAATGAGCGACGTCAATGTCATGCAGCGTGATCCAGAGCAGGCTTGGCGCCAATTCACGCATCAGTTGCCGCGCGATATATACGGAAAGCTCATCCGGGCTGGACAAGCTTCGCGCATGCGCGGTGAAGTCTGAGACAGACAGCCGAAGTATCTGCTCCAGTTGCTGCATGTGAATCTCGCTGTTGCCAACTTCGGGTGTATAGAGTGGCGTTTCATAATTGTCGGACAGCAGATGCCTATAGTCGGCATCTGATCCGCTCAAGACAGCGGATAGCAATCGCTTCGGAAGAATGACCTCAGCTCCCAGTCCGGAGCCGTAAGATCGATGATCGCTTTCGCCAATCCGGTTGAAACCGTTGCTCGGTGCAACCACCCAGGCGTCACTGGCGGGCCTTTTCAAAGCCTTGCGGTAGTATTCAAAGACCGTTGGATTCTGCGGAGGAAGCGACGCAAAGTTGTTGATGGTTTCATACGCACCGGTTGCAAGGCTAGCTGTGGCCACGTAGTGGCCGAGGATCCCGCGGTTCACAACCTGGGTGAAGAATGTTGACTGAGGGATAAGCTCATTGATCAGGTTGGGTATGTTCTCCTGACCATCGGGCGCAAAGGTCTCCTCGTCGCGAGCACCCCCGCCGAAGGTTACAACTACCGCCTTCTGTCCGTGCGGCGGTGTCATCGCGCGCAAGGGTCGAAGTCCCGTAAAAGCGCTGCCAATCCCGACAGCGCCTACGGATCGCAGAAAGTCCCGGCGACTCCGGGAGACCGCACCTGCAATGGTTGAAAAGCTTCCCTGCCCGGTCCCGTTCATCCGACTCCCCTTGGCCATCCTGATGTATAGGAGCATGGCATCGTCAATGTCAATAGGTTGGACCGCCGATGGCTCATTTGCACAAAACTAATGTACACGATTACATTGCACTGTGGGAGATAACACATGCACTTGTTCAATCTTCGGGGAGGGTTGATTGCTGCAGCCTTCCTGGCGGGCAGCTTGCTTTCACTTACCTTGGTTCCTGGCGCCTTTGCCGCGGATCCTCCAAAACTCGTCGAGAAGGACGGTCGGTACGCGCTGATGGTGGATGGTCGGCCATATCTGATCTTGGGTGGTCAAATTCACAATTCCAGCGCGTGGCCCAGCGAGTTACCACAGGTATGGGACTCGATGGCCGCGCTGCAAGCAAACACCGTGGAAGCTCCAGTTTACTGGGAACAAGTTGAGCCTCAACATGGCCATTTCGACTTCGCGAACGTAGACCAAGTTGTAGTGGGAGCCCGTGCCCATGGCCTGCACGTCGTTCTACTGTGGTTCGGCACATGGAAGAACGGCAACATGCACTACGCACCCGAGTGGGTTAAGACGGATCCAACCCGCTTTCCCCACACCATACGCCCTGACGGCGAGCCGATCGACGTGTTGTCGCCCATGTCTCGCAACACGCTTGAGGCAGACAAGTCGGCATTTGTGGCTTTGATGCGCCACTTGAAGCAGATCGATAGCGAGCAGCATACGGTCTTGCTGATCCAGGTGGAGAATGAATCCGGCAACATCGGCAGCATCCGCGACAACTCGGAGGAATCAAACCGTGAGTTTGCGGGTCAGGTTCCGGCCGACTTGCTGACCGCCGCAAACAAACAGGCCGGCACTTGGACTGCGGTGTTTGGCGCTGACGCCGACGAGGTTTTCCAGGCTTACCACCAGGCAAAATACATCAACGAAATTGCCGCAGCAGGAAAGCAGGAGTTTGCGATCCCGTACTACATCAACGCATGGATCGATTACCCGCCCGCGGAGTTACCGCAGCGGCAGCTGGACACGCCTGGCATCGGCTATCCAAGCGGTGGCGCCGTGCAGAAACTGGTTCCCTTATGGCGAAAACTGGCTCCCTCAATCGATATGATCGGCCCTGACATCTATGCCGACGATAGTCAGTTTTACCGCGCAACAATCAATGCCTATCATCGCTCGGACAACCCGCTCTGGATTCCGGAGACTGGCCGTAGCGACAGCTTTGCAAAGTTCTTCTTTGCAGCGCTCGGAGACGGCGCCATCGGCTTCTCTCCCTTTGGCGTGGATCAGACCGGATGGAATATCCTGGGCGACCAGCCTTGGAAAGCGCACGCCAGAAACTTCTCCATCATCGGGCCAATGAGCCGCGAAATAGCTCAACTGGAGTTCGAGGGCAAGCTCAAGACGGCAGTCGAAGAACCGGGAAAGGCGACTGAGGAATTAGATTTTGGAAACTGGCAGGCGACCGTGGCTTACGGCTATCCTCAACCCGACGGCAGACGCGCGCCCGGCACCAAAGATGCGCATGGAGCGGCCTTGATTGCTCAACTGGGCCCGGATGAGTTCCTGGTTACTGGGGTTGATGCGAGCGTCAGCTTTCATTTGCCTGGAAAGCTGCCGTGGATTCGCAGCCAGATTCTCACTGCCGAGCAAGGAACCTACGAGGACGGCGTGTGGAAACCATTGCGGCTGTGGAATGGCGATGAGACCGATCGCGGTCTGTGCTTCCACGAGAAACCTGAAGTGGTTCGAGTCAAGATGCAGCGATTTTAACGGGCAGGAATCGCGCCATTGGCACACACGCGCACGAGCAATTTGCGTGAACATCGCTGGCCATCAATCGTCTTCGATCAATCATCGCCAATGAGTCTGCTTATTCGCTTACAATCGTTCTGCTATTCGGACTCCGCTCGCTGTTCGGGCTAAGAACGGGTTGCGCATTTCGTTCAGAACTGACAGCTCGAGTAAGGTCCCGACGAGACATGGTTTGGAATCGATTTCATTCGTTGCTCGCTTTACTCTACCTTGCCGGGCTACTGCTGGTGGGAATACTGGCGGGACGAAAGAAACGGGACTCGAACCAGTTTCTAAACGCCACTGCCGCTCTGCCTTTGTGGGTCTGTATCATGGCCTGCATCACCGCCAATTGCGGCTCCCTGGACGTCATCGCGATGATGGCACTCGGAGCGCAATATGGAATGCTTGCCTGCCATTTCTATTGGATCGGTGCGGTTCCCGCATTGGTGGTGTTGGCGTTCTGGCTGCTGCCGGCCTATGCTCGGGGCCGCTACCCCACTGTGCTCGACTTTATTGGCCGGCACTACGGTCCTCAAACCCGGTCCATTGTGGCACTGTGCATGGCGGCAACCATGCTGCTACTGGCCGGCGTGTGCCTATGTGCCGTGGCGCAGGTTCTAGTCACATTCCTGGGATGGAACTTCTACCAGGGAGTCCTGGTCACGGCCCCCGTTGTGTTGTTTTACACGTGGATTGGTGGGTTGCGCGCAACCATCTACACCGAGTTGTTGCATTTTGTGCTGGTGCTTGCAGCCATCGTACCGCTCGTCTTTCTCGTCGCCCGTGACTTCGGCGGCATGTCTCAGTTTCTATCCACCATCCCGCCCAGTCGTTTTCATGCTTGGCAAACCCTGCCCTTCTTTGCGCCGCAAGCGACCATGGATCGCTTCGGCCTGATCCTGGGATTGGGGATAGTGCTCAGTTTCGGATTCTGGAGCACGGACTTCGTCCAGATGCAGCGGACTCTTGCTGTACGCAGGGCAAACGACGTGGCGTATGTTCCTTTGAGCATGGCTGCTGCCAAGCTGATCTTCGCATTCCTGGTAGTCCTTCCTGGGGTAGCTGCGCCACTGGTTCTCGGTACGCAGCGCGCCGGCAATTGGAATGCAACACTGCCTGCGATGATGCTGCACTATTACAGCCCGTCCTGGGTGGCGATTGGTGTCATGGGGCTCGCAGCCAGCCTCATCTCGACCTTCGCCAACAATGTCGCTGGATTTAGTTCCGCCTGGGTACAAGGCATTTATCAGCTTTGGATTCGCCCCACAGCACGGGAAGAACATTATGTCTGGATGGGCCGGCTGACAAATGCTGCCGCGGTGCTGCTTTCAATTGGAGCCGCAAGTCTGGCTCTCCGCCACGAGAGCCTGATGGAGTACGTCCAGATGATTCTCTCCACATTCAACGCGCCCCTCTTCGCGCTCGTGGCTCTAGCCGCACTCGCGCCGCACAGAGTGGCAGGCGGACTGGGGGGCTTTACCCTCGGTCTACTGAGCGCAGTCCTGCACCAGGCACTCGTGTACACCGCGGTTCTCCACTATGGAAGTCAAATGAGCGCGAATTTTTACGCGGCGATTCTGGGATTCAGCGTGGCAGTCTTTTCCACCCTGCTGATCGGCATCATTCGCAAACCGATTAAGCCTCTGATGGATACGGATGAAAATGCTGGACCGGTATCGATTCGCTTCTCATCTCCAACGGTATTGTTGGCAGTCATGGTTGTCGCAGCGTGCATTTTCATCAACGTGTTTTTTTGGTAGCCGCGCGCCCGGCCTTGCGATCGGTTGGCCGGTTATTTCCCACTGGCGCCGGCCCCGTGGATTGACGAACAACAAGCCTCGTGGAAAGGGAAAACTTCTGCCCCGGTTGGGTTAGATCCTTCCCCGCCGATTGCAGAGCCTTGAACAGCATCCCAGCATATTCCTTGCGCGAAATGCGGAGCGTCGTCAGCGGAGGAAAAACAATGTCGCTCATCTCGATGTCGTCACATCCGGCAATCGAGATGTCCCCAGGAATATTCAACCCCTTTTCATGCGCGGTTCGCAGAGCTCCGATGGCCGTAAGATCGTTTGCGGTGACCACTGCGCTGGGAATCTCAGGCTGGGCAAGTATATGCGCCATGGCGGCCGAACCGCCGTCGATCTTATAATTTCCCGACACCATCCAGCCTTCCCTCGACGACAACCCCTGTTTCACAAGTGCATTCAGAAACGACTCGCGTCGAACACGCGATGTGACGAGGCCCTCTGTGCCGCCGATGAATCCTACCTGTGTATGTCCCAATCCCTTCAAATGGGCAACCATCTGCTTCATGCCGTCAGCGAAATCAACCACAATATCGCTAAGCCCGGGGCCGGTGCGATAGTGGTCGGTAGTGACCACCGGAATCCGGTTCCGAATCAGCGATTCCAGAGATGCGGCCTCCAATTCAGATGTCAGCAAAGCCACACCATCTACTCGGCGCAGTAACATCCGGTGCACTGATCGCTGCATCCGCGTGGAATGAAAGTCGGTATTGGCAACCAGCAACTCCTGCTCATTTTCAACCAGCAACTCTTCGAAGATTTTGACCAGTTCGGTAAAGAAAGGATTGGTCAAATCCGGAATGATGATGCCGAAGATTTGGCTCTTGCCGCTCTTGAGATGAATCGCGCTGTTGTTGGGAACGAAATTAAGATCGCGAATAATCTTTTGAATACGGCTCGTAGTTTCCCCAGTGACCAAACTGGAGCCGTTGATGACGCGGGAAACTGTGGCGCTCGAAACTCCTGCCAGCCTGGCGATCGCTCGCATGCTTACGGACATGGTCCCCCCCCGGGATCTTATCCATTACCTTCGCTCAATTCTTTTATCGAATTGTAACCGAGAACAATCGAACGGTTTCCGCCCTGAATACAACCGCTGATCTACAAGAAAATAATCTTGACAATCTTTGCTCGCCGAGCGTAGTGTGCCGTTCGAGGTCATTAAACCCATGATGTAATCGTATACATTTTGGAGTGCAAATGACAGACTTCCCTTTCGGCCTTCTGCGGTAGTCAGGAGCCGCTCCCCCTTCATTGCGTCCCAACCTCGCACTATGAACGGCACTACTTGGAGGCAAGTGATGATCGACAAACGTCATTTGAAATTGATTGTGTTGGCCTTTGGCATCCTGTTTGCACCGGGGGCTTTTTTGTTCGCGCAAGCGGATCAAGGCGCAATTACAGGCGTGGTTCAGGACCCGACAGGCGCCGTAATCGGTAATGCAACTGTCACCCTCACCAATGTGGATGAAGGCCAGATGCTGAAAACCAAAACCGACGGCGCCGGGGTCTATGGATTTTCTCCCGTCAAGATCGGCGATTACAGTGTGTCGGTGAGCGCTCCGGGCTTCGGAACAACGACGCAGACCGGGCTACATCTCAATTTGCAACAGAGACTTAACGTTGTGATCTCGCTCAAACCCGGCACCTCCACCGAGACCGTGACCGTGACGACGGAAGCCCCTCTTATGCAGACGCAGGAGAGCTCGGTGGGGCAGACCATCGACGCCCAGACCATCGACAGCGTACCCCTGAATGGTCGCAACTGGGTCTTCATTGCGCAGCTATCCGCGGGCGCCGTCCCGCCGGAAGGATCTCGCGGCGCGGGCAAGGGCGATTTCAACGCCAACGGACAACGCGCGGAAGAAAACAACTTCATTCTTGACGGTGTAGATAACAATGCCAATGTGGTTGATTTTTACAATGGCGCCAGCTTCGTGGCTCAGCCGCCGCCCGACGCGCTGGCCGAATTCAAAGTACAGACGAGCGATTATTCGGCCGAGTTTGGCCACTCAGCCGGGGCCGTGGTGAATGCCAGCCTGAAATCGGGTACAAACAAACTTCACGGCAGCGCATGGGAGTACGTGCGCAACACGGCATTCGACATCCATGACTGGGAAAACGAACAGCTCCCGGTCCCCCCGTATCATGAGAATCAGTTTGGTGCGACGCTCGGCCTTCCTATCATCCGCAACAAGCTCTTCTTCTTTGGCGACGCCCAGGCCAATCGCGTCGGCTTCAGCGAGACGTCAACTGAAACCGTGCCCACAGCGCTCGAGCGAACTGGAGACTTCTCTGAGATTCTGAATCCCGCATTGACGGGCAACTCCGCCGTGCAGTTGTATGCCCAAAGTGCCGCTGCACCGCCCACGCCGATTGCCGGCAACAATCTGAATAACGCGCCCGGCCTGACGATCAACCCGACCGCGCTTAAGGTGCTCAATCTCTTTCCCTCCCCCAACACCAACCATGGCCTGCTCTATAACAACTTTGTCGTGAACCGTCCGGCGGTTGACAACACATTTCAGTGGGATACGCGCGTCGATTGGACGATCGCGAGTAAGGACACTGCCTATTCCCGCTATAGCTACTGGAATGAGATGGGCTTCTACACTCCGCCATTGGGCAACATTCTGGATGGCGGCGGATTTGGTGATGATGGAACCCAGAAGGATCTGGGCCAGAACTTCATGCTTTCGGAAACGCATGTCTTCACCCAGACCCTCACCAATGAGGCGCGCGTGGGCTACAACTACATGCACACGGGATTCGAGCATCCTAATGCCGCAAACCTCGGCTTCGCCGCGTCGCAGGGCTTCGGCGGGATTCCCAGCGCGCCTTTGAATGGCGGACTACCGTGGGTTTCGCCTAGCGGTATTTCAAGCTTCGGCAGCCCGGAGTGGTCAACAACTTCTGAACATGAGAATGTTTACCAGATTCTCGACAACGTAACCAAGATCGCCGGAAATCATACGATAAAGGCAGGCGTCAGCTTCCAGAGCATTCGCTTCTCCACGCTGCAGCCGCAGCAATCCCGCGGAAGTTATAACTACACAGGCGAATACACGAGCGACTTGAACGCTCCTAACACAGGTTACGGGCTGGCCGATTTTCTCATTGATCATCAGAACACCGCCGGGCTCTCCAATGAAACCACCAATGGCGACGCGCGCTGGAACAACGCGGCATACGCGCAGGATGACTGGCGGATCACGACCAAGCTGACCGTCAATCTCGGATTGCGTTGGGAATACTTCCAGCCTTACCAGGATGTGGGCGGCTATCAGGCTTCATACAACATGACAGGGCCGGCCTCACTCAACACAACCACAGGATTTGGCAGCGGCGCGGCACAATACCAGGTTCCGAATGGCGGCAAGAGCTATGCGCAAAACATATTCACGCAGACCAACAATGCCTTCCCCAACGTGTTGGCCAAGGACAACATCGCTCTGGTGTATACCAATGATCCGGCGATCGTGAAAGCGCAACACACCAATTTTGGACCTCGCGTTGGCGTGGCCTATTCACCTGACGGAAAGACGTCCGTTCGATTGGGCTACGGAATCTTTTACGGCGGATTGGAAAGCACGGGATATTATCCCAACCTGGGTGAGAATTACCCCTTCCAGTACGCGGCCACTTTCCCGGTGCTGGGCAATTGCAATGCGTTCAATTGCCCTACCGACGGCATCACCATTGGCAACGGGTTCGCATCCATTGTCGCCAATGGATTTGCCAGCGATGTAACCGATTTGCAGTTGCGCGGCTCCGACCCAACCGCGCATACCCCTTACACCGAGGACTACAATCTCTCCATCGAGCGCGGCATTACCAACGACCTGGTCGCAACTCTGAGCTACGTGGGGAACTCATCCCACCACTTGCAGGTCTTCCCCGATCCAAATAACCCGTTAGCCTTGCAGAACCCGAATAATAGCGCGCAAAACACGCGCCCGCTGCCGGATTTTGGCGGATCGCAATACACCGCCTATGAAGGAGACAGCAATTACAACGGGCTACAGACTAAGCTGGAGAAGCGGCTCTCCAAGGGATACAACCTTTTGGCCACCTACACCTGGTCGCACACGCTGGACGATGCACCCACGCCTCTGGGGACGACTGGCGATATGGGGTTCAGGCAGAGCACTCTGGTTCCGATCAAGATGGATTACTCCAACACCGGCTTCGACACCCGGCAGCGATTCACCTTCAACGCTTTTTACGACCTGCCGTTTGGATCAGGCAGACAGTATCTGAACCATGGCGGAGTGATAAATGGCGTTCTCGGAGGCTGGTCGGCCAATGCAACCTTTGTTGCTCAATCGGGCAACCCCTTCTCCGTCACGCCAACAGGCATGACGCCGGCCAGTGGCAACAGCAACGTCGGCGCGGTCAAGATCGGGAACCCTTTCGCCACTGGCGGAACATTCAACTCTCCCAACCCGGCGCTTGCGCAGAGCATCAGTTGCGCAACAAAGACGCGCGCCCGTGCCAGCTGGTTCAATCCTTGCTCATTTGACAATCCGTGGAATCCCAACGACTGGACGAATGAACCCGATCACTACATTCCAACCGGCCCCTCCGATCCGCATTTTGCTGCGGCATCACAGCCCGTTTACGTAACCAGTCTGGCGTCTGCCCTCGGCTACCTCGGAGGCAAACGCGATACCGTCCTGGGGCCTGGATATGAGCGGGTGAACATGTCCGCGTTCAAGAACTTCAATGTGTATCACGAGCAGGCCTTGCAGTTCCGCACTGACGTCTTCAACCTGTTCAACACGCCCTCGCTTGCCGATCCGAGTAACAACGGCAGTAAACCAAATATCTCCGACGGGGGCGCGGCAATTACCGGCCCGAAGTCTCTTCAGCATCTGGCTCCTGACTCGCGCTTCTTCCAGTTGTCGATGAAGTATTCGTTCTGAATCGACATATGAATTGATAACTGTGTGTTTGGAAAAGGAGATCCGTTTCGGCGGATCTCCTCCTTTTTTTGAACCCGATCTGCGCGAATGGGAATGTGGTTTTCGAGTTACTTGTTTGTCCGTTTCCCTTTTACTATTGTTGTGCAGGATCGTATGACACTTGCGGGGACGAATGTTCGAGGGAGCTCTGCTTGGCCATGCTTGGGCTGCCTGTGTCTTGCTGTCACATTGCTGCACGGCCAATCTTCTTCAACGCGCGACAACAGCCAGGAGCATGCCGCCGATGATCACAAAGCGGCCCAGGAGATGGAGCAGCGGTTTCAAGACGCGATGGCCGCACAGGATAAAGGCGATCTGGAGCATGCCAAATCGCTGTTGCTGGAATTGCATTCCCGTCATCCAGGGATCTTTGCCATAGATGAATCGTTGGGGCTGCTCTATGTGTCTCGCGAAGAATTCGCGGCAGCTCTTCCCTTTTTAGAGGATGCGGTCCGCGACGATCCCTCCTCCGATATTGCGTTCGCCAACCTCGGCGCGGCTCAGTTCAAGCTGCACCATAGCGCGGAAGCACTTCACGCATTCCAGCGTGCTGCTGCGCTCAATCCCAACAATTCCGTGACCCAGGAAGCACTCGGCCGGTTATGGATGGAGGCGCATGAACCGGAAAAGGCGGCCGCGGCCTTTGCAGCGGCACTTGCACAGGATCCGCAGAACCATGACCTGGTGCTGGACCGTGCCCAGGCACTCAAAGATGCCGGACATGCACGCCAGGCCGCCGACATATTAGCCGCCCTTCCCGGCGTCGACCAATCCGCGTCGGCACAGTCGCTGCTTGCAGACGCCGACGAAGCGTTGAGCAACTACCGAGAAGCCGGCGAACATTACGCTCGTGCTGTCCAACTCGATCCCAGTGAATCCAATGTATGGATGATGGGTATTGAATACCTGCGTCATTGGACATTTGAGGCGGCCATCAAGGAGTTCGCGGCCGGCCAGGATAAGTATCCGCTAAGCACTCGTATGCGCGTTGGGTTGGGTACGGCATATTTTGGCAATGCCAATTACGACAAGGCCATCCCCATCTTCGCCGATTTGCTTGATGCCGATGTCGACAACGGTCTCGATGCCGAACTGTTGGGCCTGTCGTGCGTGGCAGCAATCCAGGGAGAAAAGCCACGCTGTAGTTCTCTGCTCAAGTACGCGCAGTCGCACCCGCGCGACGCCAAAGTGTCGGTCTATGCGGCGTCAACACTTATCGGCGGACAACTGTCCGATGAGAACATGCGCGTGGCCCGCCAACTGCTCGACCACGCCATTGCAGTCGATCCCAAGTTGCCCGACGCGCAATACGAAATGGGAGTACTGAGACAGGATCAAATGGATTGGGCTGGAAGCATCTCCTATCTCGAGCAGGCGGTGAAGTTGAAGCCGAACTTTGCACGCGCCCATTATCGGCTGGCCTTGGCATGTCTGCGTTCCGGCCGCCAGCAGGAGGGTGAAGCGGAGATGGACCTTCAGAAACGCTACTCGCAGCAGCAGCAGAACGACCTGGACCTGCGTTTACGCAATATCACCACCTTTCTGGTTGACGCGCGCCACTAGATGGTGTGGGTTTGAGGGTGTAACCTGCGACAGTCTCTTGAAGCCGGCAGCAGACTTGTTGGTGGATCAGAAACCAAGGGTGCATATCGGCAACCAGGCCAGAACTTGCCGGGATGTGGATGAGCAACACGTTCAGTTTGCGCCGCGCGGACAACGCCGGGGAATCGGGCAAATCCTCCTGCGTATCGGCCCATGCGAGTCAAGAACTTTTTGCCGCCAGATCGCGCCACGCCGGAACACAGAATTCCCCGGACTCGGACCGCGAGTTACGCTCGTCATCCGCCTCGGATGTACATCCGTGCCTCTGCTTTTTGTTCACTATCGCCAGCGGAAAATCCACACAGAAACCGCAAACGGCACCACCACCCATGCCAGCAAAATCGCCACCGGGGCCGTCTGTTGACTCAAGCTCGTGCCTTGCAGCATGTTTCCCCGAATCGCGTCGATAGCTGCCGTCAGCGGCAGCGCCCGCACAAACGGCTGAAGCAACGCCGGGAATCGCGAAGCCGAAAAGAAGATCCCCGACAATATCCACATTGGCAGCATCACCAGGTTCATCAATCCTGAAACAGCCTCCGTCGTCCTGGCCCGTGAAGCCACCAGCAGACCCAGCGCTGAAAACGCCAGCGAAGTCATCAGGCACAGAATTCCAAGCTCAACCAGCGACCCGCGAAACGGCACGCCGAACACCACCCGCGTGAAAGTCAAAAACACTGCAACCTCAATCAGCAGCATCACCAGCCTGGATAGCAGGAACGCCGCCAGGTACTGCCACTTCGGCATCGGCGAGGCGACCATCCGTTTCAGCAACTTCTTCCGCCTGTCGTCGACAATCGTGAAGCCCAGCCCCCACATCGCCGACCCCATCAGGTTCATTCCCAGCAACCCCGGCACCACAAAGTCGATATACCGAGCCCCCGGCTCATGCACCAGTTCGTCCACCGTGAATGCTGCATCCTTCCGCCCAGCCGCAGTCTGTATCGCCCGATCCGCCAACAACCGCGCCGTACGTGCATCGGGATTCATATCGTCGTATTCATACACAGCACCAATATCGTTAGTTCCTACAGCCAGCAGCACAATCTGCCCAGTCGCCAGTTCATGCATGCCAGCCGCATAGTCCAACGTCTTAACCGCCAGCCCCTTATCTGCGGCCAAAGCCTGAGCCAGATAGTCCCTCGTCGCGCCCACCGGCAGTACATCTGCCGGCCTGTTGCGGAACGCAATCCCCAATCCCACCGCCAGCAGAATCGGAAAAACAAAGATCCAGAAAATCGCCTCCGGCTCACGCAGAAATAGCCGAAACCGCACCATCGTCAATTGAAAAAGGCTGCTCAGTTCAAGCTTATTCATCGCGCAAATTCCTTCCTGTCAGCCGCACAAACACGTCCTCCAGTGTCGCTGAATGCGTCCTGAACTCGCTCAAATGCATCCCGTGCTCCGTCAGCGCGGTAAAGACTCGCGGCACCACCGTATGTGTTTCGCTCACCGCCAATTGGTGCAGCCCCGCATCGACGCGGTGCGACTTCACCCCCTGAATCCCCAGCAACATCCCCGCATCCACAGCCTGCCCCGTCCCATGCTCAATCACAGCAAACTCCACAATGTCTTCTCCGCCGATTGAAGCAATCAGCTCATTCGGCGTCCCCAGCGCAATCACCTTTCCGTGATCCATAATCGCCACGCGATCGCACAGGCGCTCCGCCTCATCCATGTAATGCGTCGTCAAAATAATCGTGCGCCCCGCTTGCTTCAACTCATCGACTAGGTCCCACAAGTGCCGCCGCGCCTGGGGATCGAGCCCCGTCGTCGGCTCATCCAGAAACAGCAACTCCGGGTCCCCCACCAGCGCTGTAGCCATCGCCAGCCGTTGTCTCTGCCCGCCACTCAAGCCCACAATCCGCGCCCCGCGCTTCTCTTCCAGTTGCGCCGTCTTGATAGACTCCTCCACCGAAATCCCGCGCTTGAAGAAACTCCGGAACAGCCGCAGCGTCTCTTCGACAGTCAGCTTGTCCGGAAATTGCGTCTCCTGTAACTGAATCCCAATCCGCTGCCGCAATTCCTTGGCGTTGGCGGCCCAGTTCAGCTCCAGCACCTCCACCGTCCCCGCGTCCGGCGTGGTCAACCCCTCGCAAATCTCAATGGTCGTCGTCTTGCCTGCCCCGTTCGGCCCCAGCAGCCCGAAGCATTCGCCCCGTGCCACTTCCAGATCCACGCCATCCACAGCCTTCACATCCGCAAACGCCTTCTTCACCCCGCGCAGCAGCAGCGAAGTTCCATTCCCCGCCACCCGCGTCCCCAGAGTCGCAGCACCATTTGTCATCTCAACCGTCATCGCCACAGATTACCGCATTTCCGGCTCACGTCCTTAAACAACCGGCAAATAACCCGCAGCCGGTTTCCCAGTCGTCCTCACTACAATAACCCCTCCATTTCTAAGGGAATATGTGATCTTGCGAGGTGGTGTCCTCCTGAGCAGGAACCTTGATATGGCCTTGCCCATTCGCCGACTAACACTCGTGATTCTGATTGTGGCGCAAATCGGGATCATCGGATTCTCGCAATCGCCGAAAAATCTCGATCAGAATCCTCCGTCCCTTCTACTGCCGGAACCGCTTCATGTTACAGGCCAAGTCGTTGGAGAAGACGGGAACCCGATTGCAAAGGTTCGCCTCTATCACATCAATCTTCCCGGTGATTTGGTGACGGATTCAAACGGCCAATTCGCATTCGACACATCGGCTCCAGCCTTCGTCGTTCAAATGCCAGGATTCCAGAGTGTTTTTGTGCGAACCAGTGATGCCTCCAGTATTCGGATACTGCTTCGCAGAATTCCGCGATCGCCCTCATTTCCCGTTTGTTCCAAGAGCGATCTTTCAGACCGGGCGCCTGGATGGAGAGGAGTTCTTCAGATTCCAAACACACAGAACGCCGACGTGAGTCGGGAGGCGCTGGATGTCGATTACTCGTTACGCACCATTCGGGTGAAGTCGGGATCAGTTCGAATCCAAGTCGCACAGGGCCGCGGTCCGATGTGGGGAGGAGGACAGCCAGAAGACGAACAAGTTTGGCGTTCCACACGGTACAGTGAGAAAACCTACGATCTGGGAGGCATGCTTCTCACTGATGCGAAAGGTCGGCTTCCAAACGACAGGTGCTGGCGTGAGGTTGGAGTGTTCAGCGAATCAGCGTTCTACTCCGATATAGATTGCAGCGTTGTCGAGCCGCTTGACCGCATCCTCGATGAACTCTGCGTAATCCCTGGCGCTTCAAAGAACCTGCTGCCGTGACGATTCACACTTTGGCGACCCTCGACCGCGTTGGGGAACAAGACTGTCGAATTCTCATGCATCGACGTGCATTTTCCACAAAAAAACTGCTTCCTTTTCATGGCCACCATCGCTTCATCCATTCACATTTCTTTCATAATCGTTTGCCGGGTCTTTAACCAAAACATGCCGCCGGGCTATGTACCCTTATCGCCGGAGGCAATACCATGAAGAATCCCCCCGTCACAGTCGCTCTTCTCTGTGCCGCATCGTTCGTTTTGCCGGCAGCGCTGGTAGCCCAGGATGATCATCATTCTGGTTATCCCCACCACGATCAATCGGACACTTTGGTACTCAGTCGCAGCGTCTATGAAGGAAAAGCCTCAACCGTCACCGTCGGCGAAACACTCCCGCTCGGCTGCCAGGGTGGATTAACCGGCCTCACCGTCAACGTGCCCTTAGTCGCAGGCGGCACAACCCCCGTAGCGGTTCCTTGCGGAGTCGCATCCGACAACGGCGAATATCCCAACATCTTCGACACCCACAACGTCTGGAACAACGCCAACTCCGACGGCAGTTTCGGCGTCACTTCCCCCATCTTCTTCGACTACCTCACCTCCGACGGCTTCCCTCTCGGAACCTATCCCATCCCCACCGATCAAATCGTCACCAGCTTCAGCTCCAAATCCGAGCTCGCCCTGAACCGCTCCATCGACGGCCGCTCCATCACCTTCATGGGTTACCGCGGCGGCATCGGCTGTGGCGGATCTACCGTCTCCCCCACGGCCCCCAACCTGCTTGACGTTTCGCAGTCCAACACGCCCGGCGTCTGCGATCCAACCAACCCCGTCATCTCCACATTCGTCAGCAATCCCGTCGTTCCCACGGCATATTACCGCTCCGTTGCTGAAGTCGATGCCGACGGCCACCTCACCATCACCGACGGAAACGCCTACAGTGGCGACAACGGCCGCGCTGCAATCAAGGGCGCCAACGACCTGTACTACATGGTCGGCAATGACAACTCAGGCAACCTCTCCAAGAAGCAGATGACCACCACCTTCGATGGCATCGACCTGGTGAATTCAACCGGCGCCGAACTCCTCTTTCCCGGCGCAACTCCGCCCACCCCACCTAACATCGAAATGATCGGTCGCCTGCTCTTTCCCGGCGACAAGCCCGGCAAAGATACCAACTTCCGCGGCATCACCATCTTCAACAACACGCTCTACGTCAGCAAAGGCAGCGGCGGCAATGGCATCAACACCGTCTACCAAGTCGGCACCGCAGGCACCTTGCCCACGGGCTCCGCCGCCGATCTCGCGACAGTCCCCATCACCATCCTCCCCGGCTTCCCCAACACCACCGCCAGCACCAGCACCGCGTTTCCCTTCGGCATGTTTTTCGCCGATGCCAACACGCTCTACGTTTGCGATGAAGGCGATGGAACGCTCGTCACTCCCGCCGTCAACGGCAACGTAGCCGACGCCCAATCCCTCGCCACAGCCGGTCTGCAAAAATACCGTCTCATCAGCGGCACCTGGGTGCTCCAATACATTCTTCAGGATGGGCTGAACATCGGCGTGCCTTACAGCATCCCCTGGTACCCCTCGTCCCTCAATCCCGCCACCGGCGGCTGCCGCAACATCGCTGGCCGCAACAACAACGACGGCACCGTCACCATCTTCGCCATCACCTCCACCATCAGCCCCAACGGCGACACCGGCGCCGACCCCAACAAACTCGTCAAAATCACCGACCGCGTCAGCGACACAACCTTACCCACCACCGACTGGCGCCTCGGCCGCTTCGAAACCATCCGCAGCGCCCAGGCCCGCGAAGTCTTCCGCGGCGTTGCCCTCGCCCCCGAATCTCACGATCAGTGGTAACCACCAGCACTTAACAACCAGGCCGGAGCCGCAACCTCCTCATGTCTCCGGCCTTTTTCCGGCCTCACTTTCACCCCTCGCCCGCCCATCATGTACGATTCTTGGTTGCCGCAGTGCACGGCAGTTCGTGCGCGCCAAAGCAAGAGGAATCCATCCGTGCCAACTCGTACATCCCTCCGCCTCTGCCTCGTCCTATTCGCCTTCATCTCCACCATCGCAGCCCCCGCCCAATCAGCCTACGACGCAGTCGACACCTTCATAGGCACCGCCGGCGGCGGGAACACCTTCCCCGGCGCAACCCTCCCCTTCGGCATGATCCAGTGGAGTCCCGACACCAACCGCGACGCCTGGTACCGCTACGACGACAAGCAAATCCGAGGCTTCAGTCTCACCCACATCAGCGGTGCAGGCTGCGGCCTCTACGGCGACTTCGCCGTCCTTCCCACCACCAATACCTTCAACACCGGTCCCGGCGCCAACTTCGACCCCTACGCTGTTCCCTTCGACCACGCAAAAGAAGAAGCCCACCCCGGCTACTACGCCATCACCCTCAGCAACGGAGTCCGCGTCGAACTCACCGTCACCGAACGCGCCGGCATCGCCCGCTTCCTCTTCCCGGAAGGCACTCCCGCCCGCATACTCATCAACGCGGGCTCCAGCGCCAACACCGTCTCACCCGACAATCCAACCCGCCCCGACCGCGCCGCCTACGCCAACACCATCTCCCTCACTAACTCCGACTCCTACTCCGGCTCCGTCACGGCCGGCGGATTCTGCGGCACCGCCTCCAACTACAAACTCTACGTAACCGCTCACTTCAACAGGCCCTATAAAACCTCCGCCCTCTGGCAAGACGACTCCATCCTCCTCAATTCGAAATCCGCGCAAGGCAAGCACACCGGCGCATGGCTCGACTTCGGCGCCGAACGCGAAGTCCTCCTGAAAATCGGCATCTCCTACGTAAGCGAAGCCGGCGCGCAAACCAATCTCACGAACGAAATCCCCAACTGGGACTTCGCCGCAGTCCACGCCCACGCCCGCGGCTTCTGGTCCGGCCTCCTCGACCGCGTCACCGTCGAAGGCGGTACACCCGACCAGCGCAAAATCTTCTATACCGGCCTCTACCACTCCTTCCTTTCCCCCAATCTCTTCAGCGATTCGAACGGCGACTACACCGGCTTCGACAACAAGGTCCATTCCCTCGCCGGCACAAAGCAGCACGCGCAATACGCCAACTTCTCTGACTGGGACATCTATCGCAACACCGTCCAACTCCATGCCCTCCTCGATCCCAACCGCGCATCCAACATCGCCCAATCCCTCGTCAACGATGCGGTCCAGAGCGGCTCGCTCCCCCGCTGGCCCGCCGCAAACGAAGTCACCTATGTCATGGGCGGCGACTCCCCCGCCCCCGTCCTCGCCTCCATCTACGCCTTCGGCGCCCACAACTTCGACGCCGCCACTGCTCTCGAATACATGGTCAAAGCCGGAACCACCGGCAACCCCGGCCCCCACAACCAATCCGAGCGCCCCTTCATCGCCGACTACCTCCAGCTCGGCTATATCCCCATCGACAAAGACCGCATCGATGCCTCCCGCACCCTCGAGTACGCCAGTGACGACTTCGCCACCGCCCAGCTCGCCCGCAACCTCGGGGACAACGGCAACTACCACATCTTCATCAAGCGATCCAAAAACTGGCGCAACCTCCTCGACCCCTCCACCGGCTGGATTCGTCCCCGCCACGCCGACGGAACCTGGCTCGCGGAATTCGATTCCGAGCACTCGCTCCCCAAGCGCTACCCCGGCGCAGCAGCAGACGGCGATCAGCTCGGCTTCGAGGAAGGCAACACCTGGCAATACAGCTTCATGGTTCCCTTCGACTACCCAACCCTCTTCGCCTCCATGGGTGGAGAAGACAAAGTCATCCCCCGTCTCGACCGCTTCTTCCTCAAGCTCCGCTGCTGGGGTCAGCCCTGCTACAACATCGAGAACGAGCCCGACTTCGTCGTTCCCTACGCCTACACCTTCGCCGGCCAGCCCTGGAAGACCCAGCAAGTCGTCACGCGCATCGGGCAGGAAACCTTCAAGCCCACGCCCGACGGCATTCCCGGCAACGACGACCTAGGCGCAACCTCCGGCGTCTACATCTGGAACGCCCTAGGCCTCTACCCCGCCGTCCCCGGCGTCGGCGGCCTGGTCCTCGGCACACCCATGTTCCCTCAAGTCACCCTCCGCCTCGGCAGCAGCAAACCCTCCGGCGGAGACAGAACCCTCATAATCACACGCCAGGGCCAGGGCATCTTCGTACAAAACGTAACCCTCGACGGCGCCCCATACCCCAGCACCTGGCTCCCATTAGACAAACTCCATCCAGGCACAACCCAACTAAAATTCACCAACGACACCCAACCCAACAAATCAAGAGGCACAGCCATATCCGACCGCCCGCCATCTTTCCGCTGAGCAATTCGTTGCAAGCTCACTCCGCGAGGTAACACCGCATCTGAACACTGAGTGCTGGATGCGCTTTGTAACAGAGCACGACTTCATTCGTGCCGAAAGCAGCCCAAAATCACTCTGGGTTTTAACCCCCGCGGGTAATCACACCCAACGCCGACGAACGCCCGTAGAGGAGTTTCCGATTCGGCGACAACACTCCCGCAACAATGTGGTTAGACCGTTGGGGTTGTCTGTCGAGGAAGTTTTATGAGAAAGCTGGTAATTCTTCTGTACCTATCGGCCCTGAGCGCCATAGCCCAACAGTCTCAGCCACCGATGCCCATCGATTTGGACGCCCCATACAGTCCGGTGCACACGGACTCGCACCCGTGCGTTAAAAGCGACTGGGAGTTTCTGTCGCGGCCAACTGCGAAGACACTCTTAGGTGACTACGGATATGAGCTGAAACCCCCATTTCAGTGCATCGCAGCCGTTGTTCCTTGGTTACCAAGCGCGAGGATAATCCGGCTGAATGAGTCACTTGGACTGGACGATTACCGAGAAGTAACCATTGCACAAGGAAGTCCGTCGGCGCGAGTCTGGATCATTCCAATCGAATTTGGGATGGTAGGGTACCCAAACACCGTAGATAACCCGCACCACCTTGCGGCATTCAACGATCTGCTTCGTTTTGCTCCGCGCAAGCCGGACGAGAATCTGCTCTATGAATTGGGCAACTTGTACCAGTTCATGGTCGGCATGGAAGAATGGTCCGATCCAGCCCATGCTCCCAAGACATTCCGAGACGCTTTGATGATCAACGATGTGATGGGAATGATAGAGAAAGACTCCAAAGGAATCACGCTGAAGCATCGGGAACCTGATGGCGACGCGTGGACACACATTTATCTGGTCTGGGAGTTCTACTTCGAGCGATCAAAAGATGGACTGCGACTGTCCAATGTCGAGCGAGGCCCGCTCGACCCAAAAACTGATGACATAAAGCAATGACCTTTTGGCTTTCTTCCAAATGCCACCTGCCATATGGATAGATTCTTGGCGAATCATCGACAAACCACAATCCACCCCACCGCCTCGCAATCCGCAATTCCCCTGCACCCCGACTCCGGGTAAACTAGAACCATGGCGGATATCCAGCGCAGAAAAACCCCCACAGTAAAAATCGGCAACGCCCGTGTCGGCTGGGCAGTCCCAGTCCTCGTCCAGTCCATGACCAACACCGACACGGCCGATATCCCCGGCACCATCGAGCAGGTCGCAGCCCTCGCCCTCGCCGGCTCTGAGATCGTCCGCGTCACCGTCAACAATGAAGAAGCGGCCGCCGCCGTCCCCTACATCGTTGAAGGTCTCGACAAGCGCGGCCTCAACACCCCCATCGTCGGCGACTTCCACTACAACGGCCATCTCCTCCTCAAAAAATATCCCGCCACCGCCCGTGCCCTCGCCAAGTACCGCATCAATCCCGGCAACGCCTCCATCGGCAAAAAGGACAACGACAACTTCCAGGTCATGGTCGAGTGCGCCGTCGAAAATCAAAAGCCCGTCCGCATCGGCGTCAACTGGGGCTCTCTTGATCAGCAACTCCTCACCCGCATGATGGACGCGAATTCCAAGCTTACAAATCCCCTTCCCGCGCGCGACGTCATGATGGAAGCCATGGTCGTCAGCGCCCTCGAGTCCGCCAAAGCCGCCGAGCACTACGGCCTCCGCCACGACCAGATCATCCTCTCCGCCAAAGTCTCCGGCGTCCGCGACCTCATCGACGTCTACACCAATCTCGCCGCCCGTTGCGACTACGCCCTGCACCTCGGCCTAACCGAAGCCGGCATGGGTTCGAAGGGCCTCATCGCCTCCACCGCCGGCCTCGCTCCACTTCTTCTAGCCGGCATCGGCGACACCATCCGCGTCTCGCTGACGCCAAAGCCCAACGGCGATCGCACAGAAGAAGTACAAGCCGCGCAGCAGATCCTGCAATCACTCTCCATCCGCAGCTTCATGCCTCAGGTCACAAGCTGCCCCGGCTGCGGCCGCACAACATCGACTTACTTCCAGGAGTTAGCCGAGCAGATCCAGAGCTATCTCCGCGCCTCCATGCCTGAGTGGCGCAAGCAATATCCTGGCGTCGAAGAGCTCAAGCTCGCCGTCATGGGCTGCGTAGTCAACGGCCCCGGAGAATCCAAGCATGCGAATCTCGGCATCAGCCTTCCCGGCACCTTCGAAGAGCCCAAAGCCCCCGTCTACGTCGACGGCAAACTCTACGCCACCCTCCGCGGCGACACCATAGTAGGCGACTTCAAACAAATCCTCGACAAGTACGTAGTAAGCCACTACGGCCAAGGCGCCAAAAACGAAGAGCTAGTCGGTGCAAGATAACTCGGCCACATAGTTGACTGCGGCAGACTGACACTGATTATTTGTCACCTTTAACGGTTTGCAAGGCAGAATGGACATGTGGAATGGTGCTCACAGTCTGCATCAAAAGCTCTCCAAAACCGTTTCTCGGCCGCTTCAAAACGATCCCTTCGTTCTGTCATCGATCCGTCTTCAAGAGCACCCATTCCTCTTTCGCTGGCAGCGAGTTCAATTGCCGATTCATGCAATTCCCTATTGATTAGAGGAGCTAATTCACACGGAGCGCCCTTTTTCATTTCGCGTTCCAACGCAAGAGCGAGGCCGGTGTATGCCTGCCGGAGTTGTCGCAACGAGGCAGCCACATGGCTGCTCACATCATGCTTCACGATCTCGAAATCGGTTCCTTCTATCTTTCTTAATGTTGCTTGCAAGCGGGAGCTCTTGGGCCGATTGTTTAGGCATAGTCTCCTCCATGAAGCCACTCGCGATGTCGCCGTCCAATTTGGCTGCTAAAGTCGAGGTGCACAGAAAAACAATGTATTTCGGCGCACCAGAAACCCTAATCTATGCGAACATAAGACGAAAGTCAACGCCGTCAGTGGGAGATTCATGAATCATCTTGCGCGCACAGTCGTTTTCACGTGGATCGCCATTTCGGGAACCCTGGGGCTATCGCAGACTAACGCATGCGCGAATCCGAACACTCCAAGAATCGGCCTGTTGATTCAGGATAAGCCACCTACCACCGATCCTGCCTTGTCGCCCCAGTTGGTAGCCCTCAAGAAGAGGTTGATCGACGCTGACACCAGGTTCCGGGACCAACTCGCGGAGCGTCTGCCCGGAAATGCATGCATTGTGACAAGTCGGGAAATCTTCAATGATCCGAAGAATTTTCCACAACTGAAAGGCAGCACCATAGTAGAGATTAAAGCTGATGCCTCATTCAAGAATCCCAGCGTGTTCGCGCTTGCCATTACCGTCAGTTCCATTGAGGGAATCTATGTGCACGATGAATTTCGAATGTTTACAATTCCCGTGCTAATCGAGACGGACACTGATTACGCGCGCGGCGCAGAGGGTCTCCTCAAATTCTGGCAATTCTGGGTTGAGACCTGGGGGCCTGCAAAGCATTGACACCCATCAGACTTACGGCGTCGCTGCGAGAGACCACGACCTTCAATGCAGGGTGCATCCTTCTTCTCTGCGCGCAATGCTGTATCTATCTCCCCGCCCAAACCAAGTCCATCTACGACATCAACCATCTGAAATCCTTCCAGAACCAACTCCGCCACGACAACATCACCACCTGGATCTCGCCCGACACAGCCACAGGCCTCCTCCTCGAAAAAGCAAATCCCGTCGTGAAAGCTTCCCACGACAAAAACCATCGGATGGGCACAGTAATCGTCTCATTTGAGCTAACCAAGTCAGGCGAGGTCCAACATGCAACCGTAATGTCCGGCCCCAAAGAACTCCAGAAACCCGTCCTCAAAGCCGTCGAACAATATAAATACAACCCATATTTAATCAACGGAACACCCTCCGCCGTAGCCACCTCAGTCTCCGTCACCGTCTACGACTACTAACAACCGACGCATTTCAATTTCGCATGACGGCGGATGCTCGGGTCTCGCCTTTGAGAACCTGGGGATCGAAAGGCCGCTAAGCGTACTCATACTCCAACGTCTCCGTATCCACCTCGATCCGCATCGGAGGCGCGGTACTCTCCTCGTCGATATGTTCGAAATTCCGAGTAACCCGCTCCGCCTCATCGCGTAACCCGCGGCCCAGGTTCAACGCCACCGCGCGAATAAGTAAGTCACTCTTCGATCCGATATTAACCGCGCCCGTCTCCCACTTTGAGAGCGTCGATTTATCCGTGTGCAGAATGCGCGCGAACTGCTCGCCGCTCATTTCCAGATACTTGCGCAGATAGCGTACCTCGGCCCCACTCAGCGGCAATCTGCTCGTCACAAGAGCCACCGCTAAAACGCGCAGCAGTCCATCCAGATTCGGAATGATCGGCTCTTCGTTCCCGCACGCAGGACATTTAATGATCTCGATTCCCTTCAGCACCACATTGTCGAGACCGCTTTCACGAAAACGATAGATACCTCTTTCCACTCGCGCTTCGCCCCCACAATCAGAACAAAGCGAAACGACACTTGACGACGCTATCTCTTTTGGCATGCCCCATATCCCTTCTGGTAAAAGGGAGTTTTTGCATCCGAAGATCATCTCCGAATGCTGAAGACCGTGATCAGGAATCCTGTAGATTCGTCCTTGAAGCAAAAGACCACTGCCAACGGTTTTCCTTCAAGATCGGTTCCTTCCATCCTGTACTTCCAGTCCCCGGAGCGAATATCCGGTTCTGGTTCCTGGAAGATATTGCCTGCCCTAAGGACGTGGTGCGCATCCAGGATGTCAAGGCCTTCATTTGCCAGCTCCTCTCTGAAATGCTTACCCGGGATCAGTCTTCCGGCCGACAGGCAGTAACGGACAAGGTCCACCGCTTCTGCCCGGGTTAGGCACCTCACTGGCATAGTTGTGTTTTATACAACATAAGAATATTTGTCAATCTAAATCCGTGGAACTGCTGTTCGGAGAACCGGATTCAAGAATCGATTCCTTGAGCGCTCGTCCCAACACACTACGGTCAAATCGATCGTCGTAAATCTCTTCGCGGTTGAATTTGTACCCCTTCGGAAGTAGAAAGCGCATCTTCCGCATAGCCTCAATAGCCTCCTGCCTCCTCTGGTCGTGACCACGCTCTGTGTCGTTCATCCCGTTACTTCACTTTTTCAAACTCAAACGTCGCCAAATTCATCTGCCCTTCCGTCAACACATGCACGGTCAGCACAGCTTTCCCCTTCGGCAGATGAACCTTTGCAATCCCTGGCGCCAAACTCCAGTGATGCCACTGCCGCCACGCCACCGGCTCCGCCGCATCAAACGTACTCACAATCGCCAGCGGCCCCGTCGCCGCCTGCCCATTCACATCCAGAGAAATAGTCCCGCCACGGTTCGACGTATACAGCAAATCAGCCGAGTAGTCTCCCTCTTCCGCAACATCTACCGTCACATTGAACCACTCACTCGGCACCGTCCAGCCCACATAAAGCATGTTCGCCGGCGGCACAACCTTGTCGTAAGGGTTATCGTCAATCTTCGGATCCAGCCCCATCTTCGTGTAAGAAGTATCCACGCCCTCGTTCATGCGGAACTCATTCAGATAAGTTCCATTCGCCGGATTCAGCGCACCGCTCCCATTATTCTTCGCGTCCGAATCGTGATACGCCACGCCCTCGCCGCCCAGGTCGTAATACGCGCACATCACCTTGCCTGGAACCGCCTGCGCCCCACCCTGGTACTTGCTATCGTGATACGGCGTTCCCTTGTACTGCGCCAGAAAAGTGCTCTGAGCCGCACACACCGCAACACTCCCCAAAACGCCCGACACAACACCCACCACCATCAAACGCCCAAACAAATCCCTCATGCCACCAACCTCAATCCCAATTGCATTCCGAAAGTCAGTGACCACCATACACCACCAGCCGCCCGCCATTCGCGCAGTCTACCCACAGTGAGCCGGGGCACATCCAATCCCACCAAATCCCGCTAGCATCCTTCCACAATGTCCCAGCGCCCAATCCCTCGGCTCATCCTGTTCCTCGCCGTCGCCGCCCTCTGCGCCCACGCCGCCAAACCCCGCCCTTGCATCCCCATTGAAGACGCCCAGCGAAACCTCAACAAAGACATCTGCATTGATGCGCATGTCTATGATGTAGTGGAACTTCCAGACGGCACTCGCTTCCTCGACGTCTGCACGCCTCAAACCCCAGACGACGCCTGCCGATTCACCATCATCAGCCTTTGGGAAGACCGCACCGAAGTCGGCGAGCTAAAGAAGTATCGCGACATGAACGTCCAGGTCCGCGGCATCGTCCAATCCATGCACGGCCGCTCCGGATTGGTCCTCAGCCACTCCCGCCAGTTCAACGGAGGCCCGCCCAAATTCCGCCCCAACCCCTTGCTTGCCCGCGGCTTCAACGCCGGCCAAAGCCGTCCTCCCATCCACGACCCCAGCCTCCAAGCCCAACCCAATGTCCGCGCCTTCATGAACAACCGCGATCAGGAACCCCGCCCACTGAAGTAGATCCACAACGAGAGCCGCGCCCCACCTACCACGATCCCTCCGCATTCCTCCGCAATTCATCCAGCGGATACAGCGTCCCCCGCCACACCACCCCATTCCGCGTGAGCGTCAGCACCGTCGACCGCACCAGCGCAAACAGAAACACCGCCGCCGCCGGAGCAAACAAAACCGCCGTCCACGCCGACGCCTGGTTCACCTCCCGATTCGCCGCAATCGTCCCCGCAATCCCCACATAGATCAGCACCCCCGCCACCGTCGTCCATCCCCCACTCGCAATCGCCATCAGGGGCAGCACAATCTGCACCGCCAGCCCCACAAACACCATCACCGCCAACCCAACCCGATACCGCAGCGCCGCAAATCCGTTCTTCTCCAGCAACTTCACAATCCCCAGCGCCCCCTGAATCCAATGCAGCCGCACCAGCCCCCTCCCCACCACCGGCCGCTGCCGATACCCCGCCCGCTTAATCTTGAACGCCAGCCGCAAGTCCTCCACCACCTCCATCCGTATCCCCTCAAACCCGCCCACCCGCTCGTACACCTCCCGCCGCACAAGATTGAATCCCCCCGCCCCAAAAAAATCCTTAGCCCCCGCATCCGCCACCTTCCACAGCCGCAAACTCCACTGCGACAGCGCCTGAAACGCCGCAAACACCGCCGCCTCCGCCACGCTCTTGTGTTCCAACGTCAGCGCCAGCACCACGTGATCCGCCCGCTCCGCCTCCGCATACCCCACACTCCGCGCCAGCGCCTCCGGGCCAAACCATACATCCCCATCCGTAAACAGCAACCACGGTGTCGTCGCTTGTCCCGCCGCCACCGCCATCGCATGCGCCTTCCCCATCCACCCCGCCGGCAACTCCGTTATATGCAGCACCCGCAGCGTATGAATCCCACCCGCCATCTCCGCCGCAACCGCCTCCATCCGCTCTCCCGTCCTGTCCGTAGACCGGTCATCCACCGCGATAATCTCCAGCCGCACGCCCTCCGTCGCCATCAGCGACCGCAGCGTCCCCTCAATCTTGTCCTCCTCATTGCAAGCCGGCACAATCACCGTAATCCGCGGCAAATCCCCCACTGGAAACGCAGTAAATTCTGCCTCGTTCAGCCGCGTCAAATCCGGCAGCGTCCGCATCCCGCGCCACCCAGCCAGCGCCTGCAACAACCACGCCGCCGCCAGCAGCCAACTCGATCCCCAAAACACCGACGCCCCAACCACCCCCACACCAATACCAACCAAAATCCCCGCCCCCGCAGCCTAGTCCAACAGCCTTTCTGATCCCTGATCGGGGTCCCCGGCGACAGATCCTCGTCGCTGGGGTGGCTCATCCCTGACCCCTGACCCCTCCTCCAACTCCGGCGCCACCCGCGACCCCGCCCACAAAAACCCACAACTAAACGCCAGAAACACCAACGTACTCCCCAGCGCAAACCTTAAATCCGATCTATCTGAAATCCACCCAATCGCCGTCGGCGAGAACGTATCCCCGAAGCAATGAATGATAAAAAGGTTCAGCGAAATCGCCGTCGCCCGCACCGGTGCCGACACCGAATTCACAATCGCCGCATTCAGCGGCCCCGTATTCAAAAACAGAAAGAACTCCGTCACCGCCAGCACCGGAACCGCCCACCGCGCCGGACCAAAAAACAGCAGTGCCCCACACGGCAGCGTCGCCACCACGCTCCAAAAGCTCAGCAGATACAGCGCCCTGTCATTCGTCCGCAGCCATCTCTGCGCCAGCCATCCCCCCACCAGCGTTCCCGCAATCCCATCCACCACCGTAATCGCGCCCATCGCCAGGCTCGCCGTCCCCACCGTCATCCCCGCGCTCCGGTGCAAAAACGTCGGCATCCACGCCGATATCCCGCCCATCGCAAACGTCAGCATCGCCAGCCCAAACGTCGCCGTCAAAAACGCCCCATTCCTGAACAGCCCCCAAAACGTCGTCCGGTCCACCGTCCGTTTTCCGTGGTCGCTCGCCCCCCGTTCCGGCTCCCGCCCCATCCATCCATACAGCGCCGCAATCACCAGCCCCGGCACCGCGCAAACAAAAAATGGAGCGCGCCATCCCCACAAACTCCCCATCTGCCCGCCCGCCACATACCCCAGCGCCGCGCCCACCGGAATGGCCACATAGAAAATAGACAGAATCCTGTTGCGTTCTTTTTCCGGCCAAAAATCCGCCAGCACCGCCGGAGCGAATATCCCAAACGTAGCCTCGCCCACCCCCACCAAAGCGTGGCGAATAAACAGCGTCTGGTAGCTGTGCACCCACGCCGTCCCCAGCGTCGCCAAACTCCACAATACCGCCCCGCCCATAATCAGCGGCTTGCGTTTAAAGTGGTCGCCCAGCCACCCCGTCAGCGGAGCAGCAAACATATAAGTAATAAACAGCGCCGTAGTCAGCGCCCCCATCTCCGCATCGGTCGAGTGAAACTCCCGCTGTATCAGCGAGACCTCCCCAGGCAGAATGTACCGATCGATATAGTTCAGCAGGTTCAGCCCAATCAAAAGAACCAGCGTAACCACCGCAGGACTCAAGCGTGCGCGAGAAATGAGCGAGCGAGTCATGCGCAGCCACCAATCAGGCAGCGGCTAAAGCGTAGGCAGAAATTCAGAGACGAAGAATCGGACGGCAACAGATTGCCTCCCAGCGAAGCAGGTCAAGAGATACCACGAATATCACACCCACCGCAGAATCCGACGCAGTGCGCTGTATTCAGCGAAAGCGGATTTGTTGTCTGCTCGTTGGGCTGTTGAAAATAGTCACCGGAGTCTGTGTGTGCAAATAGAAGTAGCGGACGGAAGGAGAGAACGCAAGAATGCCGCATCCTGCCTTGCACCAGTGCATGGAAAAAGGCCACCTTGATGGGTGGCCTCTTCATACATCCCGCGCCTTGAAGACATGCAAGCAGCGGTCAACAAAGCTTACATAAAGAATAATATAGTAGAGATGGCAAACGGTCAACCTACGTTCACGTACGACGAAGCAAGCTTGGATCGCATCATCAAGTATATTTCGATTGACCGACTTGCGGCATACCTCATCCTTAGCAAGAAGGACCGCGAGCGGGCAATACGGCTTTACGAGCGTAACACCGAACTCTCGGAGGCGTTATACGGAGTCGTTCAAGGCTTGGAAGTAACCCTGCGGAACGCTGTTCACCAAATCTTGGAATCGGATCATGGCCAAGACTGGCATGACGCTTTCGCCCTGGAAGAGAGCGAAAAGTCCGCGGTCGACGAAGCCAAACGCAGCATAGAGAATCGCCAAGAAACGATCACGCAAGGCCGAATCGTAGCGGAATTGACCTTTGGCTTTTGGGTGCGACTATTTTCCGCTTCTTATGCGAAGACCCTCTGGGGACCTTCACTGAGAAAGATCGTTCCCTTACGAGTTGATCGAAGGGCTGTCTACGCGCGACTCAAAGACATGAAAACGCTTCGAAACCGAATTGCACATCACAACAGGATCATCGGTCATCCGAAAACAGTCGCGATTCAATACCAAGAACTCATAGAAACGATCGGTTGGTTCTCCGGGGATACCAAAAACTGGGTGGAGCAAACCAATTGCGTTGGGGAGAGATTAGAGAAGAAGTTTCCCCCAAAGCCCCCGCTGCAGACTCATCCACCGGACGACGCACATGAGGCGCGGCCAAATGGAGAAAGGCGGCAGGCTCCGACGTCCAAGGGTTGATTGCAATTCCCGCCTGAGCCAAAACCCAATCCAAGCTATGGCCCGCGTAGCACATCGAACATTTGCGGCTTACCTGCAATTGGCAAGGCGTCGTCATCTTGGCGCTCGAAACTTTACGAAGTGAGAGGCGAGTGAGATGATTGTGCGAACTATGGTCTCAAATCATACAGCTGTCCGTCGCATCATCCTTTTCCTCTGATCCTTTTGAGGCGAGACGAAGACCATATAAGTGCGCCGCATATAGGTAGCACTGCGAAGAGAACCCGGAGTCAAGTTTGCTGGCGGGTGGCGCACCCTGCGCTTTTAAAACTCTGACCATCTCCACAACTGAGGGTGCCCCATCCTTCGCGCTTTTTGCGAAGGGTGGGCTCGCAGGAACCTCGACTAGCGGATGTCCAGCCCCTCGCCCTTGGGGACCTGGGAATCAATGAAACCAACCACCCCGAAACGAACTCTTCCACGCAGCCACATCGCATCCAAATATTCCACTCACTGCCGTTTTTCACCCCGTGCTATACTTCGCGCAAATGACCAACCCCACCTTCCCCGCAAACAACCTTCCGTTCAGCGCAATCGTCGCTTCCGAGGCCATCAGCCTGGCAATGCTGAACGCAGTGGCGCAGCAACAATCCGGCGCCGTCGCCGCCCAGGCCGTCACCATAATGGGCGTTATCACGCTGTATTCCATCAACACCGCGGAAACTGGGGCGGAATGGAAAAAGTCTCTTCGGAATGAGTCTCTGGCTGCCGCCATTCCCACCGCGCCCGCCGCCCACAAAGTACCGTCCATCGCCGAGACGGCCCTCGCAACAGTGGACAAGATCGCGACCAGCGAAGCAACCCATGACACCTTGGAAAGCGCGGCGCAATTGATTGCAGTCGCCACTGCGCTCTCGGTAGTGGACGCGGCCAATTATCTGCGCAATGTGCAGACGATCAGCACAGCCGCGATGGCCAGTTCGCTCCTCATCCATCCCCACGCAACCCGCCCTGGCTCAATCGATAGTCCGGCGCTGGCTGCGGTGGTGTCCGCTCTGGACCACAGCGCTGCGCAGTTTGAAAAGCTCTGCAATCGGGCGACAGAGGTTCTGGCGCAGTTGCGGCCACAGCCGACTGCGGACGAAACCGGCGAAGCCCGGACCGCCGGGAACACAGCGCCTGACGCTCACCTGTTGAATGCCACCGCCCAGGCTCTCTCGTTAGCAGTACACAACGCCGTCACAGCGCAACAGCAGACAAACATCACCGCCCAGGCCGCCACCACAATGGGGATTGCCACGCTCTATTCAATAGATACCGCCGCAACCGGAAAGGCGACGGAAGAAATTTTGAATGCGGGAATATCCTCCGCACCGAAGATAGAGACTCCCACTCCAGTCGCGTGATCGTATGCTCCGGCGGGTGCCCCCGGTCCCTCGCCCTTGGGGACCTGGGAATCGAGAAACCCCGAACACGACCTGAAACCGCACTGAGCGCCCCACGCTTTGGACGCGCTTTGTAATCAGGGCATGACTTCAGTCATGCCGAAACCCGCCCAAAAAGAATTAAGAAATCATGTGCGCGACGAAGCCGCGATCAAACCCAAACCGTCTTCACCCCGAACCACACCGCAACCCGACCCATCCCTAACCACCGACCACCGTTCACCGACCACGCCTCTCTGTAAGTCAAACCCTGCACAGCCTCCATGGAAACGCCGACACAAATAACGGCGTTCCCCGATGTTCATCGTCCTCCCAACCCCGTATCTTGGCTACATCGGCACAGCAAAGGTTCAGGCACTGATAACCCCTTGCACCCGCTTCCCAACATTGACAAGATTGAAAGGACATCGGCCATGGCTACCAGCAGCTTCGCTGCGGTGACGAATACCGCGCAACGAATTCCGTTTGGTTTCCCCTGTCTGGTGCCGGCCACTCCTTATCGCGAATTGGTCGCGAAGACAACAAGTCTTCTGCCAATTTCCGCAGCCGCGTTCAATCTGCAATATCTGCTCGACAATTTCACGCCTGGAAAATCCCGCCGCGAACACCAACCCCTGCCCGACTGATGCAATTGCCCGCCGCCTCTGAATCCGCGCGCAACTGCACAGCAAACAAAGTCGAAATAAATAACGCACAATCAATAACTTAAGCCACTATCCCGTGCAAAATCAGCGCAAATTCCATAAAAACAGCCAGCCCCGTACAAACAAAAGCCTCGATTCATCCAATTCCGCACACAAAAAACATCGTTGCCGTTCAATTGCAAGGTCTCCCACGGAGAGAAACCCAACTCCATTGAGTTAGGTTTGCCCCATTTCTTACCCTTATAAGTCGCCAAAAGCCCCGATTCGCAACCCTCCAGGCTCCCATTTAAGTCCAGGATCATAACCCTGAAACTACCCCTTTCGCGCAACCCTACTGCACCGTCAGGCTCGCCGTAACCGAGTGCGACAGCGGACCCGCCGCCGCCGAAATGGTGATAGGAATGGTCTTCGGATGGAGACTTACCCCGCCACATCCCGTCAATCCCGCTGCCAGGGCTGCACCCATCAAGCCCAGCAGTATCAGCCTGTTCCAGCCATGAGCCGCCTTCCGCAGCCTTCCCGCAAACGGCAGCAGGATCAGCCCCAGCACCACAGGCAGTGCCCCGCCCCCAAACGGTCTCGGCGCAGAGTGCATCGCCCCATAATTCGTCGCCGTCACCTGCAGCACCACCGGAGTCGCCCCCGAATTCGCCGGCACAGTCGCCGGAGTAAAGGCGCCCGTAGTCCCCAGCGTCAGCCCGGACACACTCATCGTCAACTCACCCGGAAGAGTCGCGCTGCCCTCCGGTGTAACCATCAGATTATAAGTAGTTTGCGTCCCGGCTGTCGTGCTGTTTAGTTCAGCAATCTTGAAGTCTACAATCGTCTCTGACACCGCGCCACTGGTCGCCGGTCCATAACTCGAGTCCCCAGAATACGCCGCCGTAATCGAATGACTCCCCGCCGTCATCGTTGTTGCCGTGTAACTCGCCGCCCCCGCTGTCACCGTGCCCATTCCAAGCTGCGCAGTCCCGTCGTAAAAAGTAATCGTACCCGTCGGCGGCACCGCCAAAGACGAAATCGTTGCCGTTAGAGTAACTGGATTCAACGCGAATGCCGGGTTCGGCGTGGCTGTCAGCCCCAGCGTAGGCGTCGCCGGAATCACCGTCAGCGTCACCGTCGCAGTACCAGTCGTGTAATCGGTCGTGTCCGTCGGCGTGAAAGTAACTGAAAGCGTATGCTGTCCCACCGTCAGCACCGTTCCCGCCGCGGGAGTATAAACAAAACTCCCCGGCAAAGTTGAACTCGCATCAAGCTGCGTGCCGCTCAGCGCGGTCCCATAGACGATCGGCGCCGGCGTCGCCCACACAATCGCCGGCGCTTGTTGGAAGATCACCGAATCCGATGCGCTTACGTTATTCGAAAAATTCGGGCTCGCTACCGTCGCAACCAGCTTCGCCGGCGTTGCAATCCCTCCCGTCGGATAGGGCGGAACGCTCACCGTCAAGGCGACCGCATCGCTCGTGTCTGCGGCAATGCCAACCGCCCGCGTGCAAGTCAGCGTGCCAACAGTGCAACTCCAATTGCCGGTTGCATCTGTCAATCCCGTCGCCGTGAGCCCCGCAGGCAGCGTCAATGTCAGAACGGCGGTACTGTTGATCGGCGTCGTTGTGCTGGTATTCGTCACATTCACCGTCAACGCAACGCCAGTCTGGTTTTGATCCACCACCAGCGGGCTGGGGTCAAACGAGATGGAAAGCGTGGGCACCACCACCGGCGTCACAAATGACGACAGATCGAATAGCGCATACTCAAGCATCTCTTCCTGCGGCGTCATCTTATTGCCGCCTGGGGGCAAAGCCGAACCTGGGCACTCGCTCGGATACACGTCCCCGGTGTCGTTTCCCTTGGGCAGGTTCTCCAGGTCCACGACATGGTACTCGTTGTACAACACACGTCCGCACTGGTTTGCCGCAGGCGCGCCTACCGGCGTGTTAAATGTGATCTGCATGATCGCATCATCGGAGTTCTCGGTCGCCCATGATTGCGTCGGCGGAATCACTGAGGTGATATCGTTCCGCAGCGTTGAAAGCTCAACCTGCCCATAAGTAGTCGAAGCGCCCGCATCCAGTAGCCATTGCGCCAGCGCCGCCCCGTCGCTAAAGCCTGTGTTAATGGTGGCGGGTCCTGGGTCGGGGAACGGATACGTAAGGTTATGGTTCCAATCCACAACCGGCGGGAAGTCCGAATCGAATGGCGTACCGGGATCAAGCCACACGTAACTGTAATGGGTTCCAAAAACCCGGCCGCCGCTGTTCGCGTAGTTCAGCAGGTTGGTCGCTCCGGCAGGCGTCGCTTGACCATCCGGCCCCCCTTGGCACGGAAACATCAACACGTCGTACGCGTTCATTGTCGTCGCGCTGGTCATCAGAGCTGTTTGTGATGGAGTCGATGCGTTGATAACAGCCCCACCAGACGCCGAAGGAGTCCCGCTACCCTGGTATAGATGAATGCGTCCGCCGGGATTGACCGTACCGTTATCGTCGGTAAACTCCGTGTCTGCGATGCCCATATCGCGGATGACGCACTCCATCCCATCCACGCCGCCTGTAGAAATGGCAATCAGCGGAATGTCGCCCTGCGTATGATTCGCTGGCATGTCCAGTTCAATTCCCGTCAGCGCCGTGGTCCCTACAGTTTCTGTAAACTGCCTCCGCCATTTCCCCGCCTGGATCACCACCGTATAAGTCGCGTTCGCCGGCACGTTGGTCAGCGTGAAAGTGCCGTCCACGGCAGTATTGGTGTCGCTCACCACGCCTGGTGTGGGCGGCGTCGACGTTGCCGAGGTCAGACACTGTACCCCGGGCGTAAGCGGCGCAACCGTCCCGGTCGTCGCATACACCAGCACGCCGGGCAGCGGCAGTCCGCCATTCGCCAGGGTCCTCGGATCGTAGACCGTGCCGCTGATCGTCGTCGTTTGCGCGGACGCCTGCATCGCCATCGCAGGCAACACAAACAGCAGCACCGCAAACACGCCCTTCCATCGATTCAAGAAGTTGAAACGATGAGGAAGAATTGAGCAAGCCGGGATGAATGATTGGACCATGGCGAAGATCTCTCTCTTCCACACATGCGCGTCCCGATCGTCGAGGGGCGATCCGCCCTGCAATGGCCCTCCGCTGGCTCTTATCAGCGGCAGCTCCCTGGCAGATCGGTGATCAATCGAACAATTCAACCGCCAAGGTGCCTTTCGACGATAACGACCTGCATGCGTCTTTCCGAAGGTCGGAAAACCCGCGACCATCATACACGTTCTACGACAACGATAGACACCTCCCTTTCCTGGCGGGAGAATCAGCGGGCGCCCGGGCGGTTGACGTTGGTTGAAGAGCGACTATTCCCTTGGAGTTCCGCAGGAGGCGGCGCGTGTTAGCAGAAGTACGCGTTCGCGGGTGTTTTGGGTGAGTGAGGCGGCGAGTTCGAATTGAGCTCGGGCTTCGTGAGGGCGGCCTAGTTTGTAGAGGAGGTCGGCGCGGACGCTGGGGAGGAGGTGGTAGCGGTCCAGGGAGGGGTCGGTGGCGAGAGCTTCTACCAAGTCGAGGCCCGCCTGGGGCCCGTTGGCCATGGAGACGGCTACGGCGCGATTGAGCTCGATGACTGGTGATGGGGTTAGGTGAGCTAGTTCTGTATAGAGGGATACGATGCGGGGCCAGTCGGTTGCTTCCGCGGTGTGGGCTCGGGCGTGGCAGGCGGCGATTTCAGCCTGAAGCAGGTAGGGGCCGCGTGTGACGTTGATTTTATGAGCGCGTTCGATGGCGGTTAGTCCGCGATGGATGAGGAGTTGATCCCAGTGAGCTCGGTTTTGATCGAGCAGAAGGATTGGTTCGCCGGTAGGGCCGATGCGGGCGCGGGTGCGCGAGGCCTGAATTTCCATAAGCCCGACCAGGCCGTGGACTTCCGGTTCCTGCGGAGTGAGTTCGGCGAGGATGCGGCCCAGGCGGAGGGCGTCTTCGCAGAGGGTGGGACGGATGAGGTCGTCTCCGGCGGTGGCAGAGTAGCCCTCGTTGAAGATGAGGTAGATGACTTCGAGGACGGAGGAGAGGCGGGCGGAGAGCTCGGGGCCGCGAGGGACTTCGAAGGGGATATGTTTTTCGGCGAGCGTGCGTTTGGCGCGGACGATGCGCTGAGCGATCGTGGGTTCGGGGGTGAGGAAGGCGCGGGCGATCTCAGCGGTGGTGAGGCCGCCGAGCAGACGAAGTGCGAGGGCGGCGCGGGACTCGGTCGAGAGGATGGGGTGACAGGAGGTGAAGACCAGGCGGAGGAGGTCGTCCCCGATGGGGTCGTCGAGCGTTGAGCTGAGGTCAGGCACGGTTTGTTCGAGTGTGGCCAACTCACGTGCCAGGTCTTCGTGTTTACGCTCGGCAACGGCATTGCGGCGGAAGAGATCGATCGCGCGGCGTTTGGCGGTCGCGGTGAGCCATGCGCCTGGGTTTTCGGGGACTCCGGTTCGCGGCCACTGTTCGAGTGCGGCGACGAGTGCTTCCTGCGCGAGGTCTTCGGCCAGGCCGACGTCGCGGGTCAGGCGTGTGAGTCCGGCGATGACGCGTGCGGATTCAATGCGCCAGACGGCTTCGATGGTGCGATGCAGAGCCTGGTGTGGATCGGTAGCGGACACTGCTACCGATCACACCAGATTTCGATCCATGGATGCAAGTGCGGCTATAGCGGCAAGGCGTCGACCAAATCATGCCTGGCGTCATTTCGGCGCAGTGAAGGCGCGACTAAGTGCCGCATTCCATGCTTCTGTAAAGGCAACGGATAGCGGGGCCTGCGGCACAAAAATGTCGAACCCGTGATACCCGCCAGGGACGAGGTGCAGCTCCGTGGACACACCCGCCTGCAGAAGCCGGCGTCCATATTCCACGTCCTCGTTCGCGAACAGATCGACGGATCCCACACCAATCCATGCAGCAGGCAGCCCGGCAAGATTCTCGACCCGTGCTGGAACAGCGCCAGCCGGCGGCTGCCCAGATCCGACCGTTGCCCCAGCTATAGCCCCAGCCGGTTTGCCCAGAAGCTGTGTCCAGGCGAATCGATTGGCTGCAGCAGTCCAAACGTAATGTCCGATATACGGCGGCACGGGGTTGGTCGAACCTGTGCGGTCATCCAGCGCGGGATAAATCAATACCTGGAGGCAGAGTGGAACTTCTCCTCTATCGCGCGCCGCGATGGCTAAAGCCGCGGCATGTGTTCCGCCGGCGCTCTCGCCTTTGATCGCGATCCGGCTACGGTCGATCCCTAGTTCTGCGGCATTCGTATACATCCAAAGCAGGGCCGTGTAATTGTCTTCCAGTGAACCCGCGAAGGGTGTTTCGGGCGCGAGGCGGTAATCTACGGTGATGGCTACACAATCGTGATTCACCGCCAACTCTTGAATGTCCCGCCGGCTATCGGCCGCAGATCCTGCCATAAATCCGCCACCGTGGATATGCAGCACCGCCGGTTTGGAAGCTCCGGCTTTAGCACCCGTTATATACAGCGGGACTTCGGGCGCGCCTCTTGGTCCAGCAATCATTTGTTTGACAACTGCCGGAGCGGGTAGCAGCGGCCGGGCAAGGCCCCTCGATCCCTCTCGGAACATCGGCAGAATTGCGGTCGTCCACTCCATGGATGACAAATCTGGCATCGACTGCAAGGGCCCGCGAAATTGAGGGTTAACCAGCTGCATTGGGTCTGGCGGGGATGCAACGCGCTTTGCCGGGGAAGAATCCGCCGTGGCCTGCCCCACAACAGGCTGGGCCACCAACGAACGAGGGACGGCCTTTGCGGCCAACAGCCCAATGCCCTGTTTAATCAGTTCACGTCGACTTGTCATATGTCCCTCACTCTCGCTTTGCCCGTCGTTGCCATCCCCACCGTGAAACAGACACCGGTGTCAGCGCTTCAATCCGCAGATGCAGAAGCGGCTATTTATTAGCGGTCTGAAGTGGCAGCTCAGCCCGTTTCGCTACTTTGTGCTGAATCTGCTCTTCAGACAGGACGGGTGCGAAGTCTTCCATCTCAAAGACCTGGCGGATCTCAATTTCCGAGTCGCTGCCGTGAGGGTGGGGGCAACGCTTGACCCACTCGATCGCCTCTTCGAGGGACTTGACCTGCCAAAGCCAGAAGCCGGCGATAAGCTCCTTGGCCTCGGTGAAGGGGCCGTCGATGACGGTGCGGTGGGTGCCGGAGAATTTGACGCGTGCGCCTTTGCGGCTGGGATGGAGGCCGTCCATGGCCAGCACGACGCCAGCCTTGATGAGCTCTTCGTTGAACTTACCCATCTCGGCCAGGAGTTGTGGATCGGGGCGGAAGCCTTCTTTTTCGTTCTCTGGGGATGATTTGACGATGACCATGAATCGCATTTTGAAACCTCCTTTGGGTTGTCGGTTAGTGGATTGCCAGTTGGTGAATTACTAGTCGGGTGCTGTGTTTTCGGGTTTAGCTATTTGTTGGCGGTCTGAAGTGGCAGCTCAGCCCGTTTCGCTACTTTGTGCTGGATCTGCTCTTCAGTCAGGATCGGTGCGAATTCTTCCATCTCGAAGACCTGGCGGATCTCGACTTCGGAGTCGACGCCGGGGTTGCAGTTGGGCGAACGCTTGACCCACTCGATCGCCTCTTCAAGGGACTTGGCCTGCAAGATCGAGAAGCCGGCAATCAGCTCCTTGGCCTCGGTGAAGGGGCCGTCGATGACCGTGGAGGATCCGCCGGAGAATTTTACGCGTGCGCCTTTGGAGCTGGGTTGGAGGCCATCGCAGGCCAGCAGAACGCCAGCCTTCATGAGCTCTTCGTTGTACTTGCCCATCTCGAGCAGGAGCTCTGGATCGGGGAGGGCGCATTCTTTTTCTATCTCAGGGGTTGATTTGACAATGACCATGAATCGCATTTTTTGTCCTTTCGAGTTGGAGATGGATGTTTCCTTCGATTGAGAGCATACTGGCTCGCGAATCCTGATGCGTTCCAGCTTGATCTCTGCCAATACGTCGAACGAGGGTGACCGGAATCGACAGGTGGGTGCAATTTTTTATTTTGGGAGGTTGAGGCGGGTGGCCCAGGCCGGCCTCCGCCAAACTGCGGGAGCCCCAGATCCCGGGGTCCCTGGCGACAGGTCTTCGTCGACGGAGTGTAGGGACAGGTCTTCGTCCCGGGGGGTGGAGAACCCTCGCCTTTAGGGGCCCGGGAATCGGAGAACCCCACCAGGCTGAAATGGAGCATTGCCCCCGGTAAGCCGTGGCTTCAACCCCGGCACAGACCCACCCATAAGAATTAAAAAGATCGTGCGCGCAGCACAAGCCGCGTGCATGATCCAGCCCTCAGCCAATCAATTCCCAGATGCCGACATAACGGGACCTATTCCTGTTGCCGGCAAATGGCTTGGCGATTAGGCGCCATGGAGGTTTTTCCAAACTTCGGGGACCTCCACATTATTCAGTTCGCAAGGCCTGCATTGGATCAATCCGCGACGCTCTCCATGCCGGAATCAGGCAGGCCAGCGCGGCAACGGCCATCAGCATCGCAGCCGCGGCCGCGAAGGTCGCCGGATCGAGCGGCCCGGTTCCGTACAGCATCGACCGGAGGAGTTGCGTTGCGCCTGCGCTCATTGCCCCGCCGAGGACAAGCCCCAGAAGCGCTGGCCGCAGCCCGTCGTACAGGACAAGGCGCAGGACCTGTGATCGCTGCGCGCCGACGGCGATGCGGAGACCAATATCCGGCGTCCTCTGTGTGACGAGGTAGGAGAGCACTCCATACAGGCCCACCGCGGCTAAAAGAAGCGACAAGGCTGCGAAGGCCAGAACCAGATCGGCCACGAATCCCTGACTAGCCGTGGTCTTGCCGAGAATCTGGTCCATGGTGAGCGCGTTGTAAACGGGCAACTCCGGTTCGAGCGCGGAGATTTGTTGCTGGATCGGCATCGACATAGCCAACGGATCGACCGACGTGTAGGCCACGATCGTCGCCTCGGTGGTTTGGTCGGGAATGCCGGAAAGGATCGGGAAGTACATTGCCGGCTGAACCGGCTTGGTGACGTCAAAGACCGTGTCGCCGATTTCACCGAGGATCTCGTAGACTTCCGGCTTGGTATCCCAGCCGACACGGACATGTTTGCCAACAGGGTCGCCACCAGAAAAGTATTGATCTACGAATCGCTTGCTCACTACGATGTAATGGTCGTTGCCGAGGCGCTCGTGTTCGGTGAATACGCGGCCACGCAGCAGCGGGATCTGCATGACACTGAAATACTGCGGGTCAGCGGTGAGGGCCGTGGCATCGTATTGAAGGCTGTAGCTGGGCGCTGGGCGCTCCAGAATAGTAAATACTCTGTCGCCTGAGGGGCCTGCTCCCGGCGCAGTGGAGACCAACGCCGCGCCGCGCACACCGGGCAGCCGACGCACGCGCTCGAGTAACGACTGGTGAAAGAAGACAACCTTGTCGCGCGTGTTGTATTGGATTTCGGGCAGGCCGAACTTCATGGTAATCACGTGGTCAACACGGCAGCCGAGGTCTGCTGTGCGCAGGTGCAGAAAACTCCTGAAGAGCAGGCCGGCCGAGATCACCAGGACAACTGTAAGCGCGATCTCAGCCGTAAGCATCATCTTGCGCAGGCGCGCCCGCGAGGCTCCGCCGCCGACCGTTCGCGAAGCCTCGCGCAGCCCAGACAGCATGCCTTTGCCGGTAGACGAAATCGCGGGCACAAGACCAGCCAGCAGTGCCGCGGCTACTATCAGGGCTAACGTAAAAGCGAGAACCCAGCCATCGGCATGCACCGAATCGGCACGGGGCAGATTACGCCAGTGGGCAGCGAGCCAGTAGGTCGACGCGAGCGACAACAGCAAGCCGGCCACGCCACCGGCCAGGCAGATCAGCAAACTTTCTGTCATCTGCTCGCGAATGAGAACAAGCCGGCTGCCTCCCAACGCACCACGCACGGCAACCTCTTTGCGCCGCGCGGCCGACCGCGCTACCAGCAGGTTGGTAAGGTTCAGGCAGGCAATCAGAAGCATGCAGCCGACCGCGCCGAGCAGCACGAGAAGAGGCGTCCGCACATTCTTAGCCAGGTCGTCGATCATCGGCCGGAACCACACGTCTTCCGCTACAGGCTTGGACCCATGGGCGAGGTGGATCCGGTACTGAAGCGTGCTGACCTCGCGTGTTGCCGCCTCCGCGCTCACGCCCGGTTTCAGCCGCGCCACAACCATGCTTTGGTGGCCATCGTGCATGCCATAGTCTCCGGGCGAGAAGGTCTGCGCATAGGGCAGCCAGAACTGAATCCGGGCGTCGGGATAGGTAAACCAACTGGGCAGCACGCCGATGACGGTGGTTGGCGTCGTGTCGAGATGAATCTGCTTGCCAACGATAGAGGGATCTCCAGCAAAACGGCGCTGGAACAGGCTCCAGGTGAGCAGGACCGCAGGCGTCCCTTCCGGCTGGTCTTCGGCAGAAGTGAATGTCCGGCCTAAAACGGGGGATACGCCGAGGAGCGGGAAGAGATTGGCCGATCCTCCCGCACTCTGCACGACTTCGGGCAATTCGGAGTGCACGCCGGAGAGAATGCCTCCGTAGCCGCGCATGGCCGCCATATCTTCAAAGGCGCGGCTCTGGTTGCGCCAGTCGCGGTAGTCGCCTGGCGCGACGGTATTAAATCCATCCCCGCCTGTGCTCTGGCGGAAATGCTCGTAAAGCATCACCAGTTTGCTGGGATCGCGAAAAGGCAGCGGCCGCAGAAGCACAGCACGCACAATGGTGAAGAGCGATGTGGTTGCACCGATGCCGAGCGCCATCACCAGCACAGAGACGAGCGAGAAGCCCGGCGAGCCCAACAATGTGCGCGTGCCGTATTTCAGTTCGCGCACCAACTGCTCGAGCCAGTTCCAATTCCAGACTGCGCGCGTTTGCTCGCGAATCAGAGTGGAGTTGCCGAAAGCGCGCCGGGCAGCATAGCGCGCCTCTTCCGGTGATAAGCCGCGTTCCCGCTGCTCTTCCTCTTCCAGATCAAGGTCAGACTGGAGTTCCCGCACCAGGTCTTCGTCCCGCTTCTTCGCCTGCCACCATCGCATATCAGCTCTCTCCGGCAGCGGGCCACATAACGCGCGCCACCGCCTCCGCCATTTGCTTCCATTGCGATTCTTCGACCACGAGCTGCTTCTTGCCCTGGTTCGTCAATCGGTAGTACTTGAACTCCCTGTTGCGGTCCGGCGCCGTCTCCCACTTCGCAGTGACCCAGCCTCGTTTCTCCAGCCGATGCAGCGCGGGATAGAGAGAACCGTGCTGCATCTGAAGAAAATCGTTGGTTGTCCGCTGAATGTGTTTCCCAATCTCGTGACCATGGGCAGCACCGGAAAGTAGCGTTCGCAGGATGAGCATGTCGAGCGTGCCCTGAAGAAGTCCATTTCGTTTTTCCATGGAAGACAGACTACCCTCGATCTGGGGGTGATGGTAGATGTTCGACTATCAATTCGTCAAGATGTAATTTGGAATGGCTGGAACACATCAAGGCATTCATCCGGCGTGTCTTGCGCGCCAATACAGAAAACGTCCCGATAAACGCCGATGTCGCCTGGAACGCTTCTCGACCAACGCGAAATCGCCGGGGCACTCGCCGAGGAACCGACCAGCCCTTATGGTCAGCCTGTTGGAAGGCTGGTAGGAGGTGTCCGGCGGGCGCCCCCGCGTCCCTCCCCGTTGGGGACCTGGGACTCAATGAACCCACAGCACACTCAAACCAGCCAAATCAAAAGGATCACCACCCAGATTTTGCGTTAGACTTGTCCAACGGATCACAGCCATGCCAGACCCGCCAGTCGACACGAGCGCAATCCCCCCACCCCAGCCGCCGGAGCCAGCGGCGTTACCACCCTCGCTGGCGTCAGCACTTCCCGCGGCACCGCCGTCCGCGCTGTCTGCGCCGGCCCTGATGACGCCCACGATTCAAGCGCCATCGGCGCCGCCGTTCCCAATAATTGTGCCACTTCCAGCAGCAGCGGCACCCGCATCATTGTTTTCCATCCAGGGTGGCACGCCATCAACCAGGTCAACCTTCCACCGCTCGCCTGAAGAAATGTGGGTCGATCACATGACCGAGCTGGAGCAGTGGGCCAAAGCCAATCAGAAGGATGCCCGCAACGACGCATTTGCTTTCTGGGCTCTGAAGATTCCTGCCATCATCGCCTCGGCCAGCGCGGGCATTTGTGCGCAATATCATTTAACGAATGTCAGTCTGTTCGCCGCCGCCATCGCCAGCTTCTGTGTAATCGTCGATGGCATTCAGCCTCGTGGAATGCTCCGCAACACCCACCTTCGCGCCTTCCACGACATCCGATTTCTGACCAGTCATATGATGACTCAATTCCGTTCGTCAGAAGATCCTCCTGAAAGCGCAGTCCGCAAGATCATTCGCGAATCAGAACCCGAGCGCAAACGAATAGCCGCCTACATCCGCGACGCCGAAACCGCCCTCAAACCCTCCCAGAAAGTCTAAGCATCTACAGCCGGCAGCTCCGCCCGCCGGAGGAAGCCATGTTAGCGGCTTCAGTATCCTGCGTAGCCCGTTGCATTGCACCGCGGGCGATTAATTCACTTGCGTTGCGCAAGTCTCTGTGATTGGTTCTCTGAAAGGCCTCAGCTCCAGCAACTCCTCTGGTACGTACCCGGTAATCGTCCCGTCTGAGAACTTCACAATCACGCCGTCATCGCCGTCGCATTCGACTGCGATTATTTGTATGCAGTTTTCCATAACCGAAATGTACCCGAGCACCAAAATGCAAGATGTGATTTAACTCACCCCTTCCAGACTCAGCGACACGATCTAGCCAGAGCCAGGGGTTTCAATGCCTTGAAAGAGGTCGAATCCACGTAGCCTTCAGGCCCGGTCTTGCCTCTATCCTGGAGGGAGAGAACGAGAATAGCCCAGGGTGAAAACCCTGGGTCCTAGTCCAATCGAGACGCCAAGGTGCCCCGGTGGGCCGCCGCGATTCATTGCATTCCCAAGCGCAATTGCACAGAAAACAAAATCGAAATAACTAATGCACTATCAATAACTTATGTCAATAAATCCTGCGAACTCAGCGCGATGAACAAAAAACGCGTTCAATTTTAAGCAATCCTTTGCTTCGTTTAGTTCAATTCTCTGCAATCGAAACACATCGAAAAGGCTGCCCACAAGGTGCATGTCGACGCGAAAGACAACCACTTAAGCAGCCTTTTCGCATGTTTTCTAACCACTCGAGCAACCCTTTCAGCTATGTAGTCCAACCCTTTAAGCAGCCATTTGCCGGGCTTTTGAGTCCCTAGTCCCTCAGTCCCTCAGTCCCTGCCGGCCTCGGCCATTTTGCCACCACCGTCGTCCCAATTCCCCCCCGTGGCCGGAACACTCCCTTCACCTCCGCCCACACCGGATCGCAAGCCTTCACCACATCCTCAAGTACCTGATTCACAATGTTTTCCTGGAAGATCCCCAGGTTCCGGTAGCTGAACAAATATTCCTTCAACGACTTCAATTCCAGGCACCGCTCCCGTGGCATATACCGGATCGTCAGCACCCCAAAGTCCGGCAACCCCGTCTTCGGGCACACTGAAGTCAATTCCGGGTCGTCAATCAATATCTCGTACCCCGGAAACTGGTTCTTCCATGTCTCAATCGCCGGAAACGCAAAGTCCAACCCCGCCGCCGCATGGTCATCCGTATATCGTGGTTCCAAAGCCATGGCCCTATTGTACTTGTCCTCTTGCCAACGAATCAAAACCGTAACCCCGTTCCATCTTTTGTTCGCATTTTTCTGATTCCAAAACCCCTTTCCTGACTCTTATATACTGACCCTTGGTTAGGTGAATGGCAGAAGAGAAGAAGCAATCAGACCGAATCCGCTTATGGGTTTGGCGCGGCGCGGGCGTTTTTATCGTAATCGTGTTCTTCGTCGCGCGTTTTTTTATGCGCGACCGCCTCTTAGTACGTGAAGTTCAGGCCCGCCACCAAGAACTTGTCAGCACGGTGCCCACAAACGGCCGCGTCGAACCCGATGTCAACTACCAGTACCATAGCCCACTTTCCGGCCTTGTCAAATCCGTCAACGTCCATCCCGGCGACGTGGTACCTGCCGGTAAGCTACTCATTCAATTGGATGATCTGCAGGCTGTAGCCCGCATGGCCACAGCCCAAAGCGGTGTCAAAGCCGCCCAGGCCATGATGGAATCCATCACCCAGAATGGCACCCTGCAGGAGCGCCAGGCATCCGCCGCCGACATCGCGCGCACCCAGCTTGAAAGCGATCAGGCCCACCACGATCTCGATGCCCTGACCAAGCTCAATGCCACCGGCGCCGCCTCTGCCAGCGAAGTAGCTGCCGCGCGAGAGCGCGTGTCCTCGGACGATGCAGCCCTCCACGCAGCCCAGCAAAGCGCGCAGAGCCGCTATTCTCCCGCCGAAATAGCGCGTGCACAGGCCGCGCTATCTGACGCGGAAGCCAATCTTGCGGCGGCACGGGCCGTCGTCGCCGAGTCTTCCTACTACGCCCCAATTGCCGGAACCGTCTACAGCCTCGACGCCGGACCAACGGATTTTGTGGAAGAAGGCAAGTTGCTTTTGCAGATGGCCGACCTGCACCACGAGCACATCGTGGCCTATTTCGACGAGCCATGGATCGGCCAGCTTGCCGTCGGACAAAAGATCCTCATTAAGTGGGAGGCCAAACAGGGCAAAATATGGCACGGCCATATCGTGCGCACCCCCTCCACCGTCATCGCCATCGGCACCCGCAATGTGGGCGAAGCCCTGGTCCAGATTGACGATGGCGATGGCGACCTGCTCCCCGACACCAACGTCACCGTCACTGTCACCACTTCCAGCGAGGCCAACGCTCTCAGCCTGCCTCGCGAAGCGCTCCACTCTCAGAACGGCAATTCCTATGTCTTCAAGGTCGTCGGCGACTCGCTGGTGCGCACCCCGGTCACCATCGGAAACATCAATCTCACCCAGGTTGCCATCACTTCCGGACTCAACGAAGGGGATTGGGTAGCTACCGGCACCACCACGGGAATACCCTTGCAGGAGGGCGTTCCCATCAAGAAGGTTGGGCCGTGAAGTTATTGCGCATCGCAGCGGGCGCGCTCGCATTGGGCCTCATGCCTGCGTCCATGCTGCTTGGTGCGCCGGCCAGGATTCCCTCTTCTGCAATCACTTCCCCTCGCAATTCCGCAGACCCGTTAGCCGCGGTCAATGCTGCACTCCAGGCAGGAGAAGCCGATAAGGCGCTCGACCTGATCGGCGCCCTCCCGCAGCCTCTCAGCGCCGAGGCGCACAACCTTACCTGCCGCGTTCGCTACACCCTGCAGCAATGGGACACCGCCATTCACGAGTGCGAATTAGCCGTGCAGCAGGATGGCCAAAACAGCAACGACCATCTGTGGCTTGGCCGCGCACTCGGCGAAAAGGCGGATCGCGCCAGCTTCCTCAGTGCCTATTCTCTCGCCAAGCGAGTGCGCTCGGAATTCGAAGAAGCGGTCAAGCTGAATTCTCGCAACGCCGATGCCCTTGCCGACCTGGGCGAGTTTTACAAGGACGCACCCGGAGCCGTCGGCGGAGGAATCGACAAAGCGGAAGCGATCGCGGCGCAACTCGACAAAGTGGACCCGGCTCGCGCCCACGAGCTTCGCGGACAGATAGCCGTTGCGCGCAAGGACTACGACACCGCGGAACGTGAATTCAAGCAGGCCATCGCCGCCGGTCCGCACCCCGCCATGCAGTGGGCTACGCTGGCCGGTTTCTACCGCAAGCGCGAGCGCTGGACCGACGTGGATTCAGCCATCAACAGCCTCATCGCCGCCGTCGATCGCGATAAGAAGTCCGCTGTTGCTCTTTACGATGGAGCATCGGTGCTGGCCAAGGCCAAGCGCAACCCCGCCCTTGCCGCAAAAATGATCAACAATTATCTGGCCAGCCCCGCCAAATCCGAAGAAGCTCCGGCCTTTGTTGCGTACGTTCGCCTCGCACGCCTCGACAATCAGTTGGGCAACACCGCCGCTGCTCAGAAGGACCGCGCAGCGGCCCTTGCGCTTGCACGCGAATACAAACCGGCATCCGAATCCGGAACCCAGGAAGACAGCCATTGAGGGAACGAGCCCAGTTGAATCTCTTGCACAACGCGCGCAATTTAGCCGCTGCCATTCTCATGGCCGCCGTCCTCATTGCTGCGCCCTTGTGCGCGCCTGCCCAGGTCTCGCTCTCCACCGTAGTGGACCTCGCGCAGCGCAACTCCAGCGCCGTCAAGCTGGCCCAAGCCGATGTGCAAAAGGCGCAAGCCGCCCTCGCCCAGACTCACGACGCGTATATCCCCAACTTCGTACTTGGTTCAACGGTTGGCTACTCGCATGGCTTCCCAACCGGCCAGCCCTCGGTGGGAAGCGCCACTATGCAATCTTTGGTGTTCAGTTATTCCCAGCGCCAGTACTCCAAGGCCGCGCGGGCCGGAATTGAAGCTGCCAACTCGAGCCTCAAGGATGCACGGCAGCAGGTGGCCCTCGAAGCCTCAACCACCTATATCGAGTTGGACACAGTGAACCGCGAACTTGCCGCGGCCCAGCAGCAGGAGGCGTTCACCGCCGACTTGCTTCTCATTGAGCAAGAACGCGACGAGGCGGGCGTCGATTCAAACCTGGACCTGTTGCAGACCCGACTGAAAGTTGCTCAACTCAAGCTTCAGCGCCTTCATCTGCAGACGCGGGCTGACACACTCACAAAACAACTCAACACCCTTACCGGTCTGCCTCTCGGCTCCATCCTCACGGACCACGGCAGCATTCCTGAAATTCCGTCCGTCAAAGCGGATGAACCCCCGCGCCAACTCCCGGGCATTGATGCCGCAGGGGCCCTCGCGCGGTCCAAGCAGTTCCAGGCGCATGGGGACGATCTGGCCTGGCGTCGCCCGCAAATGGGATTCGGAGCGGTCTACAATTACGACTCCGATGATCTGAACAGTTACAGCACCTATTACAAAAACTTCACCCCCAACAATGTCAGCTTCGGCGTTCAGATCAACATTCCTTTCTTTGACTTCGCTCTGCGTGCAAAGGCCAAGGTGACCGCAGCCGAAGCCCTTCGCGCAACGGTCGAAGAGGAACAGGCCGAGCGCCAAAACGATGTCCAGATCGCCACGCTTACCGGCAGTCTCCGCGAACTGGACGCTCAGGCTGAAGTTGCAAGCCTCAAACAGCAAATCGCCGACGAGCAGCTCAAGGCTGTGATCACGCAACTCGAACTCGGCAATGGCGGAGGAGTTGGCCCCGGCGCGCCGCCCCAACTCACACCCAAGGCCGAGCAGTTAGCCCGCATCGACGAACGCCAGAAGTACCAGGACGCGCTCGATGCGAACCTCGACCTGGCCAAAGCCCGCCTGCAACTGCTCCGCGCGCTTGGCCACATGGATGACTGGCTCCAGGAACTGCACGCAAAGTAAACCTGGCCGAATGAAAACAGTGGAAAAACAGAGAAAATGTTAGAATAGAAGGGATGCCTATGCCTCTTAAAACGCTTTTGCTGAATCCGCCCTCGTTCGAAAACTTTGACGGTGGCGCGAGTTCGCGCTGGCCCGCTACGCGCGAGATTGAGTCCTACTGGTACCCCGTCTGGCTCGCCTACCCCGCCGGTCTCCTCGAAGGGTCCCGGCTGCTCGACGCACCGCCGCATCACGTCTCGGCCGAGGAAACCATCAAGATCTGCAAGGACTACGAGTTCCTTGTTCTCTTCACCTCCACCGTTGGCTGGGAAGGCGACCAGCGCCTCGCCGAAGCTATCAAGGTTGCGAACCCCTCCATCAAGATCGCCTTTGTCGGCCCCCCGGTGACCACCGACCCCGAGCGCGCCCTCAATGAGTGCTCTGTCCTCGACTTCATCTGCCGCCGCGAATTCGATTACTCGGTAGTCGAGTTTGCCCAAGGCAAGCCGCTCAACGAGATTCTCGGCATCAGCTACAAGCGGGACGGCAAAATCCTGCACAATGCCGATCGCCCGCAGGTTGAAGACCTTGACGCGATGCCCTGGGCCAGCAAGATCTACAAGCGCGACATGGACGTCACTCGTTACAACGTCCCTTTCCTGCTTCATCCCTACATCGCGCTCTACTCCACGCGCGGATGCCCGGCGCAATGCACCTTCTGCCTCTGGCCTCAGACCCTCAGCGGCCACGCCTGGCGCAAGCGCTCCACTGACGACGTTGCGGCCGAGCTCAAGTGGGCAAAAGAGAACTTCCCTGAAGTCAAGGAGTTCTTCTTCGACGACGACACCTTCAACATCCAGAAGGTCCGCACCATCGAGCTCTGCGAAAAGCTCAAGCCCCTCGGCCTCACCTGGAGCTGCACCTCCCGCGTCACCACCGATTACGACACGCTCAAGGCCATGAAGGAAGCCGGCTGCCGCCTGCTCATCGTCGGCTTCGAGTCCGGCGACCCGCAGATCCTCAAGAACATCAAGAAAGGCGCCACCGTCGAACGCGCCCGCGCCTTCGCCAAGGACTGCCACGACCTCGGCCTCACCATCCACGGCGACTTCATCCTCGGCCTTCCGGGCGAAACCAAAGAGTCCATCCGCAACACCATCAACTTCGCCAAGGGACTCGACGTCGAAACCATCCAGGTCTCCATCGCCCACGCCTACCCCGGCACCGAGTTTTACGACTTCGCCAAGGCCAACGGCTACATCACCAACGAGCGCATGGAAGACGGCGGCGGCCATCAAATGGCGCACATCGAGTATCCCGGCCTGCCCGTCGACTACGTCATGGAGATGGTGCACAAGTTCTACGACGAATACTACTTCCGCCCCAAGGCTGCCTTCCGCGTGGTGTGGAAGGCAATCGTCAATCGCGACGTGCCCCGCCTCTATGTCGAAGCCAAAGCCTTCCTCAAGCTGCGTTCACAGCGCAACAAGGCAGTCAAGGCCTCACGTGCACTCCACGCCGACCCCAACACTCCGGCAAAAGCCGGCGCTTAGTTCTGTCCTCGCAAAGAATCAGGGCGGGCGCAATTAGCGTCCGCCCTGATTCTTTGCCTTCAACTCATCGGAACCTTATGCCCCGCCGCGTACTCTGGAAGACGAGGCATCCGTCGGCCCGGATTGCCGCCCTGCTTTTTGCTATACAGCCGATCGATTCAAATACGCATGGCTCATCATCGACTCTCAGTACGGCAGTTCCTGATCCTCGCGTTCGTATCCGTCAGCGTGCCGCTCGGCGACGCTTCACTCTCCCATGGCATGACAGGCCTTCCCGCCATCTCCCTTGCCCATCCCCTTACGCTGATCGCCGCCGTCTTTACCCCGTGGATCGCCCTCGGCATCGCGCTCCTCATCGGCTATTTCGCCAGCTATCTCACCGCGCTCTCCTGGGCCGATCTCACCTACGTTATGCCCGCCACCGCACTCGGCAACGTGTTTGTTGCCCTGCTTGCGCACTTCTGGTTACATGAAACCATCTCCCCTCTGCGTTGGATGGGTGTCGTGCTCATTACCGTGGGCGTAGGATTTGTAGCCCAGGGACCCGTATCCACAACACCGCCTCTGAATCTGCCCACATCCATCAGGCACGGAGAGAATCTTTCGCTCGACGATGCCGTGGAAAAGGAGCAGATGCGATGATGCTTGCCTCGAACCTCATCCAGCCCAGCCCCTGGCAAGCCACGGCCATGATCGCCACCATCGTCCTCACGTCATCCACTGGCGAAGTCTTAACCGCGGCCGCAATGAAGTCCATGGGCGATCTCGATCTCATTCGCGCCCGCTCCGGCATGAAGGGCGCCATTCGCGCCGTCGTCACTTCCCCGCTCTTTGTCGCCGGAATCTTCTTTATGGCAGTCGCGTTTTTCTCACTTCTCTTCGCCCTGAATCACATGAATCTGAGCCTCGTCGGTCCGGCAGCAGCTTCACTCACCCTGGTCACCAACACCATCGCTGCCAAGCTCTTTCTGCATGAAAACGTCGACCGCCGCCGCTGGACAGCCGCCGTATTAGTCATCATCGGCGTCTACCTCCTCGCCCATTGAAGAACAGCCCACGGCACATAGCAGCAAACCTTAGACGGGAAGGCGGCATCTCCAGTACAATTGCGGCTATTAGCCGAAGTGACAACGAACACCTCGAAGTGACGGGCAGGCTGGCCCCTCATGTTGCTCCCCTCATTGCATCCATGAGGAATGTGCGATGGGTCGCTGCTTCGAATTGAACTCTGGAGTTCTGCAGTTTTGCCGATGCATCTTATAATGTCGATTCGTCGCCTCGCTTGTGCCCGTCCGGTCTGCGCGCTCGCTGCCCTTGTTGCGCTCGCAGCCCTCGGTCCTGTAGCAAGTGCGCGCGGCACGCAGCAGCGCAAGCATCCGCGTCTCAATGCCATGCGGCATATGCTGTCGAACGTTGTCCTGCCTGATGTGGGATTCATCCCTGACGATGAGGATATTCCCGAGGACGGCCCCAAGTACGAGCTCAAGCTCGTGCGCCAGGGCGGCGAAATTATCGACGTAATTTACAGGATAGGCGATATGTATGTCCCCGAAGCTCTCGACCAGCTCAGCCAGTTCCTGCGCGACGTCCACAACGATGAGGTCAAGAGCTACGATCCCCGCACCTTCGATGTGCTCCACACCATGCTTGCTAAGCTGAATCGACCGAGCAGCGAAATCGAGGTTCTTTCCGGCTACCGAACCAAGGAAACCAACGATGCTCTCCGTGAGAGTGGAACCACGAATGCGGCCGAACACTCGCAGCATATCGAGGCCAATGCGCTCGATCTCCGGGTTCCCGGCGTTCCAGCAGTCGAGGTGCGGGACGCTGCACTATCACTTCGCGCCGGTGGCGTGGGTTACTACCCTAAAGGTCAATTCGTCCACGTAGACACCGGCCCCGCCAGGAAGTGGACCTATGCGAGACACCGCGCCAAACACACACGCCGCCATCGCGCCATTCATAACGCCGCAATCTCCGCTCCCAAAAGCTGACGGCATTTAAGCTCACGCCTCGCGATCCATTCCATCGCCCTGCGTGCGCACCGATCCGCACTCCACTGGCGTTATTCACTGCTGTCATCTGTAACCTGTAATCTGTCATCTGGTCATGAGTCGCATCAAGCCCCGCGGCCTTAAATCCGCATCCAGTATCCGTCTCGGCTCTCCAACCGCCCCGCAAACCGCCTCCGCCGCAAGGTGCCCACTCCGCGCCCCGCTCTCCATCGTCGAAGGCCAACCCGTCTGCACCCAGTCCCCGGCAAGAAACAGATTCGGCCACGGTGATATCGCGGGAGGCCGCGCCGCATCAATCCCCGGAGGCACGCCGAACGTAGCCCGCACCTCCTTCACCAGCACCACCTTTTCAAGCTTCGCTTCCTTCACCCGCGGGAAAAACTCCGCCAGCTCCCGCAGTGCCTGCGCAATCGCCTCATCGCGCGGCTTTGCCGCAAACGCCCGAGTCGCACTCACCACCAGCTCGATATAGTTTCCGCCCCGCCCCTGCAGCCGCGACTGGTTATACATCCAGTGGATCTCGCGATCCAGCAGCACCGCATGTTCCAGCTCCGTAACCTCCCGGTCAAACCAGAGATGCACACTGCAAATCGGCCAATGTTCCTGTCGCGCAATCTGCCCGGCCAGTTCGTCTGCTTTCTCTGAGGGCGGCAGATGCGGCAGCAACTTCTCTGTCGCCTCAAACGGGAGCGCCACCACCACAAAATCCGACATCACCACGCCCGTCCGCGTTCTAACCGTCCATTGCGACGTCTCTTCCTCCCACTCAGCGCCTTCCACATGTGTGTTCAGCAGTACGCGACCCCCGCAGACTTCAAGATAGGGCGTCACCGGCGCATACAACTCGCTCAACGGCACGGTGCTCATTCCCATGCTGCCGGCCTCCGCCGAGTTCATAAACAACTCGCGGATCACCTTCGCCGCATACGGCACTGCAATCTCGTCAATCTCCGCGTTCAGCGCACTTGCAATCACAAGCCGCCAGAAGCGAATCACCGCGCCCTCGGTCTGCTTGTGTCGTATCAGCCAGTCCTTCAGCGTTTCCGTCGAGTCCCGCGGCACCGGCTTCATCAGTGCGTTGAATGCTCGACCCAGCGCAAGCCTATCGGCCCAGGTAAACGCACTCGCCGTCATCAGTCTCGGCAGCCCATGCAGCGGCGCTGGTAAAAACGAAGGTCCCAGCACGGAACGCAGTCCACCCGGCTCAATCATGGTCATATCGCGAGTCCAATGAATCTTGTCCGCAACCCCGATTCGCCGATAGAAGCCGATCAAATTTGTGCAGCAGCCAAACAGCACATGCTGGCAGTTGTCGATAACCTCATTCACACCCGGATGCAAATACGAACTAGCCCGCCCGCCCAGGTACCCGCGCCGCTCCACCAACTGCACGCGAAATCCAGCCTCCGCCAGCGCGCAGGCAGCACTCATGCCCGCCACGCCTGCGCCAATCACGGTGACTGTCCTCGGCGAGTTTTTAGCCAGATCAATCAATAAAGAGTCTGTCATCCTGGTACCTGCACATAAACTGGTGCCCCACCTTCGCCGTGGCGTTATCGTGGTTAAGGTGGGATAGCTTCACCTATTTATAGCTTCTTATCGCCTCTTCCCGGCCCTGTGCCCCATTCATCGCAGTCCCATCGCGATGAGTGGGATCGCTAGCAACCAAGCCAGTGCGAGCCCCCAGGAGCGTCTGCCCCACCGCAGGTGGCTCAACCTGCGATCCTCATCCAGCTCATCTTCATCATCCCCACCGCCAGTATCCGCATCTTCTCAATCGTCGACACGCTCGCGCGCCTCAAAAACACATCGAAGTCCGCAGCCTCGATCCGCTTCAGCAGTGCATGATAAATTTCCACCAGCACGCCCAGCGCCGGCCGGCTCTCCTTATCAATAAGCGGCATCAACGCATCCGCCGATCGATAATACTTTTCCGCCCGTCCACCAATCTCCTTCAACAGCGCGCGTTCCGCAGCCGATGGCCCTGTGCCCTTCACTCGCTTCAACAGTCCATCCAGGGCCACGCCATGCGCGCGCAAATCCTCAAGCGGCAGATACACACGGTTCCGCTCCGCATCCTCTGCCACATCGCGCAAAATGTTGGTCAACTGGAAGGCAATCCCCGTCTCCTCCGCCAGTTTTTCGGCACGCGGATCCGTATACCCGAAGATGTGGATGCACACCAACCCCACCACGGAAGCCACCAGGTAGCAGTATCGATACAGGTCATCGAATGTCGCGTAGGTATCCGGCGCGCTCCCGTGCACCGAATCCAGATCCATTGTCACGCCCGCCGCCAACTCATCCAGCAGCGTCAAAGGAATCTGAAATCGCAGCGTCGCGTCGCGCACCGCAATAAACACAGGATCGCTCGTCGCACCGCCCGCGCTGGCTGCACGCCATCCCGCCAGCCACGCTTCCAGACCTGCGCGTCTCTCAGCTATCGGCACGTTCTCATCGTCGGCCAGGTCGTCGGCCTTCCGCATGAACGCATAGATGGCGCAAATAGCATTTCGCCGCGGCTTGGGAAGCGCGACAAAAGCATAGTAGAAGTTTTTAGCTTCACGTTTGGCAATCGCCCGGCAAACCGCGTACGCCCCGCTCAGCGTCAACTGCCCTGGAGCATCTCTGTCCATTGTGCGCTTGACCGTCAATCCGCCTTCTCTGTGCTTAGGCGATAGCGGTCGAGGGCCGCAAACGGAAACAGCTTCGCACTCACCGCTCTCAACGCAAGACTGAACTTGGTGCTCTTTGATATGGAAGGCCGGCTGCTCAGCACGTCATAGTCCCGTAGTTCAATCGCCCGCAGAATCTCCAGGCCTCCGCGGCTAAAAAGGTCCAGGTCAAGTGCCAGGTCCCGGCTCACCATGGGAAGCAGGTCGAGTCCCTCCTCGAAGCGTCCCCGGGCAAAGTCCACCTCAAGCCGCATCAGGTCGCGAAACAAAGGCGTGGCAACTCCCTGCGCGATCGTCTCGTCGCTCACCCCGTAGAAACCCATGTCCTGTTGTGGAATGTACACGCGCCCCTTGGCCCAGTCGCGGCTCACGTCCTGCCAGAAATTCGCCAACTGCAGTGCGGAACACGTTGCATCGGAAAGCCTGAACTTCTCCTCGTCTACCTCGCCGCACGCGTACAGCACCAAACGCCCCACCGGATTCGCCGAATAACGGCAGTAGTCCAGCAGGTCCAGCATCGTGGCATAACGGGTCTCTGTTTGATCCCGGCGGAAAGCCGTCAGAAGGTCCGCAAACGGCTCCTTGGGTATGGAGCAGGCGCGAATCGTTTCTGCCAGCGCCACAAACACCGGATGCCTTGTTTCACCCTCATAACACGCATCCAGCTCTCTACCCCAAAAATCCAGCAACGCCATCGATTGCGCAGTGTCGCCTACCTCGTCTCCCAAATCGTCAGACACGCGGCAGTACGCGTAGATGGCATGAAAGTGCGGCTCCAGCGCCTTGGGCAAAAACCAGCTCGCCACATGGAAGTTTTCGTAATGCGATTTCGCCAGCTGTTTGCACCACGCCCGTGCCTCGCTCAGTGTGGGTTTAACCACAGGCATGCGATACGTCGCCGGCAACGCCGCCCACCCGCGCTCAATCAACTCTTCCTGATCCAGCGTCGCGGCTGCACTTTCCGGTTTGTCGGTCGCCATGGTCATCGCTTTGCTTAGGGCACGATGGCGGTTTTGATCTCGCTGCTACGCTTCATCAGCTTCTCAAACACACGGTTAAGTTCGTATAAATGGGCGTGGCCGGTAATGAACGCGCTCGCCTGGAACCGCCCACCGGCAATCAAATCCAGCGCCTTACGGCAAATCGCAGGAGTGTGATGAAACGTGGCCCGCAGTGTGATGTCACTGTAATGGATCCGATTCGTGTCCAGCGTGACATGCGTCCCCACAGCGCATCCGCCAAAGAAGTTCACCGTGCCGCCCTTGCGCACCAGTTCCACCGCTTCCTGCCAGGCCTCGGGCACACCTACGGCTTCAATCGCGATATCCACTCCACGCCCCTTCTCCGTCAGTGCGCGCGTCTCGGTGATGGCCTTGCGAATGCTCGTCGTCTGCACCACGTGGGCCGCTCCCAATTGCCGCGCCGCTTCCACCTGCCCGTCGTGCTTCACAATCGCAATCGTTTTGCATCCCGCCAACGCCGCCACGTGCAGAATCATCAGCCCCAGCGGACCACCGCCAATCACCGCAACCGTATCGCCGGACCGCGGACGGGAATCCTCAAACCCATGGACCGCGCATGCCAGCGGCTCCGTCAACGCTGCGTGCTCCAGCGGAACATGATCCGGAACGTGCAGCGTATTCTTCGCCACAATACGCGCAGGAATCCGGATGAACTCGGCATAGGCGCCGTTATTGAATAACAGGTCGTCGCATAGGTTCTCCTGGGACCGCTCACAGAAGTAACAATGCCCGCAGGGCGCGGAGTTCAAGGCCACCACCCGGTCGCCGGGGACAAAGCCCACCACTCCCTCGCCCGCCTGCACCACCGTTCCAGCCAGTTCATGACCGAATAGCGCCGGCGGCACAATCATGCGCGCATGATACCCCCGCCGGAAAACCTTCAAATCCGTGCCGCACGTCAGCGCCGCACCCACGCTCACAACAAGCTCGCCGGGAGCTGCTTCGGGCACGGGAACCCGCTCAATGCGAATGTCTTCGCGGCCGTGGAGGATTGCAGCCTTCATGGTTGTTGCCATCAGGACCCTCCGCCCGCTCCCGGAACAGCCTCAATCATAATTTTCATTGAGTCTGCCTTGGGGTGCGATGCAATCTCGATCGCCGCCACCGCTTCCTCAAGCGGAAAACGGTGCGAAATCAACTGCGTCAAATCGAATCCGTTACGGTAACCATCGAATACCAACTCGGTCACCTCATCCAGAATGGGGAACGAAGATGAGTATGATCCCATCAGCGTCTTCTCGTCCATGCAAACCGCGCCGGGATCAAAGTTCGCCTCGCCGTGCTGCGTCTGGGCAAACAGCATTACCTTGCCTCCGGGCCTCACCGCATCCATCGCCGTCTTGATCAGCCCGTTTCCGCCTACCGCCAGAATCACCGCATCCGCGCCGCGTCCATCTGTCTCGGCAAATACCCGGTCCACCACATTCTCAGTTTCCGCATGAATCGGATTTCGCAGCCCGTACCGTGCCGCAATAGCGTGCCTCTCCGGGAATAGATCAGACGTCAGCACACGCGCGCCCGTTCGTTGCGCCAGCACCGCATGCATCAGCCCAATCGGTCCCTGCCCGATCACCAGCACGGTGTCGTCTGCGGCCAGGTTCAGCAGCTTCACACCCTTCAGCACCGTGTTCACCGGCTCCACAAAGGCCGCCTGTTCAAATGGCACTCCATCCGGCACCCGCACCACGCCGCGGTTTGCCACCACAAAGTCCATCACCCGAATGTACTCCGCAAACCCCCCGCCCGACGGTTCGAAACCGGCGGTAACTCCCACTTTCTTGTAAAGCGAGCATTGCGCCGGCGTCTGCTTACGGCAGTAGTAGCAATCCCCGCACGGCACATGATGGAAAACCATCACCCGCTCACCCACCTCATAGCGGGTCACACCCTCGCCCACCTCGACGATAACCCCCGCCATCTCATGCCCAAAAATCCGTGGCGCCGAGTGCGATCCCGTATGAATCTTTTTCAGATCCGTCCCGCACACCCCGCAAGTCGCCACCTTCACCAGCAACTCCCCAGGCCCGATCACCGGCACCGGAACCGTCTCCACGCGCATATCGTTCACGCCGCGATAAACCACCGCCTGCATCGTCGCAGGAAGCTTCACCGCCCCACGCCCATGTTCAGTCGTGCTTTCAATGTTGGAGATCTGGGTAGCCATTAGGTTTACTGATTATCCCTCGCTCGTTCAGAATTTCGTACAACAATTCCGCGATCTCTCCAGCGGCCTTTCTACTATTCTCGCCCATTCGCACCAGCGCAGGCCAGTGCCAGGGCCTCATTAGCGAATAAAGGATAAAACCGGCCAATCTAAATTCCCCTCCCGGCGAGATAAACCGATTAAAATCCGGCAATCGATCTCGGAATCCATCGCTAACTCCCTTCACGCAACAGAACGGGATCCCCCGCATCGCCGCCAGCCGCGCCACCCCCGCAGCCTCCATATCCACCAACCCGCCCCCATAAGACGCCGTCAGTCGCTGCTTCTCCCCCTCACCCGCCACAATCGGGCTAGTCACCAGCAGAACATCCGCATGAGAAAGAGTCGAAGCCTCAAACCGCTCCCCCGTCCGCGCATCCACCACCTTGCCGACATCAAACGCCCGCCCCGCCGCAAACTCATCTCCCAACGCCCCCGCCCAGCCCGTCGAGATCACCAGATCAACCGGTCCCTCCTTCTCAACCTCAGCAAACGCCCGCGTAGCCGCAGCCACGCCAGCACCACCGCAAGCCGCAACCCACTCATTCCCGTTGGCCCACGTCAATCGCCACAGATGTACGTTGCCGCGTCGCTCGTGCGCCCAGCCTTCCTTCGCGTTCTCATTTAGGAACGGCTTCAACTCACCCGGCATGGCGGCGATGATAGCGGCGCGTGTCATCCGCGTGGTTCTGTCGGAGCACGAACTCCAAGGTTTATTCCTGGCAACTGTCGCCCCTTGATCAAGAGCAGAGGAAGCTGAGCCAGGATCACCGCGAACAGAGCCGCAGGCGTCCACGACTTGCTTCCTCTATTCGCTATTCCAATGAATACGATCCAGGGAAGCGCGACGGCCAACGCCCACCACCGGCTCCATCCAATACTTGCCAGTCGACCAGCCGTTGCATTCGGCCAAATAAGACCATACAAACCCGCCATTATCAGCCACAACAAATGGAAACCGGGAAACTCATCTTTGGAACTGTTCATTAATTCCATTGCGCACCATAAGGAGAATAGGGCAACCCCGCCGTACTGCCCGCGATCCAACGGCCGCGCCAATCTCCGGAAGAATTTATTCATCCCGGTCCCTCCCATTCGCCTCACCCCGCATACCCATGCGCCCGGAACCACGCAATCGCCGCCCGCATCGCCGGGTACACCGGCGCAATCCGAAACCCCAGTTCCTGCTGCGCGTGCGCACTGGAAGCGAACATCTTCTTCCGCCCCATTCGCACCTCTTCCAGCGTCGCCCGCGGCTCCTTGCCCCGTATTCGCCCCGTGATCCACTCCTCAAAGAATGCGTAAGTCGCCGCCACGGCAAATGGAATCCTCACCGTAGGCGATGGAATCCCCGTAATCGCCGACATCTTGTCCAGAATCTGTTTCAGCGTCAGGTTTTCTCCGCCCAAAATATACCGTTTCCCCGGCGTACCCACCTTCAGCGCCGCCACATGCGTCCGCGCCACCTCAGCCACATCCACCAGGTTCAGCCCGGTATCCATATAAGCCGGAAACTTCCCGTTAAGAAAATCCACAAAAATGCGTCCCGTCGGCGTCGGCTTTGCATCATTCGGCCCAATCGGCGTCGTCGGATTCAGAATCACCACCTTCTGCCCGCCCTGCGCCGCCTTGATCGCCTCCTGTTCCGCCATAAACTTCGATCGCTTGTAGTGCCCCACCATGTCCTTCAGCGATACCGGCGTGTCCTCGTTAATCACCAGCCCATCGGTCCTGAAGTGCATAGTCGCCACGCTCGATGTATAAACCACCCGCGGCACACCCGCCTCCCGCGCCATCCGCAACAACTCCCGCGTCCCATCCACATTGGCCTTGTACATTGCCGCAGGATCGCGAATCCACAGCCGGTAATCCGCGGCCACATGCATCACCGCATCGCAACCTGCCAAAGCCGGCTTCAGCGATTCAGGGTCAGCGAGATCGCCCACATGGATGTCACCCGCGACCCCTTCAAGATTTGCAAGATTACTGGATTTCCGAACCAGAAGCCGGAGGTCGGCTCCCTCAGCGGCCAGCGCCCGCGCCACATGATGACCCACAAATCCGGTAGCGCCTGTAAGAAAGACTTTCATTCGTTCTGATAGCGGGAAATCAACCGCAACTGGCTCCAATGCTGGGTTCGCCTGGCTGAGAGGGTTCGAGTGGCCGAAGAACCACCGCACCGTCCTCCGTCAACTCCATCTCATAGCTCGCGCCTGGGTAAAGCCCCACCTGCTTTTGCACTTTCTCAGGTAGCGCAATGCACCCACACTCCTGCACTCGGCCAATCATACAGCTAGTCCAGCTTATCCGGCACCAGCGCGATATTCTTCTCGCCCGCGGCCTTCTTCTCGTTGTAAGCCTTCACCCAGTCTTCCCAGTGCTTGCCCGCCGCGCGATCCTTGCCGGTGAATTCAACCCGCGCAATCTCCGCGTAACTCACCTTGCGTTTCTCAGCGGCCTTCGGTGTGAAGTACTGCACATACGAATCCTTGAGCGATGCCCCGCTCAGCCGGTTGAAGATATAAGCCTCAATGCGCTCACCGCTCTTCAGCGTCAGCGTCACATCTCCGCGATAGTCAAAGGCCTTCTCCAACGCCTGGCGCACATCTTCCTCGCCCGCCAACTCCGGAATCCAGCCCTCCAGGTTCTCATGCTTGAAACCAGGAGCAACTTCCAGCGCATCCACCTGCTCGCGTGTGTATTTCAGAACTTCTGCGCTCATGCGTTGGTTTCCTCCATCACGCGCGCTGTGCCCGCAATCTGAACCAGCGGCACGTGCCCTTCAGGCTTGAAGTCGTTCAGCACCTTCATCGCATGCAGATTTTTGTATGAACTGAAGTTTCCCTTCACCATCCCCCAGAAGCCCTTCAGCGAAAGGAATCCATCCACCACCGCCGTCGGTTCGTACCCGCAGCTCACCATGCAATTGGCGCATTTCGGATTCCCGCTGGCCACGCCGTACTCTTCCCACTTGGTGGTCTCAATCAGTTCCTTGTACGTCTCCGTATAACCATCCTGAAGCAGGTAGCACGGCTTCTGCCAGCCAAAAATGCTGTAAGCCGGCGAACCCCATGGCGTGCACTCGTAGTCGCGGTCGCCCATCAGGAACTCAAGAAACAGCGGCGACATGTTGAACTTCCAGGATTTCTTCCGGTTCGACAAAATTCCCCGGAACAGCCGTCTTACCTTCGCGCGACCCATAAAGTGGTTTTGGTCCGGCGCTTTGTCGTAGCTGTATCCCGGCGACAGCACAATGCCTTCCACGCCCATCGCCATCACTTCGTCAAAGTAAGCGCGCACGCTATTCGGGTCCACGCCGTCAAAGAATGTCGAATTCGGCGTCACGCGGAATCCGCGCTTCACAGCTTCCTTGATGCCCTCAACCGCAATGTCCCACCCGCCTTCGCGGCACACGCTGAAGTCGTGGTGATCGCGCTGCCCATCCAAGTGAACTGAGAACGTCAGGTACTTCGATGGCGTAAACTCCGGCAGCCGCCGCTTCAGCTCCAGTGCATTCGTACAAAGGTAGATATACTTCTTCCGCGCCACCAGTCCGTTGACGATCTTGACGATTTGGGGGTGCAAAAGAGGCTCGCCGCCGGGGATCGACACCATCGGCACACCGCTCTCTTCCACCGCGGCAAAGCACTCTTCCGGCGTAAGCTGCTTTTTCAAAATATGCGGCGGATACTGCACCTTGCCGCATCCGGCGCAAGCCAGGTTGCAGCGGAACAGCGGCTCCAGCATCAGCACCAGCGGATACCTCTTGTTGCCCTTCACCCGCTGCTTCCAAACATAAGTCGCAACCGTCCACACCTGTGAAATAGGAATTGCCATATCTTTTCGTTATCCTCCAACGCCAATTGCGGCGCGTTCCATGGCCTTGCTGTAACTCGTCAATGCCAACAGCGGGAAATACTGGCGATACAGGTTGTAGGACAGGTAAAAAACTCGGGGGAATCCAGTTCCAGTGTATAGCGCCTGCCGTGCGGATCCCTCGCCCGTTCGCTCGTCCCAGCTGCCATCCGGCAACTGACGAGTCAACAGCCAGCGCACTCCCTTGGCGACCGAATCGGACCGGTCATCCCCGGCGGCCAGCAATCCCAGCATCGCCCAGGCCGTCTGCGACGGCGTGCTAGGGCCCACTCCGCGCGTATTCGGATCGTCGTAGCTGCCGCACGTTTCGCCCCACCCACCATCCGGATTCTGCACCATCCTGATCCACTCCGCAGCCGACAGAACCTCCGGCTCGTTGTGGTCAAACCCAATCGCGTCCAACCCGCGTAGCACCAGGAATGTTCCGTAAATGTAGTTCACGCCCCAGCGGCCAAACCAGCTTCCATCCGGTTCCAGCTCGCTCCTGATGAACTTGATCGCCTTCTGTACTCGACTGTCTTCAAGCGTGTACCCATACGTCGCCAGCATTTCAAGGATGCGTCCCGTAATGTCCACCGTCGGCGGATCCAGCATCGCGTTATGATCCGCGAACGGGATGTACTGGAAGATCATCTTGGTGTTGTCCTTGTCGAAGCTGCCCCAGCCGCCATTCCGGCACTGCATCGCAAACTCCCACTTAATCGCCCGTTGCGCCACCTCGTGCTGATAGCGTTCACGCGGATTGTCCACCTTGTTCAAAGCCAGCAGCACCTGGGCCGTATCGTCAGTGTCGGGATAAAACTCGTTGTTGTATTCGAAGTACCATCCACCGGGATCGGTACGCGGCACCTTCACCGCCCAATCGCCCTTGTGCCGTACTTCCTTTGACAACATCCAATCCACGGCTTTCAACATCCGCGGATCGGTACGCGACACACCCGCTTCACCCAGCGCATACACAGCCTGCGCTGTATCCCATACGGGAGAAACCGCCGGCTGCATGCGGAACGTCGGCTCCGGCATCTCCGCCGTCGGTGCCTGTTCAATGCCCAGCTTTTCAAATTCATCACGCGCGCGAATCACCTGCGGATCGTCTTCCGAGTAGCCCAGGCAGCGCAGCGCCACAATCGCGTTCAGCATGGCTGGATAAATGGCGCCCAGGCCATCCGTCATCTCCAGCCGTTCCAGCATCCACTTTTCCGCTCGCGCCAGCGCCAGCTTCCGCAACGGCCGCAGGTGCACCGCCTCCGCAAAATGGAGAATCCGGTCCAGGATCAGGAAAAAATTGCGCCACGAGACAATCGATTTGCGATCCATCCGCAGTCGAAGTTCCGCTCCCGCCCGTCCGCCCACAAATAACTCGTCAATCCCGTGCTCCGGCGGAATCTTCTTGAACGGCTTCTTGGCGTAGATGATCGCCAGCGGCACAAGAATCGACCGCGACCACGAAGAGATCTCGTAAATATTGAAGTAGAACCAATTGGGAAACAGAACAATCTCTGGCGGAATCGCCGGAACCGCATCGTAGTCGTATTCACCCAGCGCGCACAGATACACCTTGGTAAAGGTGTTCGTCGCCACCACGCCCCCGTGCGCCAGCACCCACGCGCGGCACTTCACCAGGCGCGGGTCGTCCGCCGGAATCCCCATTAATTTGGCAGATGAGTAGCACTTCACCGAAAGCGAAATGTTCCCCGGTCCTCCGGGATAAAGACTCCAGCTTCCATCGTCATTCTGAAACCGCAGCATCTCCGTCAGCGCGCGCCTTAAACGCCCCGGATCACCCGACTCCAAAAGCGTATGCAGGAAGATGTAGTCGGCCTCCAGCATCGAGTCGGCTTCGAGCTCTCCGCACCAGTACCCGTCCGGATTCTGCTGGGAAAGAATGTATTCCTTTGACCGCTCAATTCCCGCCCGCACTTCCGCAGGATCAGCGTCAATCCTGCCAAATCGCGGTGCTGCCGTCGTTGCTACTGCGGACAGCGTCTTCCCTTTTTGTTGACTCATGCGGTTTAAATCGCCTCAGTTATTGCGCGAAAATTCCCGGTGAACAACGAATCTCGCAATCGAAACATTAGAACTGTGAACTAAGAACTTCCAAACTCCAGGTCTTTAACTATTTGCTTAGCCCCTGGTCCCTAAGTCCCTGGTCCCTAAGTCTCTGCCTTTATCTCACCGGCACAGGCCCAGCATCGCCGGCCCCGCCAATCGCCTGAATGATCTCCGGAGGCAGCCCAAACCGAACATTCTCCGGCATTACCTCTACTTCTTCGACGCTGGAAAATCCGTTTTGGCGCAAATAATTCACCACGTCCTCCACCAGGATCTCCGGTGCCGACGCCCCAGCCGTAACCGCAACATTCGTAACGCCTTCCAGCCATTTCCGATCGATCGCCTGGGAGTTGTCTATCAGGTACCCAATGGTCCCCAGGTTGCGCGAAACCTCAACAAGCCGGTTGGAATTCGAACTGTTCGTCGAACCCACCACCAGCACCAGTTCCGCATTGTGAGCCACGTTGCGCACCGCCACCTGGCGGTTCTCTGTGGCGTAGCAAATATCCTGCGAGTGAGGGCCAACGATGTTGGGAAACTTCTGCTTCAGAGCATGGATAATATCCCGCGCCTCATCCAGACTCAGCGTCGTCTGCGTCAGATACGCCACCCGGTTCGGATCAGGCACTTCAAGCTCGGCAACCTCAGCCACGTTTGATACCACCTGCGTCACATCCGGCGCTTCGCCCAGCGTCCCCTCAATCTCGTCGTGATCGCGGTGCCCAATCAGCACCAGCGAATACCCCTGCTTGGCGAACTTCACCGCCTCAATGTGCACCTTGGTCACCAGCGGGCAGGTCGCGTCAATTACCTTAAGCCCCCGGCTCTTGCTCAGTTCCTTCACCGCCGGAGACACCCCATGCGCCGAATAAATCACCCTTTGACCGTTGGGAACGTCGTCGATTTCATGAACAAAAATTGCGCCTTTTTCCGCCAGCTCATTCACAACATAGCGGTTATGCACAATCTCCCGACGCACATAAATCGGCGCGCCGAAGGTTTCAAGAGCGATCTTTACTACGTCGATCGCGCGCACCACACCGGCGCAAAAGCCGCGCGGCTTCAGCAACAACACCTTCTTTTCACCGGGGGAAGATTCGGAGGGTTTACCGTTGGAGATGGGTTCAAGCACAGTTGTGGTCACATCTCCCAGTATACCAACGCCTCCACTTCTGGAACAGCAAAAGAAGTCCACAGTTCCACCACCAGCATCAAACAAAATACTCGACCGAGCCAGCGAGGTCCGACCCATGCGCTTCAATCCCCTTCGTGTCTTACTAGTCACGCTTTTAGCCGGCGTCCTGTTGGGCATCGTCACCATCGCCTCTCTTGGCCATCTCGCCCACGCCGGCCTCTTCAACCGCTTCGCCAACTTCGTCACCGGCCGCGCCACCACCATCGACACATCCTCCCCCTCCGTCGTCGAAAAGATCCGCCAGTTGTCCCGCCTCGAGTCGGTCGTCTACTCCCTCGACAAGATCGTCGAAGGTGAGCGCAAAAGCGCCTACATCCCTGATTTTCTCGTCGGAGACAAACTCATCCTTGTCGCCCACGGCGATGTCATCGCCGGCGTCGATCTCCAGCAGCTCAAACCGGCCGACGTCTCCGTCAATGGCGATGCCGTTCACGTGCACCTGCCCGCCGCCCAGGTCTTCACCACCCGCATCGACAATGGCCAAACCAAGGTCTATTCCCGCATCACCGGCCTGCTCGTGAACCCCGACATAAATCTCGAGTCCCAGGTCCGCCAGGCCGCCGAGCAGCAGATGACGCAAGCCGCACTCGACGACGGCATCCTCTCGAAAGCCAGCACGAATGCCCGCGCAGCCGTCACCGCCCTGCTCTACGGCCTCGGCTTCCATAAGGTGGACGTCGAATAAGCCACCATCACTTGCCGTCCCGCCCACGCCACGGACTAAGCACCCCGTAGCAAGGCGTAGCCGTCACCGTCGCCTTACTCACACTCAGCAACTTCCGCCTCACCAGCCATCCCACCGCCGTCTGTGCCGAGCTCTTCGAAACCCCAATCGACTCCGCCAACTCCTGGTAGCTGATCTGCACCTGCCCACCCCTCCGTTGCTGCTCCGCCGCCATCCACAGGTAGACAAGAAAACTCACAGGCCTCTTGTCATGACCCACCAGGTCTCGCATCAGCACATCGGTCACATACTCGTCGATCTTCAACATGGCTATACCGATAAACAATATAGCAATAACAACCAGATTGCATCCGCAAATCAGGCCCGCTATAGTCCGGGAATCTCAACCCGGAGGCCGCACATGATTCGCGGAATCAAGCTCGTCAGCATCCCCGTCAGCAACCAGGATGTCTCGCTCAAGTTCTATACCGAAAAAATGGGATTCAAAGTAGCAACCGATCAGCCCATGGGCCCCGGCCAGCGCTGGATCGAACTCCTCATCCCCGGTTCCGATGTAGGTCTCGCGCTCTTCACGCCACCCGGGCACGAGAACCGCATCGGTGGTTTTCAGCCCATGACCTTCTGGTGCGACGACGTCTTCGCAACCGCGGCCCTGCTCAAATCCAAAGGCGTAGAACTAGCCGAAGAGCCCAAAAAGCAAATCTGGGGCACCATGGCCAAATTCAAAGATCCCGACGGAAACGAATTCGTCTTCTCCAGCCGCTAGCGCGCGCTTCCCGACTCCCGGACGACGACCCCAAAGCAGCTTACGGCTCACCGTAGAAATACCCGCCTGCAAGCGTTCATTGACGGCGTTCCGGCAAAGGCGCGACAGCTTGGCTGCAATGGCCAGACCTATCGCAAGCCCTGACTCCAAAGAAGACATTGTCTTTCGAAACAGGGAGTGTGACAGAGTTGTTCCCCGGCTTTGCCCCGTATTTTGCCGAGTCAGTCCAGAACTGCCAATCGGAAGCAGCCGTCTCGCGCCACACGATCTGATACTGAATTGATTCGGGCCCGGCTACAGGCGGATCCCACTTCAGAGTCGTATTGTTATCCAGGTTCGTGGTAACGATGCGAACGTTTTGAGGCATGCCGGGTGACAAGGCAAGTGTCGCCAGCGTAGCCATGTTCAGGCGTGCAACCTGCGCAATATAGTCGAAGTCATCGAACTTGATCAGGTCTCCGTATTCAATTCCGTCTTCTGTTCGAACCCGCTGATGCTGGTGATTGAAGTTCTCTCTCCACTCGGTAAAGCGAACGGCAGGGAATCCTTCCGCGCTGAAAGAGCTGTGGTCGCCGCCACGAAGGTAGCGATCCAGCCTTAGTTCCATCACCGGCTCAAGCGACCTGAATTGCCCGGGCTTGGCGGGCCTGGAGAGAGGCGCAAAGTAGGTTCGGCCAACGGCGAGAACTTCGCGGGCAAGCTCGCGAGACGCGGTGTCATTCTCCATGCCGAGCGAGAGTTGTTGCGCGATAATCTCAGGCGGTGCGGACGGGAGGATGCCCTGAGAGAAGACGCGCACCAATGATTTGTTTTGCAGCGTCTCGCCGGGTGTAGTGTCGCCGCCCACGATGTCGTTGTTCAGCACGCCTTCGAGTTGCCAGCCCTCTTCCTTTGCGAGTTTGGCCAGATGCCGGCTTCCATTCAGTCCCTGCTCTTCACCGGCGACACAGACAAAGACGATGGTTGAGGGAAACTTGTACTGGCTGAGGATGCGAGCAGACTCCAGGCTCACAGCGACTCCACTGGCGTCGTCGTTTGCACCGGGAGCGGGAGAGTGAGTTTCCATAATGTCCGTTTCGCGCGAATCATAGTGACCGGTAACCAGGTACATGCGTTTGGCCTGCACCGGATCTGCGCCGCGCAGAATGGCGTAAACATTGCGGATTGGTGTGGGTTTGACAATGCGTGCGCGCGCCGCCGCAGCGCCGGTAGGTGGTTGTTCCACGAAGTCGTCGACTTTAACCTCGAGGCAGTTGCCGCATGCCTTGCTGTAACTTTCAAACTGCTCCTTGATCCAGTCTGAAGCTGCCAACACGCCGGTCCCAGGGGGCAAATCGGTCTCTAGGCTGGATACGGTGCTGCGGTTATTGAATTTGACCAGCGCGGCAATATTAGCGTGGATTCGCTCCGGCGAGACCTGTTTGAGAGCGGACACAATCTGCCCGTCGGGAGGAAGCGGAGCTATGCGCGAGCCGGCCAGTTCATAGTCACGGACGTCGCGGCCGGGAGTCGGTTGCTGCGGAATGGCTACGCTTTGCAGGATTCCAAGCAACAGACAGAGAGCGAGCAGTTGGCAAGCACGAAATGAAAAGCATCGAACCGGTGCGTTAAACGGTGGCATACAACATCCCCCATTTGTTTTGGAAGAATCGATGGGATCTGACCGGCAAGAACCGCCGCACAAGGCGCCGCCGGTGTAATACGCGGCAGTTTCTGCGACCGCAGTTTCAGGTCAATCCAGATCCTACCAACGGACACAAGTGACTTCCAACATCCATCGTATAGGCCGTCCTTTGACCGATGACATTCTTATGACATTCCGGCGGAACGATACGTCCGGTTGCCCTTTGACAGGAGAGTTATTTGCCGTATATTCAAATAAATCCATTCGGCCCTGCCCCGCACGAAGTTCCCCAGGCGGCTGAGTTTCCAAAACCCAAACTTTACGTTCAGGAGGTCATCGTGAAACTGTCCAAGTTTTTCGTCGTAGCAGTGTTGGGAATATTTGGAGTGGGTGCAATTGCCCAGTCCACTGCCTCTCTATCGGGCGTCGTATCAGACCCGACTGGCGCCGTTGTGCCCGGAGCTCACGTTACCGTGCATTCTCTTGCAACCGGAATCGATCGCGATATAGTGACCGATTCCGCCGGAATTTATGTCGTTCCTTCGCTCCAGCCTGGCAATTACCAGGTTGTGACAACGGCCACCGGGTTCAGCAAAGTCACAATTGAAAAGGTAACTCTGGATGTGGATAGTAAGGTAACGGCCAACATAAAGCTGCCGATCGCCACGGCGGGGGCGACAATTCAAGTCCAGAGTGCCGCATCGCAAATCGAGACGCAGACCATAACGGTCGGACAGGTGATCGATCAAACATCGGTGCAGGAGCTTCCCTTGAATGGCCGCCACTTTCTTGACCTCACGGTGCTCACTCCGGGCGGTGTCGTCGCAGACACGGCGGGCAGCCTTACCGCCGCAAGCCGTGGACTCGGAGCCAACTCCTTCATTACTGCCGGCAATCGCGAAGATTCCGTCAACTTCCAGATTAACGGAATCAATCTTAACGATATAGACCAGAACCAGATCACTTTCCAGCCGTCGATCAACACTACCTCCGAATTCAAGATCAACAACTCCACTTTCAGTGCGGAATACGGCCGCAGCGATGGCTCGATTGTGACTGTTGCCACACGCTCCGGCACAGATAAGTTCCATGGCGAAGCCTTCGACTACTTCCGCAATGAAGCCCTCGACGCGCGCAACTACTTCAACCGCGGCTTCAACGTCACTACCGGAGCTCCACTTGCCGCCGGTACCGGAGACAAGGCCCCGCTGAAGCGCGACAACTTCGGATTCAGCGTAGGTGGTCACATCTGGAAAGGCCATACCTTCTTCTTCGGCGGTTACGAAGGTCTTCGCCAGCACCAGGGCATCCTGCAAAACAGCACGGTGATCTCACCAGCCAATCAGACAGCAATTGCCGCCAATGCGGCCAAATACCCAGCTGCTGCTGCCATGGCCGCGCTCATCCCACTTCCAAATAACGGGGCAAACTATACCGGGTTCACGCCCGGTCCGGTTCAGATAGATCAGTACACGCTTGACCTCTTTCATCAGTTCAGCGCCACTGATTCAGCACACGCCTTCTATGCCTTTCAGCACGATGTCCGCACAGAGCCGGCTTTGCAAGGCGATACTATTCCCGGCTGGGGAGACCATCGCCACGCACACCGCCAGATCGGCACCTTGAGCGAGACCCACATCTTCAGCCCGACCCTCGTGAATGAAGCGCGGTTCGGCTTCAACCGCATCGCCATCGCGTTCAACCCCGCAAACCTGACCAGCCCTTCCAGCGTCGGCATCGGCGATGGTCTCACAGGCAATGTTGGCCTGCCCCAGACAACACTCTCCGATATCGGCCTTGTCTTTGGCGGACCCGCCGGTTTCCCGCAAGGGCGCTTCGACACCACCGGAGTTTTGTCGGACACCGCGACCTGGCTCAGCGGCAAGCACACCTTTAAATTTGGCGGCGAGTTCCGTCGTTACCTGGTTGCCAGCTTTACCGGAAACATCGGAACGCTGACCTTCACGACTTCGACAACGCCCACCAGCTTGTTTCAGACCGACCAGGCTACCGTCTTCAGCGTCCAGCCAAATATCGTATCCAGCCGCGTCTACGATGACTCCCTGGGCTTCTTTGCGCAGGACAACTTCAAAGTCACACCCAGGCTTACGCTGGAGTACGGTCTGCGCTTCGAATGGAATGGAACCCCGGTAGAGGGTGAGAATCGCTTTGTGATCTTCAACCCCGGCGCACTCACCCTCACTCGGGTAGGCACCAACGGGCTAGCGGCCAATTCCGAATATGGTCAGAACCTCAACTACGAGCCACGTTTGGGATTTGCATACGACCTCTTCGGCAAGGGCACCACCGTGGTACGAGGCGGCTACGCCTACCTTGTTGACCAACCGGTTGCGGGTGTAGTGGTGGGGCTGGCATCCAATCCTCCCTTCAGCACCGCGGTTACCTATAACGGCGCGGCAATTCCGGTTTCTAATTTGTATGCCGACGCAAAACTTTCTGGCCTCTCGATTTACATGGTTAACCCAAACTACAAAAACGCTTACATTGAGAGCTACAACCTGAACGTTCAGCAGGCGCTGCCATGGGGTCTCATCTCCTCGCTCGGCTACTATGGATCGCTTGGACGCCATTTGGAGATCGATTCCAACATAAACCAGGTGGTAGGCGCAACGTCCGCAACGCAGGTGCATCCGTTCACGGCTCTATCGACGAACAGCCCCATCGATGCAGGCGGAGCCATCGCCTCCAACATCGGCGAGCGGACCAGCAATAGCTTCTCCAACTACAACGCCATGTGGGCTGTGCTCACCAAGAATATGAGCCATGGTCTTGAGTTCAACATGAATTACGAGTGGACCAAGTCAATGGATCTCAACTCCCTCGGCTCTCAGGGGGGCTTGACTCTTCCGGATAGCACCAACCCCAAGGAAAACTACGGCCTGTCGGACTTCGACGTGCGACAGCACTACGCCGGAACGGCTGTCTACACGCCGCACGCCAAGGGCAACCGCCTGGTGTCGGGTTATCAGCTTTCAACGATCATCCAGTACCAGACCGGCAACCCCGTCAACGTCGTTGCGGGTAGCTCAAGCTTCAACGGCGTCACCGGTCTCCCTCGCCCCACTCAGGTCGGCCCCATCGTCAGGTCGAAGAAACAGTTGTCTGGAGTGGCTAACGTCACCTTATTCCCCAGCACCGGTCTGGGCTACGGCGACACTGTCTGCGACATAACGAACTACACCACAGCCTGCAGCTTCGAGGTTCAGGGAACACAGGCTAACGCCACCGGAACAACGGCGCCCACCGTCTACACCGGCCTTGGCACCATGCAGCGCAATGCCATAACCGGACCAGGCTTCGCGGATGTCGATCTCTCCGGACAAAAAGATACAAAGATCTTCGAGGGTCTCAACTTCCAACTGCGTGCCGATGCCTTCGACATCCTCAACCACCCCAACTTCGGTCAGCCATCGGGCAACGTCCAGTCCTCAATCTTCGGCCAGATCTCAGCAACTCGCTTCGCCATAAGCGACGGCGGATCTTCGCGCCAGCTTCAGATCAGCGCGAAGTTTATTTTCTAGCTCTTGAACCCTGGGGCAAGCGTCGTGCCGATGAATTGGCATTGCGCTTGCCTCTCTTCTCTTTCGCGCCTTCTTCGGTGGCGGCGCCAAAATCGGTGCCGATGGACCTGCTTTTGCAGATCATTACCCTCTCCCAGCGCACAATGGAAGCAGGTGGGCCAATGAGAAACATCACAGTATCCGTCGATGACGACATTTACCACCGGGCGCGGCTCTTTGCGGCCAAATGGGACACATCGGTGTCCGCGCTTGTAGCCAACTTCCTCGAACACATGCCTCTGTTTTCGCGATTGCTGGATGATGCACGCGCTGCCGACGCTGCAAAAGCAAATGCACTCGCAAACACAAACGCTTCAATCGAAAAGACTTCTTCGTAATCGAAGAGCGGTTGACCTTAAAGGGTTGGCTTTTTCTGCGACACAAAAAACGACGTAACTTATTCTATAAAAAAGACTTCTACATGATAAGTTAAACCGTGTATCACTCTCTTTGGTTAGCTTTCCTTCACATCATTACTTTCTCTGGTTAGCTTTTTTCACATCGAGTTCAATGCAACCATTTCAAAGTGAATCACTTAACAGAATTCCAGTTCCGAAAAACTCGATCGGGGCATTTAGGGCTGTGAAACTGTGAAGCAAATTAAGTCATTACAAGTAAACAACTTACGAAGATAAAACACACAGAAATACAGCCCCTGTGATTCTGTGAAACTGTGCACCACTAGTCACCCCTCAGGAACACCTTCCCGCGAAACCCACCAAAGTACCTCCCCGAAGATCCTCCACTTTGAAGCATTGCTCACGTCCAGGGGCACGTACTTATGATTCGCTGAAACCAGCAGGTCGATTCCTCCCACTCGCTGAAAACGCGCAACCTTGAACCCCAGATCGCGATGCGAAACCACCGCAATCCGTTGATGAAGCTGCTCCCGGTCCACCGCTTCGGTATCCACAAACAAAACTGCCCCGGGAGCAATCACAGGGCTCATGGAATCCCCTGAAAGGTGCATCGCAACCATGTGTTCCGGATGCGGACACCAGGAAAGCGGCGCCAGTAGCACCTCTTCCAACTCCACGCTCGACAAGCTGACATTTTCTTTTGGCGGAATTCGGTCTCCATAAGCCGTCACACCCAACAATGGAATCGCGACAGCAATGCCTTTCCCGCCTACATCTCTTCCGATCTTGCTGCTCGGGATAACTTTGAAATCTTCAAGATTCACACGCAGGGAGGAAATCGAGCGGATGGAGCCGGTTTCCGGGATGAAGGATGTGTCCATCCCTGCCCGCTCCCAGAAGTACACCCCGTCCGGTCGGCGCGCCAGATTCCCCAACCCGATATAGCTCTCGGCCGTGGGCTCCTGGCGCCCTTGAATCCAGCGGGAAACCGTCGGCGGAGAAACCCCCACTCGCTCAGCAAGACCCGCCTGCGTCAGCTTCAAATCGTCGAGCAGCCGATGGATGCGATCGGACCACTCAGGCAAAGATGATTTTTCAACCGACATCGGGACTCCACGCTCTGGATGGTTTTGATTCCATGAATGTAATTACGCCCATGAAATCAATGATTTATCGCCAGTAACGTATACTAGCAGGAATCTTCCCGCATCTTAATGGAGTGACGGGTGATTCCGGCAGCCCATGATCTCGCCAACATAATTCAAAGATGTTAGAAACAATGGCCTTGGCTTTGCGTCCATCAACCCTGCCGCGAATGAGTCATTTCGCGACTTTCGTTCGCTGAACCGTGTTAAGAGCTTCAAGGAAGCTCCAGGTAGATTCCATGCTCAGCAGTGCTGGACGCCGCAGGATCTTGGTTGTCGATGACGAAGCAAGCATCGCCGACACGCTGGCCTTGATACTGTCGACGCGCGGTTACGAGCTTAAGGCTGCCTATTCGGCTGAAGGAGCCATCGAGATAATCGCTGAGTGGTCGCCTGACTTGGCAATTATGGACGTCATGCTTCCTCAGATGAACGGCATTGACCTGGCAATCGTCCTCAAAGCCAATTACCCGGGCTGCCGTGTCATCCTGTTCTCCGGGCAGCCGGATACAAGCAGGCTACTCGACGAAGCTCTGAAAAAAGGACACCGCTTCGACATCCTTGCCAAGCCCATCCATCCGGGCTTCATCCTGGATACAGTTTCCAACCTGTTCGCGTCCCCCGCGGAACCGATCGCAGACGCCTAGAAATCCAGGCAAGAGCTTATCGGCTCAGAGCAATCATCTGCGCCGCGTGTTGCAGGCTCGTATCCGTCACTGTGGCGCCGGATAACATGCGCGCGACTTCGTGGGTACGCGCCCGATCATCCAGCAGCCTCACCTGCATCTTCGTCCGGCCTGCGGATTCCCGCTTCTCCACCACGAAGTGCTGGTCCGCGAACGCAGCAATCTGAGGCAGGTGCGTCACACACAGCACCTGCTGTCCGCGGCTCAGGGACTTCAGCTTCTGCCCCACCGCCTCGGCCGCGCGTCCGCCGATACCCACATCGATCTCATCAAAAACCAGTGTCCGCGGCGTCGGCGATTTCCTCTTCGGCTTTATCGCTCCTTCTTCCACGCTCACCTTCAGTGCCAGCATCACCCGGCTCATCTCCCCACCGGAAGCAATTTCGTCCAATGCCTTTAGCGGCTCTCCCACATTCGTCGCGATGCGATACTGCACTTCATCCCAACCGCAGGCCGTCCAGCCGGATTGTTCAACAGATTCCGGCGCAGGCGAACTCACAGCAACCTCGAATCGCACCTTCATCGCCAGCGAGTTGATCTGCGACTCGGCCAGTTTACCCAGTTTCGCCGCTGCAACCTGCCTCTCCACGCTCACCGCAGTGGCTACGGTTCGGTAGGCCGCCGTTGCCTCGCCCAAAGCAGCCCGCAGCGTCTTCAGGATCTCGTCGCGGTCTTCCACCTCGGCCAGCCGCCGCCCAACATCTTCTCCAAACGCAATCACCTCGGTCACACTCTTGCCATACTTCCGCTTCAGCCGGTCCAGCACCGCCAGGCGATCTTCAATCTCCGCCAGTCTCTCCGGTGAGGCGTTGATGCCCTCAGCGTAATCGCGAAGACTGGCGCTCACATCCCCCAGGGTCGCACGTGCGGACTCCAGTTGCTGAGCGGCTTCAGCGAATCTGCCGTCATACCGGGCCAATTCTTCCACGTTCCGCAATGCCGCGCGCAAGGCCACTTCGGCCGACGCTCCGCCTTCATACAACTGGTCGAATCCACCCATTGCCGCGGCATATAACTTCTCCGCATTCGCCAAAACGCGCTTTTCCGTCTCCAACGCCTCATCTTCCCCCGGCGCCAGCCGCGCCGCTTCAATCTCCTTGCGCTGGTAGCTCCACAAATCCACCATGCGCATCCGCTCCTGCTCGCCCTGCACCAATTCGTCAAGTTTGTTTGCCGCCTCGCGCCACCGCGTGTACGCTTCGGAAACGGCTTCCAGCGAGATGCCCCCGAATCGGTCCAGCAGGATCCGCTGCTGCGCCTGATCGAAGCTGGTCAGCGTCTCCGTCTGGGCGTGGACGAGCGCCAATTCCGGAGCCAACTGCTTCAGCACGGCAACCGTCGCCGGCTGGTTGTTCGCAAATACGCGACCCTTGCCCGTAGAAAGAATCTCGCGGCGCAGAATAATCTCATTGCCTTCCGCGTCAATCCCGTTCTCTTCCAGAACAGCCTCGGCTGCAGCCGTAGACTCGAAAACGCAGGAGACTACGGCCTTGTCCGCCCCGTGGCGCACTACATCCACCGACGCCTTGCCACCCATCAGCAACGCCAGCGCATCCACCAGGATCGATTTACCCGCACCGGTTTCACCCGTCAGCAGGTTCAGACCCGGCCCAAAAACGGCAATGGCGTGATCAATGACGGCATAGTTTTCCGCGCGCAGTTCAACAAGCATTCCCGGGCAATCCCCTTGCAGCCTGAGCCGTGACCTGCACCATCGTAGGCCACAGACTTCGCCTTGACAATCCGAGCGCAGCATAGCACGAACAGCCTCGCCAGGTGCCTCTAAAGGAACCGTGTGGGCCGCGGGGCGCATCCAATCGATAACTTGGACGGGATCACCCCGTCTGATACGGTTGATACAGCGGTTCTCCCGTCCCGTGCCCCGGAAGATTAGCCGGATGGCATGTCGCTTGGAAAACTGTTCTAGTGAGGTGAATGCCGATTCTTACTGCTGCCTTGCTCTTCATTCTGCAGACCGATAGTGGCACAACGCCATCAGCGCCTTCCCCGGTGCAGTCTTTTTTCGGGGGCTCGTCCGCGCTGACTGACATGTTCGGTAACATTGGCGGTGTCGCCATCGGCGTCCTAGTCCTGCTGCTCATTGCCAGCCTCTATTCCTGGATGATCATTCTGGGCAAGATGGCCCTCTTTTCTAAAGCCACCGGGGAAAGTCGCCGTTTTATCCGCGCCTTTCGCAAGGCAACCCGCCTTCACGAAATCTCCTTAATCACCGGGGACTACAAGGCCAGTCCCCTCGCCCAGGTTTTTGAAGACGTATACGAGACCTACAAGCGGCAAACGGGCGGCATCGGCCCTCCGCGCAATTTGAATACCCTGGAGCGCTCCGCGCAAACCGCTGCGAGCACTGCCATCACCTCCATGGAGCGCCGCATGACTTGGCTCGCCACCATCGCCTCCGCCAGCCCATTTGTCGGCCTCTTCGGCACCGTCTGGGGTGTCGTCGACGCCTTCCATGGACTGGGCACCGAAGGAGCCGCAACCCTCCGAGCCGTCGCCCCCGGCATCTCTGAAGCGCTCATCACCACCGCCGCGGGCCTCTTCGTCGCCGTGCCTGCCGTGGTGGCCTACAACCAGTTCTCCGCCCGTATTCGGGTATTTGCCTCGGCGGTCGACGACTTTTCCCGTGAATTGCTGAACATGCTCGAAGAGATTCCAGCGCGGCCTGCCGCCGCTCAGCGTGGCCCAGGCGAGACCACCGAGATTCCCCAGGAGGCCCAGCGTGGCCTTTACAAGTAGCAACGGCCAGACTCGCAGTTCGCTCGCGGAGATCAACATCACTCCGCTGGTGGATGTGGTTCTTGTACTGCTCGTCATCTTCATGATTACGGCACCGGTGCTGCAGTCCGGCATTGATGTTTCCGTACCCAAAACCCGCACCGTCAAGCAGATTACTGAGCAGCATCTCGTGCTCACCATCAACAAAGATCAGGAGATCTTTCTCGGCGATAAGCCGGTCAACATCCACGAACTGGGCCAGAAACTGCTTCAGTCCGGCGGCAATGCGTCGAGCCACGACCCAACCAAGCAAGTGATCTATCTGCGGGCCGACACGCAGGTCCCCTTTGGCGCCTTCGCCGCCGTTATGGACGCAGTGAAGCAGGCAGGCATCACCAATATTTCCATTGTCACGCAGCCGCTCGAAACCAAAGCGTCTGCGGCGGGTGGGCAATAGCCATGCGCACTCGCGACACAGTGAGCTAGCCATGAAGAGTCTGCTGGAAGGTCCCTCAGAACCCACGGACCAACGGGAACACGTGCTCCTCATCGAACGGCGCCAGGATCCCTTCGCCGCCCCGGCCGCCGGATCTCTCGTGCTTCATGGCGCCTTGTTTGGCCTGCTCCTGTTTTATGGCGTAATCAGCGGCCTTTTCCATCACAATCTCTGGGGCAATCCCGGCGAAGGCGGAGCCATTCAGGTGACGCTCGTCTCCGATGCCATTCCCCTGCCCCACGAAGAACAAAACCAAAATGTGCTCATGACCGACACCCCCAGCAAGGCCCCCGCGCCACCCGAGCCCAAGGCTAAGGAGACCGTCGATGAGACAGCCATTCCCATCTCCGGCAAGGACGTAAAACCTAAGCAGGAGCCGGCGCGCAAGACCCAGCAGAAGCAGCCCCCGCCCCCGCCCGACAACCGCGCCCATTTTGGCGAGCAGTCCGGTTCTGTCCTGCCTCGAGCTACCATGGCCCAGAATTCTGCATCTGCTGGGCCAGTAAGCGTAAATGACGGCAACTTCAGCAACCTCTTCGGCTACTACATTCTCGGAATCCAGCGCAAAATGTTGGGGAACTGGAATAAGGCAGAGGTAGACCCGCATACTCCGAAAGGTACCCGCGCATACATTCAATTCACAATCCATCGCGACGGAACGCTGAGCAATATTCACGTCGACCAGCCAAGCGCGTATCCGACACTCGATACGGCATGTCTTCGGACCGCACAGCGAGTGGATTCATTCGGAGCCCTTCCAGCGGCGTACAACCAAAGCACTGTGCTCACTTCTTACTATTGCGAGTTCGACTAGGAGTTGAAGCGATGGGGCAGTTCGGTCGTAAAATGGAATCATGAACAGAGCGGCACACAGCATCATCTAGACCGCCAAATTTGGCTGCGTCCTTAGTCGGACGCGGGAGTCTTCCAGAATTCACGAGTTTCCACCGAAGAAGGAATTTGCGCCAAATGAAAGCTCATTCCCTGCTCTTCTCACTCTCCCTGATTGTCCTCGCAACCCTCGCAGCCATTCCCTCAGCAGCCCAGGACTGGATTCATACCGGCTCCAATATGGGCGGAGACCGCATTCGCCTTGCCGCTGCCGACTTCAAGCCCGGCAGCATCGATCCCCAGACACCGGCCCTGAAGGCGACATTCGACGCCACCCTCTACGGCGACCTCGGCAATGCGGGCATCTTTGACCTGGTTTCGAAGAGCCTGGCTCCCCAGGCCACACCCGGCCTGCCCCAGGAGATAAGCCTGCCTCAGTGGTCTAATGTACCCACCAACGCCGCCATGGTGGCTTTCGGCTCTTTGGCCGCCAACAACGGCCGCGTCGTTGTTTACGGCTGGCTCTTCGATACTCACAACGCCACAAATCCCCAGGTGCTCGGCAAGCAGTACAACGAAATCGCCAGTCAGGACTCGGTGCGGACCATCGCCCATCGCTTTGCGGATGAAATCATCCTTCGCCTCGGCGGCGGCATCAACGGCATCTGCGAAACCAAGATTTATTTCGTCAGTTCCCGTTCAGGCACCAAGGAAATCTGGGCCATGGATTACGACGGGCAGAATCAGCACGCCGTCACCCACTTGGGTACCATTTCCCTTTCGCCGCGCATTTCACCGGATAACACACGTCTCGCATTTGCATCCCTCGGTCGTGAAGGCTGGGATATCCGCATGTACTCCCTTGAGCTCAACCGACTGGTCGCTTTCCCCGCCGGCACAGCTGGCGGCAGCAATCTCTCCCCCGCATGGTCGGCTGATGGCTCCAAGATTGCATTTTCTTCGGCCCGCACGGGCGACCCGGAAATTTGGGTGGCCGATGCCAGCGGCGGCAACCTCCGCCGCCTCACAAACTTCCGCGGGCCTGACGTTGCGCCCACCTGGAACCCTCGCACCAACGCCCAACTAGCCTGGGTCAGCGGCCGCACCGGCCTCCCGCAGATCTACACCATGGACATGGACGGCGGCAACATCCAGCGCATCACCGACGGCGGTTATGCGGTTTCGCCCTCATGGTCGCCCAACGGTCAACTGCTCGCCTTCAGTTGGAACCGGAAATACGGCCCCGGAGACCCCGGCGGCGTTGACATCCACGTCATCGACATTGCCAGCAAAAAGTATCTGCAGCTCACCCACGAGTCCGGCAGCAACGACTACCCGTTCTGGGCTCCCGATGGGCGTCACATCGTTTTCGAGCGCACCATCGGCGGCAAAAGCCAGATCTGGTCGATGTTGGCCGACGGAACCGAGCAACATCAGCTCACCAATACCGGCAACAACTTCATGCCGAACTGGAGCTGGAAATGAGTTTTAAGAGACTCGATTTGCTCATTCGCTCTCCGGAAAAGCACAGGACAACTTGAATTTCTGCACTATGATGTATCCGTTGCCAAAGCCCCAGCATCAATCGGTCTGGAAGGTTGAGGCGCACTGAAACGCCGGCTCTGAACTCGCTCTCGATCAGGCGCCGGCCTTAACGACAATGTCCTCTGAAGAGATACTGGCCAGCTCGGTTGCAATCCGCTCCTTCGTCTCGCCCCGTTTTGTCGAGTCTTTCCCCTGGCGGGATCGGTGGAGAGTTGCAGCGGAAGATAAGTCAGATCCCCTCGGAAGCGCACTGGAATTTGCGGAAGGAGCAAACCCTTGAATATACGTAAGAGCATTCTGGTTCCTATTGCACTGTTTGCCGTCTTGATTGCTGTTTCAGGTTGCAAGAAGAAACAGGCGCCGCTCGGGCCCGCCGAAACCGCCCCGCCGTCGTCAGTGGCGCCCACGCCCATCGCCCAGCTCACTGCAACACCCTCTTCCGTTTCGGCCGGCGACCAGGTTCAGCTTTCCTGGCGCACCACCAACGCAACCACCGTCTCCATAGACGGCATCGGCGACGTCCCAACCTCCGGGGTCAAGACCGTCACTCCTACCGCGACCACCACCTATCACCTCGTCGCCAGGGGTGAAGGCGGATCGGCGGATGCCACCGCGACCGTAACCGTCACCGCACCGCCCGCAGTCCAGGTGGCCACCACCTCCATGAGCGCCGAAGACGAGTTCAAGGCCAACGTTCAGGACATCTTCTACGACTACGACACCTACGATATCCGTTCCGACGCCCAGGCGACCCTGTCCCGCGACGCCGCATTCCTCGGCAGCCATCCCGAGCTCAAGATAGTCATCGGCGGCTATTGCGACGAGCGCGGATCGAACGAATACAATCTGGCCCTCGGCCAGAATCGTGCCGATGCCGCCAAGAATGCCCTGATCACTGCGGGAGTCGCCGCAAGCCGTATCCGCGTAGTCAGCTATGGCAAGGAGAAACCCTTCTGCTCCGAGTCGACCGAAGAGTGCTGGCAGCAGAACCGTCGCGCCGGATTTACCCTCGACCGGTAACATTGATCTGAGAAACCTGGGTGCCCCAGGTCTCTCGCACTTGGGGACCTGGAATACCTCGAAATTCGATAGAACGAAGCCGGCTTGCCAGATTTAGGTTTAACGGGCTTTGGGAAGCAGGCGTTCAGCGTCGTCTCCGGCTTCTCTAAACTGTAATCTGTAACCTGTCATCTTTTTTATAGGTGAAAAATGTTAACGACACGCACCCTCCGCAATCGTCTCCTTTCCACGGCATTCCTTGCCGCGGTCCTCGTCTCCGTCCCGATGCCCGCGCACGCGGCATCCAAGGAGATCATCGAGTTGCAAACCCAGGTCCAGCAACTGTTGGACATGGTGCAGCGCCTGCAGTCCACCATCGACACCAAGTTCGGAGCGCTGCAGAACCTCACCCAGCAGACCGCCGACAACGTCACACAGATGACCGCGACCGTCAACGCTCTGCAACAGAAGATCAACGCGCAGAATGAAGCGGGCGGCGGCCGTCTCGACACCGTCTCAGGCCAAGTACAGTCCCTCAACGATTCTGTCGACGAATTGAAGTCCCGCATTGCCAAGCTCGACAAGTCGATCCAGGATATGCAGACGCAGTTGCAGAACATCCAGACTCCGCCCGCCGGCTCCGTCCCCGCCGGGCAAACTGGTGCTCCTGTTACGGCCCCTCCAGACGGCAGCGCATCGCCATTGGTTCCGGCACCTGGACCCTCCGCACCTGCCGCCAACCAGGCCCCTCCGCTGCAGGAAACCTTTCAGGCCGGCGTTCGCGATTACAACGCCGCCCGCTACAGCGTAGCCGCGGGCGAATTTCAGGACGTTCTCCGATACTACCCACTCGACGATCTCGCAGGCTCGGCTGAATTCTATCTCGGCGAGATCGCCTATCGTCAGCAGGATTACGCCGGCGCTGTGAAGAACTACAACGCCGTGCTTGAGGGTTTCAGCGGTAGCCCCAAGGCCCCCGCCGCGCAACTGCGCAAGGGGTTGGCCCTGTTGCAGATGAACAAAAAGGATGCGGGCGTCCACGAACTCCGTCTGCTCATACAGCGCCATCCGCAGACTCCTGAGGCAGCGCAGGCACGCACCAAACTGAACGGAATGGGCGTGCGCATCGTAGCCCACTGAGACATTCCAAAATCGTCCTCTGTGAAGGAGTCCTGGACTATTCAGGCACCAACACACCAATGAACCCGATCGGCATAGGGGGGAGAGTCACCTCTCCTCCCCTGCCACACCACCGGACAAGCGGGTCCGCATCCGGCGGTTCGAGGAGTTGAGGTCAACAGAGCCGGGGTATGCCGAGTTGGTCGGCCC
>JBEKUP010000015.1:0-103669 GCA_049514915.1 Occallatibacter sp. | reverse complement strand
ATGGGCTGGCAACAGATCGGCACCACGCTCCTCATGGCAACCCCGTCCACCGCAACCATCATCGCCCAGGCCACTCCCTGGTCTCCCGCCACCGCCGGAGAAATCACCGCCGACGTCGTCGCCGTACCCAAACTTTCTGAGGAGAAGGACTTCGACAAGTGGAAAGGCAAGCTGGCCGGCAAAATCGTTCTCTACGGCGACGCGCCCAAAATCAATCCCGACCCTGCAAATCCCCTCGAACACTACGACGCCGCCAAGCTCGACCACTTCGCCAGCTATCCCCTCGATGGCAATCAGGAAGACAGCTACGTCCTCCCCAACGATCCGCCCTTCTGGGAAAAACTCTTCAAGGAGATGGCCTTCAAAGAGAAGGTCGCCCATTTCTTCGCTGCGGAGCACGCCCTTGCCGTGCTCGTCCCCGGCGGCTTCCGCGGCCAGCTCCACGACGACACCAGCAGCTCCCTCGGCTGGTGGGTTTACCGTCCCGATCGCAAACAGCCCATTCCCTCCGCCGTCATCTCCAGTGAAGCCTTCGGCCGCATCAATCGCCTCGTCTCCCACAACGTCCCCGTCACCGTGCATCTCAACATCAACACCCGCTTCACCGGCGACCACGTTGACGGCCTAGACGTCCTTGCAGACATTCCCGGCACCGATCCCGCGCTCAAAGACCAAATCGTCATGATGGGCGGTCACCTCGACAGTTGGATCGCCGGCACCGGCGCAACGGACAACGGCGCCGGCACCATCATCGTCCTTGAAGCCATGCGCATCCTCAAGACCCTCAACGTCCAGCCTCGACGCACCATCCGCATCGGCCTCTGGGGAGGAGAAGAGCAGGGAATCTTCGGCTCCGTCGGCTACATCAAAAACCACCTCGCCACAGTCACGTACTCCACCAAGCCTGAAGAGCTTGAAGTCCCCGAGTTCGTGCGCGTCGATACCGGCCCTATCGCCATCAAGCCCGACCATGCCCTCTTCGACGCCTACTTCAACGCCGACAACGGCAGCGGTAAATTCCTCGGCATCTTTGCGGAAGGCAATTCAGAAGCCGCCGCAATCTTTCAGCAATGGGCCGCGCCCATCCGGGATCTCGGCTTCACCACCATATCCCTGCGCAACACCGGATCAACCGACCACGCATCCTTCCAGCAGGTCGGCCTGCCCGGCTTCCAGTTCATTCAGGACCCGCGCGACTACGGCACCACCTCGCACCACACCAATCTCGACACCTACGAGCGTCTCTCCGAGCCCGACCTCAAGCAAGCCGCCACCATCATGGCCATCTTCGTCTACAACACAGCCCAGCGTGAAGCCATGATGCCCCGCCTGCCCTTGCCCCACCCCGAACAAGACGAGCAGCGCAGCAAGCCGTTAGAAGGCATCTATCCAGCCCCGCACAAGTAACCCTTCGGGACTAGGACTTTGCCCCATTCATCGCGCAGCCACACCGCGCGATGAGTGGGAAGCATGCAGCCCGCACCACCCGCGATCTGGATCCGCTTTGTAACAGGGCCTGACTTCAGTCTGACCGAAACGACCGTCAATTGAAGTCGGGCTTTAGCCCCTGCGGGATGTTCTTCCGATCCCATGTTCACATCGGATGACACATTCATTGAGATGTAGGTTCCATTCGGCGCCTCTACTCCGTAGGCTCAATCAAATACTGCTCCAGCTTCCCATCCGGGTAGGTATAGGTAGTGAGCCGCAGCCGTTTCCCCGGAAACACAATCTCGAAAACGCGAAACGTCATCCCCCCGCGCAAACTCTCGCTCGTCTTGTGAAAAGTCAGCGGCTCGCCCAGCGGCGACAAGCTCGCCTGAAAATCGCTGATCGTCTCCGGTGTAAAGTAGTCGTTCAGATTCGGCGCCAGCAGACTGCGATCGATCTTCCCCTCGAGCAGTCCATGATAGATATCGAGCGCCTGCTGCTCGGGCGCGGCTCGATGCACGTCAAGCACCACGGGCGCCACGGATTGGGCAATCACGGAAGCCGCATTCACCGCATCCTGATTTGTCAACACCGCCACCGCCACACCATCGTCCACCAGTACTTCGTTGTCTGAGACAAAGCCGCTCACTTCACCACTGTGTTCAATCGAGCGGCGGCCTACCCGCTCCGTTACTTCCACGCCGAGCCCGTATTTAGTGCCTTTGCCGTCCTTGAGTTTGACTTCAGTGAACATCTGCTTGTAGCTTTCCGGCTTTAGAACCGACTGCGCGATCAGGCTTTCATCCCACAGCGCAAGATCGTGCGCCGTCATGGCCAGTTCTCCTGCGGCAAACATCCATCCCCGGCCCTCTTTGGGAGCCACGCGAAGCGGGCCCAGAGCGTTGCGAATATACGGCGTGGCATCCGCAGTGGTCAGTTTGGTTTCATCCGAGTTCCACACGGAATGCATCCCCAGCGGGCGAAAAATCCGCGTGGTAAGCAGGTCCATGAGAGGCGCGCCGGTGATGGTCTCCACAATGCGGCCGGCGATCACGAAGTTGGTGTTGGAGTATTGCCATTTTGTCCCCGGCTCAAAATCCAGCGGCTTCTTACCCCAGGTATCCAGAATCTGCTGTGCGCTCTCAGGCTTCCGCATCGGAGTCATCAGGTAGTCCTCGGGCCAGTAGTCCTGAAAGCCGGAAGTGTGGGAGAGAATCTGGCGAATGGTCACCTTGTCCCCTTCCGTCAGACCGGGAATGTATTTGCCCACCGTATCGTCAAGCGAGAGCTTGCCTTCCTCCTGCAGCAGCAGGATAGCGGCCGCCGTGAACTGCTTTGAAATCGAGCCAATGGAGTAGCGCATGTCGGGCGTGGCTGGGGTTCGGGGATCCAGGCGAGCCAGGCCATAAGCATGCGTGTAAACCAGCTTGCCATGCTGGACAACCGCAACTGAAGCGGAAGGTACGCCGGTCTGCTCAAGTACCTGCGCAGCAACGCGGTCGACACGGGCCGCCAGGTTCGGATCGAGCGTGTCGACGGATTGGGCGCTGAGATTCATGCATGCAAGGTAGGCCGCAGCGGCCAGAAGGCAAGCGAATAGTGGACAGCGGGTTTTCATGGCTCTTGTCTCCTCAGAAAAAGAATAGGGCATTCAGATACGCCGGCGGGTGCCGCGCGCACCAGGTCTCACTTCTGAAACTTGGGACAATACATGTGCCATTCGTCGCGCAGTCTCATCGTGCGGTGAGTGGGAATCTTCCCGCCTACCGCACGCCTGTGTGGCCCCATCTTGCCTTTGAGATGGGGGCAAGCATAAAGCAAAACAGCCATCGAAGCCGATCTCCCCCAATCTGTAAGTGCGCTCCGGCACAGCACTTTTTCCACAATGTGCGTAAGATCACATGTAAAGCAATGTCCATCAGCAACCCCAATCTCCCCAAGTCGATTCTCGCCTTCCGCTCTTATACGCCCCAGATGTTCGTGCACGATCTGCTGGCCGGGATCACGGTAGGCCTCGTCGCTCTTCCGCTGGCCATGGCCTTCGGCATCGCCTCAGGGGTGACGCCCCAGGCGGGTCTTTACACCGCTGTCGTCGCGGGTTTCCTGATATCTGCGCTGGGCGGCTCGCGCACCCAGATTGGTGGCCCCACCGGCGCGTTCGTAGTAATCGTTGCGGGAATCGTTGCCCGCTTCGGCATGAGCGGCCTGGCCATGGTGACCCTCATGGCCGGCATCCTGCTTCTGGGAATGGGCCTCACCGGACTCGGCTCAACGGTTCGCTTTATTCCGCGCATGGTGGTCATCGGATTTACCAACGGCATTGCCATCCTGATTGCATCCACGCAGATCAAAGACTTTTTCGGGCTGAAGACGGGCGCTGTTCCCAGCGAATTTCTGCCTCGCATCACGCTTCTGGCGGAGCATTTCAGCGGCCTGAATCCAGCGGCGCTTGGCCTGGGATTAGGCACGCTCGCGATGCTGTTGGTGCTCCCGCGATTCTTCAAGCGGATTCCTGCGTCCATTGTGGCCTTGCTGGTTTGTACGGGAATCAGCGTCGTGTTTCATCTGCCGGTGGAGACCATCGGAAGCAAGTTCGGCGGGATTCCGCAGGGATTGCCGCCGTTTGCGATTCCGAATTTTCATGCCGAGCACATCTTGCCGCTGATTCCTTCAGCATTCACGGTGGCGCTGCTGGCGGCTCTCGAGAGCATGCTGTCCGCCGTTGTTGCCGACGGCATGACCGGTGACCGGCACAACTCGAATGTGGAACTCGTGGCGCAGGGAATTGCGAATATTGTTTCGCCGCTGTTTGGCGGAATCCCGGCGACGGGCGCGATTGCTCGGACGGCTACCAACATCCGTGCGGGAGCGCGGTCGCCGATGGCGGGCATCGTGCATGCGCTCACGCTGCTGGGGATTTTGCTCGTGGCTGCGCCGCTGGCCAGCTACATTCCGCTCACGGTCTTGGCAGCCGTGCTGTTCGTGGTGGCCTACAACATGGGCGAGTGGAAAGAGATTGGCGGAATTCTTCAACTCGACTTCACCGCAATCTCGGTTTGGATTGTCACCTTCGGGCTCACGGTGTTTGCCGACCTTACGGTGGCCGTGGCCGTGGGAATGAGCCTGGCGGCGCTGCTCTACATTCGCAAGGTTGCGGACACCACCACGGTCTCCCCGGTTACGGACGAGTACATTCGCGATGGAATGCCGCACGTGCTGCAAGGACGCATTGTGCCGCCGTACGTGACGCTCTTGCGGATTCACGGGCCGTTCCTCTTCGGGACCACGGAGAAGCTGGTGGAGGCGACGGTGAATATTGAGGCGTTTGCGCCGGTGGTGATCTTGCGGCTGAGGAATATGACCGCGATTGACGCGACGGGCATCCACGCGATTGAAACCTTCGCCGATCGCCTGCACCGGTCCGAGAGGACCCTGATTCTCTGCGGAGCGATGCTGCAGCCTTCAAAGCTTCTGAGCGGGCCGCGATTCCTCGACCGCGTGGGGCCAGAAAACATTATGCCGAATGTACAGGCGGCGCTCGACCGGGCGAAAGAGGCCTATGCGGAGCAGCAGGCCGTGATCGCAAGCCGAGCAGAAAGCGCTTAGCTCCCCGATCAAAGGCTCTGTGCCAATCAACACAGTTTCATCGTGCGATGAATCAGACGCACGCAGCCTGTGCGAGCCTCCGCGAGCGTCTGCCCCGACGCGGGCGGTTGCACAGAAAACAAAATCGAAATAACTCTTTCACTTTCAATGTATTAAGCCACTATCTTATGCAAAATCAGCGCAGTTTTCAAAAAAGTGTCAAATTCTAAACAACCCTTTACTTCATTTAGTTCAATTCTCTGCAACCGAAACACATCGAAAAGGCTGCCCGCAAGGTGCATGTCGACGCGAAAGGCAACCACTTAAGCAGCCATTTCGCATGGTTTGTAACCACTTGAGCAGCCTTTTCAGCTATGTAGAACAACCGTCTAAGCAGCCATTTGAACCCTGAAAACTGACTCCGGACACATGATTTCTGACCCCTGACAACTGACCGCCGATCACTGCTTTATGATGGCCTCTAGCGAACCATGCCCACCCTCTTCATCTCGGCCGGCGAAGCCAGCGGCGAGCACTACGGCGCGCTCCTCATTGAAGCCCTCAAGCGCCAGCTAGCCTCCACCGGCCAGACCGCCACCTTCTTCGGTATGGGCGGAGATCGCATGGTTGCCGCCGGCCTCGACCGCGTCGTTCGCTCTGAAGACATGGCAGTTATGGGCATCACCGAGGTCATCCGCCATCTCCCCCGCATCTATGCGGAGTACTCGAAACTCCGCCAGTCCATCCGCGCCCGCAAGCCCGACGTCGCCGTGCTCATCGACTTCCCCGACATCCACTTCAAACTGGCCGAAGAACTCCACCGCCTCCACATCCCGGTAATCTTTTTCGTCAGCCCCCAGCTCTGGGCCTGGAAGAAACACCGCATCAAACTCGTCCAGAAATACGTCACCAAAATGCTCGTCATCTTCCCCTTCGAAGAATCTTTTTATCGCGAGCGCGGCATCCAAGCCGAGTTCGTCGGCCACCCCCTCGCCGAGCTACCCCTGCCCACCGTCACCCGCCCACAGTTCGCTCGGGAAAACGGCCTCGATCCCACCAAAACATGGATCGGCCTGCTCCCCGGCAGCCGCCCCAAAGAGATTCGCGACCATCTCCCCGAAATACTGAAAGCCGCGCACCAGCTCTCCGCCTGGGCCCCATCCGATCCGCCCGTCTTCGATTTCCTGATCCCTCTTGCTCCTACCCTCAACGCCCCACAGCGCGAAGAAGTCCGTCGCCTCATTGCAATCCACGCGCCCGCCTCATCCGTTCACCTCGTAGAAGATGCGCCCGCAGCTCTCTTTCACGCCCGCGCCTCCGTCGTCGCCAGCGGCACGGCCACCGTGGAGGCAGCCCTCATCGGCAATCCCTTCGTCGTCGTCTACCGCGTATCCCCGCTCACCTACGCCATCGCCAAACGGGTCGTGAAGGTTCCCCATGTGGCCATGGCCAACCTCATCGCCGGCAAACGAATCGTCCCCGAACTCATCCAGCATGACTTTACCGCCAGAAACATCGTCCAACATCTTGAACCGCTGCTACCGGAAGGGCCCGCGCGCCAGTCCATGATGAATGAGCTCAAAACCATCCGGAATGTGCTCAATGCGCGTTCTGAAGGCAACGAGCAGCAAGCCGGCGCCATCGAACGGGTGGCGGCCATTACACTTTCCCAGCTCGGAGCCGCTTCCCCATCGCTGACTCCGCAAACCACAACTCCATGATTTCGCCCGAATGCGGACAGGCGCCACAACTTCCACAAGATCGGTTGCAATGCGATGATGACTCCCATGCGTACGAAGATTAAGCAGCTTGGATCCGGACCCCGCGTAACCCTCCAATACTCGTCGCTGCAGCCCCGCCTTCTCTCCGCGCCTGCCCTGGCCACGCTCCTCGCGGTTCTAGCGCTCGCGGCCACGCCCCTGGTGGCCCAGCGCACTGAGCGGCCCGCACTCAACATCACCGGCTACGTCATCGACGCTGAAATTGACTCCTCGACCCACCACCTCGCAGCCAAAACCACGGTCGCCTTCACCGCGCCGGAATCCCTTGAGATGGTCAGCTTCGGCTTCCACCCTGCGCTCAAGGTCACCAGCATCACCGACGACTCCGGCAAGCTCCTCACAGGCGAGCGCACTGCAGACGGCACCATCCGCGTTACTCCCTCTGCACCCTTCGTGACCGCCCAAACCTACCATTGGACCTTTGTCTACGACGGCACAATCACCGGCAACGAAGACGGCCCCATCGAAGGCCTCAAGCTCGCCGCCATTCAGGAGCCCATCACCTATCTGCTCTATCCCGCCCGCTGGTTTCCCTCCACCGGCTACCTCACTGACCGCTTCACCGCGGAAATTCACTTCCGCGTCCCGCAAGGCATGCGGGTCTTTGGCAGCGGCAGCACCGGAAAGCCCAGCTCCGTCACCCTCGCCAATGGCAAGCCTGGTGATCAGTACAACTTCAACTGGACCAAACCCGGTTTCCCCGGCACCATCATTGCCGGCCGTTATGTGGAACCCGCCACGGCTGGCCCCGGCAACGTCAAGGTCTACCTCACTCTCTCTCATCAGTCTTCCGGCAACCAGGTAGCCCAGACCGCAGCCAAAGAGTACGACTTCTTCACCGACGACTTCGGCAATCCAGAGTCCAACCATCTCAACGTCGTCGAACTGCCGGACGACACTCTCCCCGCCGTCTGGGCCCCGGAGCTGGCCGCCATCCTCGGCTCCCGCGTCGGCGACAAAAGCGGCGTTCGCCTCCTCGCCAACACCATCGCCCATCAGTGGTGGGGGTCTGAGGTAAGCCCGCGCACCCTCAACGACGCCTGGATCTTCAACGGCATGGCTCGCTATGCCGAACTCATGTATGTCGAAGACGAGAGCGGCCGCAGCGCCATGCACACAGCGCTTCAAGACGTTTCCGCCTCTGCGCTGGCTTACGACACCATTCCCCTCTCCAGCGTCACGCGCCTGGCCCCGTTCTCACCAGAGTTTCAGTCTATGACCTTCGATAAAGGCGCCATGATCTTCCACATGCTGCGCTGGGAAGTCGGCGACAAGGCGTTCCTCGCTACACTCAAGGGAGCTCTCAGCGAGTACACCGATGCCCCCATGCGCACTTCCGATTTTGAAAAAGTCGCCGAGGAACAGAGTCAGCAGCAGTTGCTCCCTTTCTTCTCCTTTTGGGTCGACGGCACCGGCGCTCCTGTGTTCACTGACAAGTACGAAGTGTTCCGCCTCGGCAACAACAAGGGCTTCCGCACCATCGGTGAAATTCAGCAGGACCTTGACCTCTTCCGCATGCCAGTCGATCTGCGTATCGAAACCGACGGCAAAACGGAAGACCAGAAGATCGATGTGGTGGGCACCAACCAGCAGTACGCAGTCACCACCTTCGGTCGTCCCCGCCGCATCGCCATCGATCCCAACGACTGGATCCTCAAGTCCACCCCTGATCTGCAGGTGCGCATCGCCATCCTCAAGGGCCAGTATCTCGTCGCCCAGGGCGACCTCCCCGGTGGCTTAGCCGAGTATCAGAAGGCCCTCGAAGCCAATCCCCAAAGCTCCCTCGCCAACTACCGCATCGGCGAGCTGCTCTATACCCAGAAGAACTACCAGGCCAGCGTCAACGCCTACCGCGACGCCCTCCGCGGGGATGGTGAGCCCCGCTGGACCGAGGTCTGGAGCCACATCGCGCTCGGCAAAATCTTCGACATCACCGGCCAGCGCGATCGCGCCGTCGGCGAGTACCGCCTCGCCGTGCAAACCAACGACAACACCCAGGGCGCCGTCAACGAAGCCCGCCAGTGGCTGCAGAAGCCCTATAAGCGCCCCGATACCGAGTAGTGCGACAGCTTCGAAGAGGCAAGGCCGCTGGCTCCGATTCCGCACGGAGCTCAAAGATCTACCTAACCGCCAGCAACTTCGAGCCGTCTCTTGCTGGGAGTGCAATCCACACTCCCAGAAGAGGTTTCCTCGTGATCACGATTAGCTTCGGTACCCGCATCGCCCTCTTTGCCGCACTTCTCCCAGCGGCCGCCGCTCTCGCACAGCAATCTTCCCTTGTAGCCCCCGTCCCGCCCGCCATCCTATCCGCAAAAAGAATCTTTGTCTCCAACGCCGGAGCGGACAGCGGGCTGTTTCCCTCGCCTTTCAGCGGCGATCCGAATCGTGGCTACAATCAGCTCTACGCGGGCCTCAAGGCTGCCGGCCAATACGAACTGGTCCACGATCCTGCCCAGGCGGACCTGGTGCTCGAACTTCAACTCACCGCCCCCGTCGGCTCAACCCACTCCATGGAAACCAACAAGGTCAACGGCGCTTCTGACCCCGTGCCCATGTTCCGGCTCGTCATCTATGACAGCAGAACTCACTTCGTTTTGTGGGCGATGACCGAGTCGGTCGAAGTAGCCTTTCTTCAAAAGACACACGACCGTAATTTTGACAACGCATTGACCGCAATTCTGGCGGATTTTGAAACCCTCACCGGCAAGCCGCCCGCGGCTCTCCACTAATAAAGTGCGAAGCGCACTTGCGCCAGGCACCCCAGGTTCGGTGCAGCGTCGGGGCCCCCGCGGACAGGTCTTTGTCCGTGGGGTGACTTTTCGCGCCTAACCTGGGATAGCTCCACCTATCTTTAGGTTCTTATGGCTTTTCTACTTCTCTATGGATGTATATCTACCCGAGCGAAGCGGCTCGAAGGAACACCTCCCGCCCTACTCAATTGCTGCTCACCTTAAAATAAGACGCTAATCAATCGTTTTTGCAGATTATTTCCTCCATCCTGTTAGCGTCAGAGTTGGCCACATTTTGGCCGCTAAGGGGAAAACTATGCCATTCGGCTCCGCAGGCCTCGCCCTGCTCAAAAAATCAGAAGGTTTTCGCAATCGAATTTATATTGATCCCGCAGGCATTTCGACAATCGGATACGGCCATCGCGTCCTGCCCTCCGAGTCCTTTCCCGACGGAATTGACGAAGCCCACGCCAGCCAGTTGCTCGCCAAAGACATCCGCATCGCTGAGCAGGCCGTTCTCAAGCTCGTCAAAGTCGCCCTCACCCAGGGCCAGTTCGACGCGCTCGTCGACTTCGTCTACAACCTCGGCCCCAACCGGCTCGCTGCCTCCACCTTCCTGCGCGACCTTAACATCGGACGTTACGACGCCGCTGCCGAGCAGTTGCTGATGTGGGACCACGTGGGCACAAAGGAAGTTGCTGGCCTCAAAGCCCGCCGCGAAGCTGAATTCCACCTCTGGCACGACCCCAAACTGCACGCTGAAGTCATCTCCTGGGCTTGAGATCTATCCGCGTGTCCCGGCCAGCTCCACCACCTTCAGCCGCTCCCCCGCCTTCAGATAGCCCTTGCGCCGGAACCAGTCTTCCATGGCCGTCTGCAGCAGGGCCAGCGGCACACGATGCCCCGCTTCCAGCAAACCATCCTCCACTGGCAGCGTGTCGTCGAAGACCGCGTCGTTGGTAAAGTTCCGCATGGCAAAGTTGTCGATCCACCGAATCGGGCAGGCGTGCTGCGCCCCATCGCCATCCACCCACTCTACAGAAATTCTCCGCACGAACATCCATCCACTCTAAAGGAACCGCGTTCCCCGTCCGCCGAAATCCGCCCCGTAGTCATCAAAGCCCGCCAGATTCCGTCTACCTGAGTGAGCACTTCGCCGGCGGAGATGCTCACCAAACGGAGGGTCCGTTCCGTTGCCGCGGCAGCGGAAGTGAGCCTCAAAGACATTCCCCCAACGGGGAGGAGCATCGCAACATGATCAGTGTTTCCAGAGCAAGTTCGTTTACGCGGCGCGCCGTGCTTGCCGCCGTCCTGCTCGCCGGTTCCTGCGCTCTGTGGGCCCAGGCCGACCAGCCCCCCGCTTCACCCAACGGCTCACCGCAGGGCCAGATGCGCGGTCCCAACGCCGAACGCGAGCTCGGCCAGCTCACCCAAACCCTTTCCCTGACGCCCGATCAGCAAACCCAGATAAAGGCCCTGCTCCAGGAACGGCGCGGCAAAATGGAAGCCCTCCGTTCCGGCGAAAACCCGCCCACCCGCGAGCAGATGCAAGCCATCCGCAAAGATACCGACGCCAAAATCTCCGCGCTTCTGAATGACGACCAGAAAACCAAATTTGCCGCATGGCAACAGCAGCGCATGCAAGGTCGCCGCGGCCCCGGAGGCGATCAGCCCCCACCCCCTCCACCTCAATAACACCAATCTCGCTTCAGCAACGAACGTCCGTGGCTGATTGATCCAACTGTGCCCCATTCATTGCGCAGCCCAGGGCCCCCGGCGACAGGTCTTCGTCGCTGGGGTGGGGCCTCACCGCGCGATGAGTGGGAAGCAGTTCGCCAGTGCGAGCCTCCCGCGAGCATCTGCCCCACCGCAGGTGGCAGGTGCCTACGGATTCCCTGCCGGAACAACCTTCGCATCCTTAGCCCCCTGCGCCTCCACATGGAACCGCTTGTAATCGGAATCCCGCTCGGTAAAATGCTGCCGCACATTCTTCAGCAGCAGCACCTTCGCCTGAAAATTGGCCTCTGCTCCCGTCGGCAGCCATACTTCCCCATTCACCAGGCTCTGGTCAAACCGAAAGCTCGACCCCTTCTCCACGCTCGCCAGCAGTCCGCCTCCCACGCGGAAATTGTCCGTGAAGCTCACTTCCATGTGCGCCACCTGGCGGTCGGCCTCGTCAATCCACATCGTCCCCTGCAGCTTCTTTGACGCATCCTCGGCCAGCCCATGCGTCTTCGCGTCCTTGCGCCCCACAAAGTCGAACACAATCGCCGGCCGCGCCCGGAACATCTCCCGCCGCGGATTGCGTACATCCATAATCTCCAGCACCCGGCTGATGCTGATGCTCTGTCCCTCCAGCGACTGATCCGATGGCGTCTTCTCCGCCTTCTCTACCAGCTTCGTTACCCGTTCCGTCTCCTTCTGTTGCTCGTGATCGTCAAGCGGCTTCCCGTCCTTCTTCACCGTCCGTTCAATCACGTGCCCGTTCACAAAAAAGTCCTCGCCCTCCTGGGTTTCGGTCTTTTTTACCTGGCCATTCGTGTCAATATCCTGCGTGGTCTGCAGCGAGGAATAGGTATAGTTCTCGCGCACCTTTTCCAGCTGCTTCTGGTGCTCCTGCACCTCCAGCATCAGCGCGCGGATATCCGGCAGCGGCGGATTCCCCCCCTGCTGGGCCCCGCCATTCTGCGCCAAGACCGGCGCCGCCAAGGGCATCAGGCAGAAACCCATGAATCGAATTATTCGAAAAGCAAGCATAAGAAGGAGAAGTCGAGCGCGGAGGATCACGCCGGGGCCTCCTCAACTTGGACACTGCCGGCGTTGAGAAGTTGTGCCCTTTTGACCAGCGATCAACACCCCAGACCCGGCAAAATCGTTTGAAGTCATACTACCGGGGCGCAGCGCAGCATCAAAGTTCACAGGCGGCGATGGCGCCAATTGCCGGGAACCTGCAGCCCCGCTTCCAGCACAGAAGGAGAACGAAAGAATGATCAAGCTCTTGATTCACTGGGTTTTGAGTGCACTCACTTTGATGGTCATTTCCCATTTCCTGCACGGCTTTGTCGTGCGCGGTCTTGAGCCCGCCCTCATCGCGGCGCTCGTCATCGGCCTTCTCAACGCAACTCTGGGACTGGTCCTGAAGATCATCACCTTCCCCATCACCATCATCACACTGGGCCTGTTCCTGCTTGTCATCAACGCAGCCATGATCCTGCTGGCGTCCCGCCTCGTCACCGGCTTCCACGTCACCGGATGGATTCCCGCTCTCTGGGGCGCAGTGGCCCTCGCTTTCGTTGGCATCGCTGTTCATGCGGGCTCGAAGAGGATCTAAACACCGCTCGTGACTTCGGGAACAAACGAGCGGCTCGAGGTGTCAGAGTATGTATGGACCTCAATCGGATGCGCGGTCTCCTGGCCGCGCCCGTCGCTAGCCTGTTTCTGATTCTGGCGCTCTGCATTTTTGGTGTACGAAGACCGGCGGCGACAGGGATAAGCATCCCGATGGTGCGAATCCATCACAATCCCGAAGAGCCTACTGACTGCGGAGGGTGGGCAGAATTCCTGAGGCTCACGAAGGACGGAAAAACCTGGATCAACGAATCTGAGATTCCTGCTGATCACGTTGCGCCAGCGGTCGCCACCTTGATGGAAAGCCGTGCAGAGCGGGTCGTCTACGTAGTCGTGGACTCAGAACTACCCTATGGACGATTTGCTGAATTCTTGGACAAGGTCGCAGGAGCGACAAGCGATCTCCATGTCGTTGTGATCTCCGGCGAAGTTCGTCGGACGTTCGAAAAGAGCCATGACATGTGCGACCTAACTTACTCCGCGAATGAGTTCACGTCTCACAAATAGCGCCAAGCGCGATTGATCCCTTACTTCGCCGCCACCGGCTGAACCGCCGACTTGCCAACCATGGCGGTTCCCACCTTACGATTCGCCTTCTTCACGGCTGGCACACCTGCGCCAGTCTGCACCGGCTTCACCGCCACTGGAATAGGAACCACCGGCCCATTCAGCGTATTCGGCGTCCGCATCGCTCCAGCATTCGAGAACCCGCCCGGCGCAGCCACCCGCACCGGCATCGTAATCACCTTGGCCGCCTGCAGCTTTTGCACCCGCGAGTAAACACCCCACCCACCGCCGGCCACAACAAACACAATCGCCGCCGCCGCCGCGCTGCGCATCCAGTTACTTCCCGGCCGCAGCGCCGCCGGAAACTCTAGAATCCGCGCCCGGCGACCTGACCCTGCTCGCACCCCGGCAATCACCCGCTCTTCGAGTCCTTCCGGCGCAGGCAGCCGCGCAATCATCCGCAAGCTTTCCTCGAAACCACCGGAGCCGTTCCCACCACCCACCGAGTTGTCCCTCGACGATTCCATTTCCAAATTCCTCAACTCCCAACTACTCACTCCGTGTTACTGACAACTGACCACTGTTTCACTGCCTTACCCGCCCCAGCAATCCCGCCATCAAATTCCGCGCCCGGAACAGCCTCGACCGTACACTCGATTCCGTAATCCCCAGCACCTGCGCAATCTCCACGCTGCTCAGCTCCTCAAACGCTGAAAGCATCAACACCTCGCGCTCCTTTGCCGGCAGCGTCTCCACGCAAGCCAGCACCTGTGCATGGTGTTGCGCCGCCGCCGCGCGATCCTCCGCGCTCAATCCTTCCGCCGGCAACACCCGCGCCAACTCCGCCACATCGTCCGTCTCCGGCCGGGTCTTGGCGCGCCGCTTCCGGTCCAGCACAATATTCCAAACAATGCGGATCAGCCAAACCCGCCGGTCCCGCACTTCGTCCAGCGTGTCCCGGTGCTTCAGCACCCGCAGAAACGCCTCCTGCACTGCGTCCTCCGCATCGGCCGCATTCCGCAGCACTGAGAAAGAAACGCGGTAAAGCGTTCCCGCGTACTCGCTCACCAGAGCCGCAAGCGTCTCTTCCTCCGCCCGCACGCGGGCACTTTCTGTGCGGGCTAGCTCGTCCACAGCGCTGTTTGGAATCTCCATCCAACCTGCGAGTACTGCCTGGCTGGCGCTCATAAACCACCAGACGCAGGCGATGTTAAAAATGCTCAGGCGCCGCTCGTCCCGGCCACCCTGACACCAAAATCCAAAAGAAAAACTCGCGGGCGCATCAGCCCCGCGAGTCCATTCCTCTACCCCGCGACTGCTAGGGCTTGGGGTTCAGCTTCTCTGAAGCAATCTGCCCGGCCGCACCCGTCTTGTCGCTGTCTTTTATCTCCGCCCACAGCTTGCGTGCCTGGTCCTGCTTGCCTTCGGCCACATACAGGTCCGCCAAATCCAGCTTCGCCACACTCGCCGATACCGTTGCGGAAGGCTTGGCCGCTAGCGCGTTGTAAATATCTATCGCCTGCGCGTCACGGTTCGTCTGGTGGTAAATCCCCGCCAGCGCCAGTTTGGCCAGGTTCGACAGATTCTTGTCCCACGCGCCTGCCGCTGTCTTCAGCTCCGTCTCGGCCGCAGCCGTCTGACCCAGCTCCTGGTCCGTGATCCCCACAAAGTAGTGAGCCTTCGCGCCCTCAGGCAGGTAGCTATATTGCTGCGCCACCGCCTGGAACTGCTTGTTCGCCGCCGCCGACCGATCCTTGGCGTTGTTATACGTGCCCGCCTCAGGCGGTGCGCCGGGCTGCGCAAGCGGTCCGTCGTAGGTGTCCATCGCCGCGCCAAGCGCACTGTCCGCCGCCGTCGACTTCATATTCCAGAACGCCAGCCCGCCCACCACAACGGCCAGCACAACAACACCAATAATCGCCCAGAGTACTACGCCCGAGCGGTGTTCACCCACCCAACTCACGCTGCTGGCGGTGGCTTGCACAAAACTGTCCTTTTTCAAGGCATGACGGGTTTTTGTATCCACGGAGTTTTTCTTGTCCTTCTTCGGAAGACTTGCAGGCGGGTCCTTACGCTTATAGGCACTGCCAATGCAAACCCATTATAGCGGTTCCCCCGCTACCCTCGCCCTCAGTCCCCGCTGCGGCCCGCCTTTTTCTACCGCTTCCGCTCCATCGTCTGCCCAATCGCCGGCGACCGCAGCGCGCGAATCCGTTCCATCGCGTCGTTCAGCACCGGCCGCTCCTTCACCGCGTTGAACCCCTTGTCAATCAGCGTTTCAAGAAAATCGATCACAGGGAGCCCACGAGACCCCGCCTCGCGAATGATTTCATCAGAGACCGTCACCGTAATCTGCATCGCCGCCAAACCCTCTGTCAGGTTCATCGGCAGCCTATGCCGGTTGAATAGTTACCGGCTATTTGGACCCAGCGCAGTTCTGGTTTTGCCGACAAACAAAGGTCACTAGATTGCCGCTGATTCTTCTCCTCGACTCAAAGGCTCTATTTCGTCTGTCTTGATGCTTTGATCATTGCGGCGTTTATGTCGCGAGCGGCCTTCAACCCCGACTCGTACGCGCCGGGAAAAGAGCCGTTATAGATCAAACGGGCTGTCCCTTCCCCGGCGAAAAAGAGCCGCTCTTTCTCCTTTGCATCCTTCACCGGCTCGGCCAGTATTTCATGCTGGTACCAGCTTCCAGGGTCCGCCACCGAGTAGACGCCAAATGAAGTTGCGTCGAGGCTCCAGCGAGTTAATCGGATTCCTTCAGACTGAATGCTCTTGCTAACCTGATCCTCACCGAACATGTTGGAAAGTGCTGACCGGGTGATTTCGATGGACAGGTTGTCGCATGCAGGATTGCTTTTCCCCGAACCGGTTTCCATCCCCTCACACCGCTTCTCGAGTGCCTTCGCCCAGTCTCCGCCAAAGAATCCGATGGCAATGTTCTTGCCCAGGGGCAAGAACACGAAGCCCATGACAATCCGTTTATTTTCCACTAGCGGAAGACTCTGCTTTCTCGCGAAGTCGAGTGCATCGCTGGGAAGGTCCCCTTCATAGACCAACCACGAATTCGGCAACTTGTTCGGAAAGATGTCCTGATTGAAAGGGATGATAACCTTTTGCATGTTGCCCATCTGCAGGCTCTTGATGGCCTCAAGCTTTTTCCCCGGCAGCGGCGGTTCGAAATCGATCCTCTTCGCTTTGAGCACGCCGACAGAAACGGTAACCAGAGCTACTGAGCCGTTGTAGACCCGACCTCCAGCCGTCACTTCCACGCCTTGATCAGAGTACTTAACCGAATCAACGCGTGAATTGAGGCACACAGGCAAACCTTCGCCGAATTTCTCCACAAACGCGCCCATGCCTTTGTCGATCAGGTCATCCTCTCCGGCTTCGAAATGAGCGGCCTCTACGGCGGAGCTCTTGTTCAGTTCGGCTGCACTCTCAAGCGGGCCGGCGTTCGCGATAAGAAGCGGCAGCACGTCTTTGAACTCGGTATCATGAGGCACATAATCTTCCGCGACATCTCGCGTAACACGAATATCCTTATCTGCGATTGCGCAGAATTGCTCAGGGGTGCGAATGCGCATGCGGCAAAGATTGCTCAACACGTTAATCTTGCTGAATGGAATCCTGCGAGCAAGATCGTCGCAGATCTGGCGCTGCGACACATGATTTTGGTATTCTCTGCACGCATACTCCGCCAGCGCATGCTGGTCCTCCGCAGACTTTGCGGCCAGTTCCACCGAATCTTCGTATGCATTGACGGCTTCGTCGAAGACCTTCTTCTGATCTGCGCTGGCCTGCTCACTGTTCACATAGTAGGGAAGATCCAGTTCGGTGCGTGCTCGCTGAAAACCCAGCTCGTCGACGAGCGAAGTGAGAGGATTGGTGGGAACACCGTGGATCCACGCGCCTCCGTAGTCGATGGGGGTGTTGTCGCTGCCGATCGCAGCTACATAGCCGCGTCCGCCAATGCGATCGTTCGCCTCGAGGATCAACACAGAGCGATTGAGATGCTGCAACTCCTTCGCGGCGCTGAGTCCGGCAAGCCCCGCGCCAACGATCACTGCATCGTAACGCCGATTAATATCGTAGCCGCTCGCCTCTGTGCATTGGGCCCCGCCTAACGCACGTTGCTGTTTTGCTGCCGAAGGAGCGACACCCGATTGCGTCTCCAACTGCGCGTGCAAGCGGGAGCTCTGGGTGAGGGCGATGAAGAGCACCAATCCCTTACATAGGACAGTCGCTTGTGCGCGTAAATTCGCGAGAAGGTAAGCCGGATTTCTTTTCAGCAAACGAATCTCCTCATCAGACGCGGAAGGGGTAGGACATTTTCAATCACGTTATCGGCTTGCGGAAGCGATCGACAGCTTCCAATTCGAAGAATGACTTCCGATCCAGACTTTAGCCCAGAACCGGCCGTCAAGGGAACCCTTCGATATCCAGATCATGATTGTCCAGTCATTCGAACATTCTGTAGTTGTACCTCGCCAAAATATAGGTCTGCCGTCGAATCAAGCAAGTAGATTGTATGCCCAATTTGGTTTGTTCCCGTGCAAACTAACCAGATGCTATGTCTGCTGAGGCCGCTGTTTGTTTCGCTAGCCCAATTGTTTCTCTTCGGCAACGGAACAGCTTCTCCCAAGTCGGAACTTGTCTTCAAAACAACCGCCGACGTCTGGACCGACCCTCATTTTTTGACTCGGATGGGATTTTGGCGAGGCATAAACCATTCCGGAGGCCAGAAACGGCCTCCGGAATGATTATCAAGATTCGAAGTCGAGCAGTCGTGCAGCAGCCCTCTAGTGGATTATGACCACGTTCATGCTCCACGGGGTTAGGGTCAGATTGAGTGGCAGCGTCGGCGAACTGATGGTGGTAGTGGTTGGTGGGGCCCAGGTGCTGGTCCCTGCCGGGTCAGGAATAGTCCCTGTCGGCGAACCGGACAGATCGTAGATGGCCTTGTTATAGGTCTCGACGGTGACGGTTGTGGCGGTGGTTTTCCCCGACAAGGTGATCACCACTGGCTCGCTCGAGGTCTCGTTCCGGTTGAACAACACGAGTGCCGTTCCACCGTCATGGGTTGCCGCGTATCCAACTACATCCGTGGTATCGCCGGTCACATTCGTGGCAAGGACGCTTTCTCCATTGACAGCCACGTTGCTGAAGAGCTGAAACGCGCGCGCCGTGGGAAGAAGCACCCCTGGCGCCAACGTTTCCGCTGTGCATTCGTAGAAATCAGTCAGCCCATCGGAGAAGATCATGTAGCCGCCGAAGCTCTGCCAGCCATAGAGCGAGCTGGAGAAGTTGGCGCCGTAGGTACTATCTGCGCAACCGCCGAAGCCGATCCACCACGTAAGGCGTGTGACTCCAGCGTTCATCATTTCGCCTAACACCTGGCCGGCATACAAGGCCTGTGTTATGGACATGGATTGCTTGCCTGGAGTGCTGTAAGGTCCGCCAATCTCGCCGACGTAAATCGGTGTGTTGGGGGTGCCCCACTCTGCCAGTTCCGCTCGGATGAGGTTGATGTTCGTGGTTAACTGCTGCGCATCCTGGTGAATAAGCGTGGTGTCGTTTTCCTCACCGGGAGTCTCAGGGTAGTAGTGGTATTCGACGAAGTCATAGGATCCCTTCGCATTGGCAAGTACGATGTTGTCCCATCCGCCGGTAGTGTTATCCGCGTCGATGACCACTCCTACCAGAGTGTTCGGAGAGGCAGCCTTGATGGTCTGATAGAAGCCGGCGGCTCCTACCATCGAGGCAGCATAGGTTGTCGGATCGTGCGCCGGAGAGTGCAGGTCTTCTTCCCATGTAGCGCCGTAGACCTCGTTGCCCACGGTCATGTGGCTCACTGTAACGCCCAGACTCAAAGCATTGGCCGCCCAGGCTGCAGCTTCGCTGGGCAATCCGCCTCCGGTGCAGGTGGGGTTGGTGCCGTAGTCCGCTGTGAGCGCGACGTCGAGACCAGCCGGAATGACCATATCGTTAACGAAATTCGCAAACGTGTCATTGGTATCAGGTGTCCCGCCACCGTACGGAGCATTTTGGCAGTTGGTATTGGTCTGCCAGTGATACACGTCTGACCACGATCCACCCGGCCAGCGAACAGCCTTGATGCCAGCGGTCTGGAAGGCATCGACAATCGGGGTTTCGTTGGTGACAATGTCGTACCATGCGGCCATATCCATTCCCAGAATCTGATCGGATACCGCCAGGCCGGTACCCGTCTCGTTGACTGCTACGGACGAATATCCTGAGATGTTGAGCGTGATTGTGGTGCTTGCCGTGGTGCTGCCTGAGGTTCCCGTGATGGTGACCGAGGGTGACCCGGCAGGAAGCGAGGCGGCGGCTGTGAAGGTGACCGCACTTGAGCCGGTTGTGGGGTTCGTACCGAAAGCGGCAGTTACGCCAGTGGGCAGGTTGGACGCGGCAAGATTGACGCTGCCGGCGAATCCGCCAAAGTTCGCTACCGTAATGGTGTCAGAGCTGCTGCCTCCTTCGGCAACAGCCACGGTGGATGCCGACGCCCCCAGCGTAAACCCGCCGCTGCCGTTGCTGCTGCAGGTTGTGCCATTGATCGCAAAGTTCGTCGGTATTGCATTGGTGACGCCGTTCCAGTTGGCGTTGAATCCCACTTGCGAGGTGTTGCCGCCTGGGGCAATACTGCCGTCGTAGCTTTCGCTGACGATCGTCACATTCGCGCCGCTCTGCGTTTCCACTCCACCCCAGAGGGACTGGAAGGTCTGCCCGTTAGCAAACGTCCAGGTCAGCGTCCAGCTGGTCCAGGCGGTCGTTCCTGTGTTGTTAATGGTAATGACAGCGCCGAAGGAACTTGAGCTTCCCGATGAGTTTTGCGATGAAATATCGTAGCCAATATTGCACGCCATAGCAGGGGCGCTGTTGCTGGAACTTACGGTGATGCCCACTGCGCTCGATGTGCTGGCGGCGTCGGTTGTTGATCCGCTGTAAACAGCCGTCAGAGAGTCAGTCCCCGCTGTCGCGAATGAGGTTGCAAGCGTGGCCACGCCCGAGCTCAATGTTCCAGTTCCGAGTGCCGTTGCGCCCGAAAAGAAGGTGACTGTGCCGGTAGCCGCCGACGGCGCAACCGTGGCAGTCAGCGTGACACTGGCGCCAACCGTTGGCGTGGTGGTGGACACGGCCAGCTTGGTGGTCGTGGCAGTCAGCGTTGCTGTACTGACCGTCACTGTGACTGCCCCCGATGTGCTGGTCGCGAATGTCGTCGATCCAGCATAAACAGCCGTAAGCGAGTCAGTCCCGGCCGTTGCAAACGAGGTTGCAAGCGTTGCCACACCCGAGCTCAACGTTCCAGTTCCGAGCGAGGTTGTGCCTGAAAAGAAGCTAACTGTGCCGGTTGCCGTCGAAGGTGCAACCGTGGCAGTCAACGTGACGCTGGCGCCGACCGTAGGCGTGGTAGTGGATACGGCGAGCGTGGTGGTCGTGGCCGTCTTGGTGGCTGTGCTGACCGTCACTGTGACTGCGCTCGATGTGCTCGTCGCGTCGGTCGTCGATCCGCCGTAAACAGCCGTCAGAGAGTCAGTCCCTGCTGTTGCAAACGAGGTTGCAAGCGTTGCCATCCCCGAGCTCAACGTTCCGGTTCCAAGTGAGGTCGTGCCTGAAAAGAAGGTGACTGTGCCGGTTGCCGTCGAAGGCGCAACCGTGGCCGTGAGGGTGACACTGGCGCCAACCGTTGGCGTGGTAGTGGATGCTGCAAGCGTGGTGGTCGTGGCTGTCTTGGTGGCTGTACCGACCGTCACTGTGACAGCGCTCGATGTGCTCGTCGCGAATGTCGTTGATCCAGCGTAAACAGCCGTCAGGGAATCAGTCCCTGCTGTTGCAAACGAGGTTGCAAGCGTTGCCACACCCGAGCTCAACGTTCCGGTTCCGAGCGAAGTAGTGCCTGAGAAGAAGGTGACTGTGCCGGTAGCCGTCGAAGGCGCAACCGTGGCCGTCAGGGTGATACTGGCGCCAACCGTAGGCGTGGTAGTGGATGCGGCAAGCGTGGTGGTCGTGGCTGTCAATGTCGTGTTGCAAGTCGTTCCATTGACCGCGAACGACGCTGGCACTGCATTGGTGACACCGTTCCACGTTCCATTAAACCCGATGCCCGAGAGGGTGCTGCCGGCGGCGACACTGCCGTTGTAGGGCTCGTTTTTCACCGTTACGTTCGCTCCGCTCTGAGTTTCAATGCCGTTCCAAAGTTGCGCCACCGTCTGTCCATTGGCAAAAGCCCAAGTCAGTGTCCAGCTACTCCAGGCGGTCGTCCCCGTGTTCTGAATGGAAATTGCCGCGCCGAAGGCGCTTGTGTTCTGTGGCGAAGTTGTATAGACAACTTTGCACTGAGCGTCGGCGTAAGACACTCCGACAGATATCAGTAGAGCCGCGAGTACTGTAAAAAAGTACCCGCTCAGTCGACGAGTGCTTACCCGTCCACGGGGGGGAGTGAACTGCTGGGACATGGTTTCTCCTTGTTCATCACATAGACCATTGAGGACGGCCGCTGCACGGGTGCTATCGCAGTATGATGACAGTATGAAAACCTTTACTTCCGGGACAGACGGTGACAGCCCGAGCCGCAATCTGAATCTTCTCCGGCTATCGAATAGAAAGATGAGATGAAGAGAATTACTCCCGCTTCGTGAGAGGAAGGATGAACATAGACTTCTTCAATCGAGGCAAACTGATGCATTCTGTCTTGGAATGCAATCAAAAGCGCATCACTTACAGAGATGACACATGTATGACACGGCAATAACTGGCGACACGCTCGCCGGGAAAGTGGCATATGCAGCTACGACGCCGTTTCCCGCAGAATCTGCTCTCACGAACTAGAGCAGCCAATACTAAAACGTTTGAGCACGGAGAAGTCAAATTACTATGGTAATGTCGTCCGTCTGTCTATCCGGAGTCCCGTTGGCATAGTGTCAAAGGCAAATGCAGTACGAAAGAGCTCGCAAGGTAATGCCGGCGTTTCCTGTTCTGCCCTGATTTAACTTGCGTGGCACCTGGCGATTGGCTGACCCGAGCGCGCTTGTGGGTCCTTAGTGAAATCGATTCATAGCGTTGTCTCAGCGTGGGTCGGCGGAGTAGTCCTGGAAAACGCTGCGGGGTCGGTTTTCTAGTCCTGAATCAGTGACGAGATTCCGTGACGCCTGCCAGGATCAATCCATTATTTGTTGCTCGGCCGAAAGTATTGGGCAACAAAACTCCACGTGTCATTCCTGCGATGGGAGCGGGGATTACATCGCACCCGTAGACCATAGCGGAGCTAATCGGCGCGTAAAAGGCTGATCATGGCTGTCCAGGCCGAAAACCATCAGAATGAAGTCCAGTTCGACAAGCATTACAGCCCCCGCAGCCTCTCCACCGGGATCACCGAGGAGGAAGGAAACGCCTTCATCGCCCGCATGATGGAGGTGTATCCATTCCCGAAGAACCTCCCGGCCTAATCCCATCGGGTCGCTCGACACCACAAATCCCACATCCGGGATGTCGTCTACCTCGATACCGCATTATGGAACACCGTCCCCCATAAAGAGGTGCATACTGGTGCATAGGCCGCTTTGCCCCGGAAACCCTCCCCTTGGGTCTCCGCATTTGATCGTGGCCAGTCAATATAAAGGGGCATGGCGATCGGTCCCGCTCCAACTCCACCACCCCATCGCCAATGGAATGAATAAGACGCGCTCCGAAAACCGGCAAGACTCCGCTGCGGACTGCGCAAGAATTTCGTAACCTGTCTCCGCATTGCTAGGCAGGTTTCGCGCGGCTTAGAATGATCTTCCGCGCACGCTCGAAAAGTTAGTCGCACGAACCGGTCGCACAGAGAGGGTTTTTATGACAGTAGCTGCTCGCTTCCCCGGCATTCGCATCACAGCAAACGGAAACCAGCTTGTCTCCTACCACACCGAGACGCGCATCGCCGACGCCGGCGTGTTTTACCCGATCACCCCCTCCACTGAAGGTGGCGAGCTCTTCCAGCAGGCCTATGCCGAGGGACACCTTAACGTCTTCGGCCACAACACCATCGCCATTGAGACCGAAGGCGAGCACGCGGCCCAGGGCGGCGCAATCGCCCACTCAGTTTGCGGCAAGCGCGTAGTCAATTTCACCTCCGGCCAAGGCGTCGTTTACGGCGTTGAGCAGTATTACCATGCCCCCGGCAAGGGCAGCACCATGGTCCTCGAAGTCGGCGCGCGCGCCCTTACCAAACACGCGCTGAACGTCCACTGCGGACACGACGACATTTATGGCGCGCTCGACACCGGTTGGATCATGCTCATGGGCAAAGACGCCCAGCAGGCCGCCGACCAGGCCCTTATTCTTCGCCGCGTCACCGAGCTCTCGCTCACCCCCGGCATGAACATCATGGACGGGTTCCTCACCACCCACCTCGAGCGCACCTTCTACAAGCACGAGTCGGACCTGATCCGCGAATACCTCGGATCGCCCGAAGACATCATCGACTGCCCAACCCCCGCCCAACGCACTCTCTTTGGACCCACCCGCCGCCGCGTTCCCAAGATGATGGACCTCGCCAACCCCATCCTCCTCGGTCCCGTCCAGAACCAGGAACACTACATGCAGGGCATCGTCGCGCGCCGCAATAACTTCGCCGAGCCCATTCTGCAGTTCCTTGAAGAAGCCTACAAAGATTTCGGCGAGCTCACCGGACGTCACTACGGCCTCATCACCAAGTACAAGACGGACGACACCGACACCGTCTTTGTGTCCCTGGGTTCGGCCGCTGAAAACATCGAAGCCGCCGTCGACTACCTCCGCGAAACCCGCGGCGTTACCGTAGGCTCCATCCACGTCAACGTCATCCGTCCCTTCCCTGAAGCGGCCATCGTGGAAGCGCTCAAGGGCAAGAAGAACGTCATCATATTGGAGCGCACCGACGAAGCCCTCTCGCCCGACAACCCGCTCGGCAAAGACATCCGCACCGCAATTTCGAAGGCTATCCAGACGGAAGGCCGCCCTGCGCAGGAAGGCCTGCCCACTCTCTCGCTGAATGAAGTGCCCCGCATCTTCGCCGGCACCTACGGCCTCGGCTCGCGCGACTTCCGCCCCGAGCACATCATCGGCGCGTACGAGTTCGCCACCGCCAATCGCGCCCGCAAAGACGGCAAGACTGCGGCCGACGGCGTCAGCTTCTTCATCCTCGGCATCGACCATCCCTACTCCGTCGTCGGCCATGAAACTCCGTCCCTGCTCCCCGACGGCGCAGTTGCCGTCCGCTTCCACTCCATCGGCGGATGGGGCGCTATCACCACCGGCAAAAACCTCGGCGCCATCATCGGCGATTTGAATGACCTGCTCTACGAGCGCGACGGCCTCAAGGATGACTACGGCAACCCCAAGGAAGTTATCCACGTCAGCGCCAATCCCAAGTACGGTTCTGAGAAAAAAGGTTCGCCCACCAGCTACTTCATGGTCGCCGCCAAAGACCGCATCCGCGTCAACTGCGACCTGCGCCATGTCACCGTCGTCCTCTGCTGCGACCCCAAGGCCTTCACCCACTGCAACCCACTCGACGGCATGGCCCCCGGCGGCGCACTCATCTGGGAGTCCGACGAGGAAGGCGAGCAGGCCTGGGAGCGGCTGCCCCTCTGGGCCCGCAAGCAAATCATCGATAACAACATCCGCGTCTTCACCCTTCCCGGCTTCGCCATCGCCAAGAAGGCAACCGATCGCGGCGATCTCCAGCTCCGCATGCAGGGCAACGCCTTCCTCGGCGCGTTCTTCGCGGTCTCCAGCCTCCTTGAAGAGTTCGGCATCACGCCGGAGCAGTATCGTGAAGTCGTCCACAAGCAGTACGTGAAGAAGTTCGGCAAGCTCGGCGACGCTGTCGTCCAGTCCAACATGGAAGTCATGACCCAGGGCTTCGAGCAGGTCAAGGAAATCAAGATTGGCGTCCTTACCGCGGCTGACCGCTCCACTCTCCGCGGCCAGGCGCTCCTGCCCATCCTCGAGCTCGCCACCGCCGGCGGATGCAGCACCGGCTGCCGTTCCACGCCCGTTCCCGCCGGTCAGGGTCCCCGCGCTCCAATCGACTCCATCACTGCCTTCGACGCCGAGTTCCGATCCAGCTATGGTTATGACCAGCCCTCCACGCCGCTCTCGGCCATGGGGGTCATCGCCGCCGCAACCGGCGACACGGCCTCCAAGTATGTAGCCCGCCGAGAAACCCCGCTCTACATCCCCGAAAACTGCACCCAGTGCATGGAGTGCATCAGCGTCTGCCCTGACACCGCGCTGCCCAACACCTCGCAGGATCTCAGCACGCTGCTCACCACGGCTGTCAGCTACTACATAGCCGACCCCGCCGATCGCAACACGCTCCTCCGCGCCCTTCCTGAAATCGAGAAGCAAACCCGCCAGCGCATGGTCGCCGAAATCAAGACGGGAACGCCGCTGCCCACCATCCTCCGCGATGTCACCGACGGCATCGAAGGCTTCTCGCAGCAATCCAAGCAGCAGTTCTTCGATATCATTGCCAAGGTCCCGATGGCTTACCAAAAGGTGAACGCCATCTTCTCCTCACCCGAGCGCAAAACCCCCGGCTCCGGCGGCATCTTCAGCATCTTCGTCAGCGACCTTTGCAAAGGCTGCGCCGCCTGCGTCACTGCCTGCGGCGATCACAACGCCCTCCGCATGGTTGCCGAAACCGAAGAAGTCAACGCCGAGCACGAAACCGGTACCGGCTTCCTCAACCTGCTGCCGGATACTTCGCAAAAGTACCTCGGCCTCTTCAACGCCGCCAACCCCGCCGATTCCAAGACCGCGACCCTCCGCAACATGCTCATGGTCCGCACCAACTACGACGCACTCGTAGCCGGTGACGGAGCCTGCGCGGGCTGCGGCGAAAAGTCAGTCCTCCGGTCCATCGCTGCGGTTACCGAGGCCTACATGCGCCCCGTCTATCACGCCAAGAGCGACCGTTTCGTTGCCAAAGCCGGCGAACTGGAGAAGAACGGCGTTGCCCGTCTTGCAGCTCTCAAGGCCCGCAACGAAGGCGAATACGCACTCCTCCGTCAGGCCATCGCGCACCTAGTTCTCGGCCTCGGCGGCGAAGACGTCAAGGACACCAAGGCCCGCATCGCCGCCTACGAAGCCGAGCACGGCACCATTACCGATGCCCAGCTCATCGAGGCCATCGCCGCGGTCCTGCTCACGGAAGCCTTCAACCACAAGAGCCTGCAGCCCATCGATGGCCGCCTTGCTAATGGTATGAGTGTAATGGCCATGGCCGCCCACACCGGCTGCAACACCGTCTACGGTTCCACATCGCCCAACAACCCCCACCCCTATCCGTGGATGAACTCCCTCTTCCAGGATGGCATCACCGTTGGCTGGCTCATGGGCGAGAGCTTCATCGTCGACCATGCCCGCCGCTCCGTCCTTCCTGAGCGTCTCGCCGACATCGTTCTAACCAAGGACGAAAACACCATCACCGACGAAACCTACTACCACTACACCCACTTCACGGATGCTTTGATGACCGACCAGGAAATCGTCGAGCTGCCCAAAGTCTGGGTGGTGGGTGGCGACGGCGGCATGGGCGACATCGGCTACCAGAACATGTCCAAGGTCATCCTGCAGAACCGGCCCAACGTCAAGGCGCTCATGCTCGATACGCAGGTCTACTCCAACACCGGCGGCCAGAACAGCGACTCGACCCCCATGCTGGGCGGCGGCGACATGAACACCTTTGGCGCAGCCACGCAGGGCAAAAACACTGAGAAGAAGACGGTCGCGGAGACCTTCCTCGCCGGCCACGGTTCGCCGTTTGTCGCGCAGGTCTCCATGGCCAACGCGCCCAAACTCTACCGCGCCATTCTTGACGGTCTCGAGTATCGCGGCACCTCGTTTCTGCAGTGCTTCACCACCTGCCAGCCCGAGCACGGCGTGCCCGACGACATGGCCCTTCACCAGGCACAGCGCGTTCGCGACAGCCGTGGCGCACCGGAGTTCGTCTTCAATCCCCGCCTCGGCGAAACCTATCAGGATGCCCTCGACCTCAAGGGCAATCCCTCCATCGATCTTGACTGGTACGAGACCAAGTCCAAGACCACCGGCGAGCCGCAGCGCTACACGGTAGCCCACTGGTGCACCACCGAAGCCCGCTTCCGCAATCACCTAAAGAAGCTCAAGCCCGAAGCGGTCGCCAAGCTCATTCATCTCGATAACATGCTGGTCCGCATCACCCAGCAGGACGTCGTGTATCGCCGCTATCTAACCCCCGGTCACCGCGCCTTCATCCCCGACTTCGGTGTGTACATCACCTGGGAAGAAAACGGCAAAACCGAGTACCGCGCACTTAGCCGCCAGTTAGTCATGTTCTGCGTCGAGCGCCGCAAAGCGTGGCGCATGCTGCAATCCAAGGCAGGCATCGTCAACAAGGAATACTCCGCCCAGAAAGCGATCCTGGCCGACGTAGATGCAGGAAGGATTTCGATGGACGAGTTCCTGAAGAACGCCCGCGAAATCCTGAACGAAAGAGTAAGCGGCGGCGTGTTAGCCAAGGCATAACATCGGAACGGCATGGTAGGTCCGGGATTCACCTCCGGGCACACACCAACACGAACCAAATCGAACGCGGACCGCAAGGCCCGCGTTCGATTTGCGTGGGCAGAGGAAGGTTCAGCTTATTCTTCTGAGCGGGGAGTCTCTTTGCCGGTGCCGGAGTTCTCGCTTGGAGGCTGACGAAACCATCTCCGCGAAGCCCGCAACCCCGCAGGTACGCTGGCTACTCCAACAATCGAAAGAATAATCAACACGCCCGTCGAGACATTCTCCATACATTTGTTAGTGGCCGTGCGCATAGGTTTGTGACTGGCGGCTTAGTAAATTTCAGAAGAAACCCCAATAGGTGATAACCCGGTGCCGTGTGCCCCAGGTCCCGCTTCCGGGGACCTGGGGCACACGGCAAACCACGACGAAGTCAGACCTACTGAACAGTCAGCGCTATCGTCGCGGTCTGACTTATAGAACCAGAGGAGGCCGTAACCGTCACCTGAGAGGTTCCCGCAGGAGTGCCGGGCGGCGGCGTCGACATCGGCGCCATACCCCTGCAGCCCATCATGACGCCGGCCGCTACGAACGTGATTCCGCACAGAACGAGCAAGCCGAGCAGACCGCGGAAAGCCGGTAAGCGCCGGCGATAGAACACCAGGGCGGTGGCGAAGGGCAGCAGCAGAGCGGTTGCGATTCCCGCTGCGCTGTGTCGCGTGGATTGCAGCAGCGCCGTGCTTCCCCTGGTTTGAATGGACAGAGTCGCGATGGACGGTGCGGTGCCCGTCGCGGTGATTTGGGCAGGCGAGAACGTACACGTAGCGCCAAAGGGAAGGCCGCCACAGCTCAGACTCACCGCGCCGGTGAAGTTATAGGTGGGAGCGACGCTGACGGTGGTTTGTACTGACGAGCCACCCTCAACACTCAGTGCGCCTGTGGCAGCGCTGAAGCCATACGTAGGAGTGCCAGTTGCGGTGGTGCTGTTCGCGATACCCCCAAACAGCCCGTGTGCCTCTCCAGCAAGCCCCGCAGTGAAATACACCGTGCTTGGATCTCCGCCGCTGACTGAGGTCGTGCCGCCAACCGTAGTACCACCAGGAAGCAATTCCCAGAGACCGGGATAGGTGAGGGGCGCGCCTGTTCCGTCGGTAAGTTGACCCAGGTAGGCATAAGTCGTCGCATTGTAAGCGTTGATGAGCCCGTTGCCTAAGTTCCCAATCAGCAGCGCGCCACCGAAGATACCAAAGTCGGCCGGAGCGATTGCCACTCCCCAGGGCGAGTCTAGGTTGCCTCCGGTTGCAGCGCGTGCAACAAAATTGCCGTTCGTGTCGAAGATACTGACCGCGCCATTGCCGAGAGCATTGACAGTCCCATACGGAGCAGTAGCAGTCCTCATCGCATAAGCGACGTATACCTGGTTGTCGATGACGTGGACCGAGAAGGGAGAGTAACCCGCTGGCAGGGTCGGATCCGTAAATGAACCGGCGAGCGTAGTGGGTGCGAAGGTGTTGCTGTAAACCTCGATCTTATTCGCGGTACCGAAGTTGGCAGCGAGAATATAACTCGCGGTCGCGGTATTCAGAATCGCCAGTCCTGGGTAAGAAGCGCCGGCAGAATTGTTATTGATCGCAATTTGAGAGACCGCATTCGCGGTTCCTAGCACACTATTCCATCCGGAGATGGTTCCATCCAGAGTCGAGAACAGGAACGAAGCCTTGGTCCCGTCTGGAAGAATCATTCCGGTAGCACCTGCCGTCGTGACTGAACCCGCGGGCGAGCCTTTGCCAGTGCCGGAAGCCGGCGGCACAATCACCTTGAACTTGATGGTTCCAACCGGGGCGGTAGACCCTACCACATAGTTGTAGCCTGTATTCGCCGTGCTGATCCACCAGGTTCCACTGTCGGAAATTGCCCAGGGATTGATAAAGTTTGGGTCGGTGAAGGCGGCGGAGACCGATCCATCGGAGATGAGGTTGGTGACTTGATACGCACCGGCGGTTTGTGCTGCCGTTTGCAGTGAGAAACCTACAACGGAGAGCGTAAAGGCAAGGAATATCCTTGAGATGACTCGGGTCGTTTTGCAAGACTTGACGATCCGACCGGTCGGCTCAGTGGGGGATGCTGAGATGTTCATGGGACCTCTCTTTGACTCTCTCCACCGGGATGGCAGAGCGGTTGCCGAACACAGAGAGCGCTCGGTCAACCCAGAGAGTAGCGAAGCCGGGGAAGATAGTTGTCAGAATCTTGTCAACTGATTGTCTCTAGATATTGGATCACCGGACAATATGGAGACTTGAATCAAAATGGAGATTTGAATCAAAATTTGGTGACGTTCTGCGGCACGGTTCCCAGTTCGTCGCGCAGGTCACCGCGCCTACGTCCCGGACATCGGCGTGTACATCACCTGGGAAGAAAACGACAACGTCGAGTGCCGCGCCCAAGCAGTCAGCTAGTAATGTTCTGCGCAGGGCGGCGCAGGGCATGGCACATGTTGCAATCCAAAGCAGGCGTAGTCAAGACGGAATACGCCGCCCAGAAAGTCATCCTCGCGGACTTAGACGCCGGCAAGATTCAGACGGACGAGTTTCTGACCAGCGCCCGCGAAATCCCAAATGAGAGAGTGGGCGGCGTGTTAGTCGAGACACAAGCAAAGGTCGGCTGTTAGCCACTCGCCCCGACTGACGAGGGTACCTCATCTTTTTTGATTTTGAATTATTTCGGGGGCTGAGAAGCCACTCTGTAATAGTAGATTTCGGCGTTTTCCGCACGAATGGATAGTGGTCCGAGAATTCGTTCTAGGTTGGCTCGGGTGGTGGCGATCAAATCGTCGTAGGTCAGGATGCGGAGCTTATTCTGTTGGGCCTGAAGCGTAACGAGCTTTCGCCGATTGTCGTCGGTGAGGGAGGCAGATCGCCCGATGACGACTAAGATGCGCGGGTTCGTGGAGATCCCCTCTAAGCCGAGTTCGCTTTCAACTCTTGGTTTGTTATCGGCGATATATTGGACCCAGTCCATGATCTGATTAATTGCATGAGTGAGCTCTTCCCGCTGTTGGCCGTCTTTGCGAAACATCTCACGACTCGGAGCCTCGATCTCTACAAGCAGGTAATCTTTGTCCGGCTCGCGAAATACAAAGTCGCTTATCCTCTTCCCCGGACCGTGTCCGAAGGGCAATTTCGACCAGAATCGATCATGCGTTGGGCACAATAGCTCAGGATGTTTTTTGAGGAACTGGTGGGCTGGCTCTTCCGGCCCCACTAACAGTGCCTCAAATTCCTCAATGAGTGCTGCGTAGTGCTTCCGAAGGGTACCCCGGCTGTCGAGACCATTTAGATGTGAGGCCGTGAGATTATTTTGGAGAATTGCGGCCTGGAGGTCTATTTCAGCCCACAGGGGTGCGTATTCAGGCTTCCAGTATTCATCGCCGAGCAGCGGGTAGATTTCTATGGCTTGCCATCCAACGGGGAGCTTCACGCGACTGTGAGCAATAAAGTGTTCAGCATCGGCCGTCGCGGGCTTCAATGGCTTATCGGAAGGTACAACAACTCCGGCGAGTTGAAAATCGATTTCATTCTGTGCAGAGACGAGGCAGGGCGGACGCGCCGGAGGTGGAGGTATCTTAAAATCCCCAGGAAGCTTGGCCGCCGCATAAATTACCGGGCGCCCCATTGGGCGTTGTTCGCTGACTCGGCTTTCGGTATCGAATACGGCAAGAACGTACTCTGGGCGGCCACCTGCGGGAATGTAGGTGGATGGATCTTCCGGGAAATGGACCATTTGGTCAGAGAACTGAGGTGATAACTCAGCCAAGCCCATTTCTGACTCCGCCCATCTAATCTTCCCTTCACCCTCCTGCGCGATATCGTATCGGACAAATATGCCATCGCTGCAGCGAAGGATCGAGATGTTGCAAGGTTCCCACATATGCGGCGGTGCCGACTGTTTCTGGCCAGCGTATTTGCCAGTGAGAAGTGCGCGCGCAGCGCGAATGTAGGCCCCAAGACAGTCGGCGACAGCATCGCCTGCAGGATTGGCTACATCAATGGATGTCCGTTCGCCCGGTTCCTCAATAAACTGCAACGGCTGCCCTTGTTGGGCGATTACCGTGCCGTGTTTTTTCGAGTTCGCCGATCGTGTGCTGTCCTCGGTCACCCAGTCCTCCCCCGAGTCGGATGATACTATTCCGTATTCCTTGCCGGGTGGCGGGTGGCCAAATCCGGGAAGCTCGATTCATCACAAATAGAGGGTTCCCAGGGTCCCGATTCCCGGACCTGGGGTAGCGCGAATCTCAACCTTTCCAGCTTCTTCAGAGCATACTCATGCGAGCCGGCCTAGAATCAGATGCCCTTGAGAACATCCTCTTTAGTCACGCCCTTGTGTGCAGCAACTGCGGAAAGAATCGCATTCAGCGTTCCGATGCGCAGGGCCGTATGCGCCGGAACAGCAACTCGATGCGAAGTTGGCTCTTGCGTTTGCAAATGACGTGGCTCCTAGCCTGATTCATCTGCTTGTATCCACAATGCTTGCAAAGTGCTTGACCAAGTCATCACCAGTCAGGTCGCGGCAGCTTCATGCCGCAGCCAGCCCTTCATCGCGAACCAGCCGCAACGGTCTGTGAAACCGGATGGGGAACTTATGCTGACCCAGACGAAAGAAGGGGCTTCCGAACGGGCAGCGGAAGAGACAATCAGGCGATGGCGCTTCTGGCAGAGCTGCGAATCAATGCGGATTGAGGCGACATTTCCCACAGTATCCTGAAGACGTCCCCTTCGGCGATGTGGCTCCCGGAACGCGCTTCCGCGTAACTCTTTCTTTCCTCACGTTGCAAAGCGCGTATGGCGGCGCTCACTATTTCGCTAGCGTTCTCGTAGCGTCCACTTTCGATTCGGGTCAGAACATAATCGTATGACTCGGCGGGCAGTTTAACCGTGCTAGGCAACATAAATCACTCCTTCAAATTGTGTAACGGCATTCCCCGAAAGAATCATTTACTGGGGCAGTTTCTCTTTCGTCGAAATGCACTTCGCAATTGTGGGCGCGACCTGAAGCAGCTCAGGGAATTCGCACAGGGGCCGTAGCGCACGATGAGTTTCGTCGCGCCGTGCGGTAAACGGAATCAGCCAAAAGTGGCTGTCCGAATAGGATTGTGATGTTCGGGGGGGAGAATTCCGAAGCGACAAATTATAGCATGTATCCATCGACCCGAATGCCTGACTCTTCGCCGAAAGGGCACCCCTGCCGCGAAAAGGAACACAAGATCGACCTGGGTTATCTGGTAAATATTTGAAACTAAATGCTATAAGAAATACACCCATTGCTCACAAAAAACAAAAGGGCCAACAAAAAGTGCGAGGTTTTTCAGATTCAACGCCTGTTTTCGTACCGAGTCGGCGGAAACACGGGAAAACTCCAAAGCCGTGCCCCGGCCCGAATCCGCCCGTCACCAAACAAAAAGGAACATCCCTCCGGCTTTGCCGGAGGGATGTTCCCCTTACGTGTCCTTTAACTTCAAACGCCCAGTAGCGCAACTCCCTACGGATTGCTACTCGTATCCGGCGTACCCGCCGGCGCCGCCAAAAAAAGCCCAAGGAAGTTCTTAACATCCAGCGTGCTATTCCCCAGCACCTCGCTGTACGCCTGCCCCGGCTTCACTTTGTAGAAGTTGTTGTCTCCTGAAATCTCCCGATGGAAGAACGCAAGCGGCATTGGTGCGTGTGCCCCACCCGCAAGCGTTTGCACTGCGGACAGCGTATAGATCAGCGGATTCACGTTGCCCAGCCGCCCGCCATTCAACTCCACCGCAAGCGCCAACACACCCGCCATCTGCGGCGACGACGAGCTGGTCCCGATCAGCAGGAAGGGCTCGCCCCCAAGCCACACAATCGAAGCGCTCCGCGGCAAGTCAAGGCAGTTCTGCGCAGTCAGGTCCGCATCTCCGGGGCAGCCGCCCATCTGCAGCGCAACATCCGGCACGGCCCGCTGCCGTTCGCTCCCCGTATCCACCAGCTCCTGGTAAAACGGCTTCGCATAGATCTGGCTGAATCCGCCGCCCGAGCCCCACGTCGCGTCGTTCACCGTGACAATCGTGCTTGGCCCAACTTGGAACTCCGCCGGCAGTTCCGGATCAAAGTCCGCGTTCTCCGTCAGGTAGGTGGCGTCATTCACCCCCGGCGACGCAACTGTCGAAAGGTTCGTCCCGCCCACGCTCGTCACATACGAGTCCGACGCTGGAAACTCCACGCCGGGTACAAACGAAGTGCCGCTCGTCGGATTGTTGGCGAAGGCCGCCGACACGCAACCGAGTGCGCCGCTGTCCCCCGAACTCGCCAGAAAAGTAATGCCCTGCGCGTTGCCCTGCTTGAACAGCCCATCGTAGATCTTGAGAATGTAGGTGAAGTCCACGCCGCCGTTATAAGCCGCCGTATAGTAGAGCTCGCACCCGCCGAACGACGAGCTCACAACATCCACCACGTTGTCCTCGTCCACCGCCGCATAGGCGTCCGTAATGGATTGGTCGCTTAGATCAGGGATGTTATACAGCGTCTCCTGCGCCCCCGGCGCCGTTCCCAGCGACATCTGCGTATCCAGTGAAGCCTCCGCCGCATCGCCTGTCGTTGGATCGAAGGCTCCGCTCCCACCATCCACCGTGCGAATCGTCACCGTCGGCACCGACAGATTTGAGTTCGCCGAATATGCCTGGATCTCGAAGTCTCCCGGTCCGGCCTCGAATGACGAGTTGAACGTCGCATCCAGATCGCTCGTCGAGATCACCGACGAAATCACAATCCCGATGTGCGACCCCACGCCGGCAATCTGTTTCTCCCCGTGCCAGCCTGGAATCTCAGTCCGGAACGATGGCAGTTGGTACGCTTCGTTCATGTCGTTGGGATAGAAGAAGCTGTCGCTGCTGCTCAATCGGAATTTTGGATTCGTGGCAGTCAGCGCCTTTCCCGCAATCGAGGAATGAACGTGCGCTTCCGGCCCCGCCGTGAACGCCGCAACCACCGCACCAGCGGCAGCCAGCGAGTCAGGCACAGTCAGGTGGCCTTCAGCCGCGGCCAATTTCACCACTCCCTTTTCGGTCCTCACTAGTTTCAGGTGCGCCGCAAACATTCCCTCCACGGCCCGCACCGGACCCTCGATATCGAGACTCTGTGCTTTTTCGTCCACCACGGTGAACCCGCCTGCCTGCAGTGCTGCCTTCACCTTGGCAACATCGGATGCACTCGGTCCAAACTGCGCTTTGAATTGCGCGGGCGTCAGCCAGTGGTGGTAATTCGTCGAGCTGGAATCGGTTTGGTCGCGCAGCAGTTGCTCCAACGCGTCCGTGTGGGTCAATGGTAGGTAAACGCTGAAATGCGTTACCGTGCCCGGGTCTGCCGGTCCAAGTACTTCGACATGCGTTGCAGACGGGGCACTGTGGGTCAGGGCATAACTGAGCGGGGGCAGCGCAAGTATCATCGCGCCCAATGCAAGCGGATGGATTCTCATAAGTAGCCTCTCCATTCAAATTTGGTCTCAGGGGGATTGGCCAGAAGCTGGCCTTCGACCGGGATCGCGCACAAGCCCCGCTCGTGCGCACAATATAGCCTGTATCACTTCATTCTGCAAAGTTAAAAAAATCGGCGCGTCGATTGGCAGGGGAGGTCCGCGATGCGTGACCGCGCCACCATAGCCGAGTCCAGCAGTAAAATGCACATGGGCGCATATTCGCGCGACACAAATAATCAATATAAGTTATTTATATTCAATATCTTGATAGCATAAATCGTGGAAAATAAGCGCATTTCTTAAAAAAGCGGCTAATTCTCTGCAACCCTTTTGCTCGTTTAGTTCAATTCTCAGCAACTTGAATCACGTGCGCGGGCTGCCCCGTAGGTTCATGTCTCGAAGAATCGCAACCCTGCGAGCAGCCATTTGACGCTGTTTGCAACCTTCTAAGCCACCTTTTCAGCTATGTAGAACAACCCTCCGATCGAACCTTTCAAGACGACTTCAGGGCACGGAAAGCCCACTCCAGGCTCACTCGGATAAAGGCCAAATTGGGAGATCCACCCAACTGCCTCGGAGCTACTCGCCACTCAGCCGCGACGAAGATTGTACAGCGTTCTCCCACAGTTTCCTGAACACATCCCCTTCGGCAACGCTGCCCGCCTGGCGCTGTTGTTCTGCTATCTTCTGCTCGCGATGCAGCGCGAGAAATGCGGCCCGTAACACCTCACTGGCGTTGTCATAGCGTCCACTGTCGATCCCAGTTTGGACCAGATCGTAGACGTCGGGGGTCAGTCTAACGAGTTGATTCGTCATCAAATTTCTCCTCAGCATTCTGTAGCGGTATTGGCCGCAGGAATCCTTTTTCAGCGCCACGCCAACCCCACAGATTCCGTTCTTAGTCATGTGCGCGTCAGAAAATCAATCAGCGATCTTCAGCAAATTCGGGCGGGAAACTCCGCGGAATCGCGCAGACGCAAATCGCGCAATTCATGGATTCGAATTCAATGTAGTTTCTGAAGGAGATTTGTGACAGACAGCGGCATCAATTCAGAAGAACACCGCGATTGTGAGAGTCCGACTGGGCTGACCCTCCAGGTCTTTCCTCTGGAACCAACTCCTCAAGCCCAGCTGAACCCGCTCCTTTGCAAGGGCAGCGTGCGAATCCGTTTTCCCGTGGCCGCGAAGATAGCGTTGCCGACAGCTGGCAAAATCGGTGGCAGCGTGGGCTCGCCGAGCCCGGTGGGCGCATAGTCAGTCTTCCGCCAATGCACCTCCACCGTTGGCGCCTGGCGCATGCGCAAAATAGGATGCTGGTGGAAGTTGGTCTGCTGCACTTTTCCGTCGACCAGCGTGATCTCCTGCCCCATCTCGCCCAGGCCGTCAATCACACCGCCCTGCGCCATGCTATCCGCGGCAGAGGGGTTGATGATTTGGCTGCCCACGTCCCCGGCCGCCCATACGTGGTGTACGGTGACTTTATTGTTCGCGTCCACGCTAACATCCGCCACTTCGGCAAAGTAGCCCAGGTGGCAGAACCACGCGGCGATTCCCATTCCCCGACCCGGCTCCTTCGGCCGTTTGGACCAGCCGGACTTCTCCGCCACTAGTTCCAGTACGCCCTTGTACCGCTCGGGAATCAGAACGGAAGGTCCCGTAGGTTCGTGGTCGCCCACGGCATCGCCTTCCCCCGACTTCCAGGGCGCCTTTGTGTTGCTAAGCAGCTCCAGCTGGAACTCCAGTGGATCGCGCCCGGCCTCGTGCGCCAGTTCATCCAGAAACGACTGCGCTACCCAGCAATAGGCGTTGTCCCCAGGGGCACGGAGTGCTCCGGTGCGCAGCATCAGTGGCTGCATTGAGGTGTACATCGCGTAAGCTGGCGGAAAGTCCGCGGGGTACGCTTCTCCGCCGATGCCGCCTCCGGAAGTAGCATGCTTACCATCGCCATAGGTGACAAAGTGTTGTCGCCATACGGTCAGTTTGCCCTGTGCATCGAGCCCGCCCTTCAGGCCCATCGTGCCGCCAGGCCGGAATGGATCGTGGGTAACATCGTCCTCGCGAGACCAGAGCAGCTTGACCGGCGCGTCAATGCGCTTGGCGATCCAGGCAGCCTCGGCAGCGTAATCATTCTGCAGCCGTCGGCCAAAGCTGCCGCCCCCGCGCATCATGTGCGTGGTAATGTCGCCCTCCTGGATACCCAGCGTACTGGCCACCAGCCCGCGGCCATTCACCGGAAGCGTGCTCGTCGACCACATCTCCAGCTTGCCGTCCTTCCAGTGTGCCGTGCAACCCTGAGGCTCCATGGTGGCATGCGCGATAAATGGAAATTCGTAGGTAGCTTCCACCACCTTGGCCGACGACTTCAGCGCGCCGTCCACATCGCCATATTTGCGCACCGTTCTTCCGGGTGGGGCCTTCAGCAGTTCTGCAGCCTTGCCCGCAAAACCCTCGCTGCTTTGCGAGACGGCGGGGCCCAGGTCCCAGTCCACCTTGAGCTGTTTGCGAGCCTGCTGCGCTTGCCACCACGTGTCCGCCACGATTGCAATGCCCGGCTCCATCCCCGGCTCCCAAGGCGTGAAAGCGGCAGGCGTAATGCCGCCATCAATAACCAGAACATGGCGCACTCCCGGCAGCGCCTTGATCTCATCCATGTTGGCCGACTTCACTTTGCCCGCAAACACGGGAGCCTTCTCAATGGACGCATACAACATGCCGGGCAGCGTGACATCAATACCGAACAGAGGTTTGCCGGTGACAATCGCATGGGTGTCCACGCCCTTCTGTGAGTGGCCAATGATGCGATAATCCTTGGGATCCTTAAGCTTGACGCTGCTCAACGCGGGCGGGGGAAGCGCAGCGGCTTTAGCGGCCAACTCGCCATAGCCCAGGGCACGGCCGGATGCAGGGTGAAGCACCCGTCCGGAAGCTACCTGAACCACGTGGCCCGAGGATGTCTGCGGCGCGCTGCCGGAAGCAACATGGAGCACACGGCCTGGCTGGGTGGTGCATTCGGCTACCGGCACGCCCCAGGTTTGCGCCGCAGCTGTAACCAGCAGTTCTCGCCCGGCCGCGCCCACGCGGCGCATCGGCTCCCACCCCTCCGGCGTATTTGCGGAGCCGCCCGAAAACTGCGTCCCATATTTCTTCTCATTCAGTTCGGCCTGCTGTACGCGGACGTCTTTCCACTCCACATCCAGTTCCTCGGCAATCAGCATGGGCAGCATATTGCGCATACCCTGGCCGGTTTCAGAGGCGCGCGCCATGATCGTCACAATGCCATCGGGTGCAATTTGAATGAAGGCCTGGGGTGTCAGATCCGGCGGTTTACCGGGCCCCTGGGCCGAGGCCAGCGGTGAGCGATAAAGATTCAGCGCGAGGCCGCCACCGGCAAGGGCGCTCAACTGAAGAAACGATCTGCGATCGATGCGCATGATGCGAGCCTCCCTTCTACTTGTTTCCGGCAACAGCGCCGGCGGCTTCGTGAATGGCTTGACGAATCCGGGGGTACGTCCCACAACGGCAAAGGTTGCCGCTCATGGCGGCGTCAATCTCCGCATCCGTGGGATTGGGAGTGTGCGCCAGCAGCGCGGCGGCGGACATGATCTGCCCGGACTGGCAGTAGCCGCATTGAGGGACGTCAATCGCTTCCCAAGCCACCTGCACCGGATGCAGACCATCCGGGGAAAGGCCTTCAATCGTTGTGATCGCCCTGCCCGCGGCACCGCTCACCCGCGTCATGCAAGAGCGCACGGCCTTGCCGTCCAAAAGCACGGTGCAGGCGCCGCACAGTCCCATCCCGCATCCGTACTTGGTACCCGTGTAATTCAGCACATCGCGCAGTACCCACAGCAGCGGTGTGTCCGGCGAAACGTCAACCGTCGTGGACACGTTGTTGACTGTCAGCGTTAGCGGCAAGGCATTGACCTCTCTGGCTGCAAAAAGAATCTCACTCGTCTCGAAAGACAGTCAATCGCAAACGCAGCGGGCCGGAATCCCCGGCGTCGTTGTTGGCGCCCGAAATTCCGGCCACTGAATGGAATCAACTACCTGCGGTCTGCTGATGCCTACCGGCTAAAGCTCACATACCGGCGTCCAGAGTAGAGCCTGTAACCGCCTGCCGGGTCCGCAATCACTTGCAGCGGAGTGGGGCGCTTCAGCCCGGCGTCCTCGCCGGAGTTTACTGTCAGCACGTCGTGTGCGCCCACGTCGGTTACCACAAACTTGTTGTCCGCCACAAATCCCACGCCGTACACGCCCACCCCAAGGCTCTGCCCGCCAATTTTGATGGGAACCTCGGTAATGAAATAGGCTTGGTACTTCGACGCCACATCCGACGAGTAACCGCTCGTATCCACCATCGTTGCCAGCACCAGGTAGCCGTCGGCAAACTTCACGCCGCCGGAGTTCCTCAATTGCGTGGTCGCCGATTGAGCGCGATAAAAAACGCTCGCAGGCAGTAGCTTCTGCGTATCCGCCGGCTTCAGAACTGTGTCTCCGCCCTGCGCCATCGCCGCCAAAGGCGCCGCCATCATCGCTGCCGCCATCATCCCAGCCGCCGCGAACTTCAAAATTGCATTCTTCCGCACAGTAAAACCTCCGCTTTCTCTTGCGAACCGGAGTATACCGCACCCTCCGCCGCACGCGCCTCAATCAGATTGTGTACAGGTCCACGTACTCGTTCACCGGGATCGCCGCGAGTTTATCGCGATCGAGTGATGCTGCAAGAATCCGTTCCTGTCTGTTTTCGTCATAGCGACGGCGCAGGTTGGTTTTGAACTTCTCAATCAGCAGCGGCATTCCCTCTTCCCGCCGCCGCCGGTGGCCAATCGGATACTCAACCGTCTCTTCGATCACCGTCCCATCGTTCAACTCCATGCGCAGGGAATTGGCGATGGAGCGTTTTTCGGGGTCATGATAATCCGCCGTGAATGCGGGCTCCTCTACGCACGTAATGCACTCGCGGACGGCGTCAATGCGCGGTCCCCAAAGTGGATCGGCGGCCACTCCGTCTTCGTAATCGCCCGCCGTCAGGCGTCCAAAGATCAGTGGAATCGCAATCATGTATTGCACGCAATGGTCGCGATCGGCGGGGTTCGCCAGAGGCCCTTTCTTGTCGATAATGCGCAGGCAAGCCTCATGCGTGTGCACCGTAATCGACTTGATCGTCGATGCGTTCAGCCCACGCTCAACGAGTCTCCCGTACAGTTTCATCGCAGCTTCCACCGCAGTCTGCGCATGAAACTCCGCGGGATAACTGATCTTGAACAGCACGTTCTCCATTACATAACTTCCATAACTCCGCTGAAAGCTGAACGGGCGGCCTTTGAAGGAAACATCGTAGAAGCCCCATGTCTTCGCGGTCAGCACCGAGGGGTAGCCCATCTCGCCGGCCTGCGCCATCAGCGCCAACCGCACAGCCCGACTCGTCGCGTCGCCCGCAGCCCAGCTTTTGCGCGAGCCGGTGTTCGGCACGTGGCGATAGGTGCGCAGGCTCTGCCCATCCACCCACGCCAGCGAAACTGCGTTGATGGTTTGCTCCCGTGTCAATCCCAGCAGCTTGCAAACCACTGCGGTCGATGCTGCCTTCACCAGCACCACATGATCGAGCCCGACTTCGTTGAACGAATTCTCCAACGCAATGCAGCCCTGAATTTCGTGCGCCTTGATCATCGCGGTCAGCACATCGCGCATCGTCAATGGAGACCCGCCCTTTGCCAGCTTCGTGCGAGAAAGCCAGTCTGCCGTGGCGAGAATGCCGCCCAGGTTGTCCGAAGGATGTCCCCATTCCGCAGCGAGCCAGGTGTCATTGAAGTCGAGCCAGCGAATCATAGCGCCGAGATTGAACGCTGCCTGCACCGGATCAAGCTGGTAGCTCGTGCCGGGCACCTTCGCGCCATGTGGTACTATCGTCCCCGGCACAATCGGACCAAGCAGCTTGGTACAGGCCGGATACTCAAGCGCCTCAAGCCCGCAGCCCAGCGTATCCAACAGGCAATAGTGCGCAGTCGTGTACGCTAACTCGCTTGTAACTTCATAACTCAACGCGTAATCGGCGATATCGGTGAGAACATGATCCGGCGCCGGGCGCTCATTGCTGATGTGCGATGACAAACGAACTCCTTTATGGCCGCTCTTCCATCGGAACAAACGCAAGATCCTCCGGCCCGGTGTAATTCGCTGACGGCCGAATAATCTTTCCGTCCTGCCGCTGCTCAATCACATGTGAGCACCAGCCTGCCGTTCGCGCAATCACAAACAACGGTGTAAACAGATCGATGGGAATCCTCATCTGATGATAGGCAACCGCTGAGTACCAATCCAGATTCGGAAACATGCGCTTGACCTCGTGCATCACGGACTCAATGCGCTCTGCCACCTCGAACAGCCGCGTGTCGTCCGCCTCGGCCGCTAGTCCCTGCGCCACTTCCTTCACAATGTCGCTGCGCGGGTCGCTGATGGTATACACCGGATGCCCGAAGCCGATGATCACCTCGCGCTCGCCCACGCGTCGCCGAATGTCCGTCTCGGCGTCATCGGCAGACTCGTAGCGCTGCTGAATCTCCAATGCCACTTCATTGGCACCACCGTGCTTCGGCCCCTTCAGCGCGCCAATCGCCCCGGCAATGCACGAATAGATATCCGACCCAGTCCCCGCGATCACCCGCGCCGTAAACGTGGACGCGTTGAACTCGTGCTCCGCATACAGAATCAGCGAAGCCTGCATCGCCGCGATCCACTTGGGGCCTGGCTTCTCGCCATGCAGCAGGTGCAGAAAATGCGCAGCAATGGAGTCCTCGTAGCGCTCCACTTCAATGCGCCGTCCATTGCGGGCGTAGTGGTGCCAATAGAGCAGCATCGACCCAAGCGAAGCCAGTAGCGCATCCGCAATCCTGCGCGCTCCGGCATCGTTATGGTCCAGAGCTTCGGGCAGCAGGCAACCCAGCACGGACACGCCAGTCCGCAGCACGTCCATGGGGTGCGTGGTCGGCGGCAGCAGTTCCAGCGCTTGCTTCACCGCGGCGGGCAGACTGCGCAGTGGCCGCAGGATCGCCTTGTACGCGGCCAGTTCCGCAGCATTGGGCAGCTTGCCATGGATCAGCAGGTACGCAATCTCCTCATACTCGCAAAGCCGCGCCAGGTCCTTGATGTCGTACCCACGATAGTGCAGATCGTTCCCGCTGTGGCCCACCGTGCACAACGCCGTGTTGCCCGCCGGCGTGCCTGACAACGCGACCGATTTTTTCGGCCTGAAAGCTGTGGGGGAAGCTGCTTGTTCACTCATTTTCATTCTCCGCGAGCATCAACCTGATCGAAGAACAAGAGGCACGTCTACTCTTTGCCCTTCGCAAACAACTCATCCAGCTTCGCTTCATACGCGTGATAGTCGAGATACTTATACAGATCGGCTCGCGTCTGCATCAGCGGCACCACGCTCTTCTGCGTTCCCTCCGCGCGAATCGCCTCATACACCTTCAGCGCCGCCGCGTTCATCGCCCGATATGCGCCGCAGCAATACAAAATAATATCCACGCCTGCAACCTTCAACTCGTCTCGCGCGAATAACGGCGTCTGACCAAACTCCGTAATGTTTGCCAGAATCGGCACGCCGACGGCCTTTCGGAAGTCGCTGTACTGCTTCAGCTCTGTCACGGCCTCGGCAAAAATCATGTCCGCACCTGCGGCCACGTACGCCTGCGCACGCTCAATTGCCGCAGCCATGCCTTCATTGGCCACGGCATCCGTTCGAGCCATCAGTACAAACTGCTCATCGTTCCGCGCATCCACTGCCGCCTTGATCCGGTCGATCATTTCGTTCGTTGAAACCAGCTCTTTCCCCGGCCGATGCCCGCAGCGCTTCTGACCTACCTGGTCCTCTATGTGCACTGCTGCCGCACCGGCCTTGATCATCGACCGAATGGTCCTTGCAATGTTGAGCGCGCCGCCCCACCCCGTGTCTATGTCGACCAGCAGCGGCAGGCTCGTCGCATCGGTAATTCGCCGCACGTCCGTCAGCACGTCTTCCATGCTGCTGATGCCCAGATCCGGCATGCCCAGCGAGTTGGCCGCTACGCCTCCGCCAGAAATATAGAGCGCGCGAAACCCCGTCGCCTCCGCCATGCGCGCGGTATAAGCGTTGATGGTTCCCGCCACCTGCAAAGGCTGCTCTTCCGCCACCGCAGCGCGAAATCTCCCACCGGCCGATACTTGATTTTGTCTCTGCTGCATGCAATGCCTTCCGCCGCATCATAACAGCCGCAACGGACCAGTTTCCTAACCTGCCCGCGTAGTGCGACAATCATCCCGTCGGCGCGTCCATCCCTTCAGGACTTCGCCCCAAAGGAGAAACATCGTCATGAAATCCCTTCTCGCCTGTACCGCGCTGCTCATCGCAGCAGCTGCCCTCTCTGCACAAACCCCCGCACCCAAGGCCCCGCCTAAGAGTCCCGCCGCCACTGAAACCGCCACCATCGCAGGCAAGGCCATTACCATCACCTACAGTTCTCCGGGCGTCAAAGGCCGCGCCGGTCACCTTTTTGGGAAAGACGGCCAGATCGGCCACGATCCCACCTATCCCGTATGGCGCGCCGGCGCCAACGCCGCCACCAAGCTGCACACCGACGGCAATCTGACCATTGGTAGCCTCGCTGTTCCCGCGGGCGATTACACACTCTATGTCGACGTCTCCGACCCCGACAATTGGGTACTCGTCGTCAACACCCAGACCGGCCAGTGGGGCACCGTCTATGACAAGACAAAGGACCTGGGCCGCGTACCAATGAAGATGACCAAGCCGGCGGAGACGATTGAGAACCTCAAATACACTCTTGCTGGAACCGGTGGCTCCAGGGGCACTCTGACACTGGCATGGGAGAACCACATCGCCAGCGTCCCCTTCACCGTAAAGTAAGCCTCATACACACGCGGGGTATACACGGCAGGGCGGCTTTGCATATTATTGGCCGCCTTGCCGATACAATAGAGATGTAGTCAGTTCTCCCGGGAGGCGGAAATACCTTGCCGTTGTACGCGTATCGCTGCACCCAATGTGGCCATCTTTTTGAAAAAATCCAGAGCTTCGCTGCCGCTCCAGAGTCGGTATGCCCCAAGTGCGGGGGCGTTCTTGAGCGGCCAATGACTGCGCCTGCCCTCAGCTTCAAAGGAGCTGGCTGGTACGTTAACGACTATGCAGGGAAAAGTTCTACCCCAGCCGCCGAATCTACGACCGAATCGAAAAATGATTCGTCGTCAACGGAATCCAAAACCGATTCCAGCAAGGCCGCGGCGCCGGCAGAGACCAAGTCATCTTCCAGTTCGAGCGAGAGTTCGTCCGCCGCGCCCGCTTCTACCCCCAGTTCCACGCCGAGTTCAACAACCTAGCTTTGTATCGGCTCATAAGCTCCCTGCACCCTGAATTTGGCCGCCAATACGTCTGTGTACTTGTTCCCCGATCCGGTGTTGAACAGTACCACTCGATCCTGCGCCGTTAAAAACCCCGTCCCCAGCAGATGGTCATATGCCGCCGTAGCTGCCGCGCCCTCCGGAGACAACAGCAACCCCTCGTGCGCAGCCCAGTCCTTCAGCGACGCAAAAATCTCGTCGTCCGTGAGCGCCAGCGCGGTTCCGCTCGAAGCACGCACGATCTCCAGAATCAACGAGTCTCCATATGGCTTCGGCACCCTCAGCCCCGAAGCGAATGTATGCGCGTTCTGCCACATCTGGCTCACTGCCTCGCCCTGCTCAAACGCTCGCGCCACAGGAGCGCAACCCGCCGCCTGGACGGCGATCATCTTGGGCCGCTTCCCCGTCACCCAACCCAGCTGCTCCATCTCTTCAAACGCTTTCCAAATCCCGATCGTGCCCACACCGCCGCCGGTGGGATAAAACACCGCATCGGGATATTCCCAGCCCAGCTGCTCCACCAGCTCGTATCCCATCGTCTTCTTGCCCTCTACGCGAAACGGCTCTTTCAGCGTGGAAACATCGAACCAGCCTTCAGAAGTCTTGCGCTCCGCCACAATGCGCCCGCAATCCGATATCAGCCCATCCACCAGCGTCAACTGCGCGCCATACGCCAGGCACTCTACCTGGTTTGCAATCGGCACGTCCTTCGGCATAAAGATGTGCGCCTCGATCCCTGCCGCCGCTGCATACGCTGCCAATGCCCCGCCCGCGTTTCCAGCCGAGGGTGCGGCCAGCTTGGTCAATCCGTAATGCCGCGCCATCGTGACTGCCAGCGCTAGCCCGCGCGCCTTGAACGTTCCCGTAGGATTCGCGCCCTCTTCCTTGAGCCAGACGTTCTTATACCGCCGGCTCTTCAGCATTGGCGTCCATCCCTCGCCGAGCGTCACCGGCTCCACGCCCGGAAGCACCTGCGCATAACGCCACATCCCATTCCAGGACCCATTGGCCGTGCTTTGCGCAACCATATCGCGCTTCGCCAGTCCCATCGCGGCCGACAAATCGTAGCGAACGTAGAGCGTTCCCGAGCAGGCAGTGCAAACGGTCTGCGGAGTCGTGGGGTCGAGGTGCAGGTGGCAGCGGGAGCATTCAAGAAAAGCAATCTTGGGCATGCTCATAAGATAATGGAAATCTTGAAGCCATCCGTCCCATCCATGAAACTCAAACCGGAGCCGCCATCGGCCCACATTCCCGTCCGCATGCTTTCCGCCGCCGCCGGCCTGCTCTTCGCGGCGGGTGTTGCCGCAAGCCTCTTGCACGCGCCGGCGCAACTCGCAGTCGCCCTCCGCTGTGCCGCCTTCGCCCTCTTCGTCCCCTACGCTCTTCGCCGCCGTTCATTGCTGGTCTGGACTTTCTTCGCCATGCTTGCCGGTGCTGAACTCGGCGTAGACGCTCCCCAGTTCGCCGCACAAACCCACTTCCTCGGCGACATCTTCCTCCGCCTCATTCGCATGATCGTCGCGCCGCTCATCTTCGGGGGCATTGTTACGGGCATCGCCGGACACAACCAGCTCAGCGGAGTGGGCCGTGCGGCAGTCAAGGCCCTCATCTTCTTTGAAGTCGTTACCACCTTCGGCCTTCTCCTCGGCGCCATCGCCATCGACATCACGCAGGCCGGCGCTGGCGTCACGCTCCCCGCTGTCATTCAGGCCGTCGCGCCCACCGCGCATCCAGAGGGATGGCAGCAGATTCTGCTCAACATCTTTCCCGAGAACATCGCGAAAGCTGTTGCCGAAAATCAAATCCTTCAGGTCGCCGTCTTCTCGCTGCTCTTCGGCACGGCACTGGCTACGCTGCCTGAGCCAAAGCGCGCCCCGCTCCTCAGCGTGCTGCAATCGCTCACGGACACCATGTTCCGCCTCACCCGCATCATCATGATCATGGCGCCCATCGCCGCCGGTGCAGCACTCGCCTACACCGTTGGCAGCATGGGAGTGGCCACGCTGCTGCCTCTCGGCAAGCTGCTCGTCACCTGCTACGCCGCGCTGTTCATCTTTACGGCCGTGCTCGCCGTCATTCTCTTTATCGCGCGCATCCCCATCGGAAAATTTGTCGCCGCCGTCGCCGAACCCGCCGCCCTTGGCTTTGCCACCACATCTTCAGAAGCCGCGCTGCCCCTCGCCATGGAGCGCATGGAAGAGTTCGGTGTTCCCCGCTGGATCGTCTCCTTCGTTATCCCAACCGGCTACAGCTTCAACATGACCGGCTCCAGTATTTATCTCTCCATGGCTGCTCTCTTCGCCGCGCAGGCAGCGGGTCTCCATCTCACCGTGGTCCAACAAATCGTGCTTCTCGCCACTCTCATGCTCACCAGCAAAGGCATCGCCGGCGTTCCCCGCGCAACACTGGTAATCCTGATGGCCGTCGCCAGCAGCTTCCAGATCCCCGCAGCCGCCGTGCTCATGCTCCTCGGTATTGACACGTTAATGGACATGGGCCGCACCGCCATGAATGTCATCGGAAATTGCATGGCCGCCGCCGTAGTAGCCCGCTGGGAAGGCGACCTGAAGCTAGCGCCCAACGTTGAGCAAGGCACCGCGATCTAAATAGAAAATGGGTGCCCCAGGTCCCGCCCTTCGGACCTGGGATCGCGATCCACTTCACTGACGCATGCCCCGAAACCGCTAAGATAGTCACTGTACATGCCTCTCCTCGATCCCATCCCGTCCCCGGTTGAACATGCCGACTACACCACCCTTGAGTGGGAGCCGCTGCTCGCGCTCGTCGCCGGCTTTGCCTCATCCCCCGTCGGCCGCCGCGCTATCCTCGATCTCAAACCCTCTGCCGACGAAGCCTGGATCGTCCATCAGCATCAGCTCACCGCCGAACTCCGCCTCATCCTTGCCGAGCAGATTTCAATTCCGCTCGGCGGCCTTTTCGACCCCACCCAGCACGCCGCCAAAGCCCAAATCCCCGGCGCAGCTCTTGAAGCCGCCGAACTCCAGGCCGTCGCGCGCCTGGCAAACGACGTAGCCTCCTGGCAATCGCTCCTCCAGTCGCCCCCCGCGCGCCTCGTCGGCAAGCTCCCCGGCCTCAGCGCACTCTCCGCCGCGCTCACCACATCCCTTCGTCCGTTAGCTGAATCCATCGAGCGCACCATCCAGCCCGACGGCACGCTGGCCGACAACGCCTCACCCGAGCTACACCGCATCCGCCGCGAGCAGGAACGCCAGCAGCGCCTCATCGAAGAATCCCTCCGCTCGGCGCTGCGCAAACTCTCCAGTGACGGCGCAACCCAGGAAGACCTCATCACCATCCGGGGCGACCGATTCGTCATCCCCGTTCGCAGCGAACTCAAACGCCGCATCTCCGGTGTCGTCCACGGTGCCAGCTCGTCCGGGCAAACGGTCTACGTTGAGCCCCTCGAAACCATCGAGCAGAACAACGAACTCGTTCGCCTCATCGAAGAGGAGCAAGCTGAAATCCATCGCATCTTTGTCGCGCTCACTCGTCAGGTCGGCGGCTATTCCGTCGGTCTCGTCGGAGGCGCCCGCGTTCTCGCAATCGTTGACAGTCTGCAGGCCCGCGCCCGCTTCGCTCGCGACTACGACTGCGTTGCCCCGGCCATCACGCCCGATCTTCTCCGCCTCGATGGAGCCCGTCATCCGCTCCTCGAAAAGCGTCTCCGCGCAACAAATGGCCGTATAGTCCCGTTGACTCTGGAGCTGACCGCCGCGTCCCGCCAGCTCATCATCAGCGGCCCCAACACCGGTGGCAAAACCGTCACCCTCAAGACCACCGCGCTCCTCGCCATGATGGCCCAGGCCGGCCTGCCCATTCCCGCCACGGCCGCCAGCTTTCCCGTCCTCACAGCGTTCCTCGCGGATATTGGTGACGCGCAATCCATCGAGGCCGCTCTCTCCACCTTCTCCGCGCACATTACGAATCTCGATCGTCTCTCGCGCCTCGCCGACGCGCGTTCTCTCGTCCTGCTCGACGAGCTCGGCTCCGCAACTGATCCTGAGGAAGGCTCCGCTCTCGCCGTCGCCATCGCCGCGTATTTCCTCGCTGCCGGCGCTTGGTCGCTCATCTCCACCCATCACACCTCGCTCAAGGTTTACGCCGCCAACACCCCCGGCGTCCTCAACGCCGCAGCCGGAGTCGACGAAATCACGCTCGCGCCCAACTACCAGCTCCGCCTCGGTTCACCCGGCGCATCAGCGGGTATTCAGACCGCTGAGCGCCTCGGCCTCAACGCCAGCATCGTCGCTGCCGCGCGTCAGCGCCTCGGTTCGCAGCAGGTCGACATCGCGCGCTTCCTCGACAAGCTGCACAACGACCTCACGCAGCTCGAAGCCGACCGCAAGGCCGTACGCGAGCAGCAATACGCGCTCAATCAGGAGCGAGCGAAGCTGGCCCGCGAAGGCGACGTCGAGTTGCGCAACCGCACCCGCGACCTCGAAACCAAACTCGCCTCTCTGCTAAAGGACTTTGAATTTCAGATGCGCGAAACCGTGCGCGCTATTGAAGATCGCGCCGCCCAGCAAAAGCTATCCAAGGAAGCCGAGCGCCGCATCCTGCGCCTCCGCCGCGAGTTTCAGGAGAGCTTCAATCAGACCGTAGTCGCCCATCGCACCGGAGCCGACGTCGGCGACACCCACGCCCAGCCGCACGTTCTCAGGCACGTCTCTCCCGGCGACCAGGTCCTCATCAAGTCCATGAACAAAGTTGCCGTCGTGCAGCGCGAAATCGAGAAGGATCTATTCGAAGTCGCTCTCGGCCCCATCAAAATGCGCGTCAAGCGCGACGAGCTCTCCGAGCCTTCGCGCGCTGAAGCATCCGCCGCAAAAGCCGACCCTCTCGCCGCCGCCCGCAAGCAGAAGGGTGTTCACGTCACCGTTACCAGCGCCAACACTGACGACATGCGCATGGAGATCAACCTCATCGGCCGCACCGTCGATGAAGCCACTGAAGAGTTGGAGAAGTATCTAGACCGCGCCTTCCTGGCCGGCCTCCCGCGCGTCCGCATCATCCACGGCCACGGCGCAGGCATCCTCCGCCGCGGCGTCCGCGAATTCCTGAAGTCCCATCCCCACGTAGCCACCATCGCCGAAGCCGCGCAGAACGAAGGCGGCCAAGGCGCTACGCTAGTCGAACTACGACAGTAATTTAGGATTGCGATCAAGGAATGTCTTATGCAAAGAACGAAGTCCGTACCAAGGCTGATTGTCGTCCTACTGTGCGCGTGGCCTCTCGTATCCGTCTCCGCTGCAGCACAAGAGCAATCGGAATCCTTCGACAAAGCGATCAAAGAGACTGTCGTCGATCTGGGCCCTTCTCCGTATTACCCAGGGCCACACCCACGCCACGGTCAACTTCGCTGCCACTATTTCCAGAGCTTTATGGTGAAGGAGCTCGATTTGGGTCAGGAGGGAGACGAGTGGATTTCCATCACTCCAACTGAAGCCGCTCATTTGATCTCATGCGCTCAGAAACACGCCGAGGGCGAGGCGGTCATCCACGGTGAAGATTGGGTTGCAGGGTATTTCGTCGGAGTGAAGACGAATTTTGTCTTTCTCGAAGCGCCGGATTGCTCCAATAGTGGCTGCCCGTTTGGCGTCTTCGAGGCCTCTACAGGAAAGAAGCTCTTTGAAGATCAGAGAAGGCTGAGTCCGAAGGGAAAGTTTGCGGAGATACGCTTTGACAGGATTGGCGGCACTCTCGTGATGCGCTATCCGCGCGTGGTTGCCGCTGGATGCTCGTTGCCTCAAAAGAGATCCGAATGCTGGAACGATATACTGCATAGCACGGGCCTTACTCCACAGCCGATGCCGAGATGCGTTGGCTACAACGGCTTTAACCGGCACGAGGGTTATGGCACGGATGATCAAAGCGACCCCTCAGTAGTTTCCTTCCCGGTGGAGGTCACGCTCCCCGATTTCAAAAGACGGATTCTTCCTGGGGCCGTGGCGTGCTGGGCCGCAGATTGAAGTTATTTGCATACTGCGGATTTCGCAGTCACATCAGGCCCAATGACATTTCCGTAACAATTCCCCCGGCCTCCATCGGCTATGATCCCAAAATAGCCATTTGGGGGAGGTCCCATGCGCAAACTAATTCTTATCCTGATGCTGTGCGCCGCCTGCGTCAGCCTGTCCGCGGAGCCTAAAAGCATTTACGACTTCACCATGAGATCCATCGACGGCCAGCAAGTTAGCCTGAAAAGTTACAGCGGCAAAGTCGTCCTGCTCGTCAACGTCGCCAGCAAATGCGGATTCACCCCGCAGTACGCCGGCCTCGAAGCCCTCTACGAGAAATACAAGGACCGTGGCCTCGTCATTGTCGGCGTCCCGGCCAACAACTTCATGTCCCAGGAACCGGGCACCGATGAGGAGATCAAGAAATTCTGCACCAACAAATACAACGTTACCTTCCCCATGATGTCCAAGGTATCGGTCAAGGGCGACGACAAGACGCCGCTCTACGTCTTCCTCACCGCCAAAGACACTGACCCCAACTTCGCCGGCGACATCAAGTGGAACTTCACCAAGTTCCTGTTCGACCGCAACGGCAATCCCGTAGCTCGCTTCGAGCCCAACGTCACACCTGACTCGCCCCAGGTCACCGCCGCCATCGAGTCCGCCCTCAAGTAGCTCAGCGTTTCATTGTTCAAAAGCCAAGGCCTCGAAGGATCAATCCTCCGAGGCCTTAGTTTTTGGTGCAACCTGCCTGGGTCACCATTGCGACTTTCTTTTGTCGCAAGGATGGAACGCAACCAAGCTAGTGCGAGCTTCCCGCGAGCGTCAGCCGCACCACACGTGCTTACGCCATGGCTTCCTTTGTCATCGGCTCAAAGTGCAGCTGGTTCGAGTTGCGATCTGCGTCGATCCTTACGTGCGATCCATGCAGTATCTCGCCATTCAGTATCTTGATGGCCAACGGGTCCTGCACCATCCGCTGCAACGCCCTCTTCAGAGGCCTTGCTCCATACGCCGCATCCGACCCCGCAATCAGAATCAGTTGCCGCGCAGGCTCCGTCAGTTCCAGCGAAATCTGCCGGTCCTCCAGCAGCTTGCTAACTTCGTTCAAGCGCAGGTCAAGAATGTGCGACATCTCGGCATGTCCCAGCGAATGGAAGATCACCGTGTCATCCACGCGGTTCAGAAACTCCGGCCTGAAGTGTTCACGCAACACGCGCATCACGCTTTCGCGCGCTATGTCGTAGTCGTGCTCAGTCTTCAATGTGTCGCCGGTCAAAAGAGCCGCGCCCAGGTTCGACGTCATAATGAGCACCGTGTTTTTGAAATCCACCGTGCGCCCCTTTGAATCCGTCAGCCGCCCGTCGTCCATTACCTGCAGCAGGATGTTGAATACATCGGGATGCGCCTTCTCAATTTCGTCAAACAGAATCACCGCGTAGGGTCTTCGCCGCACAGCTTCAGTCAACTGTCCACCTTCGTCGTAGCCAATGTATCCAGGCGGCGCGCCAATCAGCCGCGCCACGGCGTGCTTCTCCATGTACTCGCTCATGTCGATGCGCACCATCGCCTGCTCGTCGTCGAACAGAAACTCCGCCAGCGCCCGAGCAGTCTCCGTCTTGCCCACCCCCGTCGGACCCAGAAAAATAAAAGATCCAATCGGCCGCTTCGGATCGCTCAACCCCGCGCGCGACCTGCGAATCGCATTCGCCACCACGGTCAGCGCCGCGTCCTGCCCAACCACGCGTTCCCGCAGACGAGTCTCCATCTGCACAAGCTTCTTCACTTCGCCTTCGAGCATTCGTGAAACAGGAATCCCCGTCCACTTGCTTACGATCTTGGCGATATCTTCCTCGTCCACTTCTTCCTTCAGCATCCGCGCCACGCCTGCATTCCCAGACTGCAGCGCGTCCAGTTGCTTCAGCTCTGCTTCCGCCTTCGGCAACTCGCCGTATTGAATCTGTGCCGCGCGTTCCAGCATCCCCTTACGCGTCTGCTCCTCAGCTTCGAAGCGCAACGCCTCAATCCGCTTCTTCAATTCGCTGATGCGGCTGATCGCCTCGCGCTCCTTCGTCCAGCGTGCCCGCAGCGCTGTCGTCTGCTCGCGCAACTGCGCCACTTCGCGCTCCACAGCCTGCAGCCGCTCTCGGCTGTTCTTGTCCGTCTCGCGCTTCAGAGCTTCGCGCTCAATCTCCAGGGACGTAGTCTGCCGCTCCAACTGGTCAATCTCCGTGGGTACTGAGCCAATCTGAATCGCCAGTGAAGCCGCAGCCTCGTCCACCAGGTCAATCGCTTTGTCGGGCAAAAACCTGTCGTTGATGTAGCGATGCGACAACGTCGCCGCGGCCACAATTGCCGAGTCCTTGATGCGCACATTGTGGTGCGCCTCGTAGCGTTCCTTCAGCCCGCGCAGAATCGCGATCGTGTCTTCCACGTTCGGCTCGCCCACATACACAATCTGAAAACGCCGCTCCAGCGCCGCGTCCTTCTCAATATATTTGCGGTACTCATTCAGCGTCGTCGCGCCAATCGCACGCAACTCCCCGCGCGCCAGCGGAGGCTTCAGCATGTTACTCGCGTCAATCGCGCCCTCGGCCGCGCCCGCCCCAACCAGCGTATGCAGTTCGTCGATAAACAGCACAATTTCGCCGTTCGATTCTTCAATCTCCTTCAGCACCGCCTTCAAACGGTCTTCAAACTCGCCTCGATATTTGGCTCCGGCCAGCATCGATCCCAGATCCAGCGAGATCACTCGCTTGTCGCGCAAGCTCTCCGGCACATCGCCGGAAACAATGCGCCGCGCCAGGCCTTCAACGATGGCAGTCTTGCCGACGCCAGGCTCGCCAATCAGCACAGGATTGTTCTTCGTTCTCCGGCTCAGCACCTGGATCACGCGCCGAATCTCTTCGTCGCGCCCAATCACAGGGTCCAGCTTGCCGCGCCTCGCCAGTTCCGTCAGGTCCTTGGCATATTTCTCCAGCGCCTGAAACTTGCCTTCGGGGTTCTGATCGGTAACTCGCTGCGTCCCCCGGACAGAAGTGAGCCCTTTGAGGAACACATCTCTCGTGACGCCGAGAGCCGCTAGGGCGTCGCGCGCCGCGTCGCCCTTGAGATGTACGATGCCCAGCAGCAGGTGCTCCGCGGACACATACTCATCCTTGAATTCCGATGCCTCGCGAAACGCCTGCTCCAGCGCTTTGTTCAGCGCGTTGCTAAGCCCCGGCTGGCTCGCAGCTCCGGCCACCCGAGGCAGTTTCTCCTCGATCTGGTGCAGGTCGCTCTCGAGGCGTTCCGTGGGCACACCGATCTTTCCCAGCACCGATGGGATCACGCCCTCGCGATCCTCCACCAGCGCTAACAGCAAATGCACCGGCTGCACTTCCGGATTTCCAAGCTCCGCCGCGCGCTCCTGCGCCTGCTGCATCGCCTGTTGCGATTTGACCGTAAACTTGTCCCAACGTATCGCCATGTAGACCCCCGCCCTCTGCTTCCAGCTACTAGCTTGCTCTCGCCAGCCCCCAGAATCCAGTCGTCACTTAAATGATTTCTCTTTTCGATTCCTGTTTCACAAAAAACAAGCGCCGGGGCAGGAATCTCAGTCACCCCGGCGCGATCCATGTTGCCAGCCCAATGCATGGGCAGGAAGCTAAAAGCAAGCAGCTGGAAGCTGTCTCACTTACCGCGCTCCCACAAGCTCCTGCTCTTCCACTTTCTTCTCGCCGCCCACGTTGATCTTGATCTGCTTGGGCTGCGCCTCTGCCTTCTTGTTCAGTTCCAGCTTCAGAACGCCTGCGCTGTAGTTGGCGCCGATGTGTTCAGTATCCACGGTTGAGGGCAGCGTAAACGCACGATAGAAGCTGCCATAGCGGCGCTCAATGCGATGGAAGTTTTCTTCCTTCTCTTCCTTCTCAAACTTGCGCTCGCCCTTTACAGTCAACGTGTTGTTCTCCACCCGGACGTCCAGGTCCTTCTCTTCAATGCCCGGAACTTCGAGCTTCAAAACTACCTTCTTGGTGTCTTCATAAATATCAACTGCCGGCACAAAGCTGGCGGTTGTCAGCGGACTGTCGCTGTCGTTCATCTCGCGGAACAGCGAGTTCACGCGGTTCTGCAACGCTGCAACTTCCCGGAAGGGATCCCAACGAGTAATTGCCATGATTCAAGTTCCTCCACAGATGTTTTCGATTTGGACGGGGCCGGATCCACCAGGACCCTCGGCCGCTCAATCAATCTGACGAAATAGTAGCACAAAAGATTCATAAAATATGAGTGTAAATGACTAAGAATCTTGAAATGGAGCAAAGTCAGGCCCCAGAACAACTTTGAGAATGAGGGATGGGAATAAGGGCCGTGGTCAATTTGCGGCCGCCAAAGGTTTGATCGAGGGTTGCTCTATGTAGCTGGCTAATAAGGTTGCAAACCGGGGTAAATGGCTGCCCGGACGGTCGCGTTTCTTTGAGACATGGACCGCACGGGCAGCCTTTTCAGATGTTTCGGTCGCGGAGAATTGAACTAATCGGGGCATTCGGTTGCAGAGAATCTGACACTTTTTTGGAAAATGCGCTGATTGTTAACGAGCTTATCTCATTGATAATGTGTTGTTTATTTTGGTTTTGTTTTCAGTGTAATTGCACTCGTAATTGACGGGCAGTTCTGGGCTGTAAGGCGAACTTGCGGTGCCCGCCGCATTCACTGACGAGGAAGAGCACCATTTCTTAAAGAGCTCAGGCCCGCGCAAAGAACGGGCCGCTCAACAGCGTTGTGGACCGTTCCCCGACGCTAATTAGCGGAAGGTCGGGACCGTAATTTCGCGGTCCTTATCAAAGCGGACAACTGCTTCTGAGGCTTCAACCGCGTTCGGGCGGCCGCAAGGGCATTGCCATTCCTGAAACCTCAAAAGCACCAAACCAGCCTGGCGCCTGTCCGCCCCTAGGAAGCCGCCGCCAGTTCCACCCGCTGCGCCACGCGTACCGTGCCTTTGCGCGGGCCGCGCTTGCGCGCGCTCATCACCTTGATCCGCTCCAGCAGTTCCTGCGATGAGCAGTTCTTCTTGGCCAGCAACGCATCGGCCCCATGCATCTCGTTGCCCATTTTCTGCGGATCGCCCAGCAATACCATCGGCACATGCGCTGCAATCTCCTTCAACCGATCCACCAACTGGCACCCGCTCATCTGCGGCATGGCAAAATCGGCGAGTACCAGGTCTACCGGGTTCTCGGCAAAAATGCCGATCGCCTCCTGGCCAGTCAAGGCCGACACAACACGATATCCGTTGGTTGCCAGCATGAACTTGAGTACGGAAAGCTCTTGTTCGTTATCGTCTACGCAGAGGATCACTTTCTTTGGCCGCATGGTGTGGGGTACTACTCCTTGTTTCAAGTTTTTGGGGCCTTTTCAGGCACAGGTCGTCCTCGGCCGCCGCTGTGGCTTTTGAGGAGTTAAAAGAAAAAACGTTAACTGCCGCCTACAAGCCGAGGCGTTCCTTGTTGATCGAGAAACACGAACCGCATGGCATCATCCGCGGCCCGGGTGGGCGCGTTGATGCTGAATGCGGCCGGCGGTTCGACTCAACAGGGTTCTGCCTTCGGTTGCGGACAGAGGGCAATCAATACCTGGGGTCAAGACCGGCGAAGGGGCCGGTTAAGTTGCTTCAATGCTTGCCAAGATTACGAGGGATGGAGACCGATGGGAAGAGAGAAAGCAAGGCGAAATCCCTGCTTGAATATCCTGTGAAACAACTGAAAATCAGCTAGTGCTAACACAGTCCGTGACTTGCGACGATGAAAGCCTGTTGAAAGAATGTGCATCACGACAGGAAAAGCCGGCCTTTTGCTACAAGAACGGTGCTGCCCGCAACGTGGATATCCGTGACCTTCACATGTTCTTCGTTTTCTGCTTTGCTTTCAAGGCGCGCGGACAGGTAGAGATCGCTGGGCCTGCCAATCTCCACGCCTTGGCGCAACAGAATCCGCTCTCCTGAAGCCACCACGTTGTGACGAACAAGGTACGCTATGGCGCACCCAGCTGCGGATCCCGTCGCCGGGTCCTCACCCCCCTCAAATTGCATGCGCGCTCGCCACGCGGGCTCCGTGGCACCGGTTGGGGCCAGCACATAAAACCACCTTGCGCCGCGCTCCCGCAGCCAATGCGTGGCCTCGCGCTGGCTCACTTGCAGCCGCTCCAAAGCCGCATGCGAGCGCAATGCAACAATCGCGAACGCTGTTCCCGTTGAGACAATTTGTGGTGGCAGCCTGGTATCCAGATCCGTTTCAGCCAGCCCAACCAGCCACGCTGCTTCACCCGGAGCCAGTTTCGCCCCAAACTCCGCATCCCGCTGCGTCATCTCGCCAAACAGCCCGCTTACGCCTTCTGGCGCATCGCCGAAGCGCACCGGCACCGTACCCACATTCAGCGCGAGTCTCACAGTAGCTCCCTCGGCAGCGTCGGGGAAATGCAACTTCAATACGCTCGCCGTCCCCAGCGTCGGGTGCCCGGCAAACGGCAATTCTTCCTGCGTGGTAAATATGCGTACGCGCACGCCTTCAGCCCGCTCCAACTCAACTGGCCGCCTTTCCACGAAGGTGGTTTCAGAAAGGTTGAACTCCCGCGCAATTGCTTGCATCTTTTCCGCTGTGAGCCCAACAGAGTTTATGACTACAGCCAGGGGATTGCCCTCGAGCGCCGTCCCCGCAAAGACATCCACGATAAAGTAATCCAATTCCATCTCGTCGCCTCGTGTGTCCTTCCACTTATGGATTTTCGAGCTAATCGACCACGCATCGCTCACTGGTGTGTGGCAGCGCTCAAGTCACGACCGTTTTCCAGAACGGACACGCTGCTGGAAACAGTCTTACATTGCCGTCCGGGATGAGCCCGGAGATGTGCAAATCCAAGGGAGTCCTTCAACTGTAATTCACTCCGGAGTTATCACCGGATTGGCGTGGATCCGTCAGTGGAGGAAATCACCTGGCTCGCGGAGTGCGTCTCAGGGATGAACGACTCCAAGAAACTGCACTTGAGCGCAGGCGCCGGGCTGCATCTTGAGCTCTTTCGGGTCTTCGTAGCTCATTTCATACGTCTTGAATGAAGTGAGCCGATCCTCGGGCACCAGTGAGTAATCGCCGGGGGGGACCTGAATTCTGAAATTTCCCTTCTTGTTTGTCGATGCCCGATAGGCTTTCCCGTTGCCACGCGCTACGACTTCAATGCCTTCGAGTGGAGAGCTGAGAGTTTCGTTGCTCACGTTTCCAGCAATCAGCGAACCCTGTTGCTGATTGCTCAGCCTGTCAATTTCACGAAGGGCAGGCCCTGATCGTGAAACAGGGCCAGAATTGCCGCAACCATCGATCGCGAGTGCTGGCTCGTTTGGCTTTTCCAATAGCTGAGATAGGAATAGCAGATAGCTCGTTCCTACCTTCCATGAGAACGACGCACGGCTACTGTCGTTCCCCTCGTAGACACGGATGGTGTGGCCGAGAGTGCCCCGGTAGACTCGGTTTGACCTCAGCGTGTAATAGCGGCCGAGAATGGAATTTGGGTCACTTCCGTTCTCCAACATGTTGTCCACTTTCAAGAGGGTTGCTTCGACGACCGCTTCTGAACCCGAATACTCAGCGCATACAAGCCGTGGCTGCGGCTGACTGCAAGCGGCAAATGCAGTCTGCGCCAAAGTGAGCCAGCAGATTCCGAGGAGAAAGACAATGGCCTTCATGGGATTAGATAAAAGTGTACGCCCTGCTCCGGATGAATCAGGTCCTTGTCAATTAGCCGGTAACTCGGAAGTAGCCTGCCAGTTGGAGAGTAATATCCGGATTTGCGAAAACCAGGCACACCCTATTCCCGCACCCGGGGTGTTAGTGAACTCCGATCCTATCTGGTGCAGCATAAGGTCCACTCGATCGATGATTTGCTTGTTTCGCGCCCAGCGTTTCACCTCGGCTCAACACTCTCGAGCACTTTCTGAAAACGTGTGGTTGTGTTGAGTGCATCGAAAGGTGGCTCTTTCTTGAGGGAAAAGCCACCTTTGTGCTTTCGGTCTACCGCAATTCAGAGAATTCAGTAGTCGAACACTTGATCACCAGATAAAGGCCACCTCGCCTTGGCTACCGCCGCCAACTATTGCACCGTGGTCGAGATTACCTGAAAGGATTCGGAGTCGTAGTTCGTCAGGTAGAGTGTCATGTCATCGCTACCGACCGTAATCTCGCGCGGAAACAGCCCCGTCGGAATCGTCTGCACCACGCTGGCAGCGGCCGGAACCGGAACCGGAAAGCACAGTCGCATTCGCCGTGCCCGTATCGAACCGGTTCGAGTTGGCCACCACCAGGAGCCTTCCGCTGTCAAACAGCCGTAGTCCAACCGGCGCTGTTCCGCCCGTGTCTGCATACCTAAGCAATCCCGGGATTGGATTCGAGCATCCCCATGCTAAACGCTATCGCCTCGGGCCCGCTTGACGGCGTCGAGAGCTTCGTCGGCGGCATTCAAAAGTAAGCAGGAATCGTCTCAAACTTTGGGAGACATGCAAGCCCAAACAATGCTCCCGAGGCTTGCACAATCAAACCAGTCTCCAACTCAAGCTTGCAGCCTCTTCGCACTCGCCTTCAGCCGTCGTCCCCGGCCGGGTGCCCGGCGCGAATATCTTGCAGTCAGGTAATCCGGCTCTTCCGCTACCGCTGCGGATCTGGACTTTCGATTACAGTATCGGCGGATCAAGCCCAGTATTCAGCGGAAAAGAAAAGATGCTGCGGCATTGTGTCGATTTACTCCACTATTGCCCTGCAACAGGTCAGTTGCATGTGACTCGGATCACAACCGTCTTGATGTGAAAACGGTATATCTTCCGTTGGGAACTCAATGAATTCGCCACAGTAGCGATCCAAGGGCAGAGTTGGCCTACCGGAGCATCGATGAGAATATTGCGAAGGCTCTGTACTGATTGCTCACATGCGCCGATAAGGTTCTTTGGCAGCAAGTGACCCCAATAGGGTTATTGGGCAACCACTTTCCTGCCATACACAAACGGGGCCGGCTCCCGGAACATAAAGGTAGGTGTGCGAACATGCAAGTAGATTTGTTTCGATATCCTGCCTTCCTGAAGCTGCCCAATTCTCTTTTGAACATTATTTGTTCCAAGCGCGTCGCAAGATGGACTTGGGTACTGGCCGGGGCTGCCATCTTTGCCTTCCCTGGTCTTCCCGCTCGCTCTCAGCAGACCCCAGACCTCACTGAGAAGAGCATCGAAGATCTGATGAAGACCAAAATCAGTTCGGTGAGCAAGAAAGAGGAGCAGGTGCTCGATACTCCCGCCGCGGTGTACGTGGTGACCCGCGAGGAGATTCGCTCTGCCGGCGTCCGCAATATTCCTGACGCGTTGCGACTGGTGCCGGGAATGGATGTGAACCGGATTAACGCAAGTGTGTTTGACGTGGGGATTCGCGGATTTGACGAGCGCTTCAGCAACAAGATGCTGGTGATGATAGACGGCAGAAGCCTGTATTCACCGATCTTCGGCGGAATCTACTGGGACAGCATCAGCCTTAGTATGGATGACGTCGACCGGATTGAAGTGATTCGCGGGCCGGGCGGATCGCTGTGGGGAACAAATGCGGTCGATGGCACAGTGAATATCATTACGCGATCTTCGCAAGCGACACAAGGTGTGCTGCTTCGCGAGCTTTCGTCCAGCGATATCCCTGTTTCAATCGTGGCACGCTACGGAGGCCAGGTTGGAAAACTCGGTACCTACCGCGTCTTTTCAAAGTACGCAGATTCATTTGGGAATCAAGATGCAACGGGGCATTGGGCCGGAGACGCCTGGCATCTGCTTCATGGCGGATTTCGTTCGGACTTGAAATTGCGGGAACACGATGCGCTCATGATTGAAGGCAACATCTTCTTCGGTGCCTTTGGCGAACCGTTGAACGTGCCCATTTTGGTTGCCCCGTTTGCAGAAACGGTTGCGGGGGTAAACTCCGTGTCTGGTGGATACGTTATGGGGCGCTGGACGCATAGTTATGTCGACGGGCAGCAAACCCAGGTGCAGATCTACTATGCAAACGAGGATCGCGATGCAACGGAACGGCCAGATAACCTGGAAACGATAGATGTGGACGTACAGCACCACTTCCATGTTGGATCAAGGCAGGACCTTATGGGAGGGGCCGGGTACCGCTATTCGCGGTTTTATGCTCCGGCCACGCCATTTTTGACGATCACTCCTTCACACCAGGACTACCCGCTGTACAGCGCGTTCATTCAGGACGAGATTGCGCTGGTTCCGAGGAAGCTTGTTCTTACCGCAGGAGGTAAGACCGAGCACAACCGGTTCACAGGTTTTGATTTTCAGCCGAGCCTGCGTTTGAACTGGAGACCCAGCGAGAAGGATGCGGTGTGGATCTCCGCATCGAAAGCAGTCAAGATTCCGAACATACTTAACACATCTATGTATCGCCCCGAGAGCGCAAGTTTGGGCACGGACGGGATCGATCTGGATACCCTGGTCGGAAATCCGAAATATAAAGACGAGCATTTGCTTGCGTATGAGAGTGGTTATCGCCTGCAACTGAAGCGCATGTCCCTCGATACGACAGGATTTGTAAACAATTACAACGATGTTGAGACCAACGAGAATCTTGCGCCGGTAGCACACTTGGGATATACGGAGTATCCGGCACAATGGGCCAACAATCTATTTGGCAAGAGCTTCGGCGCAGAGGTCGCGGCAAGTTGGAATGTAGTTCCGGGATGGAAGATGACTGCCTCGTATTCGTGGCTGAAGATGGAGATGCGCGCCAACTCACAGAGCAACGACACTAGTACGGCAGTCGGGTTCAATACCGGTACGCCAACGAACCACTACGGAGTGCGTTCGTCCTACGCGCTCAGGAAGAACCTGGACTTCAATGTACTGGCGCAATATACCGGACCGATGCCCTCGGGCCTTGGGGGAAATACCGCACCCGCCCTGCCATCGTACTGCCGCGTGGACAGCAATCTGCAATGGCATGTGGGGGATTACACCCGCATAGACTTCGGCGGACGAAACCTGCTCTCCCCTCGCGTAGCGGAATACACGGGCGGAAATGGAGCGATCCAGACGCTGAGTCCGCGCAACATATTCGGAAGGATTACGTATGTTTTCTAAGGCCTGCAAGGAAGCAAATGCGGCAAATAAGCGAACGCAGTGCCCTCGCCAGGTTTGTTCGTAAGCTCAGACGGAGAAACAGTATTGAACTCTGAAACCAATGCGAACACGGGCCAGACGGTGAGCAAGGCGCACTCCAGGTTGCGCCCGCACGCGTGGGTGAGCCTGATTGCGCTCCGGTCGGTCCTGCTGTTCGTAGTGGTGTTTCGCTTGGCGCCCTCAGGGAAGGTCTGGTCACAGCCGGCGAGTGATGAATATCGGGTGAAGGCAGCGTTCCTATTTCACTTCGCGCAGTTGGTGGAGTGGCCTGCTGATGCTTTTGACGGCAACAGCAGCCCGCTTGTGCTGTGCACCCTGGAAGACGACGCGTTCTACGACGAATTGGAAAACACAATTCAGGGAAAGCAGATCGGGGCGCGAACCGTTCGCGTTCGACATGTTCATCTGTCCCAGGCCGGTCGCGGCTGCAACCTGCTCTTTATTCAAAAGAACGATGGCAAGGGCCTCTCTCTCTCGACTCTACGAAGCGTGCCGGTTCTCACAGTCGGAGAAGCGGATGACTTCTTGAGCTCCGGCGGGATCATTCGTTTCCGCCTTGATCAGGATAGGATTCGCTTTGACATCAACAGCGCAGCTGCCGAATCTGTCCATCTCAAAATAAGCTCCCGGCTTTTACTTCTCGCCACCTCGGTGACTCGAAGCGGCGGCATGGAACAGGAGAGGTAGAGCCATGAGCGTCCGGGACTTCTCCATTCGAATCAATCTGGCTCTCCTGATTCTCACCACCAGCGCATTGGCAGTCTTGCTCGCTTCATTCGGCTTCGCCATCTATGAGCGCCAGAGCTACCGCGCCAGTGCCGTGCGTGAGCTCACCGCTCTCGCCGATACCCTCGGCGCAAATACTGCCGCTTCGCTCGCCTTCGATGACAAGAAAACCGCCGAAGAGATGCTTGGAGCGTTGACCACGGAACCGCATGTCCTTGTCGCCCGCCTGTACGATAGTCGGGGGAACATCTTCGCGGAGTATCGAAGGTCCGGCAGCCCCGCCGGTCTTGCTCTTTCCGGGAGACGCTGCGATGGAGAATACTTCGATGGCGAGTTCCTCGCTCTTTTCCGCGGGGTCGTTCTCAATGGAGAACGCACTGGCTCCATTGCCCTCGTTTTCGATCTCCGCGACTTCCGTTCGCGATTGCTTGAATACGCAAAGATTGCAGCTCTCGTCTTTGTTCTTTCCGTCCTTATTACATTTCTGGCCTCTTTGTATCTCGCAGGTTCCATCGGGAATCCGCTGGTGGAACTGGCAACAGTCGCCCGTCACATTTCCATCGAGAAGGATTACTCGATCCGCGCTCAAATTCGGGCCGGCGGAGAAACAGGTCTTCTCGTCACTTCCTTCAATGAGATGCTCTCCCGTATTCAATCCCGCGAATCGGCGCTCAACAAGGCGCTCATTTCCCTGAAAGAGAGTGAGGAGCGCTACGCTGTCGCCGCCCGGGGCGCGAACGACGGCCTCTGGGACTGGAATCTCGCTACCAACGAAATCTACTTCTCTCCCCGCTGGAACCATATGCTTGGCTACCCGGCGAGCGAAACCTGGTGCGACCCTGAACAATGGTTCAGTCACATTCATGCCGACGACCGGGAACAGGTTCGCGCCGCGATTGCCGCACATCGCGAGGGAAAGACTTCGGAGTTCGTGAGTGAGTATCGTATACGCCACCAATCCGCTGGCTATATCTGGGCCCTAAGCCGGGGTATTGCAGTCCGTGACCATTCCGGCCAGGCTCTTCGCATGGCCGGTTCACAGACAGACATTACCGAAAGCAAGATTGCCGATACGCTTACCCATCTTCCCAACCGGATGTACTTCATCGATCTGCTTGAATCCGCGATCGAAATCGCCCGCCAACAAGACTCCCGTTTCGCAGTCCTCTTCGTTGACCTGGATCAATTCAAAATGGTCAACGACAGTCTTGGGCATTTGGCCGGCGATGAGTTGCTCATTGATGTAGCAGGGCGTTTGCGCACCAGCATCCGCGGCGGTTCACGTTCGGGTGCCCCTGCACAATCAATCGTGGCGCGCATTGGCGGAGACGAGTTCGCCGTCTTTCTCGGCCATATCCTGCACGAATCCGAGGCATCTATTGTCGCGGAGCGAATCCTCGAAAAACTTAACGAGTCATTTGAATTCGAGGGCCGCAGTATGTTTGTCTCCGCCAGCATCGGGATTGCCCTCAGTTCTTCCGGCAACACAGCCGAAGAAATCCTTCGCAATGCCAACACCGCCATGTATCGTGCCAAGACGAACGGCAGAGCACGCTCCGAGTTCTTCAACAAGACGATGCGCGAAAGGGTTGTCACCCGCTTCGAGGTCGAGAACGGCTTGCGCAAAGCCATTGAGGAGCAGCAACTCGTTGTGTATTACCAGCCGATCGTATCGCCAAGTGATAACAACATTCTTGGTTTCGAGGCACTGGTTCGCTGGAACCACCCTCAACGAGGGCTTATTCCCCCGGGTGAGTTCATTCCTGTCGCAGAAGAAAGCGAGATCATTGTTCTCCTCGGCCGATGGGTTCTGCGTGAGTCTTGCCGGCAGATGGCGGAATGGCAAAGGGCTTTTCCCCCCTTTCGCTCGCTTACGGTCAGTGTGAATGTCTCCGCTCGACAATTGTGTGATTCCCGCCTTGTTGAGGAGGTAGAATCCGCTCTGGCCGATTCCGGACTAAATCCCGAATCCCTGGCCCTGGAAATGACCGAAAGCTCAATCATGGGAAATGCCCAACAGACGCTGGCCACACTGGACCGCCTCAAGGCCATGAACATCCGGTTGGAAATAGATGACTTTGGAACGGGATACTCGTCCCTGAGCTACCTGCAGAGACTTCCCTTCGACATTCTCAAGATCGATCGTTCTTTCATCTGCGAGATGGCCGCCGGAAACGGCAGTCTGGACATAGTGAAAGCCATTTCAGAACTGGCTCACTCCCTTAAACTAGAGGTCATCGCAGAAGGGGTGGAAACGGAACAGCAGCTAGTTGCATTGCGCGAGCTAGGCTGCGATTACGTTCAAGGATATTTTTTCTCAAGACCTATCGATGCCAGCGCGACCGAGAAGTTTTGCCAGGAGAAGGGCGAATCCGGTGTCATTTCACTCGCATCTGCCCTGGTCTCCATCGACGAGCTTTGAAGATAGGAAATACCCCGCACTCTGTGACTTCGTGCGGACTGTCAGCTCAGGCCTGTGCCGAGTGGCAGCATGGCGCCCTGTATGGGGGCAGAACTCGTTGCATTCAGCACATGGAACCCGGCTGCGCGCCTTTTCGTATCTTGACACGATGCGAGAGATCTACAGTTGGCCATGGGTTGAAGCACAGACGGCACGGAGCAGCGAACTATGGAACGGCTGCGCGCTTCGCACCCTTCCCGCTTTACCGCGCTTTCCCACACATGAACAGTGCAAGCACGAGAAAGGGTATGACAACGGCTTGCGTGCCGTAAAGCGTGAAGCCCGCCGGGCGCCGCGCACGCGGGCCGCACGACTTCGCATGCAAGAGCGCATTGTCGGCCTTTTTCCGGGCTTTGCAGCTACGGCCCTTGGACTTGAAGGCGATGCCACGCACCTGCTTACCAATAGCTTTCTGCCAATAGGCACCCGCCTTGCGCAATGGACTCGCGCCTTCGATCCAACCCTCAGCATGGCCGATACCATCCAGGGTTGCCGCAACGCCTGGACCTGCGGCGGCATGCAGGCGCTGCTTGGCCAGCCCATGGAACTCACTCCTTCAATCCTGGCTTACAGCCTGCTCTATCCGTACAGCGATAACTTCCTCGACCAGCCTGGCCTTTGCTCTGAAGACAAACTTCAGTTCAGTGAACGCTTCCGTCTTCGTTTGTGCGGCCAACTCCTCTCCGCTCAGAATCCTCGCGAGGCCGCCATCTGGGCGCTTGTTCAGCTCATTGAGGAGCAATATTCCCGCGACCGGTATCCGCAGGTTTTTGAATCTCTCTTGGCAATCCATCAGGCTCAGCAAGACAGCATCGCACAGCTCAAGCAAAGCGGCGATCTCCGTCAGCCGCTCGATGCCTCTGAAGTTTTGCGCATCACTTGCGCCAAAGGAGGAACATCCGTTCTTGCCGACGCATGTCTCGCGCAACCTTGGCTCACTCAGGAAGAAGCAAGCTTCTCTTTTGATTGGGGCGTCCTGCTGCAGATAGGCGACGACTTGCAGGATGTGCAAGAGGACATGGACCATGGCTCAGTCACGCTGTTCACCCTTGCGGCGGCGAACGGCCTGGCCTTGGACGACCTGGTTATGCAACTGCTCCACTTCAGCCACATGGTCGCTGATCGCATGGACCGGCTGCCCCACGGCACATCCTGCCTCAAACACCTTTTGCGCATGAGTTGGCGCTCGCTCATCCTGATGGCCGTTGCCAATGCGCACCAGTTCTTTTCTCCCGCGTTTCTCGCTCAGTTGGAGACCTGCTCTTGCTTTCGCTTCAACTTTCTCCGTGCGCGGAATCAAAAACTCGAGGACCGGGAATCTCTCTTTCCCGTCATCTTCGAAGCCTTCCTTGAAGCCGGTGAAAGCCATCCGAGCAGACCGCCGCAATCCCGCGAACCTCTCCCCGCAGATGATCTTCACTCGTTAGGCGAACTCGCCGCATGGAGTAACTCGTTTGTCTAATGGGATACGCAGCTTGACAACCCGCTCAACTCCCCCTACTCTACGGATATCCGCTGCGTTGCCCGAGTTTTAGTCTCGCTGGCGGAAGAAGGATTCGATGGCCTATCGGTTCACCTACGCAATCTGTTGCTGCTGCTGTCAGAGCTGCTGCGCAGTGCGGGCGTGTTCGCTGGGCTAGATTCGAGAAGAAAGAATCGGAAACCTAGTGACCCACTCGCCCAAGGCGCAGTGGGTTTTTCAGTTCTAATTCGTAGTTCCGAGTTCGAAGTTCTAAGTTGTTGACCACTGATTTTAAAGCACCGGTGGCGAAGCGGCTAACGCGCAGGTCTGCAAAACCTGTATACGTGGGTTCAATTCCCACCCGGTGCTCCAAACCTTCTATTGAAAAGAAAAAGCCGCCACCCGCGCGCATGGGCAGCGGCCTTTCAAGTCTTTGCCGCATCCCGCGGGATGCCCGCACATCCCTTAAAGCGCAATCATGGGGCGTGGAAGACGCATTCTTGCACGGTCCAGGAACAGCCGCATGCGTAGCGCTTCAAATCGCTGCATGGCGACCAGCCGCATTTGCCTGCGGATATGGTCGCCGTCACCCAGGAGCTCGACCTGGGATTCGTCGTGCGCAGCGTCGCGTTCGAGTCGTTCGATGCGCTCCTCGATGGAGCGTCGAAAGCGGGGGCTGATTTCGAAGCCTTCCTGCGCAGTGCAGCTGGTCATCATGGCGGTCTCCGGGGGAGCAGAAGCATTTGCTGGCCGAAAATATTTTCGAGAACGGCCTAATGTTTTCTGCCCTTACGCCGATATTATCCATGCCGAACTGCGCACGCCAGATTACCTTCGAATGTGTCTGTGTAGCTGTGTGTCTCAATACTGGACATGTTGTGCCCTATTCCGTCACACCCGCATGAGCGGCCTTACTTACTGAGCCGCCGCAGGCGCCACTTCAAGCACAACCTGCGTTCCGCCGCTTAACTTCACATCGCTGTTAGCGGCTACGAACACGCCCGACAGCTTTGATGCGCCGCTAGGCGTATTGCTTGCGAGGAGAACCCCGGGAACCCCTGTGGTTCGAATCGGCTGGTTTCCCAGTTTGCCGACGACGGCTCCAGCCGCGTTATTGGTTCCGGTCGCAGAGCTCTGGCCTGCTCCCATTCCGTTGATCGACTGATCCGCTGCGCCACTGCCTGCTGGCCCGCTGGGACGCGAACTTGACATGTTTGAGCCGCTCGATGCGCCGCCCATCGGCGTGTCCCTGACCACCGGTGCATTGTCCGCCGGGTTGTCCGCCGCATCGCTTGACGAGGATGTGACCGACTGGATGACCGACTGGATTGGCACAGTCTGACCGCCTTTCAGTTCCGCATGGTCAAACCGGATGGCCATCTGCGCATTCGCATTGTCCGCACTGTGCGGCTCTACAGCTGTCACCGTGCCAATCAACTTCGAGCCTTTGGGAATTTCAGTACCCGTCGCCATCTTCACGGACTCGGTGGTCTTCACCGCGACGCTGTCGCCGGTCTTCGCCGATTTCGAATCGAGCTTTCCGACGAGCTCGCCATCAACCTTCTTCATTTCGACGGGCGCGGCAGTCTTTGCCTGGACGGATGTGGCGGCGCTCGACGAAGCCGGGTCATTGCTCTGGGCCTCGACTTTCGCTTGCTGCCCGAGCAGAACGATGCTTCCAACGGCCACGGTCGTAATCAGAAATCGTTTACCTGTGTTCATACCAAAAATCCTCCACATGTCTACGTTTGGATGCTTTCATTCGCAAGAGGAAGCCCTTTCCCTGTTCATGCGGCACACATCCACATCCTGCAATCGGGATTTCTGCAACCTAATGCCAGGTGAGTTTTGCAAAGAGTTTATTTAAGCTATTCATTCAAAAAGACAAAACAAACAGTTGCACGCAGAGATCCATCTTTTCTCCGGCGCGGTTTCGAACCCGAAAATTCTGCGCAAATTGTATAAGTTTTATTCGGTTCAGAGGTGGGGGATGCAAGCTGGTTATGGATGCGCCTATTGCTCTGGCGTGGGTGCAAAGTAACCCTTGCGCACCTGCACCTTCATGCCTTCGCCATTGCATTGCACGCCAATATGGCGGAATGTGCCGTCCAGCTTGGTGTTGCTGGGGGTATAGGTGGCCACGTACTGGGTGCGTAGCTCGTCTTCAATCTGCTGAAAGGCTGCTTCCAGCTTGGGCCCGTTGTTGCCTACGTCAATCAGCCGGCCGCCCGTCTCCTCGGTCAATCTCTTCATGGTCGAGTAGCCGCTATAGCCATAGAAACCGTAGTTAAAGGCCCGGTCGGCTATTAGAATTACGTAGACCAGCACGTTGGATTTTTGCGCCGCCGCAATGGCGTCTGTAATCTTGTGATCGCTGCCCTCGTCCCCGCCGTCGGTCAGCAGGATCATTGCCTTGCGCCCGGCCTCCTGGTTCATCTTCTGGCCCGCTGCCAGAACCACCGCGTCGTACAGAACCGTGCCCTTGGGGCCTCCTTGCGTCGGAATCGTCCCACCGCCGGCGCCGGGAATCCCTCCGCCATTGCCGCCCGCGGTGTTGATCTCCGCCTTGTTCAGCGCTCGAGAAAGCATGTGTGCGCTGTTGGTGTAGTCCTGCAGCAGGTCAACATTCACGTCGAATGAAAGCGCAAATGCCTCATCCTTTTGCCGCAGGACGCGAGAAAGAAACTCGCCTGCCACCTGCTGCTCAAGCGGCAACACGCGCTCCTGGCTGCCCGAAGTGTCCAGCAGAATCCCCAGCGTCAGCGGCTGCTGCGTCTCCGCCACAAAGCTCTTCAGCGTCTGCGGCACCTTGTCTTCCGTAATCGTGCAGTCGTTTTTGGTCAGGTGGGGAACAAGGTTGCCCTGCTTGTCCTTGACCGTAAAGAACAGGTCCACCAGGTTCACGTTCAGTTTGAAGGTGGCTGCCGGCTGATCGTCCTCAGGTTGCGCAGGCGCATTGCTCACCGGGGGCGCGTCCGGCGACGGGGCGAGCTGGGCCCATCCTGCCGCGGCAAATGCCGACAGGCACACCATCATTCCACAAATTCCCAATCGCGAGCGCATCCTGATCATATAGACGAATTCCGGACCTCGAGGAAAGCATACCTGAAGTGTTTCCCGGCTGCCGGGCAACCTCCGTTGGTCTGCCGCGTCTGATAGTCTGACGGATGAAGTGTTGCCTTCGTTGATCGTCAGTCGCCAGTTGTCAGTTGCCGCCTCCTGAATGCCTTACAACGGCATCGTAAAAGTGGGATACTGAGATCGTACCGAAGGCGGATTCGTTGGCGTTTTGGGGCAGACAGTCGGTTCTTGAATCGATTGCTGACCGCCGATCACTGACTACTGGAGAAGTACCTGTGACGCTTGGTTTAAAGGCATTTGCGCTGGCCGCGCTGCTGACTCTCGGCTCGAATTTGACTCAGGCGGCTCTCGCCCAGCAGCAGTCCTCCGTCCCCGATGCCCCTACTCCCCAGGCTCCCCCGCCGTTGACCGGCCCCGGCGGCGCGCCCATTACTCCCGGCCATGGAAGTGGAACGGAGCCGGCCGGAGGTACTTCCTCCTCCGCTTCTTCCTCGGCAACACCGGATCAAGCCGACCCCAACGCACCTTCCAGCCGGGCTCCTTCCAGCGAAACTAAGGATGAGGCTCAACCCACTCCCCCACAGTTACCGGCACCGGGCGAGGGCATGGAAGCCCTCACCCACCTCGTAGTCAATGTGAATTTCGTCGAAGTTCCCGTGACGGTGAAGGACCCGAAGGGACATCTGGTTGCCGGTCTCACCTATCGCGATTTCAAGGTGTACGAGAACAACTCCCGCGAGCCGTTGACACTTTTCACGGTCGACCCCGCCCCGCTCTCCATTGTTTTTGTTGTGGATCAGAGCTTGACCTCCGATGTGATGGCAAAAGTCAATGCGTCTCTTGATGCCATTCAGGGCGCGCTCACCCCGTATGACGAAGTCGCTGTCATCTCCTACAGCAACGGGCCGCAAGACCGGTCACACGGCTTTACCGGCGGTCAGACCGCCCGGGTCCCGTTCATCCTTGAAGCGGCCAAAACAGCGGGCACAGAAATGATGGTCCCGAATAATGTCGGCCCTATGTATGGCTGCCCGATTCACGTCAACGGAAACTGCGCCGACCCCACCATCCAGCCTGGATTCTCAGCCGGTCCCGCAGGCTCCGTCGGCGTCATTCCCAAGGAGATTCACACCCTCAACGACGCTATCCTCGCCGCCGCCAAGCAACTGTCGACACGCCCCAAGGGTCGCCGCCGCATCATCTACGTCATCTCCGACGGCAAGGAATACGGCAGCAAGGCCACTTTCAAGGAAGTCCTGCGTTATCTCGAGACCAACAAGATCGCCGTTTATGGCACTGCAGTTGGTGCCTCGGCCATGTGGGGGGAGGGAACCATCAGCCGCCTTCACTTACCCTTCACCATGTACGACAATATCCTGTCCAAATACACCCTCGCCACCGGCGGCACGCTCGATTCGGAATTGAGCACCAACGGGATCGAGAAGAGCTACCAGAAGATTGCCGAGGAAGCGCGCAACCAGTACACGCTGGGCTATAACAGCCATGAGCCCTTCATCGACAGCAAGTTCCGCAAGATCGATGTCCGCGTCGAACGTCCCGGCCTCGAAGTCATTGCCAAAACCGGCTACTACCCCTCCGCTCAGGATGCTCACTAGCTAGTGACCGGTTCGGGAAGCGCAGCCGGCTTTGGACTCCTCTCAGCTACCTCCTGGGGCGGTTCGGACTTCGTCGGCGGAGTCGGCGCACGCCGCTCCCCAGCCCTCCTTGTAGTCGCCTCAGGCCACATCTTCTCATTACTCCTGCTGCTAGCACTTTGTCGCGCTATGCAGGTAGCGATGCCCGGCTCTGCCCCCCTGCTTTATGTCGCGGTGGGCGGATTTGAGGGTTCGCTCGCGCTGGCCATTTTTTATCGCGCGCTGGCCATGGGGGCCATGGGATTGACTGCGGCTCTTACCGGTCTGCTTACCGCGCTGGTTCCCGTGCTTTTTTCCCTCGTCCACGAGGGACTGCCCTCGGCGCGCACTGCCGCGGGGCTGGCAATCGGTCTGATCGCCATCTGGCTCATTACCCACACGCCCGCGCCGGCAACTTCAACCGATCCCACTTTGCGCGCCACCACACCCCGCGCGGCGCTTCTCCTCGGCGCCCTTGCCGGCATTGGCTTCGGCACGCAACTGATTCTCTTCAAAATGGCCAGCGGCGGAGGCATTCTCTGGATCATGACCTCTGCCCGCGCAGCCGGCGTCCTGGCGCTGGTGATTGTTCTGGCCGTCATGCCGCCCAAAGCGCCGTGGCGCGGATTCTGGCTCACCGGCATCGTGGCTGGAGCGCTCGACACACTGGGCAATCTCTTTTATATCCAGGCCACCCGGGTCGGCCGGCTCGATGTGGCCGCGATCGTGGGCTCCATGTATCCCGCCGGAACCATCCTGCTGGCAGCGTTCGTACTGCGGGAATGGCCCACGGCTCGCCAGTTCACGGGAATTGCTCTGGCCCTGGCCGCCGTGGCGTTACTCAGCGTCTAGACGCTCCGGCCAAACGCACAAAGGCCTGTGCGCGGGCACAGGCCTTTCAATTCCATGGACTCCATCCACTTTGCTCGAACCTGACCGATAGGCCAGGCAACGGATCACTATGAAACTGCTAGTCTTTGCGGATAATCTGCGGTTCCGCGGGCGCGGCAGCCGGCGGCGCCGGTGGCGGAGTCACGTTGTGTTGCACCGTTGGCGGCGGAGGAGGCGGCGGATCGCTCACGCCCTTGATGCCTTCCTTGAAGCCCTTCAAGCCCTCGCCCAAACCTTTGCCCAGCTCTGGCAGCCGTTTCGCGCCAAACAACAGAAATGCAACGACTCCCAGCACAATCAGGTGCCACGGTTGAAGTAGATCGCCCATCGTTTTCCCCTCCGCGCCCCACTCTTGCCCGGCGCGCCTTCACACACAGTATTGTCGCACACAGCCGTATTGCCGCGAGCGGCATCCGTCACATCAAAAACCAGGGCCTCGCGTCTGGAGTACATCCGGCGAACGCTCTTGGATTTACCCGCGCAGTGCCGTCTTTGCAGTCCATCGTGTCCCAGTCCAGGTTAATATCCTGCTACCTGGTCCCTGCTCTAATTCACCTGCGCAGGCTTCCCCAGCCGCTCCGTCACCATGCTGAAGAAGGCGCGCAGGTCTTCTTCTTCGCCCGTGGTGAGCCTGCGATACACCTTCATCAGGGGGAACAGCCTCGATCCGCGCACGTCAACCGCCGGCACAGCTACCGCACCGCCCGGATACTGCGTCATCTCCCAACCCGCCGCGTATCGCTTGCGCAGCACCTCGCCCAGGTAGGCGCCCCAGAGTCTCACTTCAAAGTCGAGATCCAGCTCCGGGCTTTCTCCCACTTGCACCAGGATTTCGTCGAGCTCGTCGATCGACTCGGAACCGAAGTCCAGCTTATGACCGAAATCGCGCTGGGCCAGGTCCACCGCGGCCCGCGCATACCCCTCCATCATCGCTCCCAGGTCAGGGTATGAGATCGATTCAAGGCGTTTGCGCAACTCACTATGGTTTGTCATCAAGCCACATTTAAGAGTAAATGCTAACGCCGAGGAAGCAGCCTGTGAAAGTGGAACGCCACGAACCTTTGTGGCACACTTGAAATTGGAGAGTTCCCCAGTGAAGACCATCAAATTGCTCGGGCTGGCCGCCTTACTGGCCGTTTCCGCCGGCACGGCCAACTCTGCTGGACGCGAAATCTATCCTGACCCTTCGCAGGCCAAGGCCGATCTGGCCGCCGCTCTGAAAACTGCCGCGGCCAGCCACAAGCGGGTCCTCATCGACTTTGGCGGCAACTGGTGCGGCGACTGCCAGGTCCTCGATCTCTACTTCCACGATCCCGCGAACCTGCCCATTCTCGACGCCAACTTCGTCCTCGTCCATATCAACATTGGTCACATGGACGAGAATCAGGACATCGCCGAGAAATACAATGTTCCGCTGCAAAAAGGCGTTCCCGCACTGGCAGTCCTCAGCGACAAAGGCACGCTGCTCTACAGCCAGAAAGGCGGCGAGTTTGAAGCCATGCGCCGGATGGAGTCCTCCGCCGTCACCAACTTCCTGGTGCAATGGAAGCCGGTCAGACCGGGCTGCTCCACCGTAATGGTCAACTGCTAGCCAGGGTTTGAACACCGGCAAGAGCAGGCGGCCCGTCCGCCGGCTTTTCGCCCTCTGCAGCTGGCCGCAGGTGGTCGGGTAAACTAAAGGAGCCATGCTCGACCTGGGATTCGTCCGCTCCAACCTTGAATTTGTAGAAGAAAAGCTGCGTGCCCGCGGCGCCGATCCCTCTGTGCTCCTGGGAGATTTTCGCGTTCTCGACCAGTCCCGCCGCGAAGCCATCACCCTTTCCGAGCAGGCCAAGGCTCGCCGCAATGAGCTGAGCCAGCAAGTCGGCGCGCTCAAGAAAGCGGGCGAGCACGAAAAGGCCGCGGCCATCCAGGACGAAACCCGCTCCCTCAAGGACCAACTTGATCAACTCGACCAGACCGCCGCATCTCTCGACGAGCAGCTTCGTGTCTCCATCGCCCGCATCCCCAACCTCACCCGCGACGAAGTCCCTACCGGCAAATCTGAAGCCGACAACGTCGTCGTCAAGACCCATCTAGCTGAAGCGCCCAAGCGCGATTGGAGCTTTACCCCCAAGCCTCACTGGGAAATCGGCGAAGCCCTCGGCATCCTCGACCTCGAACGCGCCGCCAAGCTTTCCGGCGCACGCTTCGCCGTCTACTTCGGCGCAGGCGCACGTCTTGAGCGCGCCCTCATCAGCTTCATGCTCGACTTCCACACCCAGAAGCATGGCTACAAGGAAGTCCTGCCGCCCTTCATGGTCAACAGCAAATCTCTTTTCGGCACCGGCCAGTTGCCCAAGTTCGCTGAAGACCTCTTCCGCTGCTCCGACACTGACGCCGAAGCCGTCGCCCGCGGCGAATTCAAAGACAACGACCACTGGCTCATCCCCACCGCCGAGGTCCCCGTCACCAACCTTTACCGCGACGAAATCCTCGACGAAGCCCGTCTGCCCATCTCGCTCACCGCCTACACTCCCTGCTTCCGCGCTGAAGCCGGAGCAGCCGGCCGCGACACCCGCGGCATCATCCGTCAGCACCAGTTTCAAAAGGTCGAGCTGGTCAAGTTCGTCCGCCCGGAAGACTCCGACGCCGAACACGAGCGCCTCACCCGCGACGCCGAAGAAATCCTTGAAGCCCTCGCGCTGCCTTATCGCCGCGTGCTCCTCTGCACCGCCGACACCGGTTTCTCCTCCGCCAAAACCTTCGACCTCGAAGTCTGGCTACCCGGTCAGCAGCTCTACCGCGAAATCTCCTCCTGCTCTAACTTCGAAGCCTTTCAGGCCCGCCGGGCCAACATCCGCTACCGGCCCGCTCCAGACAAGAGCAAGAACGCCAAAACCAAGCCCGAGTTCGTCCACACCCTCAATGGCTCAGGTCTCGCCGTCGGCCGCACCTGGCTCGCCATCCTTGAAAACTACCAGCAGCCCGACGGATCCGTGCTCGTTCCGCAAGCGCTCCAAACCTATATGGGCGGCATCGAAAGAATAGTGAAGGAAGTTTAATGGAACCCTCGAACCAAGCCGTACTCGCACCAAAGTCCCGCCGCACCGTCAAGGAAGTCCTCCTCAGCTACTTCTACTGGACCTACCCCCGCGGCAGCTTCCACTACGACATCATGGTTACGCTCATCCTGCTCTTCATTGGCGCAACCCCGTTCTTCTGGAACTATGGCGACAAGCCTTCCCCCAACGGCGGACCCTCTCATCCCATCCAGGTTGTCGGCAACGACGATCATGGCGTCATCCTTACTGTGCTGGCCGTTGACGTGAATATTCCCACGGGCGCCGACGATGCCGTCGTCAAAAAAGTTCTTCGCAAGGCCATCGAGCCCGTCACCGGCGATGCCGTATTCGTCGAACACTGGGAAACCGTAACCGACGCCCAGGGAAACGCCGCCTGGAAAATCTGGGCCCACCGCTAGCAGAGTCTTGTTCCTTCCTTCGGCGATAGTGCATCCAAAAGAAAGGAATTTTATGTCTAAGCAAATAAAGTTCGTTCTACTCTCAATTGCTCTCATCCTGCAGCCCTCCCACCGCGCATCCGCCGCTCCACAGGATGATCTGACCAGCGTCCTCCACCGCCTCGACGAAGCGGCGAAAAACTTCCGCTCTACCTCCGCCGATGTCCAGATCGATGTCGTATCTCAATATCCCGTGCCCGACACCGACACCCAGAAGGGTGTCGTCTATTACCAGCGCAAAGGCACAGCCTTCCAGATGGCCGCCCACATCGCACAGGACAACGGCCAGCCCTCTCCCAAGGTCTACGTCTATTCCGGCGGTAAGGTGCAGCTCTATGAAAAGCTCACCAACCAGGTCACCACGCTCAGCAAATTCGCCCAGTACGAAAGCTGGTTTGAGCTCGGCTTCGGCGCCAGCGGCAAAGATCTCGCCGAGAAGTGGGACATCAAATATCTCGGCCCGGAAACCATCAGTGGAATCAAGACCGAGAAGCTCGAACTGGTGCCCAAAGACCCAGCCATCCGCAAGAATGTACCCAAAGCTACCGTCTGGATGGACGTGGACAAGGGCATCAGTATCAAACAAATCTTCGACGAAGGCCAGGGCACGTCCCGCACCTGCACCTACTCCAACATCAAGGTCAATCAGTCTCTGCCCTCTGACGCCTTCACCTTCAAAACCGATCCCAATCCCACCTACGTCAGCCGCTAACTCACTCTTGCCGTCTCAGAGAGAATGGGTGCCCCACCTTCGCGGCGTCTTTGTTTTTTGCCGCTAAGGTGGGATAGCTCCACCTATTTATGATTTTTAGGGCTTTTTATGATCTTGGTCGATCTCGCCACCGCCACTCCCCCCAGCACAAACACCATCGGAAAGCATTCCAGCGTATACCGCGCCTCCGGCGCCTCGATCGTCATCAACAGTGCGCTCCGCAACACCATGTAAGCCAGCATCCACGGCCAGAACCTCGGCCGCAAACACAGCCCCACCAACCCCAACAGCAGATACAGCGCGTTCAAGCCCGCATACTCCCAACTGAACCGCGTCTCCGCGTTGTGATGCGCATACACCCACCAGTCCAGGTCGATGTTCAAGTTCTCCACCCGCGGCCGCAGCCACATATCCGCCATCCGGCCCAGCGGCAGCCACACGTAATACCGCAGTGGATGCGCCTTCACCCGTTCCTCCGCCAGCCGCGCAAACCCGTCATCGATACTCAGCGAAAAGTCCTGTCCATTGTCGTCGTATGCCTTCTTCAGCGCTTCTGTCTCCGCATACTGCGCAGGCGAGTCAAACGCCCGCGCCGGCAGTTTGTTCAGGTCGAACGGCCCTCCCGGCAAATTCCAGTAAATGTCGTAGGTCGATACAAAATCCAGGCACCACGTCTTCACCCAGCGCTGCCAGCCCGGATAAATATCCTCGCCAGGATCATTCGCGTACCGCGGCGCCAGTGGCTCAAACACGTGAAACGTTCGCCAGTTCCGCGCCGTCCACACCCCAAACGGAATCATCGCCAGCAGCACGCAAACCGCTCCCATCCTCGCCAACCTGATCCACGAAACCGTCCCGCGCTGGTAGGCAAGGGATTCATCCCTGGCATTCAATCTAGATATGGGCTGGTTGACCGGGGATTTATCCCCCGCATCCCCCGAGGCACGCTTGCGACCCACGCCCCAAACCAACCCCGGCGCCAGCGCCACTCCCACCAGCGCCCCATCCGGCCGCAGCATCGCCGCAAAGCAAACCGCAAACGTGAACGCCATCGCGCTGCCCCATGTCGGCCGCTTATGGAACCGCGCCATCGACCACAGCGCCAGCGCAGTCGCAAACAGCGTCGGCGTCTCCGTCAGCGGCGCAACTGCATACGACGCCGTAAAAGGGCAAATGGCCGCCAGCCATAATGTTGCCAGCGCAGCGCTGCGCTTCATCCCAACCGGCGCAATCTCCCCCGCAAACCCCGCCAGCAGCAGGCATCCCGCAAGCTCCATCGCAATCTGCACATACGCAGCCGCGTCGTAATTCTCCATTCCGAACAGCTTGAAGCAAGCGGCGAGAAACAGCGGGTAACCCGGCAACCGGATCAACGTCGAATGCAGCACGCCGCTGCCATCCGTGATCGCATACTGCCCATGCAGCAGCATGTTCTTCGCCAGTCCGCCATAGATCAGCGTGTCTCCGGCCACCTGCGGAATCGCCTTCAGCATCCAAACCCGCAGCACTGCGCCGCTGGCCAGTGCCAGCGCACCCGGCCACCAGCGGGCCCACAATCTGCCCATTCCGGTTGATTGACTCGCTGAGGTAGCTTTCATACGATGCATACTGTGACGCGTACTCTCTAGCCTAGCCGTTCATCGCAGTTTTCGTCCCAAGTAGAATAGAAGAGTACCTATATGCCGGATAAACAGATATTCTTCGACCCGCAGCGCAAACGATGGAAACGTCTTCGCCGCATCCTCGACATCGCCGCCGTCGTCTTCACTCTGGTTCTGGCTGGATTCATCTTCAACGTCCTTCGCTTTCAGCGTTTGCCGGAGCTCCTGCTTCCCACCCCGAAGCACAACTTCAAGGCCCTTCCCGACCGCAGCGTCGCCCTGCGCGGCACCAAGGTCCGTCCCGCACGCCGCAAAACCGAACGCAAGCCCTCTGAAATCCCTCTCAACTCCGGCGAAGGTTTGCGCGCCGCCTATTACGTCCCCTACGACGAGGCCAGCTACTCCTCCTTCAGACAGCACGTGCACCAGATCGACATCCTCTTTCCCGAGTGGCTCCATGTCGACGCGGCCCGTCCCACGCTGCTCGGCATCCACAACGACAGCCACCGCGAGTATCCCATCGTTGACGGATCCACCGTCCACGACCCCGATGACCTCGACCGCATCAAGCACGTCATTCAGGATTCAAAGGAAGACACAGAAATCTTCCCCCATCTAAATAACTTCAATGCCAATACTCAAAGCTGGGATGGCGGTGTCGGCAATCTCCTCAAAAGCCCAATAAATCGCGCTCTCCTGCGTGCCCAGATTCTCCGCTTCTTCACTACATATCCAATCTATCGCGGCCTCTCGCTCGACTTTGAAAGCCTTCCTGACGATGCCGACCCCGCCTACCTGAGCTTCATTCATGAACTCGATGCGGATCTGCGCGCCCACAAACTGCGCCTCTGGGTCAACACCGCCGTCGCCACCTCCGACGCCGACCTCAAGCAGATTGCCGACAACTCTGACGGCATTATCCTCATGAATTACGACCAGCACCAGGTCACCAGCGATCCCGGCCCCATTGCCAGTCAGGATTGGTTCCTCGGCAACCTCGCCCGTGTGCTCAAGATCGTGCCCAAGGAGAAGCTCATCTGCGCCGTCGGCAACTACGGCTATGACTGGACCCTCTCCACACCCGAGCCCCCGAAGAAAGGCAGCCACAAGCCGACCGCCAAACCCGAAGTCATCAATACTGAAGACCTCTCCGTCTCTGACACCTGGGGCCGCGCCTCCGACGCCGACGCCGACCTCAACCTCGATTACGACACCCTCAATCCCCATTTCGAGTACATCGACGAAGACTCAAACCAGCGCCACGTTGTCTGGTTCCTCGATGGCGTCACCATCCTCAACGAGCTGCGCGGCGCTCGCCAGCTCGGTCTTTCCACGTTTGCCCTCTGGCGTCTCGGCTCGGAAGACAGCTCCCTGTGGAACGTCTGGGACAAGCCCAGCAATCCTGACTCACTCCAGGCTCTTGGCTCCGTGCAGCCCGGCCATGACGTCGACATCGAGGGCGAAGGCGACATCATGCGCGTCACCAGCCTGCCCCTGCCCGGCAGGCGCACCGTGAGCGTCGACACCGATGAAAGGGACCCCAAGAAACAGCTCATTATCGATGAGCACATGGATGTCTATCCCCGCACCTACACCGTCCAGTACTACGGCTACCACCCCAATCAGGTCGCCATCTCCTTCGACGACGGCCCCGACCCCAAGTGGACCCCGAAGATTCTCGACATCCTGAAAAAGAAGAACGTCAAGGGCACGTTCTTCCTCATCGGCGCGGAGGCCGCTGAGAACATCGGCCTCATGCAGCGCATTGCGCGCGAAGGCAATGAGATCGGCAACCACACTTACACCCATCCCGACATCGCCGAAATATCGCCCCAGCAGCTCGACCTGCAGGTCAAGCTCACCCAGCGCTTATTCGCCAGCAAGCTCAACGTTCAGCCGCTCTACTTCCGTCCTCCCTACGACATCGACGAAGAGCCCGAAACCGACGATCAGGCCGCGCCCGTCGTCCCCATCCAGAACGACGGCTACATCATCATCGGCAGCAAAATCGACACCGACGACTGGGACGAGCATCCCCACAAATCCCCCGCTGATATCACCCAGTCCGTTCTCTCCCAGTTGCAGATCATGAAGTCCAAGCCGCAGTTCCGCGGCTCCGTCATCCTCATGCACGACGGCGGCGGCGACCGTTCCGCCACCGTCGCCGCTCTCCCCGTCCTCATCGATACGCTCCGCGCCAAGGGCTATACCTTCGTCCCCGTATCCGAGCTCATGGGCAAAACCACCGCCGAAGTCATGCCCCCGCTCACCTTCTGGCAATTCCTCCGCGCCGTCCCTGATTCGCTCGCCTTCTCAGGCGTCCAGTTCATCGGCAACTTCATCGCCGCGGTCTTCTTCCTCGGCGACATCCTCATGAGCGCGCGCCTCATCGTCATCGGAATCTTCGCCGTCATTGATCGCCTTCGCAAGCCGCGCACCAACGGCTCGCCCGGCTACATCCCGCGCGTCGCCGTCCTCATTCCTGCATACAACGAAGAGACCGTCATCGTCCGCACCATCCGTTCCGTCCTCAACTCCGACTACCCGAATCTCCACATCATCGTCATTGACGACGGCTCCAGCGACCGCACCTTCGATGTCGCGCGCGATGCCTACGCCGCGGAGATCGCTGCCGGCCGCGTCCAGGTACTCACCAAGCCCAACGGAGGCAAAGCCGCCGCCCTCAACTACGCGCTCAGCCGCCTCGAAGAAGAAATCTACGTAGGCATCGATGCCGACACGGTCATTGCCGCCGACGCCATCTCCAAGCTCATTCCGCATTTTGAAGATCCCCGTATCGGCGCCATGGCCGGCAACGCCAAGGTCGGCAACCGCGTCAATCTATGGACCCGCTGGCAGGCCCTCGAATACATCACCAGCCAAAACTTTGAGCGCCGCGCCCTCGATCTATTCCACGTCGTCACGGTTGTGCCCGGAGCCATCGGCGCATGGCGCACCGCCCCCGTCAAAGCCGCTGGCGGCTATCCCCTCAACACCGTTGCTGAAGATGCCGACCTCACCATGAACATCCTCGAGCAAGGCCTGCGCGTCGACTACGAAGACCGCTCACTCGCCTTCACTGAAGCCCCCATCGATGCCCGCGGACTCATGCGTCAGCGTTTCCGCTGGTCATTCGGCACCCTGCAGGCCATCTGGAAGCATCGCGCCGCATTCATCCGTAACAAGGCGATGGGCCTCTTCGCTCTGCCCAACATCCTCATCTTCCAAATGTTCCTGCCGCTGGTCTCGCCCTTCATCGACCTCATGTTCCTCACCGGCATCATCACCTTCTTCGTCAACCGCTTTTACCACCCCGGTTCAGCATCCTCTGCCAGCTTCGAAAAGCTGCTCGTCTTCTTCCTCGGTTTCCTGTTACTCGACTTCGTCACCTCGTCGCTGGCCTTCTCGCTTGAGCGCCGTCACCCAGCCAATAAAGGCGATCGCTGGCTTCTCTTCCACATCTGGCTGCAGCGTTTTGCGTACCGGCAGGTCTTCTCCATCGTCCTTTTCAAGACGCTCAAGCGCGCCATTGATGGCAAACCTTTCAACTGGGACAAAATCGAGCGCACCGCCAAAATGTCCAAAGCCACTGAAGCCCTCACAGAAACCCCGTAGGCAATGGTTGTTCGAATGAAAACGTTGAGCTATATCTTTACGTGTCTGCTCGCCATCAATGCGCTATCGGCGCAGGAGCCTTTGCCCAGGAACAAAGCACTCGGGCAGCTCTTCCACAACTACGATCCAGCCAAGAAGACAGCGCGGTGGGTCTGCACGGCCACTTCAGACAACGGATGGCCCTGCGACAAACATAATGTCACCGTCTCGATCACAGTCCTGTTGATGGCGGAGGTTCTGGAAGACAAGTCTGAGAAGGCCTATATTGTTGCGAGCGCCGAGCCGGCCGACCTTCCGAATGGATTTGATTGCCATATGTGCGCACCGGCAATCGGAGTCGCGGTTTTCAAATGGCAGGGAGAGCAATGGACATTGCAGAGCGCCAATTCGACAGCAGGATTCTATGGGGAGTGGGGCAATCCTCCGGGAGTTGACATGGTTGAAGTCGGACCGGAGAAGCACGGTCTATTGCTATATGAGGACGATCTGGCTCAGGGGTATGCGTGGTCTTTCAGCAGGCTTCTTTTGCCCGTCGGGGACACGGTCAAGGAGTCGTGGAGGATCCAGGACGAACAGGACAATGACGGAGCCTACGATCCGACAGACAAATTAAATAAGCAGGTGCCCTACAGGTCGTCAGCCGCCTTTAAGTTCATTGCCACTGATCGACAAAATGGCGGCAGTGATGACTACTACGACTTAGAAGTCATCTCCAGAGGCCGAGGCAGGCAGAACTTTGATAACCCAGTTAAGTCGGAGAACTGGACAGAAATTTACCGATTCAGTGACGGCAAATACAAGTTAATCCGGCACACAGATTTCATTGAGATAAAGAAGGCGAGGTAATCGATCATCCAATGCCACAACTCCCCAAAGTCGAACTCCATCTCCACCTCGACTGCTCCCTAAGCTACGCCGCCGTTTCGCAACTCGCGCCATCCATCTCCCGCTCCGAATATGACACAGAGTTCGTAGCCCCCAACCAATGCGCCAGCCTCGCCGACTTCCTCACCCGCGCCCCCCGCGGCTTCCAGCTCATGCAGACTGAAGACGCACTTCGCATCGTCACCGAAGACGTCTTCGAGCAACTAACCCGCGACCGTGTCATCTACGCCGAACTCCGCTTCGCCCCACTTCTCCATCTCCTCAACGGCCTCACCCCTGAAGCCGTAGTTGCCACCGTCGATCGCGCCACCGAGCAATGCATCAAGGCCACGGGCATTGAAGCCCGCCTGATCCTCTGCACCCTTCGCCACTTCACTCAGGAACAGAGCCTGCAGACTGCCCATCTAGTCCATCAATTCCAAGGCACCCGCGTCGCAGCCCTCGACATCGCCGGAGACGAAGCCGGCTTTCCCATCGACGCCCATATCGCCGCCTTCCGCTACGCGCAGGACAATGGCCTAAGCCGCACCGCCCACGCCGGAGAAGCCGCAGGCCCAGCCAGTGTCTGGGATACCCTCGAAGCCTTTCAGCCCACACGCATCGGCCACGGCGTCCGCAGCATTGAAGACCCCACGCTCGTCCAGCACCTAAGCCGCGAACGCATCCATCTAGAAGTTTGTCCCACCAGCAATGTGCAGACCCGCACCGTTATCACTTACGCCGACCACCCCATCGATCGCCTCTACCGCGCCAACGTTCCGATCAGCATCAGCACCGACACCCGCACCATCACCAACATCACGCTCGAGAAGGAATACGCCAGTCTCCGCGACCATTTCCACTGGACAGCCGACGAGTTCCAAGCCTGCAACCGCGAAGCCCTCCGCGCCGCCTTCATCGACGAGCCAACCCGCGCATCCCTGCTTGCTCAACTCGACACGCTCTAAGCGCGCACAATGCAACCACTCTTGTGCACAGCACCATCAGACGGTCGAGGAGGGAACACCATGCCCACAGCAACCAAGCACGCCGCGAAGAAAAGCTCCACGCGCAAGTACTCCCCGGCCGCCGGAAAAAGTGTTGAGCGCGAGATGAAGGCCATGAAGGAAGGGAAGCTCAAGAGCGGCCGCAGCGGCAAAAAGGTCACCGACCGCAAGCAGGCCATCGCCATCGGCCTCTCAGAGGCCCGCAAGGCCGGCAAGAAAGTCCCGCCTCCCAAATCCTAGGCATCTTTCCCTGTGTTATTTCGGCGTGGTATCAACCTTGCCGCTCTGAACGGGCAGGGCTTTGTACTGCGACCATGTCGTCGGAATCTTCTCCATCTTCATGTTGGGGAATGTAGTCGGAATCGGCACCATCTTAGAGGTTGATTTTTCAATCGGCATAAACTGTAGTCCCGGATAAAGATTCTGCGCCACCTGCGTCCCCCGCGGCTGCGCGCCAATGCTGCCTTGCGGGGGGTGCACAATCATCTTCGGGTCTGCCGGTGCGTCAGGCATCCGCAATCGCCCTATTCCCGGCGGCACGGTCAGCAGTCCATCCAGCGTAAAATGCCACGTTGTCGGTCCCTTGCTGATCTCACTTTGAGGCGTAAACACATCAGGTGATTTTTTCCCGGTTTCACTCGGCCCCGCAGGCATCTGCCCCGATGTCTGGCAGAACATGGGAGCCCCGGCACAAAGAAACAGCGCGGCAAAAGCAACTCGCATGGCACACCCCCGCCCTTGAGACGCGTTTGGTCTGCAATTGTACCGCCGAATCCAACGTATTGCCTTGGGAATCTACCCCAGAGCCCATCGCAGCGGTTCGCCCACCTTGCTCGTTCCCTTCAATACAATCGTGCCGTCCCCCAACCGCTTCACTGCCGACCGCGTCTCATTCACTTCAGCGTGCCGGAACCCCGCCGCCTCGCCCTCCGGCAGCACAATCTCCAAAGTCCAACTTCCCGCCCGCGACGGATCATACCATCCCTCATACCGTCCCGCCGCCGTCTTAACCAACCCCAGTAGCGGTGAATCGAACCGGTACGCCCCCACCGGCAACGCCGGCCTCATCTTCACCCCAGCCTCCGTAAACTCAATCCCCAGCAGCTTCGTGGCCGAGTACAAATAGCAAGCATGCGCATGCACATTCAGCACCGGGAAATCCGTCCCCGGAAAGTACTGCTCGTTCGCCGCTCCTCCCGGATTCTTGTTCAGCGTTGAGTTATACGAGTCATTCCCGCTCCAAACTCCATACCACAAGTTCGGATAGGTCGCCGCATGCCGCGCCAGCGTGTTCTTCTTCCACTCATCCCACGCCATCTCCTTGTCCATCCCCGCCAGCGCCCAAACCAGCGTCTGATTCAGCGAAGGCCAAATCGCGCCCCGCTCCAGCGTACCCACACTCGATCCTCCTGATCGCATGTCCGGCCCATCGCTCATCTGCGTCGCGCCCAGCGGCCCGCGCCGTAGCAGCTCATTCACATTCTTCATCAACTCGCGGCTCTGCTCTGCCGACGTCACGCCCCCTAGAATGGCCCACGGTTGCGGCTCAATCCAAAGCGTCTCGTCTCCCAGCCAGCCCAGTTTCGGTCCCAGCCACGCTCGCTTCAGCCATCTCCCATTCCATTGCGCCCGCGCCGCCACCCGGTCCCGCGCCGCGCTCTTCGTTGCTTCATCGCTCACGCCTGAACCGTCTCCTGCATACTTCAGCATCCGCGCATACTCGTCGAACACCCACGCCGACATGGCCGCATTCAGTACGCTTTCGCCCTTATCAATGCTCTCCTTCATGGCCGATTGTGCCCATGTCGCAAGCAGCCCATCGTTCCAGTCGTCTGCAAGCATGCGCACAATGCCATGCTCGCCCACGCCCACATGGTCCACCTGGTGCCGATAGCAGCGTTCCAGCAACTTGCGCACGCTCTCCGTCCGCCCGGCCATCGCAGAAAACCGAGCCGGAATCCGCTCATCCAGAAAGCCCACATCCCGCGTCGCCAGCACATACTCGCTCGCCGTCCACAGCAGCCACAGCGGCAAGTCGCTCGCCTTGTCTGAGATCATCGGCGCCACCACTCCGTGCCCCACAATCCCATACGGAACCGACCCATCGTCCCGCACTTCCTTCAGCGTGTAGCGCAGAATGCTCCGCACAATCTCCGCATCGCTGAACAAAAACGGCAAACAATGCTGCAGCGGATCACGCGCCGCTCCCTGAAATCCCATCGTGTACTGGTAAAACCCATTCTGGTTCAGAATATGTTCGCCAAAGTAGTCATCAAACGTCTGGCTGCTTCTCAGGTAGTAGTGGTTCCACGTCGACTCGCGCTTGATCCACGGCTCCGCAGGCACATCGAACCGCATCCCCCGCCTCTTCCACTCCTCGCTCGACTTCTTCAATCCCCCAGCCTGCGCATCCGTGTACTTCGCAATCAGCGCCCGCAGTTCGAAGCCCTCCGGAAGATACCCATACAGAAAACTAACCGTTCGCTTTTCCCGCGGGCGCAGCTCAATCGTCCGCTCCAGCAGAAACCCTATTTGTGTGAAGTCAGCGCTACCGCCCGGTCCCCTGTTTAATCCGCTTGGATGCGCGATCCCGCCCGCTCCAAAAAATAACTGCGCGTCCGACATCATCCCCGTCGCCGGTCCGTCCAGGCTCACCAGAAACGTCTGCGGCATATCCAGCAACTCAAAATCCGTCCCCGGCCTCAACTCCCCAATGGGAGAAATGAACCCATTCGGCATCCTCCCCAAAGTACCCTTCGCCCTCTCCCACGCAGCCTCATCCGCCCCCGGCCGCCCGGTAAAGCGTTTCGAATCCCTCATCCCCCTCATTCCATCGAGCCGCGTCACCGTCGGTTCAAACAGCCGCCCAAACTCTCGCCGCACCTGCGAAGGAGCCACGCCCTGAAACATCGATTCAATGAATGATCGAAACGACAACTGCTGCGGCTCACATCCCCAATACTCCACCCAGCGCACCGTCGCCGGAGCGTCTGTTTCATTCGTCACCGTCGCCTGCGACACCAGCACCGGATCGTCCCCGAACGGAGCCCATATCACCTGGTCCACCGTGTAGCTCGGCCCCGCAACCCGCTTGCGAAAGTAGCCCACGCCGAACACGCGCTCGAACCCTGCATCGCTCCCGTCGTAATAGGTACTCAGCGTCTCTTTGCCATCCGTAAGATACCCCAGCCCGCCCCCAAACTGGCTCCTCTCCGGGTCAACATCGTTCAAAATCTTCGGGCATCCCTCGTCCTGTCGAACCCGCACATGCCCATAGTTCGAGGCCAGCGCGATGATCCGGTCGTTCCCCACCTGGTGGATATGTTCTCTGGGCCCGAGAATTCCCGGCCGCACCGGTGTCTCAGCATGCGGGTCCGTAGTCTGGTTCGCCGTATAACGAAACGCCGGAAGGCCGAACTCATCTTCCATCCAGGTGCCAAAGCTTCCCGACCCATAAGCCGCATCCGCCTTAGCATCTCCAAGCGCCTCCACACCCAACCCGTTCTCCGCCATCGCCGCCGGGTTCAGCTTTCCGGCAACCGCCACTCCCAGCGTTCCCCAAAGAAACTCTCTCCGTGTCGCTCCCATTCGTCCCCCATCTTCTGCGTTTATCTGCGGCCATGTGATTGTAAGTGCCCGGCACGCCGGCAAGGAAGACGCGCACTCCCGCATCCTTAGCTTTGTAATTGGGATCGACGTAGATATGCGAGGGGTCACGACGTAGATGTGCGAAGGGGCGCGACTTCAGGCGTGCCAATAGATCTATAAAATAAGCGTGGGCTTTAGCCTCGGCGCGACCTTCAGACCCCCATCTAACCCTTATCGGCTGCCCCTCACGCCCGTTTCCTCTGCGGCCTGTTCAAGCTAGCCGCCAGTACCTCGTCCTCGATCCGCACCGCGCAAACATCGGTCAGAATGTTCGACGCCCAGCGATACACGTTGTGCTCTTTCACCTGTTGCCTCATGCGCTTCATGCGCAGCCGCCGCTCTTCCGGCGTCATCTTCAGCGCGCTTGCAATCGCGTCCCGCACCTGCGCCACGTCGTACGGATTCACCAGCAGTGCATCCCGCAACTCCTGCGAAGCTCCCGCAAATCTGCTCAGCACCAGCACTCCGTCGCAATCGTTCCGCGCGGCAACATACTCTTTTGCAACCAGGTTCATTCCGTCGTGCAGGCTGGTCACCAGGCAAACCTCCGCCGCCCGATAATAGCGCTCCACTTCCTCATGGCTGCATTGACGCTGGATCAAAATCACAGGTTTCCAAAGCGTCGTTTGAAACGCCCGGTTGATGCGGTCCACAGTCTCTTCCACCTGCACCCGCAAATCCTCGTACGTTGAAATCCCTGTGCGGCTGGGCGACGCAATCTGCACGAACACAATCTGTTCGCGATACCACGGCTGCTCATCCAGCAGTTGTTCAATCGCTAGCAGTCGCTCCACAATGCCCTTGGTGTAATCCATCCGGTCCACGCCAAGCACAAGCTGCATGCCTTCAATCCTGAGCTCGCGGTGTACCGGGCTCGGCTCCGCACTCAAACCGCTCTCGTAAACCATGAGTCCCGGTTCCTTTTTCCGCGCATGGCTTTCTGCAAGTTGAAGCTTTGCCATTCTGCCGCTGCTCCCCGGAGCCATACCGTCATCATCGTCGCGTTTCAGCAGATCGACATCCCTCCACGCCACGCTGATCGGGTAAGGGCGCACAGACGACAAGTGCCCGTTGCGCCGGATACTGAAGTGTTCCCAATCCGTTCGTGCCTCCAGCGTTCGATCCACCGTGTCTAGGAAGTTATTGCAATGCGACTGAAGATGAAAACCGATTACATCCGCGCCAAGCAGTCCGTTCACCAATTCCGTCTGCCACGGGCATATGCTGAACGCCTCCGGATTCGGCCACGGAATATGCCAGAAAATCGCCACCCGTGCGTCCGGCCGCGCATTCTTGATCATCCGCGGCAACAGCGCAAAATGATAATCCTGCAAGAAGATCACCGGATGTTCCGTGCCCCGTATCTCTTCCAGCAGCACCTCGGCAAACTTCGCATTCACGCTTTGATACTCGCTCCAGTCACTCGCCCTGAAGATCGGCCGCGTGTGTGCAATATGGCACAGCGGCCACAGCCCTTCGTTTGAAAACCCTTCGTAATAGCCATTTTCCTCTTCAGGACTCAACCACACCCGGCGCAGCGTATATCGCCGTTCATCGGGAGGCACCCGCAACCGATCGTGCTCATCCACAAACGAGCTATCGTCGTTCCCGCTTCCATGCGCAATCCACGTGCCGTCGCACGCTCGCAATATCGGCTCAATCGCCGTCACCAGCCCGCTTGGCGGAACAACGCACTCGGTCTTTCCTTTGATCCGCATATGCATGTACGGCTCGCGGTTTGAAACCACAAACAACTTCCCATTCCCCAAACGATCCCGCGCATGCACCGCAAGCCGGTCCGCCGTCCACATGTTTTCCCCCTGGTCGCGGAGCCGCGCTTCCGTTTCCGCGGCCACCCGCGCCTGGGCCAAATTCTCCGCCAGTGAAGTAACCTCTCGTGCCAGCGGCGCCAGGTAGTCGAACTCCCCTGCGCCTTCTTCCACGTTGGCTTCCCCGTGTCGCAACCGCTGCAACCACTCCACTGCACGCGTCACCGGTTGCTCAACAAACCAGCGAACCGTCAGGAACATCACCACCACCACCAGCAACACGATCACCGCGATGCGCAGAAAACTCCGCTGCCAAACGTCAATCCCTTCCGCATGGATATACTCGGCATCGGCCGTCATCAGCAGCGCGCCGGCAATTTGGCTTCCCGCATGAAGCGGCATCGCATCTTCGTACCACAGCCTGCTCGATGCCCCGTTCTGCGCGCCCCCGTCTTGCGCGCGTTGCTTGCCGCTGGAGCCGGTCCTCGCCGGCGCCATTCTCACAAACGCGCCCACTTCCTTTCCCGTAGTCAGCGTCCGCTTGATCAGACTACCGGGCTGCCCGTCCCATGCAGGCGTATCTCCGTCCGATGCCAGCACATTCCCCGCGTTGTCCAGAACCGTCAGGCTCGGTTCATCTGGATGCTGGCGCAACTGCTTCAGCAATCCGCTCCAGTCAACCCTGTTCCCCGTCACAAACTGTTGTTCAATCTGCGGCTGCAGCCCCGCGCCGAACCATTGCGTCCGTCGCACCAGGTCCGATCGCAGCGTGTGCTTATGCGCCAGCACATCAAAATAGGTCGATACCGCGGAAACCAGCGTGATTCCCACCAGGAGCAAAGCGACCAGTTGTATTCGATTCCAACGCAAGCTCTTCTCCTTCAGGTTGCGGCCGCGAATTTCTATCAATCAACAAACGTCCTGTCCAACCAGAGGAACGGGCCGGGGAAATGCGGATGTGAGACGTGAGGGCACTCAGGCGCTGCCGTTTCGAGGGTGAATCCAGGGAAAAAGTCATGCGGGGGTGAGGCCATCCCCGCATGTCAGTGTCCTAATCGAGCGGTCCCTGCGATCTTCTTGTCTCGCGGCGAAAACCCCGCTGCAATGTTTGATGCGAAGTTTCACCTGCCGGTTTGGCGTTTTCGGAATTGCTTAGACCAAAAGCAAAAGCACCGGCTCAAGCGGCTTTTCTTCCTCTCGGGGGTTCCGCGGACAGGTCCTGGTCGCTGGGGAGGAATGAAAGCCACCTGTCGATGTACTCCAAAAACCCCATGAATTCAGAAAGCGCTCATCTGAAAGCTTGTTGGAACGAGAAGAAAACCTGCGGATACTGGCGGCCCGGCTACCTCGACTGATTTTCTTTGAGATGTGCTTCCTGTTCTCAGTGCATGCAGCGCTCCAAATCGTAAGTCCTTCAAAACTCGGGATGTGCCACCCAACCCACGCCGAAAAGCCCCCAGAGAGAGGGAACTCTTACATCGTTGATGTAAAAAAGTGACGCGCCGTCTTTCTCCCCACTCCGATGCCGTAGGTCCGTCTTTCTCCCGGCCCCGAAACACCGAGCGTGCCCCATTTCTTGCGCTTTACCGGGTCCTTTGTGGGGTTGAGCGACATCTTTGCGTAGCTGGAGTGAAACATCGGCGCCCCTCCCACCCGAAACAGAAAGCTCGTGTACGCGACGACAGTCGCGTTCAGAACCCCAACCAAACCCCGCAGCCCACCTCAATGCCAGATCGTCGGACTTCATCACTGCTGATAGGGCGGCTTCTAATTACTAATCGGGGACTCGATGAGTGCATTGGCGATTTTCGTAACAACTAAAGACTCCCGAGGCCGGGGCAACGCCCATCTCGAGCCCGATCATTCCTGCCGCAGCGCGGTTGTCGGATCCACAGTGCTCGCGCGCAAAGCGGGAATAAAGCCGGCCGATCCCGCGGCCAACGCAAGAACGATTGCTGCGCCAATGAATGTGAATGGATCGCGCGCATTCAATCCGAAGAGTTGGCTGCGGATCAGATCGGCGAGGGCCAGCGCCAGCAAGAACCCGGCGGCCAGGCCGGCTCCGATAAGAATGAACACTTCGCGCATGACCATCGCAATCACGTTGCTTCGCGCGGCTCCGAGCGCGATGCGGATGCCCATTTCGCGCGTTCGACGCGCGACAACGTAGGCCATGACGCCATAAAGGCCGATGACAGCGAGCAGAGTGGCCAGACCGCCGAATACCGCGGAGAGGCTGGCGATCAGGCGCTCGGTCCGCAGCGAGAATCCGACCTGTTCGTCCATGGTTTTGAGGTCGACGACCGGAACATGCGGGTCGAACTGCCGCATCCGTTCGCGAAGCGCATCCTCGATCTGGCGCGGGGCAACGCTCGTGCGTAGATAGATGTTCATGAAACGGAAATGGCTGTCGTCGAAGTACGGGAAATAGGCCTGTGCCGGAGGTCTCTCTCGCAGATTTCTGTATTTCCTGTCCGGGATCACTCCAATTACTTCGGTGTCCGGGCTGGTTGGCTGCATGTCGTTCACCAGCCCGAAGCGCTGCCCGATCGGGTTGTGGCCCGGGAAGTATTGCCGGGCAAAGCTCTCATTGATGACAGCGTATCTGTAGACCGGCCCAACGTCCTGTGCGGTGAAGGCACGGCCGGCGATAATGGGAATGCCCACAGTAGCGAAGTAGCCAGGTCCGACCTGGCTGAGAACCGGCTGCTCCTCGACCGGCGCCCCTTCGAAATCCTTGCCCAGGACCGCATTCTGCCATGCATAGCCCTTCAGAAGCGGCATGGACGAGAATCCAACCGACGCAACGCCCGGCATGGTTTGCAGATTGACGTTCAGCCGTTCGTAGAACGATTTGGTTTGTTCGTCGGAGTATCCGTTGAGCGAAGGGTCGATAGTGAATGTAAGAAGATGATCAGTGGGGAACCCCGGCCCCGAGTTCTCGAGGTTGCGCAGAGAACGGACGAAAAGGCCTGCGCCGACCAGCAGCAGCAACGACAGCGCAACCTGAATGCCGACCAGCATCCGGCGCAGAGAAATGCCGCTGGCTGAAAACGCGTTGGATCTATCTTTGAGTGAGAGCGTAATTTCGGTGCGCGAGCCGCGAATCGCGGGCAGGAGTCCGAAGACGAGCGAGGTCAGCAGCATGACTCCCATAGTGAAGGCCAGCACTCGCCCGTCCGGAATAGGGGAGACAACAAACTCGGCGGCCGCATCCGCAGGCAGATAGATGCGGAGCAGAACGCGAACAGCCAGAAAGGCCAGTGCCAGGCCCATGACTGCTCCAGCGGTTGAGAGGAGCAGACTTTCGATGAGCAGTTGGCGGACGATGCGCGTCCGGCTGGCCCCGATGGCCAGGCGCACGGCGAATTCCCGCTCGCGCGCAGTGGCGCGAGCCAGCAACAGATTCGCCAGGTTGGCGCAGGCCAGAAGAACCACCGCTCCGGTGAGCGCGACCAGCAGCCATAGCGGTCTGCGCATATACTCACGGACCCCGTTGTCGGAGCCCGGCAAGAGTTCAACGCGATTGCGCAGAAACAACTGTCGATCAGCGGCGGTGGATATCCGCAGGAATTCGGGCTGCAGTGCCTCGAATTCGAGAATGCTGTGCAATAGCGGTTGAAGCGAAAGTTGCGCCTGCTCGCGGCTGACGCCGGGCTTGAGGCGCCCATACGCGGTAACCCAACTGAAGGCGCGGCGCTGGCGGTCCTTGAGTCCGTCCGTGCGAGGCCTCATCTCCGCATTCATCATGATGGGAACGAAAACCTTCGCGGGGACGCCCATTTCCACGCCGTCAAAACCGGGCTGCGCGACTCCGATCACGGTCATCGCGTGACTGTTGAGGGCGATGGTGCGGCCGACGATGGAGCGGTCGCCGTTGAAGTAGGTTTGCCAGAAGCTGTAGCTGAGCACCACGACCGGCTTGCCGTCGGGCTCGGCGTCGTCGTCCGGGGCGATAGTGCGTCCCAATACCGTCCCCACGCCCAGGATCGGGAAATAGGAGGCGGAGACCAACTCCGCGGGGATTTGCTCCGCGCGATCGGCGTAGCCGAGCGCTACCGTGACTGGGAACCGGCAGAACATCCCGGAGAAGACTTGATTGTTGTCGCGCAAATCGTCAAACATCGGCCAGGAAATGGTGTTTGGGCCGTAACTGTTGCCGTAATGGTTGCCGGTCTCTCTGACAATCACAAGCCGCTCGGGATAACTGACCGGTAAAAGTCGCAGAACCACTTGATCCAGCAGGCTGAACATCGCGGTGTTGGCGCCGATTCCGAGCGCCAGGGTTGCGATCGCTACGAGCGAGAAAGCCGGGTTCTTCGCAAGCGTTCGAACACCATAGCGAACATCCTGCACCAGCCGGTCCATCCAGACTCCAGCGCGAACATCGCGAACGCTCTGTACGATGTGATCTATCCCTCCTGCTTGGCGAAGAGCATAGCGATGCGCCTCTTCAGGGCCCACGCCCGTCTGCGCCTTCTCGGCCGATACCAGTTCCACATAGGCCTGGAGTTCCTCATCGAGGTCGCGGTCAAGCTGTTTTCTGCGGAACACATTGTTCCAAAGCGCGCGGAGTCGACTGATCACAAAGCCTCCTATGTGGTGCGCAAGGCTGCCGCCATAGCAAGAGATATTCGATTCCACCGCTCCGATTCGGTGTGCAGGTGCTTTTTGCCGGCCTTGGTCAACGCATAGAACTTCGCGCGCCGGTTGGTTTCCGATTCGCCCCAGAAAGATGCAAGCCAACCGGCCTGTTCCATGCGGTGCAGGGCGGGAAACAAGGACCCCGCTTTGACGTCGAAGGTTCCACTGGTCATTTGCGCGATTCTGCGCGAGATGCCCATGCCGTGCAGGTCCTGGAAAGCGAGAGCCTTCAGGATCAGGAGATCAAGCGTGCCTTGAAGGAGATCGGTTTGAGGGGCAGGCATGAACGCTCCTATCGTCTGTCTATAAGACGGTAGCATCGCTCTTATATACTGTCAATAGGAGCTGGCAAGCTGCCCCGGACTCTTCAGCACAGAGTGATACCCGCGTCATTGATGTTGCGAATAGTTAAACAATGTTCAGTGATCCCTGGCGGAGTGCTCGAGAACTTGCTGAATGTGCACGTCCACTTGTCTCAGCACGGTGGGCGCTACAGCGCAGGCGTCCGTTTCATAAGTGAGCAAGGGCATGCCCTGCTGAATGCTGAGGGGCTTGAGAATGGCCTCTGAGATTCGGAATGGGAGACAGTTGAAGGGCCCGATCAAGATGATTCCGTCGTAGCCCTCGTATTCGGCGTTCAAGCTTCTGCCTACGGTTGGGGTAATCTCACCGAAAATCTGTGGCGAGATGTGTTTGGAGCTCTTCTCGAACGCGGCGACAACATCATTCGACCTGGATACCAGAAGTCCGGTCTTCATGAAGATCTCGCGGTAGTGTTGTTCGGATTTTCGCCCGGACTGATATCCCCACCATTGCTGCAAATACTGTTGTCCGTCGGGCTCGAGCACTCGCGTACAGGCTTTGGCCAGGGCGAAACCTCCCGGTTTCATGCCCCAGTTGTTTGCCGTGCCCCTAAGTCCATCGTAGGTAACATAAAGGAAGAGGTCGGTCAGATCCACGGGCTTCAGGATGATTCCCCGTGCCGCGTACAGGTCGCGGACTCCATCCATGAAGAACGGGCTGAAGCGCGCGAAGAAGTCGCCCGTGACAAGAACTCGGGGGCAGGTCATTGGTTCCCGGCTTCGCGGAAGTGCGGCTAGATCGTCTACAAATCCCGGCAGCTCACAATCGAACTCTTCGAGACTTGTCGCCTTGGCCCTGAATCTTTTCCATACCCGTTGAAACCGCTCCATGCTGCCGGATGCCCCCACCACGCGCAACACGTAATCGATCTCGACAAGGATGTCCGCCAGGAGTATGGCCGGGGAGAGATGCTTCATCAAAATGAACGGATTGAATCCTAAGTATTCGTTTTCCGGTCTGGGGTTGACCATGAACACGTCGGCCAACCGTTGTTCGACAATGAATCGTTCGAAATAGTCCATGTAGGCTTCGCTCACGCAAGGCGCTCCACCGCGCATCATGATGAAGCCAACGATCTCTCCGGGCTCACGATCTCGATCGATTTGGAGGAGTTGTCCGATGGACAGAGGCAGAGGGAGACACTCGCGCCCGGAGGTCAATTGCAGGCCGAGGTCGAGTTGGCTTCGATCCATAGGCACTACCGGACCTGAATGCAAACCGAGCCAGCCGAGGCCCATGGCTGCGGACTCGGCATGATACTGCGAAAAGTTGAGGAAGTGCAGTTTGACTCTTGGATCTGTGAGCTGCACTCGCTCGCCATTCGATGCGATCACAACTCCGCCTTTGACCAGTTGGCATGGAGTGAACGGCCGGGACAGGCTCGGTTGAGTCGCGCGGTAGTTTTGCACGATATCGAGAAAAGCCTCGAGGCGCGTTTGCACCCCGGCGTCTGCGGTGTGGGCATCGATTTCGAGAGTCAGGTATGGCTTGGATTTCAGCTCGGAGGCGAGCAGGGAGTGAGTGAAGGCATCGATGGTGCAACTGAAATTGCTGACGCTGAGGAGAAAGAGGTTGGGATACCGCTTTGCCAGCGCGGCCGCGTTTAATATCTGATTCGCGAAATGCCAAACCGTAGGTCCAGCACCGGCCGGCATAAGGCAATCCGCGGGAATCACTTGCACACCCATGCTGGAGAGCTTCTTGCCGACGGATTGCGATGCCTCTGGCGTATAAGCGTTATAGCTGTGCCCGGCCAGCAGAATGGCTGGCTTGTCGCCTGCCAGCGCCTTGGCAAGTGCCTGTCGGCCGATCTCAATCAGAGCGCAGTCAGCTCTCGTCTGCTCGCCAATGGCCGTGGCCCAGGCCTCGTTGGCCAGCTCACGCGAGACGCCCAAATCGCGCACGGCCATGTCGGTCATCGCCGCATTGGCCGCGTATCCATTGGTGAAGTCGAGGACCGGCGAAAGGAATTGCGTATCGGGAAATGCCTTGGCTAAAAAATAAGGGCCGGCCTGTGTGATCGGGCAGAGGTAGGAGTCTTTACCCGAGTCGTGTTGAGGCATGCGCGCCACCTGCGGCAGAAAAACCAGGTGCACATCATGGTGTGCCAGATCCAGGATTGCGCCGTGCGCAATCTGCGCCGGCAGACAGAAGCCTGAATGCGATCTAAGGTCGCCCCGCGGGTCTACGCCGGACAACACAACCTCGATTCCGAGCACCGAGAAGAAAGTCGAATACAGAGGGAATAAAGAGTGCGTCGTAAGTGCGCGAGGAATGCCAATGCGCTTTTCCAGGACTGCTGCTGTCGCACCATTGGGGTGACTGAACGATTCTTCAATAAACGACTTGGCGGCTTCAAGTGCGGGTCCAACGTCCCAATAAGGACGCGTCTTCGGTGCAGTCCTTGGCTCTGTATGTGTGTGTCTGGGAAAGTCATAGATGATCGCGGCTCGCTGTTCCACCAGGTCCAGCGCGGGCGCGAGGCGCGTCTTTCTCTTCCACACGTTCTCATACAGGCTGCACCGGCCGCCAAATGGAAAGCGTCTGCCGGCAACTTCGAAGCGCTCAATGCTGCAGCACATCTTGCACGCGCGGCATACAAATCGGCCAACGAGTTTCATCTCTGCGGACACAAGAGTTTCAAGATCGGTAGTCGTCCTCAAGCGATTGCCCAACACGTTGCTTGACCGGTCGAGAGCCAGCAATCCCACGCCCAGAGCGCCCAGCAGTTCAGGGTTAGGTGGGATCACCACGGGGCGCCCAACGCGATGCGCAAACGCGTATGCAACCGCACGGTTCAGAGCCACCCCTCCCTGCAGAAGCACTTTCTTCCCCACCGGGCGCTGTCCCTTGACTTTCGTCAGATAGTTCTCGGCGATTGCATACACCAGGCCGGCAAGAATGTTGTCGCGCTCCTGGCCTTGTTGTTGGGCGATGCGGATGTCGGAGTTGATGAACGCCGCGCACGTCGTCTTGAACTTCACGGGCACCGGCGCAGTCAACGCAATGTCTGCGATATCCGAGACATGAATCCCAAGATCGCTTTGAGCGCTCTCTTCGAGAAAAGAGCCCGTGCCCGCGGAGCAGGCGTTGTTCATCGCATAACCGATGGGCACGCCATTGCAAAGATAAATATACTTCGCATCCTGGCCGCCGATTTCAAAAATCGTGTCAGCGTCGGGGGCAAAGTGCGTTGCGCCGGCGGCATGAGCCGATATCTCGTTGTAGACCTGCTCAGTGCCTAGCCACGCGCCAATAAGTTCCCGGGCCGAACCTGTCGTGCTGACAAGACCTACCGGCCGATTGCCCACTTGATCAATCAGAGCTCTGAGGCACTCACAAACCGCCGCAACGGGATCATCGCGCGTGCGCGCATAGTTCCGGGCGACAAGGTCGCGCGTCGCCGGATCCAGCAGGATCGCCTTGGTAGTCGTCGAGCCCGCGTCCACTCCCAGAACCAATGGACCATCGGGCGCCGTCCGAAGTGGAGGGGCGGCCATCACCTCCACCTGCTCCTTGTAGCGATACAAAGGCGGGAGAGTCTCGAAGACGGGCGGATGGGCAATGTGCGGGGATGTGTAGAGTGGATTGTCGCGCGTGAGCAGCGCTGCCCCCCACGCTTCGAACCAGGGACTCTCCGGGAGCACGATGAGTTCAGTCGCGGGCAACTTGTCGCGCAGTGTCCGCACCAGGGCTTCGTTGCGGGTCACGCCCCCGATCAACAACACGCGCCGCAGAGTGTTCTGGCTTTTCTCGAGCAGCGCAACCACTTTGCTGGCCATGCTGTCGTGCAGCGTGGTCAGGATATCCGCGGGCGTAGCCTCGTGGCGATTCAGCTTATGCGTCACGTCGGATTTGCAATGCACCGTGCAGCGTGAAGCCAGCGGTACAACCTTCCCCGAAGCCGAGAGTTGAATTGCCGCATCAATGTCGAGTCCCATGCGGCCAATCAGTTGCACAAAGAATTCGCCGCTGCCGGCCGCGCACTTGTTGTGCGATAGCACATTCGTGACTCTTCCATCTATAAGCGCATAGACCAGAAATGACTCGCCGCCCAGCGAAGCTACCGCATCAAACTCGCCCCCCACTTCGCACAAGGCTCGTTGGATGGCGGCAAATTCCGAAATGTGCCCCAGATGGCCGGATACGCCGAAATGCTCAGCGCCCGCGAACTCCGGCTGCGCGAGCAACTGCTCAAGCACTTCCAGGGGGCGCCCCTGGTGGGCTGTCACTTTGGCATTTTTGACATGGGACTGGACCGAAACCACCTTGACCGTCAGTGCGCCGATGTTGATGCCAACGTAGGACATGGCCACTCGGTACTGAGCAAACCAGGTGAAAGACCTTCGCGGACAGGCGAAACTGTAAGGCTGATCGACTCAAATCTCCATGCGAGGTCCTTCCAAAGAGAGGAAACGGCAGTTCGCTCGGAAGAATCGAAGAACGATCGCGTTGATGATCCTCATTATGAGGAATTGCGGAAGTGATCCTCATCACGCCTATTCGCCGCAACGGGTCCAAAATCGACTCCTCACTGCATAATCAACAGCTTACCGTCCAATAATCACTTGCGTACCTGTTACATTCGGGCTCAATTTGACGCCGTACCTTGACGACAGAGGTAAAAACCAATAACTGTCCGCCCGCCCTTCGGGGTAACCATTTTTCTTACTCGATAACTGATAACTAACTCTTCAATAGCAATGGTTACCTTGAATCAATACAGAAGAAAAAAGCCGTTTACTCTTGACGCGACGCACCGAATGCACAACAATTCGATGCTAAGCCTAACACTTGATTTTTGTGTTTCGTGGAAATACCGTTGCGTTGGACCATGTGCGAAAGCAGATGTAACTCGCCAGCGCCTCGCCAAAATCCAGTCGGACTGGAAAGGATAGGAAAGTGAATCAAAAGCGAGTAATGGGATCGTTGTTTTATATCGCAATCTTCGCAACAAGAGCCAACGCGCAGACGATAACTTATCCATAACCGTCCACCGGCAACGTCGGTATTGGGACGCCCCCCTCAGCTTCGCTGCAAGCGGCGGAAACCGCAGCAATGTTCTCCCGAGCATCACCGCCGAGTCGCATGCCGACGCCGAGTTGTATGCCGGGGTTCTTTCAGGCACCCAGCGACAGATCTTCGTCGCTGGAGTGGAAGCCCCATGGGCGCTCTCTAAGCACAGCGATCGGGCGTCCACAGACGGGTTCGTTGTGGGGTTGAGTGACAGCGTTGTGCAGCCGGAGTGAAACATCGACGCCCCTCCCACCGAAAAACAGAAAACCCGTGTACGCGACGACACTCGCGTTCAGAACCCTAAGCAAACCCCTCAGCCCATCCAATTAAATCCTGATGTTCGGGTCCATCACTGCCGATAAGCCGACTTTTGAGGACCTGTCCCTCGCGAACGAGCGCATCGGCGCATTTGCGTAAGCCCAGAGCTCGTTCCAGGTGCTCTCAGTAACTTTCCGCTTGTTTCCCTATCAATTCCCGTATCGAAATAGCATTCTTGATCTTGGACCAAGAACGGCGTGGACATTTCAATCATCGTTTTCGCGATAATGCTGCTGGGGACCTTCGCGGTTGCCATCCTAGGCAGGCGCGATTCGAAACAGGTGGCCTCTGCCACATTATCGGAGCAGCGCCTGAATCGGTGGCTGGTTGGACTCAGCGCGGGAGCCACAGCCAATAGCGGCTTCGTGGTGACTGCGGCCGTGGGCCTCGGATACTCCTTCGGCGCTCAATGGCTTTTACTGCCATTGTCCTGGCTGCTCGGCGATGTGATTTTCTGGTTGGTATTCCCGCAGCGGATCAATGCCACCGGTCGAGCCATCAAGGCAACCACCATGACCGACGTAATTGTGAATGGTATCAGGCCGCAACTGAAAGCGGGACTCAAACGGATTATCGCCGTTCTCATCCTTGTATGCCTCGGGGGCTATGTCTCAGCTCAATGGCTTGCAGGACAAAAGTTCCTGGGCGGCGCGTTTGGATTTGACGGGGTGGTATCTTTGCTGGTGTTTGCCGCACTGATCGTGATCTACACCGCGATCGGCGGATTCAGAGGCTCGGTGTACGTCGATTCGATGCAGGCGATTATTCGCGTGATTGGCACTGTTATTGCAATGGCGACTGTGGCAATCGTCGCGTCCCGCGATTCCACTGCATTTTGGCAAAACATCAAGGCTGCCGGCCCTGACTTTCTCCGCATCTTTCCGCATGGGCTAGTGCTTGCCGGCCTCCCGGTAATCATTGGCTTCGCGGCGGCTGCTCTCGGCTTCGGGTTGGGCCAGCCGCAAATGGTAACGCGCTATTTGGCTGGTGCGACGCCGGAAGAAACCCGCTCCGCATGGTGGATCTACAACTCATTCGTACAGTTCACGTGGATTTCCATGACGGTGTTTGGTTTGGTGCTGCGCGGTGTGATGCCCTCAATTGCCGACCCGGAGAAAGGATTGAGTCTATTCTTCCGGGCAAACACTGGACCGTTCTTCACTGGAATAATCTCGGCGGACATCTTCGCGACAATTGCCGCGACCTCAAACAGCCTGCTGGTTGCAATGGCTCAGACTACTGCGTGCGACTTGTTCGGCCACGTACAGGAGAAACGCCAACACCCGGAGGAACTGTGGCCATTCACAGCGATCATTGGCGTTTCCACCATGTTTTTGTCTCTGAATCTGCATAGGACAGTGGTAGACCTTGCTCTCTCATCCGTTTCGCTGATGGGAGCAGGACTGGCTCCAGCGATGCTGATCCGAGTGCTGAACTGGCGCCACACAGACACATCTCTCATCGTCTCCGTTCTCGTCGGGACCTGCACCGCCATTGCCTGGCGCACTTGCGGACTAGACGCAGCAATGAATGCAGCAGCGCCAGGGATGGCGCTCGCGCTTTCCACAAATTTCCTGCTCGCGCGACTAACGGACAACTAGGCAAACCAGCGAGGCAAACCAATGTCGGATACGGGAAGTGTTTGGAGCCAGAAGTTCAAGCTCTACCAGCGACTGCTAAACGTTCAGTCCAACAGGTCTGTCGTCTATTCAATTCTTTGGCGCGAGAAAGATCAGGACCTCGCCGAAAGGGTCTATGCGAATGTGGTGAAGTGGGTTACAGGCCGCTCAACGCCGAGTTATGGCGCCGGCATCCAGGAATTCTTCAACGGATTGGCCGAGGAACTGAAATGCGAGCCAGGTGTGAACGGCTCAACGCTGATCGAAGCCACGATCGCACAGACCGTCGCGTTTCTCGGTCCCGAGGAGCGTGCCGTTGCAGCACATATGTTGAGAGTACTTGAGACGCCGTTAGATCAGACGGAGAGTCAGGTGGGCAGCTCACCCGTGGTGACCACGTCGCGAAACCTGGATATGGAGGGCCTGGGTGCGATATGGCTCCAACATACCGGGCCAATCCAAACAATCGCATCCGGGCTGGCTGAGGGAAGGATAGATCAGAAGCACTATTACCTTGATCCCGAGTCGTCCGATGCCTGGTCGCGGATCATCGACGCTCAATCGTATCCGACGTATGACCACTGTCTGATGAGTCTTCGGGCGCTTTTCGAAAGTCCGGAATGGATAGCGTGTGTCGAACGCAGCAAGCCCACTACCTCAGTGATGCTTGCAGGCGGAGGAGCACCTGCAAAGGATCTCCTTTTCTTGCGAAATCTGACCAAGCAGGATCACGGCGGGAACTGCAACTATCACTATCTGATCGACATCAGCCTGTATATGCTTCGCTACTCGGCGATGTGGCTGTGCGGGAACGCCGCAGTATTCAACAGTTTCCGAAGAAAGGTAGTGCTTAAACCCGTTCATCGGGACATACTCTCATTCAATAAACGGGATCACGATCGATTTCATGAACACGGCGCCGTTGTATTTGCGATCACCGGTGGAACGATTGGAAACCTTAGCGAGGCAGCATTTTTCCGATCTCTCGATCAGGTGGCGGCCCACAGAGACCTGCTCGTCATGAGCGCGGACACAATCGACGACCTTTCTCTTGAAGATCAACATATCCTAGTCGGCAAATACGACAATCAGGATTTGAGGCTATGGCTCAAACCTGTTGTGAGAGGTGTCCTGAGCGAATCTGAATCAAGCCACCCCGAGTCTCTAGAACGCGCACTGCGGCGCATCAAGGTTCATTTACGGTCTGGTGAGGACGGCCATGTAAGTGACATACCTCAGAGTCGATCTGTTGTCGTGACACTTGATGTCAATGGGCGAGAGGTCATCCTGCTAACTTCTACACGCTATCAAACATCACAGTTGTCGGCATATGCAGCTAGTCACGGTTGGGAGTGCCTCGGTCAGATTTCCACCCAGGCTAATCCTCACTTCAAGCAGTTCCTCTTCCTCCGCACGTAAACGGAACTGTGCGGAAAATGCCGGATACGCCTAAGCTTCTTCTCTAACTTTCCGTATCTTTACCTTTTCCAGGTTCCTTCTCACATGGCTTCATGTAGCCAAGGAGGAATCATGCATGAGCAAGTATCTACGCTCTATGAGCCCCGCGAGCGGCGGTCGAGTCCATGAGTTCTTTGCCGGACGGGTAGTGTTGGCAGTATTCACCAAGTCACCTCACACCACTCTTGCCTTGTTGCTCGTTATCACACCTGTGCTTTCGGCCCAACTGCCAGTTCAGAACGAGGCACGCACTACTCCGCGGAATGCGATGGCGCAAACGATCTATGTGTCGCCTGTGGGGATATTGAGAGGCCCGAGCGATGCCGCCACCAGCGCTCCGATGGTTGCAGGGGCCTTCGACGTTGGGGGAATCTGGCGGCACAAGCACCAATCGACAACCGCGAGTGCCAATCCGCCGCAGGTGCAGCCACCGATCGGGCATCCGCAGGAGGGCGCAGTCGTTGTCGTTCTCGGCGACCATCTGGACCGCTCAGAGCGGCTACTTGTGGAACTCAAACATGCCGATGCAGGGAGCGAGGAGTTGCTTTCTGTACTTCGGGATGAGGCCGTGAGCCTTGAGGCGGCCAATCTCATCTGCCGGCAAAATGCCGCCGAGGACAACGATCCTGCGCTGACAACAGTGTTGAATCACCTCGACCAACTGCTGGTCGAGCTCATCAACCAGACCGAGGGGTTGAACGGCGCGACCATCACAAGACTTCAAGATGAGATGAACGGGGAGGGCCTGCTTCTTGAGGTGCGTATCTTGCGCTCCAGAATTCCAGACAAGCAGGCGGGGAAGAAAAGCCGTTCAAGCGAGGTATCCAATCGACGGCCGGCCTCATAATTCCTGGCAGTCTGTTTGGGATGTTGTGCTGGACGCCGGTAATCAGTCGAGCGCAAGCCGGAAGCGACCAAAATTTAGAGAAGAGCCATCTTCGGGGACTTTGGCGCCTGTTCGGATTGGCAACATCGGTAACGGTAAACGCCCCACCGTCCCCCAACCGCTCCACATCGGAATCATCGGGAACTGGCAATCCAGCCGCCGGGCAGCCACCCTGCCCTTGGCCTAAGATGATGCGTATTCTGGCCGCAATTGCGTCGAGAACAAAATCGCAATAAGTAATGCATTATCAATAATTTAAGCAAAAACATCGTGCAGAATAAGCGCACTTTTCAAAAAAGCGTTCTGAAGTGACCCCCAAAAGTGAGACATTTTAAAATGAGCGCATTTGCAGGGAATGGAGAACTGCAGATGGGGAAGAGAAGATCGGGTTGGCGTCCTGAGTGGTTCCGGTCGATGGCG
>JBEKUP010000014.1:0-105783 GCA_049514915.1 Occallatibacter sp. | reverse complement strand
ACCCCCGAATCTCATGTTCCCCGTCTCCGGGCAAGAGTTGACACCATACTCCCGTTTTGCGCGGGCAGGTTGTCGTGGCGTCACAGGGCTCGTCCCTCAGCCACTCTGCATGAAACTCAGGCCTGCCCTTTGGGGGCAAACTTGATTAGTTAGGTTTTACCACATGGTCATTGCGGGCGCAAGTGTGTTAGCAGCAAACGGCGCGCAAAGGGAGCCGAACGGTAATTGGCTGCAACGAACGCAGCGGCCCCGACGGCTCCCTCCTTGCCGTTCCCTGTTCCAGCTACGGTTGATAGATCCTCACGTAATCCACCAACATCTGCGATGGGAAGACAGTTGTGGAATTGGGATTTCCAGGCCAGGAACCGCCAACCGCGAGATTGAGCAGGATAAACTGCGGTCCCTGGTCGAACGGCCAGGTCCCCCCACCGGGTGAAGTGGGCGTAAATGTCTCGTAGATGTTGCTTGGGCTGTCGACATAGTACTGAATCTGTCCCTTGGTCCAGATCATGCCGTAGGTATGCCACGCGGCTGCGGAGAAACCCGATGTCGTGTAGGGCGTGCCACCGTTGAGGTTGGTTCCGTGGATCGAAGACTGAGTCCAGTCGTAGCCGGGTCCTGTGCCGGTACCCCCACCAAACGGCGTGTTGTTGCCGTCGATGTGCTCCATGATGTCGAGTTCGCCACAGGCCGGCCATGGGTTGGTGTTGATGTTGTTGCCCAGCATCCAGAACGCGGGCCACATGCCTTGCGATTCGGGAACCATTATTCTTGCTTCGATTCGCCCGTACATAAAGCTGAAAAGCCCCTCGCTTTTCAGCCGGCCCGAGGTATACGTCGCGGTTCCCGCGGTTGGCTGTTCAGCCACGATGTGAAGGTAGTTGTCCGTGCCCAGGTACGCATTCGGATTGGCGGGATTGCAGGGCCCTGTTGTCGAAGCCCACGCGCAATACGTTTCCAGTTCATTGTTGCCACAGCAATCGGTTCCGACGTCGTAAGTCCAGGTCGCCGGGTTCGGCTGCGCGGGGCCAGCGCCGGAGTTTGAGAATTCGTCTGACCAGACGAGCATTCCCGAGGAAATGCCGGGCGTAAAGGCCTGGGTGGCTACGCTGCTGTTGCTAAATCCAGATTTGACCGCAATCGCATTGACCGTGATATCGGAGGAAACGAGGATGGGCGCCACGTAGATTTGCGAAGAGGCCGTTGGCGTAGTGCCATCCAGCGTGTAATAGATGGTGGCGTTGGCCGTGGTCGAAGCCAGACTGACAATCACTGCACCGTTCTGCGCTCCGTTAGTGGTAGATGTTGTAATGGTGGGAGTAGCCGCCGCTGCCGCGCTCACAGTAAAACTGGTGGTAGCCGTTGCAGACGCGTAGTTTCCACTTGCCGCCTGGCTGGCCTGCAAGTCCACTGTGCCAGACCCGGTCAATGTTACTGTCGCGCCGGAGATAGTTGCGGGGCCGCTCGTAACAGAATAGGTAATCGCACCGCTTGATGCCGAACTGGCGCTCACCGTGAAAGGCGGATTACCAAAAACTTGGGTTGGGATGGCCGCGAATGTTAGCGTCGGCGCCTCCCCATTGACGGTAAAACTTGTGGCAGCGGTTGCCGCGGTGTAGTTGCCGCTAGCTGCCTGGCTGGCGGACAGCGCGACCGAGCCGACGCCGGTAATGGTCACTGTTGCACCGGAAATGGTGGCCGGGCCGCTGGTCACCGAGTACGTGATTGCCCCGCTGGATGCCGACGATGCGCTCACGGTGAACGGTGGAGCGCCGTAGGTCTGAGTGGGAATCGCCGCAAATGTCAGGTTTGGTGTGGTCGGGCCGGACGTGCTTCCGCCCCCGCCTCCGCTGCCACAACCGGAAACGAACGAAAACGATACAAGAACCGCGGTCAACATGCCCAAACCCGTTTGCATTTATGAATCTCCTTTTTTGCGACGGAACAAGCTCTGCTCGCTCCGAAGGATGAATAAGAACATCTGCGAATGCCCCCGTCAAACCCCTGGGGGGTATGAAGAGAGGGGTTGCACTGAGGGGTGTGATTGGAAACACAACCACTATGGCAAATGCTGCCGAAATGCCTGCTGTAACCGCGGGCTACCAGACTGATCCACGACCAGCTTCACGCGGGTGCGGAGGTCGGCGTTGGGCACCATTCGGCCTATGGCTTCAATGGCCGCCGAGGCTTCGCGGCCGTCGCGCTCTATCAGCGAGATAAGGAAGTCGATAGCTTCGGGCAAACGGGTGAGAGCGATGGCGCTGAGAAGTATCCCGGTAAACCAGGTGTCGGGGCCGCTCTGGAGGCGAGCCAGCAACGGCTGAAGGGCTTCCGGGGTGCGCAGCTCGGCAAGAGCAAACGCAGCCTCCCCGGCCAGCTCGTCGCCGGGCTCAAGACGGCTTGCAACGACGGGGATTGCATGGGCGCCTTCAAGAGACAGGAGGGAACGGTAAACCTCGCCCAGCACTTCAGGTTCTTCCTGCGCGGTTTGTTCGGGGCCGAGCATGGCGCGCAGGCGCAGAATGAGCATGGCGCTGACGCCGCCCACCTGGCCGATGGCGCGAGCGGCTTCCATGCGGACGGTTTTGTCGCTGTCGGTGAGGGGTCCAAGCAGGGCGGTGAGCAGATCCGAATCGGAGATGCCGGGGCAGTCGACGAGCGCATGGGTGCAGGTGCCGCGCAGGGCTCCGGCGGTGTCGACCGGCGGACCCCAACTTGCTTCCATCTGGTGGTGCCGCATGCCGCGCAGATATTCAGCGACTGTGCGGTGCCCGAGCTTCACCAGGGCTTTCGAGAGCGCGCTTTTTGCCCAGCACTGGGGATCGGTTTTGGCTGCATCGGTGAAGAAGCGTTCATAGGCGGTAAGGACGTCGGGGAGCAGTACGACAAGCTCGGTGTCGGCCACCAGTTTGGCGGCCTTCGAGACCAGGAAGTTGCTCTTGTGGGTAAGGGTTTTGCGGAGATAGGCGACCTGGGCGGCGTCGGGAACGGGCTGCAAGCGGAGTGATTCGGAGAAGGCTTCGAATTCGGCCAGATCCTTGTCAAAGCCGCGCGATGAGGGGGTGTTCGACTTCCCTGCCTGGTTGGCTGAGCGTGAGACTTGCTTTGAGGCCATTCGCATTCCTCACCGTCTTGAATGCTCGGTCGAGTCGCTCCTGATTTTACCCGGCTCGGAAAGTGGACAAGGATATGGTATAACAGTTATACACACGGGAATATGCCAAAAACGCTTAAACATCCGAAGCCGCCGACCGCTGATAAGATTGCGGACCTCGCCGACAAAGGAGAGGACATCTCCCGTTTCTTTACTAGCAAGGGCAAAATGATGCCGCCGATTCAACGGGTTAATGTGGACTTTGCATTGCCCATGTTACAAGAGCTTGATGAGGAAGCCAGACAACTGAATGTCAGCCGGCAAGCTGTCATCAAGACCCTGCTGCGGCATGCTTTGGATCAGCGGCATTCGGCGCGGAGAGCTCGATAGATCGAGTGGCGCTTGAATTAAGTATTCAAGTGCGTCCGAAGCTCACTTCGCGGCCGTCAGCGCACTCACCGGCACCAGCATATCTTCCTTGCGCATCACCAGGTTGGTCGCGTTCAGCGTGGCGAGCTCAAATCCATGGCCGTGAGTGATGGCGTCTGTGGGGCAAGCCTCAACACAATACCCGCAGAAGATGCAGCGGTTGTAATCAATGTTGTAAACCTTGGCATAACGCTCGGAAGAGGAGATGCGCTGCTCTTCGGTATTCTCCGCCGCCTCAATGAAAATGCAGTTGGAAGGGCAGGCCGCAGCGCACAGGAAGCACGCTACACACTTCTCCAAACCATTTTCGTCGCGCTGCAGCACGTGCGCGCCGCGAAAGCGCTGCTCGAACACCGCGCCGCGCAAAGGCCCTTTGCCGTCGGGGTAGTTCTCCACCTGAGTCGGCTCGAAGATTTCTCCGAAGGTGATGCTCATGCCCTTGGCAATGGCGGCAATGTTGCGCACAACTGACATGGAGCCAGTATACGATGGATTCCGGGAGTGAATCATGCATAGGAAGATGGGTGCCACGATTCTCGGTTTGGCATTGAGCGCCGGGTTGGCGATTGCGCAGGCGCCCCAGAGCAAACCGGACGCCGCGCCGATGGGCGGCATGACGATGGAACACAGCAAGCCGTCTGGGCCTGTGGGTCCGCTGAAGATCAGTTTTGGAGATAAAAGCGCCGAATGGACGCCGGCCACATTAGCTGCGCTTCCGCATACCACGATCAAGGTCTATAACGAGCACGCCAAAGCTTCGCAGACATACTCGGGCGTGGCGCTGATCGACCTGCTGACGCGCCTGGGCGTGCCGGACAAGCCTCACGGGAAGGAGTTTCAGCTTTACCTGGTAGCGGAAGGCGTGGACGGATACAAGGTGGTTTACTCGGTGGGTGAAGTAACCCCGGACGTGCATGACGGCACGGTGATTGTGGCCGACAGCCAGGACGGCAAGCCGATTGCCGATGACGGTCCGCTGAAGTTGGTGACTACGGGAGAAAAGCGTCCGGCGCGGTGGGTGCGCAACCTTGTTGCGATTCGCGTTCTTACAGCTCAATAGTTCTTTTAACTTCGTGCAATTGCCCTGATTCCCGCGATGTTTGGCGCGGAAATCAGGGCTTTTGCTGTTACTCAGGCTTCTTTTTTTCCGACTCAGGTTTCTTTTGCTGTTCCGGATTTGGCTTCGCGGCCGGGTGCGGAGCCGGCTTTTCAGCGGGACGCGGAGCTGGTCTCGCGGCAGGAGGCGGGGCCGGATGAGCCGCCGGAGCTGCCGGGTGCGACTCGGTCCGGGGTGCAGCCTCAGTCCGCGGAGGTGGATTGGTGTGCGCCGGGGCTGCAGGGCGTGCTTCCGGCGTGGGGTGGTTAGGGGTTGGTGCCATGGGATGCGCCTGCTGCGCAGGATGCTGAGGCGCCGGCGTCATCGGACGCGCTTCCTGTGCAGGATGTTGCTGGTTGGGCGCCATGGGACGCGCTTCCGGCGCTGCATGCGGTTGGTTCGGTGCCATGGGATGCGCTTCTGGAGCCGGACGCTGCGCGTTCGGCGCTCCGGGACGCGCTTCCGGTGTGGGATGCTGCGGCGCGGGAGCCATTGGGTGACCTTCCTGCCCGGGACGGCCCGGTGCGGCAGCCGCTGCCATGGGACGCGGTGCGGGCAGGTTATGCGGGATCGGCGCAGCCACAGGACGCACGCCATGATCGGCAGCGATTGGCTTGCTGATCACCATCTCGGCCGGGCGTCCGTGATTGACAGAGACGAAGTTGGCGCGGTTTACGCTGGCTTCATGCTGCACCTGGAGCTGAGTCGCCATGGGCGCCGCGTGGGGTTCGCGCAGCGCAACCAACTCCGCCGGCCGGGGACGGAGCCGTATGCCTCCCTCACCGCCATGGAAGCTGATGCGGACATTGACCTGCGGGACCGGATGCTCATAGACGTTGTGCACAACGGAGACGTTGACGTTGTTGACGGCGCGATTGTAGTAGAAATGGCCGGAATTCCAGTAACCGCCTTGGTATCCGGTGCCGACATAGCCGAAGCCGTAATTCACGCCGCCGTAGAAGCCGATGTGCGGGCCCCAGTATCCGTGGAAGAATCCATAGTGATTATGCACGTAGCCCCAGTAACCGGGAGTCCAAAGCGCTCCCTGATACGGAGCTTCGACCCACACGCCGGGCACCCAGTAGTACCCGCTTGAAGCCCAACCCCAGTAGCCGGGAGTCCAGATATATCCATCACCGGGATCGGGCGGCTGTTGGTAATCCGGCAGCGGAGGAGGAGGATCGGGAGCGGTGTATTCGGCCTGCTCGCCATTGTCCGAGTCGTCGTCATCGGGTTCCTGATCCGCAACCTGCTGATAGTAGGCGTCCGTATTGGGAGGAGGAGCCCCTTGATAGGCCGGGGCGGCGTTCTGATCGGAGGCAGACGTGGTTGCCGCGCTCGTGCTGTTGGAGATGGGCGCGACGTTGGCGGAGGCCGGATCAGAAGCCTGGGCAGCGGTCTGGGATTGGTCCGCTGTAGCCGCTTGATTGTTGGCGGCATTCTCATTCGATTTGCATCCGGCGATCGAAAGCAGAACCGCCAGGCCGAGCAGAGGCAAGGGCGCAACTTGTGGAATACGTGTCATATCACTCTCCGGTGCGTTAGATGCGGTCGGGGGTGCTGCATTTGCCTGAGGGGGCTGTCCCTATAGGTCTCTGCGCGGGGACAAGGGTGTGGGCAGTTGAGCCAACAGCAGGCAACGCGCCTTCAAGAGCATTGCCTGGGAAGACCGGCTTCGTTCTTCCTATGGGGAAGATCGTACCTACATCCTGGAGGCCAAACTGTCCTCAATTGATCACGATGTGCACGATCAGTTGCGGGCCGCAGGGGGTACGGACTGGCCCCGATTGTTGGCCGGCGGGGTAGTCACGGGCCTGCGCTCGGGCTTTGCCTTCTCGGTGACCTGGCAAAGCGGCGAGTCCTGGCCGCGAGCCATCCCAGGTGTCGTGTTGGACGCACGGCAAATCTTCTGCTTCATGGCATCCGCATCTTTACCGACAAGTGTGTCTGTGCGTTCAAGGCGGGTCAGAGGATCAAGATCATAACGAAAGAGATAGTCCTCTGGCGGTTTCTGTTTCCCATAATCGAAGTGAGCCCATGTGGCGACGTATTGCTGGTCATGCAGATCGGCCAGGACGGCGTAAGCCTGGTACCAGGTGACACCGTCAGGCGGATTTCCGCTCCAGACCGGAACACCCTGGCCGCCGCGCAGCCACCGCGCGGTCCACATGTGCTGCGGAAAGTCGTAGTGAAATGCAGTGAAAAAGGTGTCTGCGGCGCACTCGCTGCAGTTGTCGTAGAGCATGGTCGGCTCCGGCCGCAAGCCTTCCTGAAAGCGCATCCAGTCGAGCCAGCGAAGATTCACCCCTTTGACCAGCGGCGCAATGGCATGCGTGGTCAGCGAAGCGTTCCACACGGTAAACGTGTCATCGTTGGCCGCCGACTGCGGAGTGGCGCGCAGGGTAGTCACCACCAGCGCCGCATCGAATTCGACACCGATTTCGCGGATGGCGGTCCACTTTTCCCGTTGCAGGGAGCGGGTGACCCAAACGATGGTGTCCTGGTCGCTTTGCAGGTGGAAGTCGACCCAGCGAAATTCGTCAGGACCCTGCTGGGCACGCAACGGAGCGGCCAAAACAAGAACGAATGCGATGAAGATTGCGACGGGCCAGGGAGATACGCCACGCATGGTTTTAGGTATATCAGAGCGAAGCGGCGAACCGGTCAAGCTCTGGCGATCCACTAGAATGAACCGGACATCGAAAGCGAAGACGGCCAATCACAATGATTATTCAGAATGCAGTCAAGTTGATCTACTCGATAGAAGATAGCTGGGTACGCCTGGATCAGTTTCGCAGGATACCGGGTGGCATTGAGCTGTCTTTCAGTATTCACCGGGGGAAGCAAGGGAAAAAAGTTGATGGCTGGAAAGTGAACTGCCGCGGAATTCATGAGGCACAAATCACGGACCTCGATGGAGGCGGAATGGCACTGTATTCGAGCAGTCACCCGGCCGCACGCCAGTACTTTGCACGGCAGGCCGAACTGCGCTGGCCAAGCAATTGTGAGGAGTCCAAGGTGCTCGACGCGCTTTTCAGGGCGCATGTAGCAGAATCCGATGACTGGATTCCATTTGATCGTTACCTATTCCGTTGGCACGGCACCGCCTCCACCCCGACTCTGGCGCCTGTCTCCCGCAACAAGTTCGTGTGTCGAGGTCCGGATTTCCTGATTCGAACTTATGCCAAAGCGCTCAAGGCAATTGGCGAACAAGTTCAAGTGACCATCCGAAGCAACCCCAAACGGAAGGCCACACGGCCAAGAGTTCTCCATTTTGGTGAATCGTATGTCGTTGCGGACACGTTTAGTGCGCAACAATCAGCACCGCTCAAATAATTAATTCTGCCCCGCAAGCCGTGCCAGATTGGCGCGGGCCTGGGCGTGATCCGGCTGGATTTTTAGAGCGTGTTCGAAGGCGGCCCGCGCTGCGTCGTTCTGCCCGCCCCGGGCCAGCATGGCGCCGAGGTTATTCCATCCGTCGGCATCGTTCGGATCGAGTTGAAGCGCTTGTTTCTGCTCGGTGAAAGCCTCTTCGGATTGGCCGAGGGCGTCAAGCACCTGCGACAGCGAGGAATGGAGTTTTGCGTCGGCTGGCGCAAGTCCGGCGGCGATACGGAGCTGCGCGAGGGCTTCGTTCATCCGGCCTAGCTGCGCGTAGTCCGCCGCCAGCTTTTCATGCGCGTCCGGCGAGGTGGGTTTTGCGCGGACGGCAGCCTCAAGCAGCTTGGCCGCAGGCTCCGGCTGGCCTGCGTCGGCAGCCGTGGCGCCCAGGTTCAATAGCGCCGTGAAATCGCCGGGATCAAGTTCCAGTGCGCGGCGAAATTCTCGCTCCGCTTCGTCGGCGCGACCGGCTCCCAACAGGGCCGCACCCAGGCCGCTGCGCGATTCCGCGTCTTCAGGGCAAACGGCAACCTGCGCGCGGAATTCGGTTTCGGCGGCCTTGAAGTCGTCGTGGCGCAATTCCAGATTGGCCAGATCGAAGCGCGCATCGCAGCCGCCGGCCTGGTCGGCGGGCGCGGCCTGAATGGCGGCGCGGTAACGCTCCTGCGCCTGCTGCCATTGGCCCGCGCCATCCAGGGCTGCGCCCATTGCGGTGAGCGTGCGCGCGTCCCCCGGATTCAGCTTCAGCTCTTGCTGGTAAATAACGACAGCGTCGGTAAATTTACCCTGGCCGGCAAGTGCCGCAGCCAGGTTGTAGAGACTGACCGGGTCAGTCGGGGTCTTTTCCAAGCGCCTGCGCATCCACGCTTCCTCAATCAGCAGCCGAGGGTCGGGAGTGTTGGCAGGGGTATTGACCGGGAGAACCTGCAGCCACAAATGCCCCATCTCGTCTTCCGAACGATTACCGGCACGCACACGGATGGGTGGACTGTGCGGATTATGCGGGTTCGCCGCGGAATTGTCGTAGGTGTACTTCATGTGCAGAACCGTGCCCTTGGGCAGCAGCAGCGGTTCCTTGTACCGGTAGACACTTTGGCGGTCGATGTCCCAATTCTTGATCCACACCAGCCACTTTTTTCCGCCGCTGGGAAGAATGGCCCAGCCTTGCATGTCGTGGCCCAGGTAGTGGGCGTGGGGATAGGCGCCGAGAACCTCAACGTCGGTGGGCAGGGTGAGGGAGTCTTCGATGACAAAGCTTGGGTCACCGGCAGGAATGTCGAGTTGGTCGTCGCGCTCCAGTGCAAGCAGAACGGGTTGTTTCGAAGGCGGGTCAGGCGTGAAATAGAGGCCAACCTCGGCATCGACCGTCTCCGGCTTGCCTGAGGGTTTGAGGTGAATGTTCAGGACCAGGTCATTGCCGGGATCTAGCCGCCAGGGCATTCCGTCGGGTTCGACGAGGGCAGGCGTGTCCGGTTTCCAGAAGAGGAAATGGCTGTCGGGATCGAAACGGTTGCCGGCGTCGACGACCAATTCCATGCCCGCGATGCCGCTTTCCCAGTCGGCAGGGTGCTGGTGGCGGAGGCTGGCGGTGCGGTCGATGATGACGTTGGCGTGATGCACCACCTGCGGCGCGCCGGGGCGGATTTCCATGGCGCGAATGTAGTGAGTCTGCGTGAGTGGATAGGGCAGGATCAGGTTGCGGAAGACGTCAGTTCCGCCGGCTGGGAGCGTAAATGGCCGTTGCACCTTCAGGACCAGGTCGGGCTTGCCGAGCTGCCATGTGGCATCGTAAGTCGGTTGGAGCGGAGCGGCTTTCAGGTCGCCTTGCGGCATGCCGGCGCTGACCCAGCGCTTGATCAGGGCGATGTCAGGATCGCTGAGACGGCGGACGTCGGCAAAGTCGCCGTAGCCGGGTTCGGGGAGCCACGGAGGCATGAAGCGGGACTGGGTGACGTTGAGAATTTGCGGAGCCCAGCGGCGGGCATCTGCGTAGGTGATCAGACTGAAGGGACCTGCTCCGCCGGGATGATGGCAGGTAGCGCAGTTCCGGTAGAGGACGGGCGCAATGTCGTGGGACCAGGTTGCGGATGTACCCGCCTGCGACTGGGTTTCAGCCTGTGTGGCGGCAAGAGTCGGCGGACGCAGGAGGGCGATACAAACCAGAACTGTAAAGACGGTAAGTGCGCGGCGGGGCTTCATTTCTGCAGAAACACGATGGAGCAGCCGACCGGTGGTCCTCCAGGTGGGGGGACGGGTTTGCCGGCCAGAGCGGCGGAGATGGCAGCTTCTAAATCGTGATGCCCGGCTTGAGGTCTCTCCCTGCCAATATCGAGATAGCGATCGTCAATGCGGCCGTGGTAAACCTCGTGCATCCCGGCCGTAAACACGGCTGCCTCCGGCGTAATGGTGGCGTTAGCGCGCTTGGTTGTCGCCTGGAATACATCAAGCAGGCTGTTCTCGTGGATGGCGAAATCCTTCTTGTGCTGTGAAACCAGCTTCGCGTTGTCTGAAGGGTTCGGGAAAACCCACCAGAACCGCACGCCTTGCGGTGAAAATTCCCTGTTCAATCGCGCGATTTCCGGAACATAACGATTGGAGATTGGGCAGTCCGTCGCAGCGAATACGAGCACTACGAAATGAATACCGGGACCGCCCAGATCGCTGACTGGCCTGCCGCTTAAATCGACGCCGTACCGCTCGGTGGCCGGAGAACACGAAAGACTAAGTGTCAGGGAAAGCGCCATCGCTGCAAAGCAGCGTGAAACGAATCGAAGGTCGAAATGACTGCTGACCGGCACATCGGGATTCTAGCAAGATGAGGCGTCTGCTGCTTTTGAACTCAGCGTCGTAGTTCTGCGCTGCCCCACGGAATGAATCCCCGCCGGAGCAGCAATAGAAGCACCGTGCCCCGTCGGGGCACCCTATGGATCGGCATTTTTTCTGCCGCAAGGGCGGGAGAGCATAACACCCAACATTCCGAGTTGCAACGAACCGGCACGCCACCGCTGAAACTTTCGCATTGGCGACGATTCGCCCAAAACGAACCAGGCGACTCTTGGCTTATACTTCTCGCCTATGGGCGGCTTTTTCCTTGACGGCATAATAGGATCGATCATGAAAAGAATTCGTAGGCAGAACCAAGCCAATACTGCAGAGGGCTGGCCGCTTGTCGATGGAAAGGTCTCGAATTCGGGCCTTGGATCGCGTGGCTGCCCCGGTGCTACCTATTCTTATGTGGTAAATGGCGAAACCTGGTACGGCTCGTGCAAGGGTTTTCCGCTGCGCGACACGGACGCCGAACAAGCACGCGCCATTCTCAGCGCATTACCATCCTTGCATGTTCGCTACGATCCTTCTGACCCAGCAGAGAGCAGAGTGCTCAATCGTGACAACCCAAGGCTTCCGTTCGAGATCGACCACCTTCCTTATTGATCAAGTTCCGAGTGTGTGACTGCCAAACCGGAAATTTCCGCCTGAGACGTGCGGACCCGCCTTTGCAGAAAATTACCCTTCCCCAACGCACAATAGCTGTATGCCTAACTCGCGCCCAAATCCCATCTCAACCGCCGAAAAAAACAAATACCCCACCCCCTCCCCCTCGAAAATGCACTACTTTCCATGCAAATGTGTTTGATGGCATTTTGACAGCAAGGCAATTCGAATCATGGGTTTATCGGGGAATTTGAGGACGCAGCCGTCATTCATTTGGTGAATAAGAGTGGCGAAAACACAGGCGTTTTCTGCGCAAAACAGGGCCGTTTTAGGCGGTTTTTTGCGCCAAAACAGGCCGAAAAGGCGGCAATTTAGAGGCCCAATTTGCTCCAGATCGCGTCGATTTTAGCTTTCGTGGCGCGATCCATTTCGATCATCGCGGGCCATTGCCGCTCGAAGCCTTCGGCCTTCCATTTCCGCGTCGCATCGATTCCCATCTTCGATCCGTAGTTGGGGAGACGCGAGGCGTGGTCGAGCGAGTCAACAGGACCAAGGGTGAACTGGATATCGCGCTGGGGATCGATGTTGTTGGCGACGCGGAGTGTCACTTCGCCGATGTCCTGCACGTCGCAGTCTTCATCGACCACGATGATGACCTTGGTGAACATGGCCTGGCCGAGCGACCAGATGGCGTTCATGACTTTGCGGGCCTGGCCGGGATACGACTTCTTGATCGACACCAGCATCAGGTTGTGGAAGACGCCTTCGACGGGAAGATGGATGTCGATGATTTCGGGGATGGTCATCTTCATGGCAGGCAGGAAGATGCGCTCGACGGCTTTGCCCATCCAGGCGTCTTCCATGGGCGGCTTGCCCACGATGGTGGCCGCGTAGATGGGGTCTTTGCGATGCGTGATGCAGGTGAGATGGAAGACCGGGTAATCGTCGGTGAGGGTATAGAAGCCGGTGTGGTCGCCGAACGGGCCTTCGCTACGGAGCTCGCCCAGCTCGACGTAGCCTTCGAGGATGATTTCAGCGTGCGCGGGGACTTCGAGGTCGACGGTTTCGCATTTGACGATTTCGACGGACTTGCCGCGCAGGAAGCCGGCGATCATGAACTCCTCGACTTCGGGCGGCGCGGGAACGATAGCGGAAAACGTGGTGGCTGGATCGGTGCCGATGGCGACGGCAACTTCAAGCCGCGAGCCTTTGAGATTGCCCATTGCCACTTGCGGCAATCCGCCGATGGGGCCGTCTGGGATGGAGACTGCTCCGCCGGCCGACTCGGCCATGGCAGCTACGCGGGCGGTGAGGGGATTGGCGTCGGATGCGCCGGCCGCGGCGTTGCGCAGCGCCTCGCGGTAGTGTTCCGCGGCTACCTTCTGCCGTTGCCAGTGCATGCCGGTGGTTTGGCCGTCGTAGACCTGCATGCGGTACATGCCGATGTTGCGCCTGCCGTTGCCCCCGTCTTTTCCAGGCGCGCGGGTGTGCACGCATGGCAGTGTAATGAAGCGGCCGCCGTCGTGCGGCCAGCACTTGAGAATTGGAAATTGGTTGAGATCGAAATTGTCTTTGAGAATGACTTCCTTGCAGCGGGCTTCCTTTGCGCTGAGGGTTTTGGGGAAGGCGCTGGTGAGGGCTCCGAGTTGGGGTAGCATCTTGAGCTTGTCGAAAAGGCCCCCTGCGGGCGGCTTCATATTCAGCAGGCCTTTGATACGGTCGGCGATTTCGTCGAGGTGAGTGACGCCGAGGGCCATGGCCATGCGGCGCTGACTGCCAAACTGATTGATGAAGACCTTGTGGCCGGGATGGCCCTTCACGTTTTCAAACAGCAACGCCGATCCGCCGGGGGCTTGGTTTCCGGATGTCGCAGTTCCCTTCCCGGCGCTTGCATGCGAACCGCTTTTGGAAACGCGGTCGGTGATCTCCGTGATTTCCAACTCTGGCGAAACTTCTTCGCTGATTCGCTTTAGTTCGCCGTGTTGCTCGAGGGTTTTGATCCAGTCGCGGAGGTCGTCGTAAGCCAAGGTTGCAGACTCCTGTGGGGTTGAATCTTCCCCATTCATACTAAGGCCTTTGGTTCGTTACGGGCTTTGCCTTTCAAATTGCTCTATGGCATACTCCGCGCACGGCGTACCTGTCGTCAGAAGGAGATTCCCCCGATGAGTCACCACTCCCCCTCCAGCTACCACACCACTTTCAAATCAACTCCCTACTTCAAGCTGCGAAAGGCAGAGTCAATCACTGCCAAGGCGGCTGCAGCGCCCACCGCCGGCCCATGGACCGTCCCGAGCTTATGTTCGGCCTACAACTGGCCCACTGGCCTTGCCGGCGGCGGGGTGATTGCGATTGTTGAACTTGGCGGCGGGTGGGTGCAGGCCGACATGGATTCGTTTTTCCAGTCGATTGGCCAGCCCTCGCCGCAGATCACGGACGTTTCTGTGGACGGCTCGGAAAATGATCCGAACCAGAGCATTGGGTCCGCAGACGATCCGGATTACGAAGTGGCTCTCGACATCCAGGTATCCGGCGCGGCGTACTATGCGGCGACCGGCAAAGCGGCCACGATCCGCGTTTACTGGTCCCAGGACATCGGCACCGCGGTGCAGAAGGCAACGGCCGACGGCTGCGATGTCTGCTCCATTTCATGGGGCTCCGACGAGGCCAACTGGGGCACGACAGCTGCTGAACAGATGGAATCCGATGCGACGGCGGCAACCGCTGCGGGCATGATTGTGTTTGCCGCCGCGGGAGATAACGATTCGAGCGATGGAGGGCCGACGCCGGCCAATGTGGATTGTCCGTCGTCGTGCCCGCACGTGGTGGGTTGTGGCGGCACGAACAAAACTACGACAGCCGAGACGGTTTGGAATGACAATCCAGGCGAGACCAATGGCGAAGGAACGGGAGGCGGCTACTCCACCCTCTTTCCCGTGCAGACTTTTCAGATTGGCGCGCCGCCTGCTCCGGCGGGTTCAACCGCGGGAGCGGGAAGGATGGTGCCAGACGTGGCTGCGGATGCGGACCCTAATACCGGCTACGAGATTGTGGTTCACGGCTCGCAAACCGTGGTGGGCGGGACGAGCGCGGTTGCGCCGCTATTCGCTGGACTCTTTGCCTCGTTTGGAACAAAGCTCGGCTTTGTCACGCCCACGCTGTGGCAGAATCAGACGGCATTCAACGACATCACCGTAGGCGGCAACGGATTTTATAACGCGGCTGTGGGCCCCGACCCTTGCAGCGGGATCGGATCGCCGATTGGAACGCTGATTGCCGACTTGTTTGTGACTTCGTCGTAAGCGCTTATCTCTGGATGGAGACGAGGTTCGAGAACGGATTGACGACGGGGACCGGGTCCAACGGATAACCAAGTCGCTTCCACTCGTCGAAACCGCCACGCAGAGGGCGGACGCGGTCGATTCCCAGCTTGTGGAGGGTCATGGCGGTCTTTGCCGCTGTGGCCTCGCTGGGGCAGGTGCAATAGAGCACGATGTCAGTCTCGCGCGAGATCTCCTGATGACGCGCGGCCAGGGTGTCGGGCGAGAAGTGGTGCGCGCCGGGGAGCGTGAACGGGTCCGATAGAAGCTCCAGCGGATGACGCAGGTCGACGATGTACACCTTCTCGCCTGCGTCCAGTTGCTTCTTTAGCTCTTCCGGCTCGAGACGCGAGGCAACGAGATTCCTTAGAACGACGCGCCGGCGATAGACGCGGACGAGGAAGAAGCCAATAATGCCAAGCACCAGAAGTGCTCCCGAGAAGCGGCCAGCCCAGTTGAGAAGGTTTGGATCGCGCTTAAGCATATCGCCGAAGAATCTTCCCAGGACCAGGAGAACGGTAAGCCAGAGGGTGGCTCCGATGGCGTCAAAGAAGAGGAAGGGCGCAAAGGCCATACCGTTTTGGCCAGCCACCGGTGGCGCAAGCGTTGCCAGGCCGGGAACGAATTTGGCGATCATCAGGGTGATCCGGCGACGGCGGCCAAAGGAGTCGGTAGTGCGGCGGACACAGATGGTTGGCTCCATGGACAACTTGCAAAGCAGGCGCAGGACATGGTGGCCGTATCTGCGGCCGACCAGGAACCACGTGCTGTCGGCGATAAGCGTTGCAATGAGGCCGGCAAGGAGTGCGAGAGAAAAACTGATCTGGTGCTCGGCAGACAGCGCTCCGGCTGCCAGCAGCACGGGTGTGGCAGGTAGCGGAATGCCGAGTTGTTCCACCAGAACCCAGGCGAAAAGCAGGAAGTAACCGTAAGTCAGCAGTATGTGTGTGGGTAGTTCCATGGGGATCCTGTTCTTGCCTGCGTGAATTGAGGCACTCGGAACTTTCCGCGGGGAAGAAAATGTCGGGCGCTCACCTCATGTGATGATTTAATCGCGAATTCGCTTCATCGGATTGAGAAGCTGGGCGGAAAGCAGGAAACGCTGGCCCAATATCGGAAGAGCCGGGCACATTGGAAAAGCCGCCTGAGGGCGGCTTTCTGTTGAGTCGACTGCAGCGAGAGGATCGAACCTACTGAGCGGATTGAGGAGCACCGACGGAGGCAGCTTCCTGCTGGCCGTGAGCGGCAAACCAGTTGCGGTCCCAGAGGTTCTTATAGAATTCGCCGGTGAGCTCAGCGGCGCGCGGGCCGAAGGTGGGGCGGCCGCCTTCAAGGAAGAACACCGTCACCAGGCTGCCCTGGGGCGAGTCAGAGAAGGATGCAAACCAACCCAAGCGAGTTCCATTATTGGAGCAGGTTCCGGTTTTTCCAAAAACGGGAAATTCGTGGAAATTTGCGCGAAGACGGCGGGCAGTCCCATATTCCACGGCGCCAGCCATTCCGTCCTGGAGATCAGGGACGTAGCGGGCAATTTCCAGGGTCCGCTTAACCTTGGGCTGGAATGCGGCAACTTCCTGCAGCGACGTGGGATGCTGCAGGTAATAGAGCGTTCCGCCATTGGCGAGAGCAGCCACATAGGCGCCCAGTTGCAGCGGGGTAAGGGAGACTCCCTGGCCGAAGCTGCACATGCGTCCCACGCCACCCTCGGAAGCGGGCAGTTCCTGGTCAGGATAGACGCCCAGCTGCTCGCCCGGAATGTTGTATCCGGCCAGTTCTCCAAGCCCAAACTGGTTGGCGTAGTGGCGCACACGCTCGAAGCCGAGTTCGCGACCCAATTCTTCAAAGTAGAGATTGTTGCTATGGGCGAGCGCGTCGGTCATGTTCATGCGAAAACCGGGGAGCTGGACCATGGTGTCGCGGGTGACCAGGCCCTCAGAAAGTGCGGCCATGGCCACCGTGATTTTGATGGTGGAGCAAGGCTCCGCGCCCGGCGAGAGCGCCAGTTTCTGGTTGACCATGGCGAGGATGCGGCCGTTGGAAGGGTCAATAACCACGGCAGTGCCGTTCATATCGCCCAGCGCGTCGATTGCGGCCTGACGAACGATGGGGTCTTCGCCTTCGGTCACATCGCCTTCTCCGATGGCTCCTACGGCAAATGAGCTGGCGGAGAAGCGCTCATAGGAGCGATGATGGCGCCTGGTGACAGCCACACGGCGTGCGCCGGCGCGGGCGGCGGTTGTTTTGGCCGTTGCGTGGCCGGTGGCGGAAGAGGCGCCATGCGCGGCTTCATGACGACGGGCGGTGCGATGGGGTTCCGTCAAACGGGACTCTGAGGCCTTGGAACGATGCAGCGAATGCGGTGCGTCCAGCGCACCGGCGCGGAAAGCGCCAAAAACAATGACAATCAGAGCCATACCAAGAGCCGACAGGCGAGAAACTTTCATCCAGACAACATCCTCTCAACAATGGATTTCGTTCCGTGCTTCTGCCTATCGGCAGGCTACTGCATACTTATCGGCGTTTCTCTGATCGATTCGAATCTGAGCCGCGAATGAAACACACTGTAGCCCGATCTTACTGAACAGCAAGTGATTTAAATCACCGTCGAATTCGGCCTTACAGTTTCTGGACAAAACTCATAGAACAACGACGATGCAATTCTCAGGCCGTTTGTCCCGTCAGTAGAGCTATATTGCACTATACAACCCTATTTCTTGTTTCTCCAGAGAATTTCATTGGGGTAAACTCCCTTGAAACGTCTAAAACCTGAGCCTGCGCATGAAGGCCGGAGTGTCCAGGTCGCGCTCGGCTTCTTCGACTGGCTCCGAAAACGGCAAAGCGGATGGGTTCGCTGGGGACTGATCGGCTGCCAATCCGAGAAAGCTGGCTGGAGGGGTTGGAACGTAGTCGCGGGACGGCTCGGCATACGAAACTGCCGGCGCAACCGGCTCGGCGAGCTGCGCCTGGGGCGACACGGCTGGAGCCGCAATCGCCTCCGGAGAGGAGTCGACCGGAGCTCGCGTGGCAACCTGCACCGGAGCGGGCGCAACAGCGGCGGATGTGCCGGAAGATGCGGCTGACGAGAAGTAGGCGGGTTCCGCTTCGAGGAATGCCTCCTCTTCGGTTTCCTCGTCCTGACTTTGGAAGCGGGCGGGGGTGGGGGCGGGCGGCTCAGCAGCCGGTTCATTCAGCCACTGATCGGGCGCGACTAACGGGACTGACGCTGTTGAGACGGGCGCTGGAGATATGGGCGATATAGGGGCAAGCGGAACGGTTATGACGGCTGCCTCTTCGACGCTCAGCATGCGCGCACGCCGTTCGGGCATCTGGTCTCGGAAGCCGGTGGCGATGACGGTGATCTTTACCTCTTCGCCCATGGATTCGTCGAGAACCGCGCCGAAGATGATGTTGGCGTCCTCATGCGCGGCGGACTGGATCAGTGACGAGGCTTCATTGACCTCAGAAAGCTTGAGCGAACTGGACCCGGTGATGTTGATGAGGATGCCACGTGCGCCGTCGATGGCGCCTGCTTCAAGCAAGGGTGAAGCCATGGCTGCCTGCGCCGCTTCCACGGCGCGATTGGTGCCCGCGCGCACGGCAGTGCCCATGACCGCGTGGCCCATGCCGGCCATGGTGGTTTTCACGTCGGCAAAGTCGCGATTAATGATGCCCGGGATAGTGATGATGTCGGAGATGCCCTGAACGCCCTGGCGCAGCACATCATCGGCGATGCGGAAACTTTCGAAGAAACCGGCGTCCTTGGCGACCACGAGCAACTTCTCGTTTGGAATCACGATCATGGTATCCACGCTGTCAAGCAGTTCCGCCATGCCGCGCTCTGCCTGCTGCAGACGCCGCTTGCCTTCAAACGCGAAAGGACGAGTGATGACGGCGACGGTGAGAATACCCATCTCACTGGCGAGCGAAGCGATGACCGGAGCTGCGCCGGTACCGGTACCGCCGCCGAGGCCCGCGGTGACGAAGACCATGTCCGCGCCTTCGAGCGCCTCGATGATTTTCTCCGAGTCTTCAAGCGCGGCACGGCGGCCCACGTCGGGGTTTGCGCCTGCGCCGAGGCCCATAGTGAGGCGGACTCCAAGCTGGAGCTTCACGGGAGCCTGAGACAGCTTGAGCGCCTGTACGTCAGTATTAGCGGCGATAAACTCTACGCCTTCCATGCGGGCCTGGATCATGCGATTGACGGCGTTGCCGCCGCCGCCGCCCACTCCGATTACCTTGATGCGGGCCCCGCGTACCGCCTCGTCATGATACTGAATCCGCATCCCGCTGGCATCGTTGCTCTGCTGACCCGTCTGATCCATTTCGATTTCGGCCTCCCGATTGAAGACTATAAAAAACCAACCGCTAAAAACTGGCTGCAAAAATAGCACGCAGCTTTGAACGCAAACTGTTGCTCTCCGCCGCCCGGGTGACGCGGGCGCGATGGGCGTAGAGAAGCATGCCGATCGCGGTTGCGAACCCTGGGTGAACGAGTTCTCCAGGCATATGCGACAGACGCACCGGCATGCCGGTACGCGCCGTGACGCGCAACTGGCTTTCCGTCACATCGAGCATACCCGGAAGCATGGCACCACCGCCCGTGAGTACGCAACCCGCGCCAAGCGCATCGACTACTCCACCCTGGCGCAGGCTCTCTTTTACAAAATAAAGCAATTCGCGCGCACGAGGCTCCAGGATTTCGGCAATGGTGCGCAGCGAGAGCATGCGAGGTGTAGGAGCAACGATTTCGATCTCGGCCAACTGGGGCACGGCGGTGACGACGGCGTTTCCATAATGGCGCTTGAGTTCCTCGGCCTGGGCGACGGGCACTTGCAGGCCGACGGCAAGATCGTTAGTGAAGTGCTGGCCTCCGATGGGGACGGAAGCTGTATGCGCCACCGCGCCCTCAAAGAAGACGGCGAGGTCGCTGGAGTGTGCGCCAATGTCGAGGAGGCAAACGCCTAATTCGCGCTCGTCGGCTGAAAGCGTGGCCTCGGCGGCAGCGATGGACTCGAGGACTGCTTCAGAGACCTCAAGGCCGGCGCGATTGGCGCAGGTGACGGTGCTTTGCAGCGCGCTGCCGGAGCATGTTGCGATATGCAGATCGACCTTGAGCCGCGTGCCCACCATACCGACAGGATCGAAGATGCCGGGCTGGTCGTCGAGGATGAACTGGCGTGGGAGCAGGTGCAGAATCTCGCGATCGGGTGGTCTTTCAATGGAGCGGGCGCGCTCGACCGCGTTGCGTACATCCTCGCGGGTAATCTCGCGCATGCGGGTGCCGAGGTCGATTCCGTCGCTGGTGTTGAGGCCGCGAATATGTGGACCGCCGACGCCGACGACGCATTCGTCAATGTTGAGGCGCGCGGCACGCTCGGCGCGCTCGTTGGCAGCCTTCACTGCCTTGAAGGCCGGACCCAGATCGGCGATAAGGCCTTTGCGCATGCCTCCCGACTCAACAATGCCGTGGCCTCGATAGCGCAGAGAGCCCTCGTTCAAGTCGGCCGCCAGCACGCGGGTCCAGGCGCTGCCAATGTCCAGCACGACGATGAGGTTGTCCTGTTTCTGGCTCATGCGCTTATTGGCCTTCCGCCGCAGACGTGGACCGGTGGGTTGTGGATGCGGGCTTCTGCTTGCCGGCGTTAAGCGCGGCTCGCCGTGCCTCGCGCTTCTTTTTGTCCCGGGCCGCCTTGTCTTTAGCGGTGAGAGCTTTGATCATGGCGGCTTTCCTGGCTGCGGCTTGAGACCTGGAAGAGCTGCCTGCAGCCGACCTGGTGTCCGCACTTACTTTTCTCACCGAAGGAGCATGACCGGCATCGGGAGGAGTTGCTGTATCCGCAGCGGCTCGCTGGCCGGGCTTGGGTTTGGAGGGTGCGACGTCCGCTGGTTTGGAGTCGGGCTGAGCGGCTTGAGTAGAATCCACGAGCGCTGCGGAGGGCGTGGCTGAGGCAACCTGATTGGGCTGTACGGCGCTGGCGCCATGAGCCATCTCCAGCACCACCTGCTGTTCATAGCGCAAGTCGACGGCTGCCAGGCTTGGATATTGCTGACGCCACTCGGCGATATGCGCCTTGTAACGCTCATAGCGCTCAAGGAAATGGTCTGCGCCAAAATGGGCCAGGATGTCGGCTCCCTGCTCCGGCATGAGAACGCGCGCATCTTCGGAGTCGGTCAGGTCGATCTCGGAGATCTGCTCGGAAAGATGCTGGCCGTTTGAGTCGAGCTCAGAGAGCAGGCGCTGATAGGATGCCATGCGCGCCTTACGGTTTGCGGGCGGATCCTGCGGATCGAGGCCCGTGACAACCGGAAACGAGTAGTGGTGCTGGGCCATCATGGCAGCGGGCATGGTGAGCAGAATACCGTTGGCATCAACGAGGCCGATTTGCTGGCCTTGACGGACGAAGGCTACGGGCTGGCGCTCGACGAGGGAGACGCGAATCTGGTCGGGGAGGACGCGCATGACGGTGGCGCGCTCGACCCAGGGGATGTTCTCAAGCTGCTTGCGTCGCTCGGCGAGGGGGACGAAGAAGATGTTGCGGCCGATGTCTTCGCCGAAGACGGGAAGCATTTCCGCGCGGCTGACCTCGGTGAGGCCAGTGGCCTCGATGTTGCCGGCGCCGACGATGCGGAAGCGGGAGTCGCGGCTGAGGTAGGTCTTAAGGAGGAAGATGGAGGTCGCCAAGCCGCCCACCGCGATGAGCGTGACAAGGCCCAATGCGACGCGGCCGAAGGTGCCGGCGGGACGCCACCAGGGATTGCGCGGCTCGCTAAAGCGTGCGCCTGCAGTGGGATACGAGTCGTCGTCGGGGTCTACCATTTCAAGCGGCATGCCAGGAAGGGTGCGTCCGGATCGGAGCACACTTTGCCTTTCGCGCCGGAATTGGGATTCCTCGCTCGCTTCGTTCTCCCAGGGCAGGGATCGAGTTGGGTTACCACGTTGCTTAGTCACGCCTGAGCAAGGTCGTGAGAGTCGCCAGACTCAACTATAGCCCGGGGCTTGACGGCTTTTACCCGCGGGCGCAGAGGGGGAATCCTTGGGGTTACGGGGACGGGGTGAAAGGCAGGGACCAAGGGGCCAGGGCCTAGGGACTAAGCGCGAAATGGCTGCTTATAGGGTCGTGCTACATAGCTGAAAAGGTTGCTCAAGTGGTTACAAAACATGCGAAAACGCCGCTCAGGTGGTTGCATTTCGTTGAGACATGAACCTTGCGGGCAGCCTTTTCGACATGTTTCGGTTGCAGAGAATTGAACTAAATGAGGTAAAGGGTTGCTTAGAATTGAACGCATTTTTGAAAAATGCGCTGATTTCGCACAATTAAACGGATTAACTTATTGATAATGCATTGTTTATTTCGATTTTGTTTTCTGTGCAACGCGCAACGGAATGGTCTTCGATCCCGCAGGCAGAAGGCGCCTAGCTAGATCTGGGCCGCCAGGCGATCTTTTCCTCGACGGTGGCTTCAGGATCGGCGACAATCCATCCACGATGTGATCCCGAACGCAACTGGGGGCTCTCTGTGTGGAACGATTCTTGCAGGTTCAAGATTCAGGCAATCCTGGTGCTCGCTTTACTCATTTGCGGCGAAGCGAGGGCCGCGGATGAATTTGATGGAGTGAAGTGCGGGTCCGACGTATCTAAAGCCCTGGTGGGCAAACGATCCTCGAATCAGCCTGTGGCTGCTCTGGAAGGGCGGCACAAGGATTTAGGTCTCAAGAATCTGGGTGGATTTGAAGTTTCCGACCGCTTGTCCACCGAATCCTGGCTGATCTGCAGGCGCGAATTTGAAGTGCTTGTGGATACCAGAAGCCAGGTGATCCGCGATGTGCTTCCCTTTCCCTCGCATTCGAAACGGTCGCCGTCTTTCATTGGAGAGTGCCAGGTGAATGGTCGCGAGATGGTTGGAACTGTGCTGGCGGTTCTCGATAACAAAGCGGGATACAACGCGAGAGACAGTCACCTGGCAAAGACACTGCTGAAGGCAACTGCCGCATGGAAGATTGACGAAGCACAGGAGAGGTTTGAGGCGCTTTCAATCGAGGGGCTCGGCTGTCCATTGGAAGGAATTGCTACTTTAGACGGGGGTCCATAAGAGGCGCGCAGTCTTTCAGGATGACCATCCATTCGTGGTTGTTTCCGGCGGTGAGAAGGTTGCATCGAGCTTGATGGCGAAGGCCTGCTGGGGCTGATCGCCGACAAGGGTGATGCCTCGGGAAAATGCTTGAAGCAAGGGGCGGGCGCGTGCGACGGCCTGGTCTGCGCCGGCGGCTACAACCCATAGGCGGCCGGCTGCGGCATCGGCGGGGTTGCCGAAAACGGGCGCTCCAACAAAATCGATGGCACGGGTTGCGTGCTCCCCTGTGAGGCGTTGGGCTAGAGGCACGCTGATGGGGCCGCAGAGGATGTGAAGCAGGCCGGGTGAGAGCGCGTCGATGAGCCGGTGGACGCCGAAGAACACTTCTTCATAGGCTGCGTCGTCGGGGAACATCGTTACGATTGCGTCCGCGCCGAGTTCGGCTTCAGCCGGGTTGGCGGCAGCGATGGCGCCTTCGTGGATGAGAGGCTTGGTGCGCTCCTCGGTGCGATTCCAGACGGAGAGCTCGTGGCCGGCGGAGAGGAGGTGGAGCGCCATCGGTGTGCCCATCGCGCCCAAGCCTAGAAATCCGATTCTCATTGCTGGTCCTGTCAGTGGTGCTGTTGTTTGCGCTTGCTCATCCTGCCCGAGTATTCATCATAGGGGTGTGATGGGCGATTCGCGCGCCAGCGTCCCGCTTCGAGCGTGAGCCAAGGTATCTGGAAACTTCCGGGAGAAAGGTGATTTGTCCGGATAGACGACCCGCTCAGAACCTCAACCTGCCACGGGTGACCACACGCAATCACCGGCGGCTACCTTCGCATCCCCTCACGCGCTGACCGCGTCCCATCGCGCACAACAGAGGCTAAGCCGTCAGGGCTTAGCCTTTGTTGTTGATGAACAACTACTGCTGCGTAGTTTGGACAGTCAGCGTCAGCGGAGTATCGATCGTAATGCCCGTCGCGGGTTGCGACTCCAGAAAGAAAGTGTAGGTCTGTTCGGTAGTCGTGGTTTGCTGTCCGCTGCTGGACCCTCCGCAAGACACGGCCAGTCCCGCCGCAACCAGCAAAGCGCCAAATGCCAGCAAAGGACGCATCCATTGGAAGCGCTTGCCACGGCGTAGAAAGAAAATCACCAGCGGAGTTGCAAGAACCAGCAAGCCGGAGTCTCGCGAAGCAACTTGTCTGCGCGATGCCGCGGCAGATGCCGTCGAGTTCACCGTTACCGTTGCAGTTACTGCTGCCAACCCGTTCAGCGTGACGGAGTTCTGCGACACAGAGCAGGTAATCCCCCGAGGAAGCCCGGCACAGCTCAGGCTGACCGTGCCCGTATAGCCGGATTGAGGAGTAATACTCATGCTGTAAGTGGCCGACTGCCCCGCGGTAATCGTCGCGGAAGTGGAACTCGACGCGGAGGGCCCCACACTAATGCTCGTTCCCGTGCCCGTCAATGCAATTGGAGGCGTGGCTGTTGCCAAATTGGTGGCCACGGACAAAGTGCCTGACTGACTTCCGGTTGTGGCCGGGTCAAAGAAAATACCGATTGCGCATGAGAAGGATGGCTGAACAGTGCTCCCGCAAGTACTCAATGGTACAAAACCTGTGGTGGAGGTTACAGATGAAATGCTGAAAGGTGCATCCCCGTTGTTCAGTACCGTCACCACTCCGGGCGCGCTGCTGGTGCCAACATACTGCGAACCAAAGTTCAGTGACGATGGAGAAATTGCAAGGACAGGACCGATGATATAGCCGATCCCAGTCAAAGGCACTGCCGATTGCGCCGGCACTGCATTTGTATTGAATATCACCCTTCCGGTTTCTGACCCGGGAACTTCCGGCGCGTACATCACCGTCACGGTGCAGCTTGCGCCTTGGGCCAGGGTTGCAGGGCAGTTGTTGGTTTGTTGGAAATCACCCTGAATGGAAACCAACAAGTTCAACGGCCCGGTGCCACTATTGGTTACCTGTAATGTCTGGCTCGTACTTGTTGTTCCCACCTTTTGGTAGCCAAACGCCAGCGTAGCAGGGCTCCTGGATACGGCAGGTGCAATCGCCTGACCTGTGATACGGATCACGCTCGCTGCCGACAGATTGCTGCCCGAAATACTCAGATTAGCTGTTTTCGTTCCGGTCGATTGAGGCTGAAATGCAACAGTCGCAGTGCAGCTGCCCTGTGCTGGAATGGGTCCCCCGCAGTTTGTCGTCATGGAAAAATCGGTGGTGTTATCAAGCGCGGGGCTGTTGATTGTAAACGGGCTCGCCCCCGTGTTTCCAATCGTAAAAGTCCCTGTGGTTCCCGCTGCCCCAAGTGTCTGATCGCCAAAAGAGTATCCAGCCGGGTACAGTGCAATCGGTGCATCGCCCGGTGCGTTCAAAAGGACTCCCACCGTCGCGTTGGGATCGACAAAGACAATATCCGGCTTTCCATTACCGGTCAAATTAGCTGCCACAGAGCTCCATGCTTCTGGCGAAAAAGTGCCAAAATCGAGATTCAAAGTAGAAACCGTAAAACTGCCGTCGCCGTTGCCATGCAGATACAGATTGGGAGCTTGGTTCACGCCTCCAACGAATAAATCAAGGTGGCCATTCGCTTCAAAATCCGCGATCGCTATCGGACCAGAGGTCTCGAAGGTGCCGGTTTCAAGTATTGTGTTGACGGCAGTTCCAAATGTTCCGTCGCCATTTCCGGGAAACACATTGATAGAAGTCTGTTGAACAGGATGCAAGACCATTGTATCCGTGAGAATGTCGGGCACACCGTCCCCGTTGAAATCGGCAATGGCAAGAAAGCTGGCAACGGGAGAGAGGTTGGATAGCGGATATTGTGTCGCTGCGGAAAATCCGCCGTTGCCATCGCCAAGCGCTACGTTTAATTCGCTGCCGACCCAGGCAATATCAGGCTTTCCGTCATGGTTCAAATCCGCCGCGGCAATCGAGCCCCCGCCGTCCGATTCGGGAAGCACCATCGGAACCGCAAATGTGCCGTTGCCATTGCCCGCAGCGAAGAGAATCTCGGCTGCGCCTGTTCCGCTATAGGAATACAGATTTGTGCTGACCACAATGTCAAGCTTGCCGTCTCCGTTGAAATCGGCCGTGGCAAGATTACTGAGATCCTCGAGCGGGCTGCTCCCCAGGGACGACTCGACCGGCGCCTGAAACGTGCCATCGCCATTTCCCGATAAGAAGATTAGCTTACCAAGGAAATTCTCGTCCTGACCCGTCAGAACTAGGTCGATTTTGCCGTCTCCATTCAAGTCTCCTGCCAGAACGGCCTGAAGACAGACGACATTGGCTTGCTGAGCAATGGAGAACGTCAATGGAAGCTGGAGTGACCCATCCCCGCGTCCAAGATAGATGGCAAGATCAGCAGATCCTGCTCCGGAGCAACTGACTGCCGCAACATCCGGAATGCCGTCGCCATTAAAATCTGCAACCGCAACCCACTGCGGCGAAAAATTCGGGGAGACACTTCCTCTCGAATAATCCAGTTCCGTAAACGTCGGCGCCGATTGCCCCCACACCGAATGAGACCGCGCAATCAGCAGACACATAGCGATAGTCAATACAACCTGTACAGTTTTCCTGTAGCAGATCCAGTAAAAGTGCTCACGCATTCTCATGGCAGCGCCACCTTGACATTCGTAGTTGCGGCACTCCAACTTGCTGGTCGTGCGGCCGCCAGTCTTTTCCCGAGCGTTTCTGTGCCCCCAAATATACTCCACCTTTGTCACCGGTCGCTTAAGTGAAATCGTCGCTCTGAATTGAGGCCCGCAGAACTCATTGTTCACTACCGCGGCAGCGACCACAATTCCGACATTCCGGATGTATCACCGGCAATCCGGACATTGTGCCTTTTTGCCCCCTCAATAGCGGTCGAACGGCAACCGCAGATCTTTCGACTCGCTGCGCTCGCTCAAGATGACAGATATTAACGGAAAGTTATAAGAAGCAGGTCCTTCGACTCCCCATTCGACTATGCTCAGGGTCGCTCAGGATGACAGTCGTCTTATAAAGAGCCATAGAAAGCGGCTCGTTGACTGCGGACGAGACGGACTGGGGAAGCGCCTCTGTGTGGAGACCTCTGTTGAAAATCACATCGCAACTTGAAAAATTGGTGGTATTCTTCCGCGGTTCCGTGTGAATGAGGAGGAATGCATGCGAAAGATTTTGCTTTTGGTGGTGGGGGGATTGCTGCTGCTGGCAGGGTGTCAGGAGAAAAAAGATGCCGGGATTCCGGTTGGGCCGAAATGGAAGGGCGCTCCGTACCGGTTGGAGTTTGACACCAAGGCCGCCAAGGTGGACCCGGCGGGGATTACGATTCCGCCGGTAAAATACACGGCGAATCCAGACGCGCTGGAGACACGTGCCATTGTGGTGCTGAAGTTCACGGCTGCGGGCCCGGCGGGCGCGGACCCGGGGGAACAACTGATTGTTGGGTCACCCCTGGACATTCACGGGCCGGAGGGAACGCTGCCTGAGGACTATATGGATCGGGCACGGAAGGGGCTTTCGGAATATCTGGAAGCGCATTGCATGAAGGGGAAGGTGGAGCTGAACGTGGCGCTGGCGCGGTCGTCGCTGGCGTACCAGTCGACGATTGCCCAGGCGGACATGAAACGGCTGTCGGACTGGATGCCACTGGAGTTGACTTATAAGAATCCGCATCCGAAGTGCAAGTAGGCACCTGCGAGTTATGAGAGGGTAATTCGGCGGCCATCGGTTCGCGGGCGGACGATGTTCAGGTCAGCTCCGACGAGAGGAGAACGGCGCAGGGCGGCAAAGATGCCTCCTTTGGCGCGAGAGCTATTATTCTCGCTACGAAGGCCGGTGATGGGATCTTCCCTGCTGCTGTCATGCTCGGGCATCGGGAGCGGTGTTGACGATTTTTCGTTTTGAGTGTTCGTTTTTGCGCCTCCCATGGTCAGCTGTCTCAAGGATACGTCTGTCTGGTTCTTGATCTCCACAATTTTGGCAGGGGCTAAAGCCCGAATCATTTGTTGGCTTTATCGGCATGACTAAAGTCATGCCCTGATACAAAGCTTCGGTGCCTTTTCGCAGAGCACAGGCTCTCCTGTTTGATTTAAATACGCGCTTAGCCGTGGCGTTTGCGGAGGACCCAGGTGGTCATGCAACGGTAGTCCTGGACGATGGTGGTCTTAAGGGGGTCGACCTGGACGGCGTTCAGCTCCTCGGTTAAATCGAGGAGCATCCGCTGGTCGACGAGGTACCACTCGGAGCCGTCGGGGATGCGATAGATGTTGCCGCGGAGACGCTGGAAGTCCATGCCGATGCGGGAGCCGAGACGGCAGAAGAGTATGCCGCCGGGCTTGAGGACGCGCCAGAGTTCCGTGAGCATGGCGCGGAAGTGGCGGCCGTCGCGGGCGAAGTGAAGGACTGCGTTGCAGAGAACGACGTCGGCGAGGCCGTCGGGGAAAGGCATCTGCTCGATGGGGCCGACCTGAAAGTTTTCAGCGGGCAGATTGGCGTGGAGGGACTCGGAGAGCTTGCGGACATGGTCCACGGCTGCGGGGTCCTGGTCGACGGCGAAGACGCGGCAGCCCTCGCGAAGCAGGTGGACGAGATTGCGGCCGTAACCGCATCCGGCGTCGAGGATGGTCATGCCGGGCTCGATGTTGCCGCGGAGGATTTGATCGAAGATGTAAATGTCGATCTGGCCGAATTGTTCCTGGATGTCGATTGTCACGGGACCTCGGTTTGGTTTTGAAAGAAAAAGCAGGTCGTTCGACTCCGCTACGCTTCGCTCAGGATGAAAGCGATTTTGTTTACGCAGACTTTGTGGGCTACCCGGCAATGGCTACGCGGTTGCGGCCTGCGTTTTTGGCGGCGTAGAGGGCGGCATCGGCGGCGGCAATGATCTCTGTGGCGTCCGATCCCTCAGTGGGGATGAATGTAGCGCAGCCGAGGGAGATGGTGACGACAAGAGGTGCGTTGGCGGCGTGAGGGATGCCCTTCCGCATGACGGCTTCGCGCAGGCGCTCGGCGGTTTCAAAGGCTCCGGCAGCGGCGGTGCCCGGAAGGATGATGGCGAACTCCTCGCCACCGATGCGGGCCACGGTGTCTGAAGCGCGGCGGGAGGCGTCAGCGGCGATTTGGCCGATTTTGCGGAGGCAACTGTCGCCTTCGAGATGGCCGTAGAGGTCGTTGAAGTCTTTGAAGCGATCGACATCGAGGAGGAGCAGGGAGATGGGCGCGATGTTGCGGATGGCGCGTTTCCACTCGGTGACGATGGCACGATCAAACTGACGGCGGTTGGCGAGGCCGGTGAGAGAGTCTTCGGTGGCAAGCGCCTCCATGGACGAGGCGAGGTCGCGGTAGCGCTGCTCGCTGATGCCAGCGGCGATGTGGGCGCGCCTCAGGTCGGCGAGGACGATGGCGAGGATGCTGACGCTGAGGACGGCGGTGGCCAAGAAGAGCTGGAGAACGAGGATGCGGTGTTCGAGGCTGGCGTGGGGCAACTGGGCAAGCGGGCCGGTGCGAGAGGCGACGGTGAACTGGGTGCCGATGGCCGCGACCACGCAGCAGCCGAGCACGCCCCCGCTGAGGCCGAGACGGACGACGAGGAAGAGCAGGGGCGGAAAGATGAGAAAGAGCCAGGGGAAATCGGCGCGGGAGAAGATGATGGTGGTGGCCGCGGCGATCATGAAGAGATAGAGAAGGGTGTTGGCCAGGCGGTGGGGAAGAAAGAGGTCGCGGGTTTCGCTGCGGGCGAGGCCGAGGACCAGCGGGACGACAACGCACATACCCAAAGCGCTGGCGGGAAACCAGATTAAGGAAACTGAGAGCGGGCTGCCTGTGATCCAGTGGAGCAGCAGGCCGGCGGCGAGGCTGGCGAGGGCAGGACCGAGAAAGACCGCGAAGCCGACGAAACGCAGGAGCTGGCGTTGCTCGGTGAGGTCGACGCGGCGGCCGAAGACATAGGCGACGCCAAAGACCGCAATGGCGGCTTCGCCGACGTCGCAGGCGGAGAGGCAGAGCGTTTCCCAGATGGGATCGCGGAAGAAGAGATGGCCGAGGACGTTACCCAGGTAGCCGGCAGCGAAGAACCAAATCCAGCGGCGACGGCGGTCAATGAGGATGACGGAGGCGAGGGCCGCGTTCGACCACCAGATGGCCGGCACGTGGCCCGCACCGCGGCCGGAGGCCAGCCCAACCCATGCCAGCAGGGCAGTAAGCTCAATCACGAAGAGAATTTTGAGCGCGGCTTTCAATCGGCTGGTCTGACCTCTTTGTTCATTCCACGTTAGAGGAATTGGGGATCTTTTAACAGTGGAAAGTGGCGACTGCGATGGGTATGCACTCCGCACGGCTGGTTTGCGAACCCACTCATCGGCACCTGTGGTGCGGCAGACGCTCGACACCTCCGGTGCGGGAGACGTTCGCTGTTCGCTCGCACTGGCGTGGTTGCTTCCTGCTTAAGGATGGCTACGACCACTGGAGGGTGTGGACGGAGGCGGCGGGGAGATCGATTTCGAGGGTGCTGGCGCCGAGGAGCAACTGCACGCGCTTCTCCGGACCGGGATTGGCGAGCACGACAACGAAGCTGCCGTCGGGATTACGGAAACCGGTGGGAGAAATGGCGGCGGTTCCCTTCTCTGCCGGCTCGGCGACGCCGTTGGTGGCGAAAACTTTTGCTCCGCGGCGGATGTGTTTAGAGAAGTGGGCGAAGGCCCAATACTGGCCGCTGCGGGTGATGGCTTTGGTTGCGTTGTCGATGGTGATGACGCCGCCGCAGGGGAAGGGACCGATGTTCGGGTTGCCCTTTTCGTCGAGGGCGAGATTCCATGCGGTGAGGGAGCGGGCCCAGTTGTTGAGGATTCCGTTGAAGGTTGCGGCCCAGTGGGTGAAGTCGGTCTGATAGTCAGGCGCGGTAATGTCGGGGCCGCCTTCGGTCCAGTAGGCGTTTTTCTGGGGGAAGGCATTGTGAACGGTGGTCATTGCGGAAGGTTGGCCGACGTAGCCGTGCCAGGCGATGCCGTCAATATATTCATAGGCTGCTGGATCGCTTAGCTCGGCGATGGTGCGGCCCCAGAGATTGTAGTTGTGGTCGAGGACCCAGATTTTGGTGGAGAGGCCGGCCTTGCGCAGCACGGGGCCGAGATAACTCTTGACGAACTCGATTTCGTACTCCTGGCCCCACTGGCAGGCGGGCATACGGCCGTCCTGGTCGGCGTCGACTTCGTTTTGGACGGTGACTGCATCAATGACGACGCCGTCGGCTTTGTAGGCATCGAGGAACTTGAGGAAGTAGCGCGAATAGGGCTCGTAGCTGTGCTTGCGCATGGCTCCGCCGAGGATGGTGCCGGAGGACTTCATCCAGCCGGGCGGGCTCCACGGAGAGGAAAAAAGGAACAGCTCGGGATTGACTTTGCGGGCATCGCGGAGGAGCGGAAGGATGTAGGCCTTGTCGCGGTCGATACTGAATTTTGTGAGCTCTGGATCGGGCTGATCGCTGTCGTCGTAGGTATACGCGTTGCGGGAGTAATCGCTGGCGCCGATGCAGGTGCGGCAGACGTTGAGCGCCATTTCGCCGGGGGCGAAGAGGTCGTGGAGGACGGCTTCGCGGGCATGTGAATCGAGCTGGCTGATGACATAGCAGGTGGCGTCGGTCAGCGCGCCGCCGAAGCCGAGGATCTCCTGACGCGGGGCGCCGGGGTCGAGGACGATGGCGTCGGAAGAAACTTCAGAGATGGGGCTCCAGGCGAGCGGGGCGGATGCGGCGTGACGGCGGTCGCGAAAGGTGGACCAGACGGAAACGGGTGCACCGGCAGCGAAGGCGGGAAGACGGCTGGAAACGGCGATGGCGGCGGCCGCCGCGGATGCTGACTTCAGGAAAACTCGGCGAGACCCTTGCGACATGCTTGCTCCTGGGAATGTTGCGGATTGCCGGGAGAATCATAACAGTTGAAGGTGCGTTTAAGGGGCTTGCAGGGCGGCGAGGATGAGCTGGGCAAGCTGGCTAACGCTGCCTGCGCCTAGGGTCAGGATGAGGTCGCTCTCACCTGCAGCGGAAACGGCGGCGGCAATTGCGGTGGGGAAATCGGGAACGAAGTGGACTGCGGCGCCGGTGATTTTTTCGGCGAGAGACTCGGCGGTAACGCCGGGGATTGGCTCCTCGCTGGCGGCGTAGATGGGCAGGACGATGACGGTGTCCGCGCCGGTGAACGCGCCACCGAATTCGTGCATGAGGTCGCGGGTGCGGGTGTAGCGGTGGGGCTGGAAGACGACGTGGATCTTGCGATGGCCGCATTCGCGGGCGGCGGCGAGGGTGGCGCGAATCTCGGTGGGGTGGTGGCCGTAGTCATCGACCACGGTGACGCCGCGGGCCACGCCGCGCAGTTGGAAGCGGCGATCGACGCCGCGAAAATGACTCAGTCCTTCGGCGATTTTGTCCGCAGGAACCTCAAGCTGGCGGGCGATGGCTACGGCGGCAGTGGCGTTGAGGACGTTGTGGCGGCCGGGGACGCGGAGTTCGAAGGGACCGAGCGCGCCGTCGGCTGCGGTGTGGACCTGGAAACGGGCGAAGCGGATTTCGCCGGATGGAGCGGGGGCGGCGACGAGGAACTCGAGACGGAAATCAGCTTCAGGGGCGGTGCCGTAGGTGAAGATGCGGCGGCGGGCACGGGGCAGGATGGCGGCGAGCTGGGGATTGTCGATGCAGGCGGTGATGGCTCCGTAGAAGGGGACCTTGTCCATGAAGTCGAGGTAGGCCTGGTCGATGTCGGCCATGTCGCGGTAGCAGTCCATGTGCTCGCGGTCAAGGTTGGTGACGACGGCGAGGATGGGCGAGAGCTTGAGGAAGGAGCGGTCGCTCTCATCGGCTTCGGCGACGAGGTATTGAGTAGTGCCGAGGCGGGCGTTGGAGCCGAGGGCGTCCACGCGGCCACCGACGACGACGGTGGGATCGAGCCCGCCGGCGGCGAGGACGCTGGCGACCATGGAGGTGGTGGTTGTTTTGCCGTGCATGCCGGCGATGGCGATGCCGTATTTCAGGCGCATGAGCTCGGCGAGCATCTCCGCGCGGGGAATGACCTGGATTTTGCGGGCGTGGGCCTCGAGGACTTCAGGATTGCTTGCAGAGACCGCGGAGCTGGTGACGACGACAGTTGCGCCTGCGACGTTGGCGGCGCTGTGACCCTCGTAGATAGTGGCGCCGAGTTGGGCGAGGCGGTCAGTGACGGGGCCGCGACGCAGGTCGGAGCCGGAGACCTTCATGCCCAGGCTGAGAAGGATTTCGGCGATGCCGCTCATGCCGATGCCGCCGATACCGATGAAGTGCGCGTGCTGGGAGGTTGTGAACATTAAAGGCAAAACTCAAGGTTAACATTCGGGGTGATGGGCGAGCGCGGAGCGGGGGCGAACGATGACTCGGCCTGTTAGCGCAAGCTCACGATTACTTCAGGATTGCCGGCGATTCGACCGGAACTCACGAAACCTTGAACTTCTCGGTCGAAGAGCCTCGAGCAGTGCGTTGGCGATTTAGCAGAGATCGAAAACGCCTCCGCCACCAATCTCCGTGTTGGAGACCATCCGAGTGTGTTCAGCCTGCCTTCATTTGTTCGACTCACTCAGCCCTCAACGCTTTGGCGGGGTCGATGGAAGCAGCACGCCGTGCGGGAATGACTCCGGCAACGCAAGCCGCCACGACCAGCGTGAGAATCGCTCTCGTCATCAGATGGGCGTCGGCGCTGTTATTTCATAGAGCAGGGTCTTGACGTAGCGCACGCAGAGCAGGGCAACGGGAATCCCAATGGCCAGCCCGAGCGCAGTTTCTTTGCGAAAAGGCAAATCAGCCCTTCAGAAACTCAGAGGCACATATTTGGAACCAAGCCACGACAATCCCGTCAATTTCGAGCCACTGGTTCCGATTAACTTCGGGTTGGCGGAGAACGCTCATTTGACTGCTGGACCACCCCACGTGATGGGCTGGATTCGGGTTTCGGCCGGTTCGTCGCGGATCAGGAGATTACCCCTGCCGGCTTGGACCACGCTGGGGAAGAATGGCTTGCCCCGTCCGGCTCTACTGTGTAGGAAACGCGCACACTGAAAGAAATTACATTCGCTGATTCCGGATTGTGAAGGAATGGTAAAGATGTTCTCGACGCCGGGCCCCCGGTGCTTCGCTATCCAGAATTTTCAGAAAAGTGTGCTTTTTGAAACAGACAATGAGCCGGAATGAGTAGATCGTCAGTGGTCACAAGTGTGATCGTCCGGGCATCGCAGGCGGCATCGTCGTTTGCGCAAGATATGGAGGTAACTATGTCACTGAAAGTTGTCCTCTCCGTTGGCATTGATTCCTGGCTGCTCGCCTCTCACAGCGCTGCCTGGAGACCCGCCGGATTCATCGTGCTGTCAGCAGCCTCAATGAAAGAAGCGTTTGATCACTTCCGGGCCGGTGACTTCGACCTGGTGCTACTGGGCGACGCCTTGTCCGTCGAGAGCAAGGAGAGACTCACTTACCTGATTCGCTCATCCGGCTCTCACACTCCAGTAGTTTCAATCGCAAGTCCATCGGGCGAGTGCGACTCGTTTGCAGATGCGACGATCAGGAATGATTCGATTGCACTGTTGCAAGGCATGGATGAATTGCTGGAGGAAGAGTGGAAGCTGCACTCGTGGCAGATGGCTCTCTCCAGTTAGGCGGCTCTCGCTGTTGAGCGCCCATCGTAACCATTCACTCGACAAAGTCATTCGTATTAGTGGGAAGGAACGATGGCAGGGGTGAGATGACGTGCGCGCGAACGTCGATGGTTCAAGGTCGTGCTAGTTTTCCGAGGGCATCTCCACATGATCTATCGCGTATACATCAGCCTGCCCCTTGATCGGTTCCAGCTTCAGGCCGAGTTGCTCCTGAACCGCGGTGAAGAGGCCTGGCGCCTGGTTCGGGGAGTCGGTGCTTGAGTCGTCAGGTGTCCATGTCAGGACGAAATCGTACCTGCCAACGAGCCCGGTTTGATCCACTACAGGCTTATCAAGAAAACTCTGCATTCCGAGGGCAAAATCGGAGATCGTGTTGTTGGTGAATCTGCGGCCGCCACTACTTGGGCTGCCCGACTGCGTGGGCAAGCCGTTTGAAGCTTCCGTATGCTTTGTGAGCTTTGGACCGCCTTTGGCTACTGTGATTGCATAAATTGACAGCTCACGCTTTTCTCGATGGAACTTCAGATTGAATCGGCTCGCCAACAGCTTTTGCAACATCTCCTGGATTTGCCGGAGGTTCGCGTACCCCTCGACGTCGGCCTGTCCGACGATGTCGTACCTTTGCGTTTCAAGCCAGGGCGGGCCGTCAACAATCTGCTTTTGATGGATTGCGTAAGCAAACGACATCAGGTCATTCACGGTCTGGTTTTGAATAAGCAGCCGATGTCCGCCGACCTGAAAACCACCTTTCGTGTCGTCTGGGTGGGAAGGCTTAATGGTTGCGACTTCAAAGGATGGGTGCGCGTCCGCAGCCATTGGGGCGTCGGGGACAACAGCATGCTGGCCGGACCCGTTTGGACTTTGCTGCGCAGCGGTGATGGACGCGGCGCAAGCTGATAACGCAAGAAGCAAGGCGAACTTTCCGCTGCAGCCGGCTCGGACAATCCAGGTCATCATCAGCCTCCATACCATGTGCTCTATTGTCCCATCTGGGACGAACTGAATGAGACCGCTGGCGGCTCCGGCGTAGCCGCATTTGCGAAGACTGCGGGAATGGAAGCAACGCCGCGGCGTGAGAGGTCTACATTTGGCTTCCCGGCGCGTCATTCTCTGTAGGATGAGAGCAGTTCGGGAGGTCGGTGGATGAACCGGGCCATGACATGGATGCGGAGCTTTGGGGCAGATGTTCGTTTCGGGATGAGGCAGTTCCGGCGCACGCCGGGATACGCGGTATTTACCGTGCTTGTGCTGGCGTTGGGTATTGGCACGGTTACGGCGATGTTCACGATCAGCTATGGCGTTCTTTTGAAGCCGCTTCCCTTCCGCGCCGATCGACAGTTGTATGAGGTTCAAGAAAAAGACGCCAAGAGCAACCAGAGCTTTCAGGCGTCGTACACGGAGGTCGTGAAATGGCAGGATGCGACGAAGGGTGCGGCGGACACGGCTTTTGCAACCGGAGGCGTGAGCATTCTGGATGCGCCATCGGGAGCGGAACTGATTACTGAGGTACAGGCCAGCCCCAATCTGTTCATGACGTTGGGAGTGACGCCGGTGTTGGGGCGCGGTTTCTCGACGAGCAAGCAGGTCTCAGAGCATCCGGATGTTGTGATCCTGAGCTACGACACGTGGCAGCGCGGCTTTGCTTCGGATCCCAATATCCTGGGCAAGACCGTGCACGTGGGGGGAGTGCTGCACACCATCATTGGCGTGATGCCCAGGCAATTTGAGTTTCCGGTTTATGAAAGGCGCGGCGAGGTATGGGTCCCGCTGCAGACATCCGGGATCATCACCTCCAGCAGCAACCCTTACAGCACGGCATTCGAACCGATTCTCCGCCTGCATCCGGGCGTGCAGCCGGAGGCTGTGCAGGCCGCGTTGGCCAATGTGCATGTGCAATTTGAGAAGCGCGGCGGGATTGGGCTTGTGCGCTTTCACGATCTCCTGGTTCGCGATGCGCGACCGGCACTGGCAGCGCTGGCCATCGCCGTAGCGGTGGTGTGGCTTATTGCCTGCAGCAATGTTGCCGGACTGCTGCTGGCGCGGGTTTCGGCACGCCGAGCCGAGATCGCCGTGCGATCGGCACTGGGAGCGGGAAGACAGCGCATCGTCATGCAGTTTTTGACGGAAAGCCTGCTGCTCACCGTTGCCGGCGCCGCCAGTGGACTGGGCCTGGCAATCGCCATTCTGCAGGTCTTCCGCCACGCGTTGCAGAGCATGCTCCCGCTGGCCGCAAACATACAGCTCAACTTCACGGTCTGGCTCTGCTTTGTTGCGCTCACGCTGCTGACCGCGCTGTCCTTCGGGACAGTGCCGGCGATGCTTGCGGCATGGACAGGAACGCAAGCGGGCTTGCGTAACGGTGGGCGGAAGCACGCGGGAGATCGCAGGCAGAATGGCATGCGCAACGCGCTGCTGGTGGGCGAGGTTGCATTGTCCATTGCGCTGCTGATTGGCGCGGGTCTCATGCTGCGCACCATGTATGCCCTGCGTCATGTGCCGCTCGGCTTCCGCACAGATCATCTGCTGCTGACCGACCTGACCGCGCCAGGCGACCTCTACAAGAATCAAAATGTTGGCGCAGTGGCATGGCAGCCGCTTCTTGATGCCGTGCGGCGCGTCCCCGGTGTAAAGCAAGCAGCCATTTCCACGGTGATGCCACTGAAGCATCCTCTGGAGTGGCTCACCGTGGTGTACAAAACCGATTGGACCGACGGCAACGTGGATGCGATGGTACGCGCCGCTTCTCCCGGGCTTATGGATGTTCTGGGAGTGCGCATGAGCAGCGGACGTTTTTTCGAAGAAGGCGACACGGCCGCAAGCCCGCCTGTGGCAGTCGTCAATCGGGTATTCGTCGATCGCTATCTTGGCGGCAACAGCGCGCTGGGAAAGCAGGTTCGCTTCGGAAGAAATGTGCAGACCGCAACCATCGTGGGAGTGATCGACGATATCCATCAGGATGCAGTTACGCATCCCAGCACTCCCGAGTTGTACGTGTGCATTCCGCAGGTAGCGCGCGACACTTCGCTCTATAAAGCGCTGCTGAGCCGGTATATGGAACTGGCTATACGGACCGAAGCAAGGCCGGACGCGATGATCGGGGACCTGCGGCGGCTGATTACGGAGGAGAACCCTCATCTCGCCATCGGAGAGTTCAGCACCATGCAGGAAGCTGTGGAAGACAACATAGGCGCACAAAAGCTGGCGGCTGGCGTTGTAACGGTGTTCGGAGGGTTGGCGCTGCTGATTACGGTGGTGGGCTTGTATGGGCTGATGAGCTACCTTGTGGAACAGAGAACGCAGGAGATCGGGATCCGCATGGCGCTGGGCGCCGATCGAGCCGCGGTGGTTGGCATGGTGATGCGACAGACACTGGTGTTGATGGGGGCGGGAGCAGTAATGGGTGTGGGACTTGCGCTGTGGAGCAATCGCCTGCTGGGCGGTTTTCTTTACGGAGTGAAGGCGATGGATCCCTGGACCATGGGACTTGCCCCACTCGGATTGGTGCTGTGTGGGTTGTTGGCGGCGGCTGTTCCGGCGCGCCGGGCAGCAAGCGTGAACCCGGTAGTCGCGCTGCGGACTGAGTGAAGAGCAGCGAAATAAGCCGGCTTTGTTCGCCGGCAGCCAGGCTCAATAGAATAAGAATTCATTCCGATGCACTCCACAGAGGTGATCTTTGGTGAAACGATTTGCTTTGATTTTGTGCACGCTGGTTACCGCTGTTGCTTCGCTTGCATCTGCCGCACAATCTACGCCTCAATCCACACACATTCTCGCTTCGAACGAGCATGTTGCAAATCTTGGCACACTGAAGCTCAAACTGCAGAGCTATTACGCGTGTACTTGCGATTGCGGATGCTATGCGAAGGAACTGGATCACCAGGCGCAAGCCGCAATCGCTTTTCTTGATCGACGCGCCGCGCACAAAGGCGCAGGAGAAAAACTGGCGCTGGTTCTCGACATCGACGAAACCGCGCTTTCGAATTACAAAGAGATGGCTGCCGAGGACTACGGATACATTCCCAGCGCCTTTGATGCCTGGGAGGATTCAGCGCAGGCCACGGCGATTCCAGGCACGCTGCGGCTTTACCAGGAAGCGCAGCGGCTCGGAGTGACTGTCTTTTTTATCACGGGAAGGGGCGAAGCGCATCGCGCGGCAACGGAGCAAAATCTGAAGAGCCAGGGGTACACGAATTTTGCGGGGCTCACGTTGCGGTCGCCCACGCAAGCCAAGGAAGGGACTATCGAATACAAATCGAATGCACGGAAGACTATTGTCGATGCCGGATATCGCATCATTCTGAATGTGGGCGATCAGTTCAGCGACCTGAAAGGATTACCGGCGGCGGAACTCTCTGTGAAGCTGCCGAACCCGTTCTATTACATTCCGTAGATCGATTGCGAACGGACTGGGAAATAACGTAATCGAAGTGCCAATTACGACCTTCAGCTCTACCTCAAAAAAAATAGGGATCATCCTTAGTTGCATGTGAGACGCATGCACCAAAGATGATCCCTTCCCCAGATCTGCGTTGTTTCTATCAATGAGTTTGCAGGAAGATTTCGCAGAATGATGTGATTCATATCACGCCAAGATGATGCAGACCTCTACAATATTTGCGGCTGCCGTTCGTCTTCAGTAGTGAATGGATGGATGGTTCCATGAGTGCGATTGCGATGACTGAGCAGGACCGGCGCATCTCCGAAGTCATCGACGAAGAGCGACCGCGGCTGCGCAATTTTATACGCAGGCGGGTGCCGAACGAATCGGACGTGGAGGATCTGCTGCAGGAGGTTTTCTACGAGCTTGTGGAAGCCAATCGCCTGCTGATGCCGATTGACTACGTGGGGGGATGGCTGTTTCGCGTGGCGCGCAACCGCATCACGGACCTGTTCCGCAAGAAGAAGCCGGAGAACTTCAGCGATACCGCGGTGATGGGTGAAGACGGTGAGTTGATGGAGATGGAGGATCTGCTGCCATCGCCGGATGCGGGGCCGGAGGCGCTCTACCTGCGCAGGCTGCTGCTGGAAGAGTTGGAGGTTGCGCTGAGTGAACTACCTGACGACCAGCGCGCAGTGTTTGTGGCACACGAACTGGAAGGAATCAGCTTCAAAGAGCTTTCGGCGGAAACCGGCGTGAACGTGAACACGCTGCTTTCGCGCAAACGGTATGCGGTGCTGCAACTGCGGCAACGGTTGCAGAAGATTCACGATGAGTTCACGAGGGAGTGAGGGAGACGGTCATGGAAAAGAGCTGGGTGAGGAGACACTGGTGGATCTTTTTTGCAGCACCGCTGGCGATTGTGGTTTTGATCACGATTGGCGGCGAGGTGGTGATGCATTTATGGAACTGGCTTACGCCGACGCTGTTCGGATGGCGGCAAATTGACCTGTGGCAGGCGATCGGGCTGCTGGCTTTGTGCCGGATTTTGTTTGGCCGCTGGGGTGGTGGCTCGCACCGACCGGGTCGCTGGGACAAGAAAGATCGCTGGGCGCGGATGACGCCGGAGGAGCGGGAGAAGTTCCGGCAGAGCATGCGGGCGCGGTGGTGCGCGGTGGGAGCGCCGGTGAACGAGACGGACGAGCCGGCTTGAGTCGCTAACGTGTGGGTATGAAGCGCGGGTCGAAGGCGAATTCGGCGGGAGGGTCGTGCTGAATTTGCGGGAAGTCGGGATGGCGCGGATTGAGGACAAAGTTTGACTCGAGCCGATTAACGGCGATGCTGGGCACGCGCAGAACGGCGGTGCGCGCTTCCCTTACCCACGCATCGCCGAACGCCTGCGAAGTGGGCAACTCCATCCAGGGCTGCGATTCGATGGGAACGCCGTCGGGGATGTGAATGCGGGTGAGGGCGCGGAGTGGGATCTTGCGGCCTCCGGCATGGATCAGGGTCTCCAGCACGGCAAGACTTGCATGTTCGGCCGCGTAGACGACGCGGGTTCCCCTGGAGTGCCAGCGGCCGGGATACTGAAATGCGCCGGTGGTGTCGAAGACTCCGTAGGCGGTTCCGTGCATCCTGAAAACGTCCATCAGGCAAACCCCTCAGAGGCTAAACAGGAAACCCGAATTCAAGAGCACCCAACAGGGCTTCGACAGCGCGGCCACCGGCCTCGGTTCTGAGCAGGGACCAGGGCGTGGCGCCGGCCAATTCAAGATGCGGCGCGGCTAACCACTCAGCGGCATCGCGCTCATTGCCCCAGATTCGCTGCGCAAAAGCAAAAACATGGTTGAGGCGGGCGGTGGTCTGGCTGGCCTGGGGACCAAGGGTCTTGCGGGCGCGCTTCCAGGTGGAGTCGGGTATGAGCTCCGCACGCATTTTGCCAGCCGGCGTGGAAGTGACGGCCGCAATTTTGCCGATGAGCTTGGCGGCATCCGACTTGGCCATGCCGCGATGGGCGTTCCGCGTGAGGGCGGCGATATTCGTAACGGCTCCGGATGCTCTCAGGGATCCGGGACCGTGCTGCTTTTCCCGTTCCGAAGATGCAGTTGGGGCGGCGGCAGCGCGGGCGAAATGAACATCGGCCATGATGTGGATACCTCCGGTACCAGTATAAACCACATTCTGGGTTCATTTGAACCTATTGCGATGATCTGTGCTGTTTCCGCTCCGGGCTTTGTACACGGGAACCGGAGAAAAGTTGCGCCCATTTATTTTTGAGCGGATGCCGCAACCTTTTGATAGGGCGGTGTTTGCACAGGACATAACCGGCGCGCCGGGGAGGCAGATGGAAGGAAGTCTCCAACAGGAAGCAGCCGGCCCGGCCCTTGAAAGACTTGGCCGGCTGAACGGAGGAGTTATGGGCAGCATGCGGAATTGGATGTTAGGTGCAGCAGTGGCGGCGGGCACGATGGGTCTGGCGGCAGTGCCAGCCCAGGCAGCCGAATTCGGAGTGTATGTGCGCGGACCGGTGGCCTACGTTCCGCCTTGCCCTGGACCGGGATACGTTTGGGTGGCCGGATACCAGGCGAATGGGTACTGGATTCCGGGACGTTGGAACTTCGTGGGCGTGGGCGGGCCGGTTGCGCGGTTCGGATACGACCGGGGACCGGTATTCGACCGGCATTTTGTTCCCGGGCGTGGCTATGAGCGCTTCCGCCGGTAATCCTGTTTCGCAGGTGGTCTCTCTGCCTGATTGCCTGCAAGGAGAGCGAAACCAGAGTAAACCTGCCGTAATAGACAGTGTGCGATGTGTTTTTTTTCTTGAGGAAAAAACCACTTGGCATTGTGCCTCCGGCTTGCTGCTACTCTGGTTTCGCTCGAGCGGCCTCTCCGAACTGGAGGGGCCGTTTTTTTGTTGGGTTTGCAGCGACTCGGTTTGCGGCATTCGGGGCCTGGGAGGAGACGGGAGTGCCCGGGGAGAACCCCCTTGAAGCAGCAATCTGGGAAAAGGCCTTGTTGTTTGGCCGAAGTTGAAGGATTCTTAGACAAAGACCGCAACTTTCACCTTGGATTGTTGTTCTAATAACCAGAAGCCGGATGGGTGAGAAAAGCCCACAACCGGCAGGGTGCTGAGAACGACGCTTCACATCGAGTCCCAGATTCCAGGTTCGGCTGGGCAAGGGCGGCACCAGGGAGGTTCTTTATGAAGTTCACGCGCCTAGTTCTGTTCGCAATGGTTCTGGCTCTGCCATTCGCGGCGGCATCGGCAAATGCCCAGGTGGCTGTGGGGGTTGGCATCGGTCCGGCGGTGGTTGACGCGCCCGCGGTTTATGGTCCCCCGGCTTGCGAGTGGGGCTACTACTCTTATTACCCTTACGCCTGCGCTCCTTACGGCTATTACGGGCCGGGATGGTTTAGCGGTGGCATTTTCCTCGGTGTCGGGCCGTGGTACGGCTGGGGCTGGGGACACGGTTGGGGCCGCGGCGGTTGGGGCCGTGGCGGTTGGGGCTACGGTCATGGCGGGTATGGTTACGGTCGCGGTGGTTATGCGGGCCATGGTTACGCTGGCGGGGTGCGCGGTGGAGTCGGGGCCGGCGGAGTGCGCGGTGGAGCACCGGTAGCACGCGGCGGATTTAGCGGCGGCGCACGAGGCGGGTTCGCGGGCCATGCAGGTGGCGGCGGCGGACACGGCGGTGGCGGCGGTCACCGGTAAATTAGTTAGATCGATAGTTACACAAAAAGGTCCGTCTGCTTAAGCAGACGGACCTTTTTGCTGTTGCGCACAATGGCTTTATGCTTCCCCATCGTGCGGGATCAGACGATGCGCTGCCTGGGGGAGGGCTTTGTTGCCGGAGAGGGCGACCAGACGATTGGCGATGCTTTCGGCGGCGGCGGGGTGGGCCAGAGGGCGAGCGGCGGCGGACATGGCAGCGAGCCGAGCCGGCTCGTGAAGCAGGCCTGTCAGCTGAGAAAGAAGAGCGCCGGGGACTTCGAGGTCAGGCTCCTGCAACATGACGGCTGCGCCGGCGTTGACCATGGCCTCCGCATTGCGCTTCTGGTGTTCATCGGTGGCTGCAGCGAAAGGTACCAGCAAAGCGGGCTTGCCGGCGGCAGCCAGCTCGGCCACCGTGGAAGCTCCGCTGCGGGCAAGGACCAGGTTGGCGAGGGCGAAGCAGGCGGGCATGTCGTCAAGAAAGGGCCTGACCTGCCAGCGGTCGGGATTGGCGCCGCTGGCGGCGTAGTCGGCAAATGTTTGCGCGGCGTGGCGCTGGCCGCTCTGGTGGAGCACGGTAAGCCCGGGAACTGCGTTTAGGAGTGCCGCAATGATGCGCGGGAGATTCTGGTTGAAGATGCGCGCACCCTGAGATCCCCCGAAGACCAGCAGATGAGGGTTGGGCGAGGCGGGGGGAGCGAGGGCGAAGAACTCGGGACGGACCGGGATGCCGGTAACCTCGCAGTTGCGGAACCAGGCACACGCGGAGGGAAAGTTGACGGCCGCAGCCTGGACCTTCATGCCGACGAGCCGGTTAGCAAGACCAGGGATGGCATTGGGCTCGAAGGCCATGGTGGGTATTTTGAGCTGGAGCGCCGCGGCTACGGCGGGTCCGGAGGCGAAGCCGCCCACGCCGAAAACGACGCTAGGGCGGAATTCGCGGATCAGCCGCCGGCAGGCCATGATGCTGCGGGGCAGATCGATAAGGGTGCGGATGCGCGTGGCGAGCGAAACTCTATTGAGCGGGCCCACATCGATGAGGCGGAGACTGAAGCCTGCATCGGGCACCAGGCGAATTTCCATACCGCGCTGGGTGCCCACAAACAACACTTCAGCTCCGTGGCGAACGACCAGCTCGTTGGCCACGGCAAGCGCTGGAATAATATGCCCGCCGGTTCCGCCTCCGGCTATCAGAACGCGTAGTTCCGTCAAGCTTTTGCCTCTCGAATCTAAATGCAGGGGGGAAGCTGTTTGGAACAGATCGGATCGATAAAGACCTGCCTGCCTGAATCAATGATAACAAGGCGGAGGGGAGAGATGATCACCCGAAAGTGCTGTATCCGCGCCTGTAAAACGGTTTAGCTGAGCACGGGCGAGAGAAACCATCTGGATCGTGCAGGATGCGGGATCAGTCGGCTTTTTTGGTGATATTGAGCAGGATGCCGATGCTGGCCAGGGTGCAGAAGATCGACGTGCCGCCGAAGGAGATGAGCGGCAGGGGTATTCCCTTGGTGGGGACGAGCGAGAGCACCACGCTGATGTTGAAGAAGGCCTGCAGCAGGATTGTGGTGGTGATGCCGAAGGCGGCGAGGCGGGCAAAGGGGTCCTGGGAGCGGAATGTAGCGCGCAGGCCGCGGACCCCGAACACGATGAAGAGTACGACGATGGCGATGGCGCCGATGAAGCCGAGTTCCTCCGCGATATTGGCGAATATGAAGTCGGTGTGCGCCTCAGGCAGGTAGAAGAGCTTTTGCACGCCTTCCATGTAGCCGCGGCCGGTGAGCCCGCCGGTGCCGACGGCGATGAGCGACTGGTTGATGTGGAAGCCTGCGCCCTGCGGGTCGGATTCGGGATTGAGGAAGACCAGCATGCGCTGACGGCGCCAGGCGACCATGAAGAGCAGCGCGGCGAGACCTGGGAGGGCCGCGAGCGCGCCGAAGCCCAGGTATTTCCATTCCATGCCGGCGAGCAGCAGCATCATGGCGGTGACGCCGCAGAGAACCAGCGCGGTGCCGAGGTCAGGCTGCTTGACGATGAGCAGAATAAAAACAACGGGCATAACGGCCGCACGCAGCAGCGTATGCTTCCAGTCGCGCATTAGGTCAAGCCGCGTGGAGAGAAACCAGGCGAGAAACAGGATGAGCGCTGGCTTGGCGATTTCAGAGGGTTGCAGGGTGAAGGGGCCAAAATGTATCCAGCGATGGGTGTTGTGCGACGAGGGAAAGAAGAAGACCAGGACAAGCAGAAGTGTGGTGACGCAAAGAGCGGGATAGATGAAGCGGGGCGAGTTGTAGACGGTGTAGTCGACATGCATGAGGACGAGCATGATCAACACGCCGGCCAGAGCCCAGAGGGACTGTTTGCCAACAAAGGTGTACGGGGAGTTGAAGCGCTCCTGGGCGACCACGGCCGAGGCGGAAAAGACCATGACCAGCCCAGCCACCACCAGCAGCAGGGTGGTGAAGAACATCCACTTGTCGACCCCTACAAGTTTTGCCATGCGATTGAACCGGTTCTTCCCTGCGCGGGAGGTTTCTGGTTATCAGCGGACGGCTTTCTGCGAACGAAAGCCGGCGCTAGTTATTGCGAACAACGGCGACGGGTGCAGAGGTGAGTCCGCGCCGGTCGCTGACGAGCTGCTTGAAGACGCGGCCACGGTGCTCGTAGCTTTCGAACTGATCGAAGCTGGAGCAGGCGGGAGCCAGAAGCACGATATCCCCGGGATGCGCGGCATTGGCCGCCATGTTGACTGCCTTGTCCAGGGTCTCGCAGGATTGGATGGTGATGACGCCTCGCAATTGCGACTCGATTTTGGCGGCGGCGGTTCCGATGGTGTAAACGGCGCGGACGCGAGTACGGAGCAGGTCGGCAAGCTGGGTGTAGTCAGAGCCTTTGTCTTTTCCGCCGAGAATGAGATGAATGCCGGAGTTGAAGGAGGCGACGGCCTTCAGGGTGGCGTCGACGTTGGTGGCCTTGGAATCGTTGTAGTACTCAACGCCGTTGATGGTGGCGACGTATTCGAGACGGTGCTCGACGGCGCGGAAGTTTTCGACGGCCTGGCGAATGGACTCGGCCGAAGCACCAGCGAGGCGAGCGGCGCATACGGCGGCGAGAACGTTCTCGATGTTGTGTGCGCCTTTGAGGGGAATTCCGGCGAGTGGCACGATTTTCTCGATGGGCGCATCGGACGCTGAGCGGAAGACCACGAATCCATCTTCAAGCCAGGCGCCTTGCGGGACCGGATGCTCGAGTGAGAACAGATAGACCTGGGCCGAGGATCGGGTTGCAGCCTCAGCTGCGCGGATGTTGTCGGCGTTCAGAACCAGGTAGTCGTTCTCATTTTGCGAGGCGAAGATGCGCTCCTTGGCCAGCGCGTAATTTTCGAAGGTGCCGTGGCGGTCGAGGTGGTCAGGAGTGATATTGAGAATGACGGCGATGCTGGGATGGAATTTGGCGGTGCTCTCAAGCTGGAAGCTGGAGACTTCAAGGACGGACCAGGTCTGATCGGTGCTGGGGTCGATGAGGGCTACAACGGGCACGCCAATGTTGCCGCCGACCAGCGTGGGCAGGCCGGCCGCATCGAGGATTTCGCCGACCAGCGCGGTGGTGGTGGTTTTGCCGTTGGAGCCGGTGATGGCGAGGATTTTGCCTTTGAGGAAGCGGGCGGCGAGTTCGAGTTCACCGATGACGGGCAGGCCGAAGCTTTTAACCTGGGCGAGTTCCGGCGTGTTTAGCGGAACGCCGGGGCTGACGACGATGAGGTCCTGGCGGCGGAATGTGAGCAGGCCGTGGCCGCCGGTTTCCACCATAATGCCCTCTTCAAGCAGGGCGGGGAGTTCCTTGGCCAGCGCCTCCGCGCTGCGCACGTCGGAGACCGTAACATGGGCGCCGCGATGGCGTAGAAACAGGGCCGCCGCAAGACCGGACTTGCCCAGTCCCACGACCAGAACTTTCTTGCCTTTTAGTTCCATACTGAAGTGGCTCCTGCGAACCGCGCCTACTTGTATTGTGCACCGCGAGGCGGCGGCGCGGACCTTGTCTAACGGAGTTTAAGGGTGGTGAGTGCAAACAATGCAAACACCAGTGCGCTGATCCAGAAACGGACAATGACTTTGGATTCACTCCAGCCTAGTTGCTCGAAGTGGTGATGAAGCGGGGCCATTTTGAAGATACGCTTCTTGCGTAGTTTATAGCTGCCTACCTGAAGGATGACAGAAGCCGCTTCAAGCAGGAAGACGCCGCCGATGAATGGCAGCAGCAGTTCCTGACGGATGACGATGGCGACGGTGCCGATTGCGCCGCCGAGGGCGAGCGAACCGACGTCGCCCATGAAGATTTCGGCGGGGTGTGCGTTGTACCAGAGGAAACCGATGGACGCGCCGACCATGGAGCCGCAAAAGACAGTGAGTTCGCCGACCAAAGGCATGCGCTGCAGTTCAAGGTAGTCGGCAAAGACGACGTGGCCGCTGACGTAAGTGAGCACGGCAAGCGCGCCCGCGGCGATGATGGTGCAGCCAATGGCCAGGCCATCGAGGCCGTCGGTCAAGTTGACGGCGTTGGATGAAAGCGTGAGCACAAGAACGATGAAGATGACGAAGGGGATGAAGGCGAGCCACGCGAGATGGGGGACGGTGGCGGGCCAAAGATGCCATTGCAGGTCGGGACGCCAACTCTTGATGAAGGGCACTGTGAGACGCGTGGAAAAGAAACTGAACTGGTCGAGAACCACGAGGGCAATGGCAACGATGGTGCTGGCCACTCCCTGCCAGAAGAGCTTGGCGCGCGCGGTGAGGCCAAGGCTGCGGCGCTGGACCACCTTGATGTAGTCGTCGGCGAAACCGATGGCGCCGAAGGCGAGGGTCGAGAAGACCGGGATCCAGACGAAGGGGTCGGATGGGTCTGACCAAAGCACCGTGGGCAGCAGGATGGCGATGACAATGAGAATGCCGCCCATGGTGGGAGTGCCGGTTTTTTTCAGATGCGACTGGGGGCCGTCTTCGCGGACGTACTGGCCGATTTGAAACTCGCGCAGTTTCTGGATGACCCATGGGCCAATGAACATGGCGATGAGCAGCGCCGTGAGCGAAGCGAAGGCGGTGCGGAAAGTAAGATAGCGGAAAATCCGGAACGGGTGAAAGAACGGATAGAGCTTTTGGTAGAGCAGCCAGTAAAGCAAAGAGCCCTCCAAGGCCGGGATAGAGCGGGTTTCAAGTTGATTTTACAGGGGCGGGCGTGATGGGGCTGTTGGAAACGCGGGCGCGCTCATGGCGATGAGTGCCTTGCATGGTTCGCGTTTTTTCGGGTTTCAGCGGAACATGCGGGGATCGAAACGGAAAGGTATCGGTTCGGCTACGGCGACCTTGTTGAAATCGGCGTGGGCGGGATTCAGGAGTACGTTCCAGTCGCCGTCTACAACTACGGAGGGGACCAGGAGCGCTGCTGAGCGCGCGGCCTTTACCCAGTTGGAACCGAGGTCACGGCAGGCGAGGTTATCGAGTTCGCGCCAGTTGGACGGCAGTAGAGACAGGTTGAGTTCTTCGGCAATGTCGTCGGGAACGGTTGCGCCTGCCATCAGCAGGTCGTCGGGCGCATCGATCGGCTCCAGGTTGACGAAGAATTCCATAGCCGCGAGCGCGCGCGAAGTGGCGCAGTAAACCATCGCAGCGCCCAAGTGATTCCAGCGCCTGGCTGCGTAGAGTCCGCCAATGCCGGTGAAGGCCGTGGAGCGATAGCGCGCCGGAAAAATCCGAAACACCTGCATCAGCTATACATTCCGTAGGCGATAGCGTAGAGGATTTGCTCCACCGACTGCACGCCGAGTTCCGTATCGAGCTGATCGAAGGGGATCTTGCCGCCCAGAGCGCGGTTCGGCTTCACCATCCAGCGGGAGGCCTTGTCTTCCGCGCCCAACACTTCGTTGGCCAGGGCGACGACCTTTGCCATACGCAATGTGCGGTCCGACTCGTCGTGGGTGAGGCGGGACTTTGTGGCGAGACGGCGGCTCAGGGTACGGGCCGGAATGTTGAGGCGCTTGGCTACCTGATCTCGCTTAATGGAGAGCGACTCGGCCAGCATGGTAACGGTGGCGGCAGGAAGGCCGGCGCGGACCTGCGCGACCAGTTCGTCCGATTTTTGGATTGGGTGGGCGAAGATTTTCAGGCCACCCAGGACTTCGACGATGTCGGCGATGCTCATATCGGCCACCTGGCTTGATTATCGCGCCATTTGGCTTGGAATGCAAGGGATTGTGTGGTGAGGCGGGTTTTCGAATCTGGCACAACTACATGAAACCGTCAATGAGCTTTGCCGCATTTACTTCAACGGCTAGGCATCCGGTATTGTTTCCATTTCGATCCGAATCTGAACGAGTTGGCCCGCGTTGTCCAAGTCCCGAAAGACCTGGAACAACCCGTCGCCCCAAGTCGTCATAAAGTTGCAGACCTTCTCATTACCTATCTCCGTCGTGCTCGATTCCGTTGGATCGTTTTCTCTTATTGGTTTCATTACTTGCCAGTGGTGGGAATGAGGACGGAAGTCGACAGCGACCTTGAGGGAGCGCGCGTCCCTGTATTTCTGCACTGCGATTCCATTCTTCGCAGCCTCTTCAACTGGCACATCAACCCACCCAAACTCACTGTCTCCAACACGAGGGACCTTGAGCTTCCCTGCGATTTGTTCAGCGTCGCGCCCCCAGAATAAGAAGTCGGCTAATCCATCGATTGACTCGTTATGCTTCCAGAGGCCCAGCACATCCACATCGGCGATCAACATCCGAGCATAATCGACACCCACGAGCCCGACTGAGTGGGAGTCGACAAATTGCTCGCCAGGTCGGCATTGAATGACCACGCGTCTCCACCTATCTGGATTCTGCTCGTCACAACGCTCTCCCACGACCCGAAGCGGTTCCCCTGCTGGAACCCCGCTAACAGCCACAGCCCAGACACCGTGAAACTGAACCTCTCCGGCACCATTGCCTTGTCTGATGGCAAGGTCTACCCGTTGCCGGTGGGAAATACGCGGATTTACAACTTCAAAACGTGCGTCCAGATCATGTTCCGAGACGATCTTATCGAGTTTGCTTCGCAATTCTACGTTCGTTGGTGGCTGATCGTAGACGTAAAAGGGGTTCCACGACATGTCAAGGAGCCGCCCTGCGCGTTCCGCATCTGTTCCGACAATCCTGAGATCAACAAATGAATTCGCCCGCTGGGTTGCTACCTCATCTGAGAGAACGCCCGTAGGCATTTCAGGGACCCGATCATGGGACCACAACTTCAAATATCCAGTGTCTATAAGGACCAAAACCCCAGAGTGAGTAGTTACAACTCCGAGTTGTTCGAGAAGTGGCATGGCGGCAATTCTATTCCTCAGAACGTTGACAATTCACTGGCCAATGCATCTCAGCTTCTGACCGGTAATCCGACAATCAAACTCCTAACGGGTGGTCGATGTGCCAGCCGTCTGTCGCTTCAGGTCGTCTTCGAATGCCTTTTGGCGGTCGGCGACGTAGGCTTTGTAGCCGTCGGGATCGATGAAGGCGTTGCGGTCTCCGGCTTTCCAGCGGGGGTACTTTACTTTCAGGTCGAAGTAGAGACCATGCGCGCCGAGAAAGATGTCGCAGGGCAGCGATTTGAGCACCTGAAAGCCGTGCGCGTAGTCGGTGGCGATCTTGGGATAGGTCTTGTTGTTTACCAGCTTGTAGCCGGGGTTGACGTTGGGGCTGCCGACGATGACTACGTGCAGGAGACGGCCATTATCGACTTCGGGAACGCCAGGTTCGTCTAGAGTCCACGTCGTGGTGCCTTTGGTGTGGCCGGCGGTTTTGTGGGCGGTTAACACCGTGCCGCCGAGGGAGACTGTGTCGCCATCGTGCAAGACGCGGTCGACATGCGCGGGCGGATACCAGTTCTCGCTCTTTGCGCCGTAATCAAAATCGGCTTTGCCGCCGGACTCGACGACTGGAACATCGCCATCCATGACGAAGTACTTTGCGCCGGTCAGCTTGATGACCTGCGCGGCGCCAGCGCAATGGTCGTTGTGGGCATGGCTGATGAGCAGGATCTTGATGTCCTGGAAGTGAAAGCCGAGTTGGGCAACGCTTTTTTCGATTAGCGGGACGTTGGCTTCAAAACTGGAGTTGATGAGGATGAGGCCTTTAGGCGTGACGATGAGGTAGGACGCGAGGTCTGCGCTGCCTACGTAATAGATGTTGCCGGCGATGCGAAAGGGAGGGAAGGGCGTGGTCCACGATGCGTCTGCGCTGAGATGCACGGCTGAGGCTAAAGCCAGCGTGAACAGAAGGATGGAGCGGGAGAGCTTCTTCAACATGGATCCTCCTCCATTCGAGAGAGGTAAATGAAGGGTAATGGAGAGGACAGGCTGCATGGATTCCAGAGACCCAAAAGCCGAAAATGGAGCACCCAGATAATTACCTGGTGCGATTCATTGCTTGTCCGGAACGACTGCCCCGTCCTTGAGCGCCTCAATCGCGCGCTCAAGATGCACGCCGCGGGAGCCTTTGACGAGGACAACGTCGCCGGGACGAAGGGTTTGCTGGAGCCAGCGGCCGGCGGCTTCCGCGTCGGGCAGAAAGAGAGAACCTACTCCGAGGGTGCAGGCTGCGGCGGCCAGATGGACGGCATTGCCTTGCACTCCTGCAACCAGGTCGAGGCCCGCTTCAGCGGCGGCGCGTCCGCAAGCTGCGTGAAGAGCCTCACCGTGCGAACCCTGCTCAAGCATTTCTCCGGCGACGAGGATGCGGCGGCTTCCCGGGCGGGCGGCGAGGGTGCGAATCATGGAACGCAGGGCTTCAGGGTTGGAGTTGTAGCTATCGTTGAGAATTGTTGCGCCGTTGACTTCGAGCACCTGGCCGCGCTTGTCTCCAGCAGTGAGCTGGCCCAGAGCGGCTATTGCGTCGTGAAGCGGAACGCCTGCTTCAAGCGCAACGGCCAGGCCGGCCATGGCATTGGACGCATTGTGCGCGCCGAGGAGATGGAGGGTCAGTTGGCCTTCGTTTTCTCCGGCGCGGTAGTGGATATGGAGGCCATTAAGATCTTCGGTTGCTCCGAGGAATTGCGGATCGGCGCAGGGACCGGCGCCGAAGTAGACAACGCGGCCCTGAAAATCGCGGCCAAACTGCGAGACGTAAGGATCGTCGCAGTTGAGGAAGGCGATGCCATTGGAGGGAAGCGCGGCCACCAGCTCAAACTTGGCGCGGGCAATGCCGGCCTGTCCGTCGGCGAAGTTCTCAATGTGCGCGGTGCCTACATTGGTGACGACACCCCACTCCGGCGCGGCGATGCGGGCGAGGGCGGCGATTTCGGCGGTGTGGTTCATGCCCATTTCAACCACGGCGATTTCGTGTTCGGGCTGAAGGCGCAGCAGTTGCAGAGGCAGACCGAATGCGTTGTTGAGATTGCCCTGCGACTTGAGGACGTTGAACTTTGCGCCGAGCGCGGCGGCTACGGCTTCTTTCGTTGTTGTCTTTCCTGCCGAGCCGGTGATGGCGACAACGCGACGGCCCCACTGGCGGCGCACATGCGTGGCCAGCGCTTGCAGAGCGGCGAGTGGGTCTTCTGTGATGAGGAGCGGGGCGGCAAGTGCTGCGTCAGGCAGAGTTGCGACCAGTGCACGCGAAACAACGGCGGCGACGGCTCCGCGCTCAAGCGCCGGAACAATAAAGTTGTGGCCGTCGAGGCGCTCGCCTTTGACGGCGAAGAAGAGCTCGCCGGGGGCTACGGTGCGGGAGTCGATGGAGTAGCCGGAGACTTCAAGAGCACCTGCGTTGGGGATGCTGGAGGGGGCCTCAAGTACAGCTCCCGCGCCGATGGCCGCCTCTGCCAGTGTCAACTTCATTGTTCTATACGGTAACCCAGATCGGCCAGCGCTGAAAGTGCCGTCTCGGTGTCATCGAAGTGAATTGTTTTGTCGGCCAGAATCTGCTCCTTTTCGTGGCCCTTGCCGGCGATCAATACAACGTCATCCAAGGCGGCCCCTTTGATGGCGAAATGAATGGCCGCGGCCCGGTCCGGCTCGATGGTGTATTGGACGCAGCTGGCCTTCAACCCGGGCTCGACCTCGGCAAGGATGGCGAGTGGATCTTCGGAACGTGGATTGTCGCTGGTGGCAATGACGAAATCGCTTCCCTCGCCGGCTGCCTGGCCCATCTTGGGGCGCTTGGTTCGGTCCCGATCGCCACCGCAACCGAAAACGGTGATGACACGGCCGGCGGTTTGCGCGGTGATCTGGCGCGCCAGGGCTGTGAGATTGCGCAGGGCATCGTCAGTGTGCGCGTAGTCCACGATGACAGTGAAAGGCTGTCCTGCATCGACGAGCTGAAAGCGGCCAGGCACGGGCGTGAGTTGCCAAACAGATTCAACGAGATCGTTGAAAGGGACGCCGCGCGCATGAGCAGTCGTCAGCGCGGCGAGCAGGTTGAGAATGTTCACTTCTCCCGCGAGGCGCGAGACAACTCTAGCGGAGCCAGCGGGAGATTCAAGATCGAATGTTGCGCCGCTAGTCGTGAGCCGGTAACAGGCTGCATTCCAATCGCCTCGGCCGATCCCGTAGGTGCGAACCTCCGCTCCAGCTTTGCTTGCGGCTGCGGAGAGTTCCTCGGCACGCGGGTCGTGGGCGTTGATGACTGCTACGCGCGGAGCGGGATAGATAGTACCGTCGAAGAGAAGACGCTTGGCGGCGAAGTAGTTGTCCATGGTGCCGTGGTAGTCGAGATGATCGCGCGTGAGGTTGGTGAAGATGGCGACGTCGAAGTTGACGCCGGCGGCACGGCCCTGGTCGAGCGCGTGGCTTGAGACCTCAGTGACCAACTCGGTTGCGCCGCGGGCAACGCCCTCGGCCATCAACTCGAAGAGATCGCGCGACTCGGGGGTGGTGTGGACGGAGGGACGGACTTCGCCAGCGACGTGGTACTCGATGGTGCCGACGAGAATGGTTTTGCGGGCGGCGGCGTTGAGCAGCGCTTCGGTGAGGAAGGCTGTTGTGGTCTTGCCGTTGGTGCCGGTGATGCCGGTGGCGGCAAGTGTGCGCTCAGGGTGACCGAAAAAAGTGGCGGAGGCCTGGGCGAGTGCGCGGCGACCGTGCTCGACTTCAAGAACTGGCAGGCCGGGTTGGAAAACGAGCAGGTGGTCGAACTTCTGCGCGGAGTCGGTGATGATGCCGAGAGCGCCGGAGGCGATGGCCTTTTCCACGTAGCGGTTGCCGTCGGTTGAGCCGCCTTTCATGGCGACGAAGACGGAGCCGGGGCGGACGCGGCGGGAGTCGTATTCAATGCCGGCGATGGGCGCGGCGGAGTCGCCGGCTGCACCGATGGCAGTCACTTCCTCAGCTAGATCTTTCCATTGCATGTCGGCTTCTATTGTAGTTTGCCGGGCGCATTCGGGTTTTCTCGCGCTGCTTTCCACCAGATGCAGGCTTGTGCATGGAATTGTGCTTGCTCGTCCGGCCCGCTGAAAGCTCGACTTGGGATGAAGAAGGCGTTCCCGTTGGAGCGAGCGATAAGGACATACTTACCCATATCCTCCAAAACAGTGATGGTGTTCCAGGACGCGCTGCCCTGAAGTGGACCGATCTCGGTGGTGATGCCCGTTTCAGTAACGTTTAGTGTTCGTACATCCGTCTTGCCCCGAACAAATACCAGAAAGACCATGACGCAGAAGGCACCGATTACCCATGCGAGGTCGGCAATTACGTGGCGAAAGCTCAGCGGCCGGAAAAGGGTCCCACTCGTTACTGGATAGGCGAGCCCGGCAATTGCTGAGTAGATTAGGACCGTTCCGAGCATTCGAGGAGAGCGTCTGATTCCGAGCAAGAAAAATCGAACGATCTCACCTCTGGTCAGCGCGTATTGAAGTGTCATCTTGTTCTTTCCGTTGATGTGAGTTTTCATTGTAGTTTGCTGGGGTGCAAACCATTCGAATTAGCGGTAGCATGCACGCATGGGAAAGGAACGGAAAGGCATCTATGACGATTTGAAGCGCGACCTGCGCGGGTTCCCTGTCGAAGATTTTGTGCGGGAATTCGCGAAAGCGTACTTCGAAGGCGACATGGAAACAATCCACAAGCTGCAAGCACTGCTGACTGGCACTTCGCCGGAAGCGAGCCCCAGCGGTGGCTCCTCGGGGCCTGGCGCTCCGGATGCGCCGGTTGGCGCGCCGAGGAAGCCGCGGCCACATGTGAACTCCGGCGCGGTTGCGGTGCCGGAGCCGGATTAGGCGGCGATTTGAGCCCCTTCCGGAGCGGAATTGGGGTACTATCCGTGCATGGATGAGAAACGGAAAGGTCTGTTTAAACGGTTGCCGCAAGCATTGTGGAAGTTGCTGGCGCGGCGGGGACCTCAACTCGACGACTCATCGGAGGACGATGACAGCTATGCGCTGGTGGGTGCGCCGATTCGGCCTCGACCGCATTTGAATTCAGGTGCAGTGGCGCTGGAGTTACCGGACGACCAGGAGTATTAAAGGCGCGAGTGCATGTCCGTCACCCAATGTTCTTCAACGCCTCGCGACGGCTCAAGGCGCTGAGGCGGGCATGGTTGAGACGGACATATCTTTCGATCTCGTCTGGGTCGGTCCATGCATATTGGCGAAGAGCCCAGCCAATGCCCTTCTGCAAAAAGAACTCTCGCGATTCCAGAGAAGGTTCGATACACGCATAGAGCAGGTCCAGATCAGTCTCCGCCTTGAAGCCAAGCTGACAAAGGATGGCAGTACGCCGCTTCCAGAGATTCTTTGACTTGCTCCACGCGAGCATTTTACGTCGCATCGGCGCGGGATAATCACGGAGGATTGGCCCGACGCGGTGCGATGCAATGTCGTCGACGTAATCCCACCAGGCGCCGGTCACAATCAGTTCTTCGTACATTTTCATTGCGGATGGAGTTTGAAAGGCCCGAGCACGCTTGTCCCCGGTGAGGCAGACGGCCGCGTATCGTTCCTCGCGGAAACGCGCGCCTCGCCAGAGTTCGAGCACGAGTGCCTGCCATTCCGATGCCGAGGTGAATTGCACATCGGCAAACGCTGTCTTGCAGACCTTGCGCAACAGCGGCGCAGAAAGGCCGTGATAGGGCATGGCCGACTTCATGTAAGCCTGCATTGCCGGCGCCCGTCCCGGATCAGCAGCCTGCTGCAGCGCCTTGCGCAATTGGAGCAACACCATGAAGAAATCCCCTTTTGTTTTCTGGCTCAAGTATCACTCGCGAGCTAGTCACGAAAAAGGGATTTCCGCAATCTGTTCCCGTAAAAATCTGACTTGACATGCAACCAAATAGTTGCCTATTATGACCCTAATGGGTGCTGATGTCGATCTGGTGTTCAAGGCACTGGCTGCCCCGGAGCGCAGACTGCTGCTGGACCGGCTGCGCGCGGACAACGGGCAGACGCTTACGCAGCTTTGTGCGCGTATGGAGATGACGCGGCAGGCCGTGACGAAGCACCTGAAGGTGCTGGAAGCGGCGACGCTGGTTGTGACCCGGTGGCGGGGGCGGGAGAAGCTGCACTACTTGAACCCTGTGCCGATCCACGAGATATCCGAGCGCTGGATCGACAAATATGAGCGGGGGCGATTGGGGGCTCTTGCGGATCTGAAAACGAAATTGGAGGGGAAGAAAAATGGCTGAATCCGAGTTTGTGTATGTGACGTATATCCGGACTACTCCGGAGAAGCTGTGGCAGGCGCTGACGGAGCCTGAGTTTACGCGCAAGTTCTGGGCAAACACGGTGCAGGAGTGTGAGTGGACGCAGGGTGCGACGTGGAAGATTGTGGTTCCCGACGGGCGCGCGGCGGATACGGGCGAGGTGGTGGAGATCGATCGGCCAAAGAAGCTGGTGCTGACGTGGCGGAATCACCTGTTTCCGGAGATGGAGGCGGAGGGTTTCTCGCGCATGACCTACGTTCTGGAAGCGAAGGACGGCGTGGTGAAATTGACGCTCACGCACACCATGGAGAAGAAGGACTCGAAGACCATCAAGGCGGTTTCGAATGGATGGCCGCACCTCTTGGCGAGTCTGAAGAGCTTGCTGGAGACTGGCGAATCGCTGGCGGGGACAGACAAGTGGCCTGAAGGAATCTAACGGCCGCAGCGGACGACGATCTGGGTGCCGGGGAGGACCATGGTGCCGGCTGCGGGGGCTTGCTCGCGGACGGTGCCGTTGCCGGTGATTTGTACGGCGAGACCGACGGCGGCAGACTGCTCTATGACCTTGCGCACTGGAAGGCCGAGGAGCGAGGGGACCTGGAGCCGCTTGGCTTCGACGACCGTGACGGTTTTGGATGGCTGCTGCGCGACGGAGACCGTTGGGCTGGCGGTGGGCTGCGCAGAGCCTGGCTTGGCTTTATCTCCTGAAGATGAGCCGCTGGAAGTATTCGCGGTTTGTCCCGAAGGCTGCGAGGATGAGGCGGCGACGGCTTGCGCCACGGGCTGGTCTTGCTGGCCGGAGCGGAGCGGGTCGTCGCTGGGCAAGTCGTTGGCGGCGGCGAAGAGCGCGTTGATGTCGCCGGTACCTTCGTCGTGGTCGTCTTCCGCCATCATAGCCGCAGGTTTGTCTTTCGACTGCTTCGGAGCACGAAGGTCAATGTCATGCGGGACGCCGAGATATTCAAGCACCTGCTGCGCTACCTCAGCAAAGACGGGCGCTGAGACCGCACCGCCGTAGTAGGTTGCCCCCTTGGGGTTGTCCATGATGACGGCTACGGCGATGACCGGATTGTTGACGGGCGCGATGCCTGCAAACGAGCCGACGTGCATGGTTTTGGAGTAGGTGTGCGTGGCGGGATCGATTTTTTGCGCGGTGCCTGTCTTGCCTCCGGACGAGTAGCCATTGAGTTGCGCATCCTTGCCGGTGCCATAGAGGACGACGCCTTCCATCATCTGGCGCATCTGGGCAGCGGTAAGAGTGGAGATAACGCGATGTGCTCCAGGAGGTAGCGGGTTGGGCAGATCGCCGCCGGGCTTGAAGGGTTGAGCAATAGGTTGCGCGGAGGACTTTTGCGCGCCCGCGTCGACCTGGCCCGGCAGCAGGACATGCGGGGGCAGATAGATGCCGCCGTTGGCAATAGTCGAGACCATGGACACGAGTTGCAGCGGGGTGACAGCTACTTCCTGCCCGATGGCGATGGAGCCAATGGACGAGCTACCCCAATGGCTTGGTTGGCGGAGCAGGCCGCGGGTTTCTCCGGGCATCTCCGCGCCGGTGCGAGAGCCGAAGCCGAAGTCACGAATGTATTTGTAGAAGTTGTCAGGGCCGACCTTGAGCGCGAGCTTGACCGCGGCCACGTCGCTTGAGTGCTCCAGCGCTTCGTGAACTGTAATGACGCCGTAATGGTCCGACTTGTCGTCGTGAATGACGCGACCCGCGAGTGTGATTTTGCCGCCCTGGCAGTCGATCATGTCGTCCGGCGAAGTCAGGTGCTGGTCAAGCGCGGCCGAGTATGTGACCAGCTTGAAGACCGAGCCGGGCTCGTATACGTCGCTGACCGCGTGGTTGCGGAGCAGCGCCGGAGTGGTTTTGCGGGCAATGTTGGGGTTGAAAGTGGGGCGGACGGCGAGTGCCAGGATCTGCCCGGTGTGCACGTCCTGCACGACCACGGTGCCGCTGTCGGAATGGGTCTTCTCCATCACGTGGTCGAGGGCGCGCTCGGCCATGAACTGGATGTTTTCGTCGATGGTGAGGACGAGATTGAGGCCGGGTCCGGGCTCTTGCTCGCTGGAACCGCGCACATGACGCCGGGCGTCGAGCGCGGTGTACGTGCGACCGGGAGTGCCATGGAGCTGCGGTTCGTACTTCAGTTCGAGGCCGCCGAGGCCGTTGTCGTCGGCGCCCACATAACCGAGAACCTGCGCGGCGATCTTGTCGTCGGGGTAGAAGCGCTGAAACTCATTCTGAAAGTAAATGCCTTTGAGGTTCTTCGTCTTGATGAGCTCGCGGACGCGAGAGGCAATTTCCGGCGTGACCCGGCGGGCGACCCAGGCAAAGCTGTGGCCATTAGCGAGCCGGTCGGCGATCTGCTGTTCGGTGGTGAATGCGTCGTCAGGATCAGCGTGAACGACAGCAGCCAGGGTGTGGGCAAATCCGGCCTTGTCGTCAATCTCAGTGGGGACCGCGTAGATGGAGTCGACCTGCACGGTCATGGCCAGCTCGCGCAGATTGCGGTCATAGAGAACGCCGCGCCGCGGAGCCACCTCAAAGGTGCGCTGCTGCTGCTTCTCCGCCCGCTCCATGAATTCCTTGTGGCGAACAATCTGAAGCCAGAATAGGCGGCCTGTAATGGCCATAGCCCAGAGGACGAAAAAGAGACTGATCAGCCAGAAGCGCGCGCGCTTGAGAGGCACGGCGCGCGAGGGGTTGTTGCGGTTCCGGTTGAATCGAATGACTGACTGCATAAGAGTGAGCTTTCAGCTTTCGGCCTTCAGCTCTCAGCTTTTAGCCCCAGCTTCCAGCTCTTCCAGGTCTCGAAAGCAAGACGCCCATTCTTTCAAAGCTAATGGCTGAAGGCTGAAGGCGGCCTTTTCGGTTATTGCACAGGGGACACCGGAGGCGTTACCTGGGCAAGAGCCGGAGCGGCCGAGTCAACATGCGCTACTGGATGAACCACCTGGCCGGGCTGAGGCGCGTCAAGCCCAAGCTGGCGGGCCATCAGATCGATGCGTGCAGGCTGCGTGAGCTGGGCCTCAGAGAGGCGAAGCTGGCGATTCTCTTCGCGGAGCTGATCGCGCATCTGCTTTTCCGCCTCAACGCGATAGCCGCCTTCAATGGCGTAGAAGTGCTGCAAACCATAGACCATGACCAGAGTAAGGAGCACGCAGGCGGCCGCGCAGAAGATGCGCATTTCGCGCACGCGCACCGGATCGGGCGCCTTGACCAGGCGGGAGTTGTCAAAGTGGCGGGGGAAGTGGAACTCCGGCGTACGCACTCCGCGCCGGCGCAGGGGTTGCTGCGCCAGGAGTTCGGCGTTGCGCTCGGCTACGCGCGCGTTCCAGCCGCGTCCCGCTTCGTAATAGGTTGTGGTCATTGCCGCCATGGTTTGCTCCTTGCGTCGCCGATTACAGATGACAGGTTACAGATGACAGTTACCGAATCGCTCTTGCGCGGTGCTACTGCTCACTCCGTATCCGTTCTCTGCAAGGCTGCACATGTTCCCCAAAATCGTTGTAGTTGCCAGGTCACCGCTTTTCACTGTCATCTGTAACCTGTCATCTGTAATCTGACTTCTGTTTTCTCCGCTGCTCGCAGCTTGGCGCTGCGGGAGCGCGGATTTCTGTCCGTTTCTTCTTCTTCCGCGATGACCGGTTTTCTGGTCAGGATTTCAAATATTCCGTTGTGTGCGCCTTCCCGCAGAGTGTCTTTCGCAATGCGGTCTTCCAACGAGTGAAAGCTGATGACGACCAAACGTCCGGAGGGCTTAAGCAACTTTGGTGCGGCCTCCATTAATGCCTTGATTTCATCCAGCTCCCGATTCACATAAATACGAAGGGCCTGAAAGGTGCGGGTGGCGGGATGAATGCGCTCCTGTTTCATTGCCCCTTTCATGTGAGGACCGGCTTGGGCAACAACTCTGGCTAACTGCCCGGTTGTTGCTATAGGCCGGCCCCGCACAATGGCTCTGGCGATTCTCCGCGACCTCCTTTCCTCTCCGTATTCGTAAATGAGGTCTGCAAGCTCTCGCTCGTCAGCCTCGTTTACCACTTGTTCGGCGGTCTGGCCGGATCGCGTGTCCATCCGCATATCCAAAGGCCCATCCGCCTGAAAACTGAATCCTCTGCGCGCTTCGTCGAACTGCAGGCTGCTGACGCCGAAATCGGCGAGCAGGCCATCGAGCGAAGCCGGTTGCACATCTTCTTCGATAGCGCTGAAGGCCTTGCCAACCAGCGTCACCGTGGGCGCCGCACTTCCCAGCTCATTCAGAACTCTCGCAAGCCGGACCTTGGCCAGTTCCAACGCTTCCGGATCCCGGTCGAAACCAATCAGCCGGCCTTCCGGGCCCAGCCGCCGGACGATGCCTTCGGCATGCCCAGCCATTCCCAGCGTGCAGTCGGCGTAGGTTCCGCCCGCGCGTACGTTCAGGAAATCAATCGCTTGTTGAAAAAGAACCGGCACATGGCGATCACTCGTATTCGTCATGCGTTCCCCTGGGGGATTTTCACCGTTCAACCTGTACGGCGCGTCTTCGCCGCAATTGCCTGGCGCTCTTCCGCCGTTAATGTGTAGGCCGGCAGATTCTGTTCGAAGATCTCCCGGTTACGAACTTCGAGGTACGTCAACTTGCCGAAGATCGTCACTTCGCCGTCCAACTGGGCGCTGCCGCGAAGTATCTGGGGCAGCAGGACGCGCGCCTGGTTGTCGATCTCAACCTGGTGGCCGTAGTAGCTGGTCAGGTTCAGGTACTTGTCCACAGCATCGTCCATGGCGCCGGAGTCGGCTAACATCGCTTCATGTTTTTCCCACTCCGAAAGTGGCCAGACCTGGGCGCACTTGCCATCCACGCTGGTGATGTAGACCTGGGTAACGTCGCGCGCTTCCAGAAGCTGCTTGAAAGCAGCGGGAAGCTTGAGCCGTCCCTTCTCATCGACCTTGGCCGGATGGTTTCCGCGAAACATGTTTCTTGCCTCACTGCCTTCGGCGGGGGAAACTTGGTTCCGTTCCGCCTGACCCGTTCGGGTTTCACCTGGTTAGCTGAGCGGGTACCTCAGCGGGTTTGGGGGTTAAAAACTGCGTTGGATACGGAGAACCGGGGTAAACTTGGTTTGAAAAGTGTTGTTGGCGGTCCAAATTGAGCCACTCAACTCCACTTTTGACCACTGACAAGTCGATAGTACCTCGGTTTGGCGGTTGCCGCCGGGCGAAAATCGCATGAATATGATTGAATGTGGAACAAAATGTGGGAAAACCTGCTAATAGATTAGAAAAAGTAAGTTACCACAATATCTAGTGTTTACCTGGTTGGTTCCGGGTCTGGACAGATTTCTCCGTTCATAGTAGGAGAATAAAAAGCGAAAATAAAGGAAAACTCATCTTACGACTTCCGCGCAGGCTGACGGGACAACACTTTTACGGCAACTCTTGATCGCCGGTCTTGCTGCGCCGCACGCGGACCCGCTCCGTCACCACTTTCAGCAGGTAAAAGAAGACGAGCACGTTCAGCGCCAGCAGGCTGCCCCGTATCCATGTGAGCCGGCGCATGACCTCGAAGATCTCCCAAGGTAGGAACGAGGCGGTGATGATGAGGGTGAGGTATTCGGCCCATCCCTTTTCCAGATAGAGGCCGATGCCCTCGATCAAGCCGAGGCCCGCATAGGCGAAGAGCACCGCGCTGACGCGGCGCAGCATGTGGTCATTGATGATGGAGGACTGGACGAGGATGAAGTTGATCAGTCTCGACTCGGGATTGAAACGCAGGTGGTCGATGAGCTGAGTCAACTCGTCCTGAATGTCCTTGTGAAGCAGGCGCAGAGCACCGACACCGAGAGCGATAAAAAGAAGGGCCTGCACGATCTTATAGGCGGCAATCAGGATGAGTCCCTTATTGCGCCGCGGCGGCACCGGGGAGAGTTGCGAGGGGAGATCGGTCATGGCCTTCCATGGAACGTGGAGGAAACGATTGCTTGTTCTTACGTTAACCGATGGGGGTCAGTTTCACGAAAGGGAGGCGAGAAGCGAGGGATGGGCGGGGTGGTCCGCCGCGGCCGGAGATAGGCGAACGATCCGTTGCCGTCCGCCATCCAAACCATAGCGAGCAGCACCGAAAAATCGTGAAGGCGCCAGCCGCGGATGAAATTCCCTGTTCGCGGCCAGCCGTCCGCGGTAAAATGCAACCCAATCGACCGTTGCCGATTAGATCCTGGGAGCGAGCGTTCAATCTATATGGCACAAAAGTTCGAAGTGAGCCAGTGGGTGCCGTTTCGGTTGGAAGTGGTTTTCGCGTACTTCGCCAATCCTGACGAACTTCCGTTGCTGATGCCGCCGAGGATGGAAACCCGCATTGAGGAATTGGATCTGATAGCGCCGAAGAAGGCCAGACCTGCGGTGCCGCCGCTGGTGGGCAAGCTGCCCGGCGTTGCGGCCGGGGAGGACTCGGAGATCTTGATCAGTTTTTGTCCATTTGCCTGGCCGCGGGTACGGATGAAGGCGCGGGTGCGGATTACGGAATTTGAGTGGAACAACCACTTTTGCGATGAGCAGATTCAAGGGCCTTTCCATCAGTTCGATCATCGCCACACCACGAAGGCGATGGTTCGGAAAGGCGTGCAGGGCACGCTGGTAACGGATGCGATCGAGTATTCCCTGCCCTTTGGGGCCATCGGAAGCCTGGGCAACGGGATGATCCGACGGAATTTGGAGGAGGCGTTTGCGCATCGCCAGAAGCGGTTGACTGAGGTGCTGACGGCTGCCGCGCGATTGGCATCGCAGTGCGGATGAGTTGGAGAGTTATTTCCGAAGGGTGAGCAGGCTATCGCGGTCCAGCAGGTTTCCGTCGAGGAGGATGCCGGAGATGCGGCGCGCATTCCAGACGTTGGCAGTGGGGTCGGCGTCGAGAACGAGGATGTCGGCGCGGCGGCCGGGCGCGATCTGGCCCATCTCATTCCAGCCAAACTGCAGCGCATAGTTATTGGTGGCCGCGGCCAGCGCCTCGCGCGCGGAGAGCCCGAGGCGGACCAGCATTTCGAGCTCCGTGTGCATGGAGATTCCAGCCATGGTGCCGAATGCGGAGGCGCCCGAAGCCGCCAGGTAATGAGGATTGGCGGAGAAGATGGTCTGGTTGATATGCCAGAGCCGCAGGGCGGACTGATCGGCCTTCTTTTCCTGGTTCTCGAGCAAGTAGCGCTGCACAATGGCGGGCATGCGGCGAGCCCAGGTGGGGAGCGGATAGATCGTCTCGCCGGTGGTGGGATCGGAAGGCTGATACATGTGAGCGGGATCAAGCAACCGGGCGGCAGGCTCCTTCCATAGATTGCGGTGCGCGGGCAACTGCAGATAAGAGAGGCTGAAGGTGGGCATGAGCACGGAGCGGTGCTCAGCAATGAATTCGGCGTACCTGCGCCAGTGCGGGTCAGTGGGAGGCAGGCGTTCCGAGTAGTCGTACGCGGTGCTTGCGGATGGTCCCGAAGGGCTGTCGACAAGCGGCCGCTGCAACTCGTCGGGAATGACGCCAAGCTCATAGTGGCCCATATGCAGCAGCACATCGACGCCCGCGTCAATGCCGACACTGTAGGGCGTGGAGACGAATTCGCCGTAGGTCACCAGGCCCATCTGGTGGGCATGAGCGATGATCCATTGGGTATTGGCTGCGGTGAGGTCATGGCCGAGCCAGAGGACGCGCGTGCCAAGTTTGGCTGTGTCGGCCATTTGGCGCGCCGTATCCTCAGGACTCAACTCGGCCTGGTGTACGCCCTCATATAATTTGGCCGACCAGTCCGGACGCCTTGCCAGAAGACTCCAGTTGTCGGTGGTGCCGATGGAATCAATCACGTAAAGGTGCGGTGTGGGATTGGCACTGAGGTCGATGGGCCCGTGCTGCTCGTCTCCACGAACGACCACGGAGGTGACGCCCATGTAGAGATTGGCGTTGGCCTGTCCCTGGGAGTTCATGCCGGCAAAACCATCAATCAGCCCCGGGATGAGGAACTTGCCGGTGCAGTCGATGACGCGCGCGCCTTTGGGGATGGGGATAGCACCGCGAGCGCCCACATCGGTTATGCGGCCGTCGCGAACGATGACGATGGCGTCCTGCTGATCTTTTGCGGAGCGACCCCAGTCAGTGACATCGACAACCGTGCCGCCGGCCAGGACAAGGGGCGTGGAAACCGGGACCCTCGGAATGACCGGAACTTGTGGCTGTGGCCAGGCGTGAACGCCGACCAAAGCAATACCGAATATCCAAAGCAGAAAAGAAGCAAAGTGTCGCATAGAAAACAGGCCTGCTGAGGATTGTCGCACAGCGGTTCCGGGCGGCCTGTTCCGGATTGTACAAAACACTGGCGACGGAGCAGGCATTGGGTCGCCGCCCAGCACCCTGCGAGTGTGTGTGGCTGTCCGGGTTTGCAACATCAAGGGTTGGATGCAGTTACCGGCTAGCTGGCCACCAGCTTGGGCCGCATACGGCGAACCAGCAGGGGCAGGACCTGGGCCTCGGCCTCGTCGACGGTGAGGCCGTAGCGGGCGCGCAGCTCGTCGATTTTGCCGTGCTCAATGAACTGATCGGGCCATCCGATGCGCACTACCGGAACCTGGACGCCGATATCCTCAAGAGCTTCGACGACGGCAGAACCAAAGCCGCCCATCTTAACGTGATCCTCAAAGGTGACAAAGGCTGCAACGCGGCGGGAGTAGAGTTCAAGCATCTCGCGGTCAAGCGGCTTGACGAAGCGGGGATTGACCAGCGCGACGGAGTAGCCCTGATGTTCAAGGCGCACAGCAAGCTCTTTGGCGAGCGAGAGCATGGGCCCCAAGCCAAGGATGCACACGTCGCGGCCATCCTCGATGACTTCAGCCTTGCCCACGGGAATGGGCTGGGGCTCGGGCTTGCGCGCGACGCCGGCGACCAGGCCACGGGGATAACGGATTGCGCTGGGTCCGGGCAGTTGGACAGAGGTGGCGAGCATGTCGGCCAGCTCATCCTCGTCTTTGGGAGCCATCAGGACAATCTCCGGAATGCCGCGGAGATAGGCGATATCAAAGAGCCCATGGTGCGTGGGGCCGTCGTCACCGGACAGGCCGGCGCGGTCCATGCAGAAGACTACCGGCAGCTTTTGCAGGCAGACGTCGTGGACGATGGGATCGAATGCGCGCTGCAGAAAAGTGGAGTAAATGGCGCACACGGGACGATAGCCCTGGGTGGCCATGCCGGCGGCAAACACCACCGCATGCTCCTCTGCGATGCCGACATCGAAGTAGCGCGTGGGATGGTGTGGCCGGAAGAGATCGAGCCCGGTGCCGTTGGGCATAGCGGCCGTGATGGCGACGATCTTTGGGTCGTCGGTAGCCAGGTTTACCAGCGTGTTGGCGAAGACCTCAGACCAGGTAAGCTGGCCCGCCGGTTTGGTTTTGCCGGTTTCCGGATCGTAGGGTCCGAGGCCGTGGAATTTCTTCGTCCCATCAATCGCAGGCTGGAAACCGCGGCCCTTCTGCGTGAGCACGTGGAGCAGAACGGGGTTGTCCACCGTCTTGAGGAACTTGAAGGTTTCAATCAGCAGGGGCAGGTTGTGGCCGTCGATGGGGCCAAAATACTGCAAGCCGAATTCTTCAAAAAGCATGGAGGGCCAGAGCAGTCCCTTGGCCGCTTCTTCAGCGCGGCGTGCAACGGTGAGGGCAGTCTTTCCGCCAAATTTCTCCAGGATCCGATGAGCCTGGGCATGAAGGTTCTTGTAATGCTCGTTGGTCACTACGCGATGGAAGTACCGGGCGATGGCGCCGACATTGCGGTCGATGGACCACTCGTTGTCGTTGAGCACCACAATCAGCCGCCGGGTCTGTTCGGCGATGTTGTTGAGCGCCTCAAAAGAAATGCCGTTGGTGAAGGCGGCGTCTCCGGCAACGGCGATCACATGTTCCTTGCCGCCGGAAAGGTCGCGGCCGACCGCCATTCCCAGAGCAGCAGACAGCGCCGTGCCGGCATGGCCCGCGCCGTAACAATCGTGGTCGCTTTCGGTGCGCAGCATAAAGCCATTGAGGCCGCCAGGCTGGCGAATTGTGGCGAATCGATCGAGGCGGCCGGTGAGGATCTTGTGAATATAGGCCTGGTGGCTCACGTCGAAGAGCAGCTTGTCTTCCGGGGTATTGAATACGGTATGGAGCGCCAGGGTGAGCTCGACAACGCCAAGATTCGGACCTAGGTGCCCGCCGGTCTTCGAGAGCGTCTGGATGAGGAATTCGCGAATCTCACCTGCCAGGTCAGCCATCTGCGCCGCGGTCATGCGCTTCAGGTCAGCAGGCGATTGGATGGAATCCAGCAGTGTCCCCATGAGCTTCCTTCTCCCGGGAGATTGCCGGGTCCCTGGTTAGACGCCGTTCGCCTGCAACCGCCCTTAGCGGCAGAGGGGACAGAGCCCAAAACATCCTTTAAGTATACCAATTTGGCGATTCACTGTGCTTATTGATTTGCCCGGCTCTCCATCCTCACTGGCACCGGTCTGATGGAATGCCTGCTCCTGTGTAACTTATTCCAGAACAAACTCCGCGGCAGTCTTCCAAAACCTTTTGAATCCAATGAGAAACGCTATGATTGCCGCGAGCCGAAAGGTCAAAATGGGATTCGCGCATTGGTTCGGCCTGCGTTCGTTTGTGTCCTCCTGCCTGCTGACCGCCGTGTCGGCGCCTGTCACCGTAAGCAACGAGGAAGCTCCAGTCATGCAACAACACATTTGGACCGGGTGCAGCCCGCTGTTTGCTTCATGCGGCCGTCATCACAGCCGCTGCGAACCCATCGTTGTACGATTGGCTGGTAGATCGCGATGCGCTACGGGAGGGTCCTGAAGGTGGCTGCAACGGTTAAAAGACTTTTTCGTGCTTTGGTTCTGATAAGCGTGTTGGCGGGCGCGGCATCCCTGGTGGTTTTTGCGCAGTTGCCGGAACCGGGCGCGGCAACGAATGCGGCCAATCCGCTGACCGACCCGACCGTGAAGCCGGGAAAGATGATTCTGTTTGACCTGGAAGCACGTTTCGCCAAGGATGTGCTGGAGCGCGGCGGCGCAGCGTTCGGGGATTGGTTTGCCGAAGACGGCGTAGAGCTGAGCAACGGCCAGGCGCCAGTGGTCGGACGCGTGGCGATCGTCAAGGATGCCAATTGGTCTCCCAAGCAGTACCAGCTCACCTGGACGCCGACGGACGCGATGATGGGGCCATCAGGGGATATGGGCTACACCTGGGGTCACTATGAGGGGCACAGCAAGGACGCCAACGGTAACCCGGTGACGACGAGCGGCCGGTACATGACCATCTGGCGGAAGCAGCCGGATGGAAACTGGAAGGTGGTTCTGGATGCCGGCAGCAACGAACCCGTAGCAAGCGGAGACTGTTGCAAACTTCCGGCGGGAGACTGAGCAAACCATTGCGGCTGAGGCCGCGTACCGAGCCGGCAAACGCAGGTCGGCGTATTCAGAAAGTCTCGCTTTCCACTGGTAACCTCTTAATGAACCGTTAGTGTCACATTCTAGATGACTTTAGTTGTAACCGGTTCACTGAAGACTCCCTCGATTGTGGCAGAAGGAACCTTCGGCCATTGCTCGATACTGTAGGTTGGGTGACTTTGCTTGACGTACGTGGCGCAGGGTCCACAACTCGGAGACCGTCAGGAACCGGCTCAACGGCCGACGCTGGACCTATTTGACCGCGCTCCTGACCCGGCATTGGACGAGCTTGCCGGCCTGGCTGCGATACTTTGCGGCGCTGACTACGCCTATGTGGGCTGGATGGATTCCAGGCGTCTCTGGTACAAATCCACCTTTGGATTCGACGCTGCGGAACAGTCGCGCACAACCACCGGCTGCCATTGGATGCTGGAGAGCGGCCAGTCGATGCTGGTCCGGGATGCGTCGAAGGATTCTCGGTTCGCTCGAGAAGGGATATCGCCGCCCGGAGCAAAGCCATGCCGTTCCTACGCAGGTACGCCGCTGCAAGTGGGGTCGAATCAGCTTGTCGGCGCTCTGGCGGTTTTGGCGCGGGAACCTGACCGTTTCAGCCAGGAACACCTGACGCTGCTTGAGATTCTTGGGCACCAGGTGGTGACGCGGCTTGAGCTTTATGCGCGCATTCGCGGTCAGGAGCAGGCGCAGCGCGCGCTGCAGTTGACGGAGCGCGCACTAGCTACGGAACGCTGCTTTGTGGCCGGAACATTGGATTCGATTCCCTTTCTGGCAGCGCTGCTGGACACCAGCGGCAAGATGGTGCGGATGAATTACCCGTGCATGCAGCTCACCGGGCTGAGCCAGGAAGAAGCTGTAGGGCGCCCCTTTATAGACAGGGTGCTGGATCACGCCGACCATATCTGGGCGGAAGACAAGCTGCGCGAAGCTACGGCGGGACTGGTTTCTGGACCGCACGAAACGGCCTGGCGAACTCAGGGAGGACGTCCGCGACATGTGAGCTGGACGCTGCGGCCGCTGCCCGGCCCCTCAGGCGAGATTCTTTACCTGATTGTGAGCGGCCAGGATGTGACCGAGCAGCGCGAGGCGGAACTGGCGCTGCTTTCCAGCGAAACGCGCTACAAGCAGGTGGTTGAGAACAGCCTGGGATTCCTCTTTACGTGCTCCATGGAAGGCCGGCTGACTTCGCTGAATGCCTTTACGGCGGAGACGCTGGGATACCGGGCGGAGGCGCTGACCGGCCGCGCGGTTATCGAACTGCTGGATGAGAATGACGCGACGACCTTCCAGGAAGGCCTGCGCACACTGGAGACCGGAGCGGAGTGGCAGGGATCGTTACGGCTGCGCAGGGGCGACGGCGCGTATCGGCGGATTGCGTTCCGCAGCCGCCGCATGGAGCTTCCGGGCGAGCATCCGTTTGTGCTGAACCACGGCATCGACGTGACGGAACAGAACGAGGCGGAAGAGGCTCTGCACCGGGCCACGCGGCAACGCGAGCTGATTCTGGAGTCGGTGGGCGACGGCATCTACGGCATCGACCTGTATGGCAGGATGACGTTTGTAAACCAGGCTGCGGCAAAGACTCTCGGCTATACGCCGGAAGAGTTGACCGGCCGCGATCTGCACGAGGTGGTATACCGCAGCCGCGCCGATGGAACTCCCTATGCGAAATATGCGAGCCCGATTCTGATGGCCATGCACCGCTCAACGGCTATCAGGATGCGCGATGAGGTTTTCTGGCGGCAGGACGGGGTGCCGATTCCGGTGGACTACAGCGCCAGCCCGATGCTCGAAGACGGACGCATCTCCGGCATGGTTGTGGCGTTCCAGGATATCTCTGAGCGGCGGCGACTGGAACGCATGAAAGACGAGTTCATTTCCACGGTGGGCCACGAACTGCGCACACCGCTCACTTCGCTGCGCGCGTCCATGGGACTCATCTCTTCCGGAACGCTGGACAAGCGGCCGGAAAAGCGCCAGCAGATGTTTGACATGGCGATTGGCAATTGCGACCGGCTGGTGAAGCTGGTGAACGACATTCTGGATTTCGACAGCGTGGAGAAGGGAATGCTGGCGCTGAACCGGCGACCGGTGAAGGCCGCCGACCTGCTCCGCCAGTCTACTGCCGCGGTAGAAAGGCCGGCCACAGCGGCCAAAATCAGCTTCCAAATCGAGCCGACTGAGGAGCAGGTGCTTGCCGACGGCGACCGGATTCTGAAAGTGCTGCACGAGCTGCTGACGAACGCCATCAAATTTTCGCCGCCGGAGACCGAGATCCGGCTGTCTGCCCGGCCGGTGGAACTGGCGAAAGCGACGACAGGCGAGGTCTGTTTCGTTGTCGAGGACCAGGGCCGCGGCATCGCGCCGGAAAAACTGGAGAAGATTTTCGACCGCTTCCACCAGGGAGACGCGTCCGACACACGCTCGCGCGGTGGCACCGGACTGGGCCTGGCGCTCTGCCGTAGCATCATTGAGCAACACGCCGGACGCATCTGGGTAGAGAGCACGCCGGACAAGGGCAGCCGCTTCATGTTTACACTGCCGATGGCCACATCGGTCAACGTCTAGCGGAACATGAGAACTGCGCGCCTGTTGCGGAATCGATCAGCGGCCAGGATAGTAAGAACCCACCCAACAGATAAAAGACGCCAGCGCTAAGGCGCCCTCCTCGCCGCGCTCAAACGCGAACAATCATTACTTCCGTCGACTTCATGAGAGCCGCTGCCGTCTGGCCTTTGCGCAGTTGCATCTCGCGCGCAGCATCGGCGGTGATGATGGACGTGATCTGCTGATCGCCGATGGAGATGACAACCTGGGCGAGCAGGCCGCTAAACTTTACATCCACAATCTTGCCTACAAGTTGATTGCGGCCGCTCACGTTGCGGAAGCGCTCGCGGGATTCGATGCGGGGCTTGGTGGGAGTGGACTTCAGGAGCGGTTTGAGCGCGCTCTGCGGGATGCGGTGATGGCCACCGGGAGTCCTGGTGCTCTTCAGCTTGCCGGCAAGAATCCATTGCTTGACCGTGGCGTAGCTGACGCCGATCTCCGCTGCCGCTTCACGAGGGGTTAAAAGAGTTTCTGACTGGGCCATGGTTCACCTTCGGTGTTGGCCACTGGGCTCCAGGCCCAACACGCTGCGATGATGCAAGGTTACACCTGAAGCGCCGGGCGACCGGAATGCAAAATTGTGCTGCGGAACGCATTGTCGCATACCGTACAAATTCGATATATACATTCGTTTAGAATCGCAGGAAGTAGTTGCGATGTTCATTTTTCTTCCGGAGGCCTGATGAACAAGGCAAAGTTCTTTCCCTCAGTGTCGAACCCCTTCCTCTTGTCGACGCTGGCCCAACCATTCTTCCTGCTGTTGTTGCTTGTGATGGCCGCGTTCCCGGCGTGGACGCAAACGGCGCCGGCCGCTTCCGCCCCGGTGGCGGACCAAAACAAAACCGGCTGCGCGAACGGCCACGATTTCGCGACCACCGATTGCGCGCTGACCTGGCATGGCATCACGCTGTATGGTACGTATGACGTGGGCGCCGGCTGGGTCAGCCATGGATTACCGGAGAACGGCTATAACTACGAAGGCGAATCTCTGGTGAACCGAAACGGCTATCAACATCGGTTCCTCGTCGCACCGAACAACCTGTCGCAAACGGGCCTGGGCATCAGGGGCAAGGAAGAGTTTGCGCATGGTTGGTCCGTGGTGTTCAACGCTTCAACCGGTATCAATCCGCAGTCCGGCCTGCTGGCCAACGCGTCAGACACTGACATCATTAACAACGGTCTTCCCAGGGCCAGCTATTCGATAGCCATTGACGGCGCACGCGCGGGCCAGCCCTTCAACGACGAATACGATGCGGGCATATCGTCGAAGTATGTTGGCGCGCTAACCTTCGGCCGTCAGCGCTCTCTCGGTACCGATTCGATGCTCCTTTACGATCCGGCCGGCGGCAGTTATGCCTTTTCGTACATCGGGTATAACGGCACCATGGCCGGCGGCGGCGACACCGAGAACAGCCGCTGGGACGATGCCCTGAAGTATCGCCTCGCGTATGGCCCCGTCCATTTCGGTGCGATGTATAAATTCGCCGATGGCAATGGCGGCTGCTATTCGGCTTCCTCAACCTGGACTGCGGCAAACTGTACGCCGGAATCAGCGCATAACAACGCCTATGGATTTGACCTCGGCGGAGTCATCACCAAGGTCTCCGCCGACCTCGTCTACCAGCATTACAACCAGGCCATCAGCGTATTGAACCCCTTGCTTGGGCCGCAGAGCCTGACGGCGACTTATCAGTCGACCACTGACAGCATCAATACGAACCCCATCAACGGGGCTAATCTGATCGCCACGAACAACACCGTGTATGGCATCGTGACTGACAATAACGCGGTGATGGCCGCCGCCAAGTATTCATCGGAGGCATTCAAAGTTTTTGCCGGGTACGAATACATCTGGCAGAACAACCCGGCGAACCCGTTGGGCGTTGGAGCCTCAGACCAGGGCGGCTACATCATGAGCGGGGTCGAAGACAACAATCTTGATTCTGAAAAGTTGGTGCAGATCTGGTGGACGGGCGCGAAGTATACCTACCGCAGCAAGACCGACTTCACCTTCGCCTGGTATCAACAACGGCAGAACGACTTTCGTATTCCGCCCACCTGTTCGGTAGCAGCCGGTTTCCGCAGTTCCTGTGCGGGCAATCTCAACGAAGGGTCGCTTTATCTGGATCATCACTTCACCAAGCGTTTCGACACCTTCGCCGGAATTGCCTATTCCTGGGTGGCCGGTGGTCTGGATATCGCCATTCCTCACGGCCCCGGCGTCCCCTATAACTCCGACGACAACTTTGCTCCGACAGCCGGAAGCCGCTTCACCTTCTGATCGAATCACGTTGGGCACATTCCCATCCTTCGCAATGCAAGCGGAGGATGGGGTGCCCTCGATGCGCACTCAACGCAGCTCTCTTCCCGCGCCGTGAGACAATTCCCTCGACGGCCTTTTCCCACCCCAAATTCCCGGCTGCCGGACGAACAATCACATGGCTTTTGGCACAAGCATTCAAAACCTGCTTTTGGGCAGGCCCCTGGCTACAAGCGAGGAGCGCGCGGAGCATATTGGACCGCTCGCCGGCATTCCAGTGTTCGGCCTGGACGCCCTCAGTTCGGCGGCATACGGTCCGGAAGCCGCACTGACCCTGCTGATTCCGCTGGGCCTGATGGGCGTGCAGTACATTGTCCCGGTAAGCGCGGCCATCATTCTCCTGCTGACCATCGTCTACTTCAGTTACCGGCAGACGATCGACGCGTACCCGCAGGGCGGCGGCTCATACACGGTAGCCAGCCAGAACCTGGGTGAGGGAGCGGGGTTACTGGCCGCGGCCGCGCTGATGATCGATTACATCCTGACGGCAGCGGTGGGCATCTCCGCCGGCGTGGGCGCGCTGATTTCCGCAGCACCCGGGCTGCAACCCTACACGCTGCAGTTGTGTCTCGCAGTGCTTTTGATTTTGACAATCGTGAACATGCGCGGCGTGCACGACACGGGCGTGGTGTTCATGATTCCCACTTACCTGTTCACCGGAACACTGCTGATTGTGATTGCGGCGGGCGCGTGGCAGGTGCTGCACACGGGCGGCCATCCGCATCCAATGGGGACGCTTCCGAAAATTCCCGCTGCCACAGCGGCGGTGAGCTTGTGGTTCCTGCTCAAGGTCTTCTCTTCCGGTTGCACGGCCATGACCGGCGTGGAGGCGGTGAGCAACGGGGTGATGGCGTTCCGCGACGACACCCGCAAGAACGCCAAGATCACGCTGACTGTAGTCATTGTGCTGCTGGCGATTTTGCTCGGCGGCATTGCTCTGCTTTGCCGCGCGTATGGCATTGCCGCAACCAACCCCGATGGGCCGGGGTACGAGAGCGTGCTCTCCATGCTGACCCGCGCGGTGATGGGGCATGGCTGGTTCTACTACCTGACCATCGCCTCTGTGCTGCTGGTGCTGGCGCTCTCCGCCAACACGGCGTTTGCTGATTTTCCCCGCCTCACGCGCGCCATTGCGCTGGACGATTACATGCCGCACGTGTTTATGCTGCGCGGCCGGCGGCTGCTCTATTCCTGGGGAATCTATGTCCTGGTGGTGCTCACCGCGACGCTGCTGATCTTCTTCGGGGGCGTGACGGACCGGCTCATTCCTCTGTATGCAATTGGCGCGTTCATGGCCTTCACGCTGTCGCAGGCGGGCATGGTGATGCACTGGAAGCGCAAGGGCCAAGCAAACCTGCGCATGTTCGTCAATGGCCTGGGCGCTTTCGCAACCGGCCTTACCACGCTGGTCGTGCTGGTGGCCAAGTTTGTTGAGGGCGCATGGATCACGGCCCTGCTGATTGCGGTGATGATTCTGCTGATGCGCGCTGTAAAGCGCCACTATGTACGGGTTGACAAGGAGACGTTCCTTGACCTGCCGTTCGCCCCCTCGGATGTCACCGCGCCCATCGTGGTAATCCCCATGGACCGTTGGAGCCGGGTGACGGAGAAGGCGCTGGCCTTCGGGCTTTCGATGGCCGACGATGTGCGCTGCCTCCACGTGCAGGTAGGAGATGAGGAAGACGAAATCTGCAAAGTGTGGGAGAAGGACGTGGCCATTCCCCTGCGCGAGGCCGGGAAGGGCGTTCCCAAACTGGTGGTTCTCAAGTCGCCTTACCGCTATGTGCTTGGGCCGGTTGTGGATTACGTGCTGGGGGCGGAATGCGAGTCGGCAACGCATAACGTGTGCGTGCTGGTGCCGGAGTTGGTGGTGCGCCACTGGTGGGAAAACCTGATGCACAACCGGCGCGCTGACCTGCTGAAAGTGATCCTGTTAGTCCGCGGAAACAAGCGCATTGTGGTCATCAATCTTCCCTGGTATCTGGACCGGGGTTGAGGCCGGCCATACGCGCAGCCATGAAACGGTAACGAGCGGATGGGGAATTTCTCCTCCGCGGATTCCCTTCCCGGCTGCAACCCGTCACAATAGTGAGTGGACTTTCGGACAAGTCATGGAACCCCAGGTCGTGGAAGCGCGAGCCATCGCGCCGCAGGCAGCCTTGATCGCTCGCCGGCAGGCCCAGGTCGTAGTGGAAGACGCCTGATTCGTGCCTGCATGGCATCGAGCTTGGGCGCGGCCCTCGCACTGGGGCCAGCAGCCTGGAATCCGGCCCACACGCAGGAAATGGTTCAGCTTCTGAATAGCGCCCAGGATCCGGCGCAGCAGGCCGGAACCGCAGCCGAGAAGACGCTGGTTACGGTGCACGGCGAAGTGCGCGATAGCGCCACCGGACAGCCGCTGCCCCGCGCACTGGTGCGGATTGAAGGCGACGCCGATACCGGGACCCTGACCGATGGTGAAGGCCAGTTTGAGATTCCCGGGGTTCCCGCCGGACCGCAGAGCATCCGGGTTGTGAAGCCGGGCTTTCACGATCGACCCTACGCAACGGAAGAAGTGGGCTACCCGGCGGAGGGCCCGGCGCACAGTGTTCTGGTAGCGGCGCAGATGCGCGACCTCAAGTTCACGCTGACGCCGAATTGCGCCATTCATGGGCACATTGAGCTCTCCACGGGAGATCCCGCCGAAGCTATGTACGTAGTGCTGGTCAAGAAAGTGGCGCGTAATGGCCGCGCGGTGTGGATGCAGGCATCTCAAACCAAGACCAACGGAGCCGGAAACTACCGCTTTGGCGGCATCGCGGATGGCGTCTACTCCGTCTACATTTTGCCCGCGCTGGAAAGCGAACCGGGCATCACGGCAATCGCCGCCGGCAACGCCGCGAAGGTTGTCCGCGACGGTTTCCCCGCGGTGTTTTATCCGGGCGTGCGGGAGTTCGCAGGCGCGGGCCGCATTCAACTAGCGCCGGGAGAGCAAGCGGAGGCAAACTTCAACCTGACGCTCGAACCCTTTTACCCGGTGACCGCAACGGGAGTGCTTCCGGGGCCGGGCAACAATCCTGCGCCGCCCGGAAATTCGGCAGTGGTGATGGATGCTTCGGCGCACCTGCTCCCTTATTTCCCGCAATACGACTCAGCCACGCACACCTTGCAGACGAACCTGCCGGACGGAACCTACGTGATGGTGATGCAAACTTTCCAGCGCCCGCGAGCCTTTGTGCTTGACGGGCCAATTGTTTCTACCGGACACAACCCCCAGCCCCTTGCCGGTTCGGTGGAGTTTACGGTGGCGGGTCGCCCGGTGACCGGGCTGCAGATTCCGCTTGGCACTCCTCCGCAAAACGTACTCCGGCTGCGGTTTCTACACGAAGCCGAAGGCAAGGGCGTTGCAAACAACACTGACAACGTGAACGGTGCGGAACTGGTGAACCTGTCGCTGGACCGCGTGGACGGGATTCCGGGGCAGTTTCCCGATGGCAATTTTCCGAGTGACAGCGGAGCGGATTGGCTTGCATTCACCGCGTTGCCCGGCTCGTATTGGATTGACGCCACTCTGCCCCGCAGGGGCTGGTGCGCAGGCTCATTCTCTGCTGGAGGATTGAACTTGGCGCGCGACCCGCTTGTCCTCGGCATCTCCGCCGCAACGCCACCCATGGACCTGACGCTGACAGACAACTGTGCCACGCTGGCGCTGAATCTTCCCGCGGGGTTGGCGGCCTTTCAGCCGGGCGAGGAGCCGTTCTACTTCGTCTACATAGTGCCGGACTTCGATACGCCGGTGTCTATCCCGCCCATGACCATCCATCCCTCTTCCGGCTCCACGCTCACCCTCGACGGGCTCACGCCGGGCAGCTATCACGTGTATACGTTCGATGCGCCGGTACATTTTGAATATCGCAATCCTGAAGCCGTGGCAGCCCTTGGGAACCCCGGACAAGCCGTCACGTTGTCTCCGGGAACGACAGCCAATTTGACGCTGGAGGTGCCGGAGCATTGATGCAACATCCAGCTTTCAGTTTCGGATCAATTCGCCACCACGCGGCGCTGCTGCTGTTAATGGCACTGGCATGCCTGCCTGCCGTCGCTCAAACCAAGATTGCGGCTGGCGCAGGGGGTTACCGCATCGCTGGCACAGTCGTGAATGCAGTCACGGACGAACCTGTCCGCCATGCCACCGTGGCCGCCCTCTCTGAGGAAGACAGCCACACGATTGCCTCAGTGGTGTCGGACGAGGACGGCCGATTTTCGCTTGATGGGCTGGCGGCGGCGAAGTACCAATTGACGGCCTCCAAACGCGGTTTTAGGACGGCAGGCTACGACGAGCATGAAGGATTTTTCACCGCAATCGTAACCGGCCCGGGGCAGGAGACAGAGGATCTTCATTTCAGGATTACGCCGGGTTCAACACTACGCGGTGTGGTGACGACAGAGGGCGGCGATCCTGTAGAGAACGCCACGGTAATGCTGTTCCTGAAGCCGCGCGCGCACCGGCTGAACGAGCACATCACCCAGGCCGAATCCGCGCCGACCGACGACACGGGAACGTACGAATTCAATAGCCTGGCGGAGGGCGAGTATCTGCTGGCCGTGAAGGCTGATCCCTGGTATGCGCTGCATCAATCGCCTCAGCGCGGCGGGCCCTCCACCGACGGCGCGACGGAGGTGCACTCAGCTCTTGACGTGGCCTACCCAATCACCTTTTACGAAGAGACCACGGACGAGACCTCCGCGACAACGATTGCCCTGGCCAAAGGCAATCGCGAGGAAGCAAATGTAACCCTTCACGCCGTGCCCGCGTTGCACCTGACGGTGGAAGCGGGACGCCGACCGGACGGAGCGATGGGCCGCGCCGAACTGCGGCAAACGATCTTCGGCATGCAGGTGTCCCAGGTAAACGCCAGCTTCATGGACGCCATGCGCACAGGAACCACCGACTTCAGCGGCCTGGCGCCCGGGCACTACGAGCTTGTGCATGGCGATCCACCGCGCGTTGCCGAACTGGACGCGAATACCAGCCAACTCGTGGATCCGCTGCTGGGCACTCCTACCGTCACAGTGACAGGTACGTTGCGCAGCGGAACAGGGGATTTGCTCTGCAGCGATAAAGCGCTCACTGCCCTGACGATTGAAAGCGTGGGCGGCACCACACGCCAAAACCCCATTGGAACGAATTGCAACCATGGGGAATTCAGTTTTCAAGGGGTGACTCCTGGCAACTGGAGGCTGACCGTCCTGTCTCAAAGCGGGCTGTTACCGGTTGCGACCGTCGCGGTGAGCGGTCGCGCGCATGCGGGCAACGAATTTACAGTTGCCGACCGTCCCGTGACGCTTACGGTGACGGTCACCGAATCTGCCACACGGATTATCGGATTTGCCCGCAAAAACGGTAAAGGCAAAGCGGGCGCAATGGTGGTGCTTGTGCCCGCGGACCTGAGCTCGATTACGGCACTGTCACGCCGCGACCAGTCTGATTCTGACGGAAGCTTCTCCCTCCGCGATGTGGTTCCAGGCCGCTACACCGTGGTGGCTATTGAGGACGGGTGGGAGCTGGACTGGTCCCGGCCGGAAGTGATCGCACGCTATCTTCCGGGCGGATTGCCCGTCACAGTAACCAGCAGTTCCGGAAAACTCCTTGCACTTCCAGGCCCGGTCCCGGTGGAATCCCGCGAGCCGTAGCCAGCTAACCGGCTTTGGACTTCGTTGAACCGGGGTGGAGGCGATAGTCTAGGAGGGTACGTCAATCCAGGTCACGGCCACTGCCCCCACGCAATGCATTCCGGGAGCGGGGCAGCCGAACACAGTACGATTTTTTTGAGGAGTTTAAGTTGAAGAGGACGTTCCTGATTTTAGTTTTGGCCGTGGTTTCGGCCGTACTTATGCCTCTGGCGGCCAGCAGCCAGATTCTCCCAGGCCATAAATCCGCCGCCGAGGGGGATGAAACCGTCTATAAGAACGAGGTCTACGGCGGCTATGCCTACACCAGCCTCAACCAGGTAAACCTTTCGCGCAGCGGATTGCAGGGCGGCGAACTGTCCTACACCCGCGACTTCGGCAAGTACTTCGGACTCACCGCAGACGGAGCGTTCTACCAGTATCCATTCGCCAACCCGGAGGTGACCAACAGCACGATTACTCCTTCAGTGGATACGGTGTTGTTTGGGCCCGAGCTTCACGCCATCCTTTACGAAAAAACAACCGGCTTCTTCCATGCGCTGCTGGGCGGCGAACACGTTGGCGGAACCGGCCAGACTCCGAACATTTCATTCGCCGGCGGTGTGGGCGGCGGACTGGACTACAAGCTGACATCGCGGATTTCCGTGCGCGCTTCCGGGGATGTGATCCTGCAGTCGTTTTCAGTGACCGGAAACTCTCCGGCACTTGGCTACTCTCCGCACAGAACCAGGAACGCGCGCGCAACCATCGGCGTCGTTTACCACTTCTAACATCTGAATAGCGGCGTGTACCTGGGCGGATAATTGAGTGGAGTGTGAAGAGGCGGAGTCTCCGGATTCCGCCTCTGTTCATTTGGATGAACGGGTTTTGGGCGAGTGCGCAGCCGGTTGCGGCGGTATCGAATAGGAAAGCCTCAGAATGCCGCTGGGCAGCGCCTTGCTGCTCTCCAGATTAACCATCTGGCGGCGGCCTTCGGGCAGCAACGGAACGCCACTACCCAGCAGCACCGGCATCACCATCACGTCGATCGCATCCACAAGCCCGGCATCGAGCAAATAGCGGAACAGCACGCCGCCGCCGAAAAGCCAGATATCCTTTTGCGGTTGCGGACCCGTCTCGGCTTTCAATGCGGCAACCGCTTGCTCGATTCCGGTGCTCAGGATGGTGGTGTCGGGGTGGTCTTCGAGCTTCAGGGTACGAGAGACAACAATCCAGCGCTGAACGGAACCGGAGAACATCTTGCGCCGGGTCTGGGCGATCTCAAACGTCCGGCGCCCCATCAACCACGTGTCGAACTGCGACCAGAGTCCGGCCCAATCGATGGAGGGATCGGACACGATCCAGTCGTATTCGCCGTTGGGTCCGGCGATAAAGCCGTCCAGGCTCATGGCTACGCCGTAACGCAAACGCCGCATAGTGCCCATCCTCCCACCGTGACTTCCAATGTTCAACGAGATTACCTTCGGTATGTGGGCCGTGTAAAGACGGCACGGCACAGAACAAATGCCAGTGGAATTGGCGATAATGGCGGAGTATGGCGAGAAGGCAAACCACGGAGCAGATGGTCCAGCGGGGCATGCACTCCTCGCTGATTGGCATTGCGTTCAATTTTGTCCTCGCGCTCTTTAAATGTGCAACCGGGTTCATTGGACATTCCTTTGCCTTGATCGCAGACGGCATTGAGTCCTTGTCCGACGTCGTCAGTTCGAGTGTGGTCTACCTTGGCTTGCGGCTTTCCATCAAACCGCCTGATGAAGATCATCCCTATGGCCATGGCAAGGCCGAGCCTGTCGCCGCCATTGTTGTGAGCCTTGCGCTGATTGTGGCCGCTATCGTCATCGGGGTCGAGAGTATCGTGCGCATTCAAACCCCGCATCCTGTACCCGAGGCCTATACGCTGTGGGTCCTTTTGGCCGTGGTTGGCATCAAGGCATTGTTATCCCGCTATGTGTCTTCTGTGGGTGAAGGCATTGACAGCGCCGCCGTTCGTAGTGACGCCTGGCATCACCTGAGCGACGCCATCACTTCGGCATTTGTGTTTGTCGGTATCTCAGTCGCGTTGTGGACCAGAAATGCCGCAGCGGATGATTGGGCTGCGCTCTGTGCGTCGCCGGTCATCATGTTCAATGCCTGGCGGCAACTTCGGGCGCCGTTCGCAGAGTTACTCGATACTGCGCCGGCCCCTCAATTGGAAGCGGGGGTGCGCTCTGTCGCCTCAACGATCGAAGGAGTCATCGGTCTTGAGAAATGCCACGTCCGCAAAGTCGGCTTTCGCTATTACGTTGACCTGCATATCGTCGTCGAAGGAACTCTGACGGTGCGTCAGGGGCATAACATTGCGCACGACGTGGAAGACGCTGTGCTGCAGCAGGTGCCGCAAATCGCCGAAGTCCTGGTGCATGTTGAGCCCGAAGAAGAGCTTCTGACCCCGTCCCTCAAGAGATGACCGGGGCGTTTCGGTTTCCATTGCGCAGTCTTTTCAGCCTTCTTCCGCCTCCCTCAGTTTGGCAATCACAGTAAAGTCTTCAAGCGTTGTGGTATCGCCCTTGATTTCGCCGTGCGTTGCCAACTCTCTTAGCAGGCGGCGCATGATCTTGCCCGACCGCGTCTTTGGCAGTTGCTCGGTAAACCGAATATCATCCGGCCGCGCAAGCGCACCGATCTCCTTCGAGACCCACTTGCGCAACTCGTCCTTCAACTCCTCGCTGGGATAGTTGCCGCTCTCGAGCGATACGAATGCTGAAATCGCCTGGCCCTTCAGCTCGTCGGGACGGCCAACCACAGCGGCCTCGGCAACCTTGGGGTGTGCCACCAGCGCCGATTCCACTTCCATCGTCCCCAGCCGGTGTCCGCTCACGTTGATCACATCGTCAACGCGGCCCATCAGCCAGAAGTAGCCATCGGCGTCCTGGCGCGCGCCGTCGCCGGTAAAGTAGCAGCCGGGGACATCGCTCCAGTACGTCTTCTGGAAGCGCTCGGGATCGCCGTAGACGGTGCGGGCCATAGATGGCCAGGGCTTGCGCACCACCAGCAGGCCTCCGCTGCCCGCAGGCACGGCCTCGCCTCCGCGTGTGACGACCTCCGGTTGAATACCGAAAAATGGCCGCGTGGCCGATCCCGGCTTGGCGGGAACAGCCCCGGGAATAGGCGCAATCATGATAGCGCCGGTCTCCGTCTGCCACCATGTATCCACAATGGGGCAGCGGTTGTGGCCAATCTTCTCGCGATACCACATCCACGCTTCAGGATTGATGGGCTCGCCGACCGTGCCCAGCAGGCGCAGCGAGTCGAGCTTGAACTTCTCCACATGCTGGTCGCCCCACTTGATGAAAGCGCGAATGGCTGTGGGCGCAGTGTAGAAGATGCTCACCTGGTGGTCGTCAATGATCTTCCAGAAGCGCGAGAAATCGGGCCAGTTGGGCGCGCCCTCATACATCAGCACGGTTGCGCCATTTTGCAGCGGCCCATACACAACATAGGAATGGCCGGTAACCCAGCCGATGTCGGCAGTGCACCAGTAGACGTCCTCGTCGCGAATATCGAAGACGTACTTGGTAGTGATGTAAGTCTGCACCGCATATCCGCCTGTGGTGTGAACCAGGCCCTTCGGCTTGCCGGTGGTCCCTGAGGTGTAGAGGATGTAGAGCGGATCTTCTGAGTCGAGTGGTTCTGCGGGGCACTCGGTCGGTGCACTCTCAATTAGCTCGTGCCACCACCAGTCGCGCCCGTCCACCATGTTCACCGGGCTGCCGGTACGGCGGTAGACAACGATGTGTTCCACCGTCGGACATGCGTTCATGGCTTCGTCAACGGTCTGCTTCAGCTTGATTTCGCCACCGCGGCGGTAGCTCGTGTCCTGGGTGAGAATGGCCACGCAGCCCGAATCGTTCACGCGGTCCGCAATGGCGTTGGCGGCAAATCCGCCGAAGATGACAGAGTGCACAGCGCCGATGCGCGCGCAGGCCAGGAGGGCGATGGCCAGCTCCGGCGTCATCCCCATATATACGGCCACACGGTCGCCCTTCCTAATCCCGAGCGATTTAAGGGCGTTGGCAAACTTCTGCACCTCGACGTGCAGCTCGGCATAGGTCAGCCGGCGCACCTCGCCCGGCTCGCCTTCCCAGATGATCGCGGTCTTGTCTCGGCGCCCGCCCAGGGCATGGCGGTCGACGCAGTTGTAGCTCAGGTTCATCTTGCCGCCGACAAACCATTTCGCGTGCGGCAGGTCCCAGTCCAGAACCTTGTCCCACGGCTTGAACCAATGCAGATCTTTCGCCACCCCGGCCCAAAAGCCCTCCGGATCTTCGATGGAGCTTCTGTAAAGCGTCTCGTACTCTTCGAGGCTCTTGATGTGGGCTTTGGCGCTGAACTCGGGCGGAGGCGGAAATACGCGCAACTCGCGCAGGGTCGATTCAAGATCCTGGTTGGACAGGGAGGAAACCGGCGACGAAGACATGAAAACTTCCTTCTGGGGAAGAAGATAACAGCAGATTGCAACAGCCTGCGCGGCAACCATGCACGCGGGATGCTGCGTGGGGTCACTTTAACCAGCCGGGGGCACACTCGGCAAGTGCGCGTGCCAGTTGCGCGAAAACAGACCTAAACACGGTAGCTGCTCCGGTTCGGCAGACGGCCCAGACGCACCCCCTTCCGCTTCGCCATAAGCTCAGCCACCTGCGCCGGCGAAGGAGAATCCCACTTGTTCAACGTAAACGAAACCCCTCCGGCATTGAAGCTGGAGTAGTTCTGATATTCATTGCAGCCGATCTCGGAAATCTCGTCCCATGCGAAACTCCGCTCCGGCAGCAGCTTCCACATCAGGCCGCGCTGTCTCAACTGGCACAGCCGCACACCCTCGGGTCCTATCTTCACATAAATCTGGGAATACCTGCCCGCGATGATCAATATGCCGACTCCAGCGCCAACCATGCCCACCACACACACAATGACTGGAATCTTCAGGCTGTGATCCACACCGCTCTCCCCGAAAACGCCGGCCAGCAGCATGGCCGCAAGCAAGCCAACTCCCGCGGCGATCAGGAATATCAGCACGCTGAGAACGCGAAGCATAACAATCTGGCCCCGGCTGTACCGGATGACCGTTTCGCTCTCAGGCGCCAAAACCATGCGGCAATTCTAAAGCGAACGCGGACTTCAATTGGGATTAAAATTGATCCGATAGGGGTTCTTGCAAGACCGGCCCGTTTTTCGTCCCGCACCGGATCTCCTCGCCCGCAAGCGGCAGCGGAGGCGCCGCATGTTTCTCGAACTCGCCAGACCGCTGACCTTCTTCCTCAGCATGCTGTCGCTCTATCCCGTGCTGGTGGCTGCGTTCTTTGTGCCCGGCACACGCTGGGAAGAGCGCCTTGTTGGTGCCCTGCTCCGCGTTGCGCTGGCCGGGTGCACATGCCTCATGGGCGGCCTCGTGTTTTCGCGGCCGTCGCCGCAGAACCCTGGGGGCGAACCCCTCATGTCCACGCTGCCGGTGCGCATGTTCATCTGGGCCATGGTGGGCATGGCCTTGCTGTTTGCGCTCTCCTGGTACCTCGAAGAATATTTTGTACCGCTGATGCAGCATGACTGCTGTCGGCGGTGATTCGATCGCGGGTGGGGTCCGCGCTGCTCTATATCTCGAACTTGGCTTGCGGAGCAAATCTACGAATGGTCGCAATGAACTCTTTGCGACGCTCAGGGGTGGCCACGATATAGCTAAAGCCATTCCTTGACATTGGGCGCTCATAGTACACGGATACGGTCCCATCCCAGCGGAGACCTGGAATAAAGTTCCGAACGATAATGACCTTGTCCCAGGCCACTCCAATTTCCTTCTTACTCCACAGGTGCCGCTGATGGAGTCCCGTAGAATCAATATCCCAGTAAAACCACCGTCGGCTAATCGCCTGGAGCAATGCCGAAATGAGAAACACGACCGCGACGACAGCAACCATACGGCCTGGACGACGATCAATCAGCCACAGTGCTGCATAGACACAGGCGAACCCTAGAGAACTCCAACCCTGCAACCCGAAACTCTTCCGGAATCTCATGTCCAAAGCATAGTCTCAAAGCTGCGCTTCTCCAAGCAAAATGGATTGTGACAGGGTCACATAGAGCCCGAGGTTTACACCGCCTTCCCTGCCTCTTCCCAGATCAGCGTCCCGTGCGTCTCCTTCGGCAGGAACGATCCCACAATGAATGTGACCGAAGCTGCGCCAATGGGATAGAAAAGCCCCGCATAGATGTTCCCCGTCGTTGCGCACAATCCCAGGCCAATCAGCGGCAGCAGCCCGCCAAACACCCATATGTGATAGTGCAATGAGACTGAACTGCAGCGCACTTTGGCCAGGAACGCCTCCACAACCAGGGGACACGTCCGCAAAGTATGTAACTTTCTCCGAGCAACGGCGCTCGCCGTGAGCCGAAACTGTCAAGTTGATTCTCAGGACGTATGAACACTACCCCAGGCCGTGGGCGTTCCACCCATTTCGTGAAGACCCAACGCTGGGGGCCCCGGCGTTCCCCCAACCGGAACTGCCGTAAACCCATCCGTTTCTGCTATCCTCAAGGCGTTACCACCCGCGATTCTCCGATTTGTTGAGAGGTCGCCTTCTTGGTGTCCGGTTCTCATTCCAGATGAGAAACCTCTGAACGATCCTGGTGAAGCAGCCATGGACGAGCCGCTCTAAAGCTTCATTCTCAACAAGGGAGTCTTGTGCCGAGCCGCAAAGAGATTCAGTGGTCGCAATTGAGAGTGGGAGCCCTGGTCCTGGTCGCGCTGGCCGTGTTGATCGGGCTCATTTTTCTCATGTCCAACAGTACCGGTGGACTTTTTGAGCGCAAGCTCCTTCTTCGCGCGTACTTCGTGAATGCCGCGGGGCTCAAGGACGGCGCACCCGTCACGCTGGAGGGTGTGACCATCGGCAATGTGATTCATGTGCGCGTGAAGCCGTCGCGCAACCCCACTCCGGTCGAGGTGACCATGCGGGTGGGATGGAATTTCCGGGAGAATCTGCATACTGATTCGACCGCCTCCATCAGCCAGGCCGGCGTGCTCGGTGACAGCTTTGTAGATATCAGCTCAGTGCGCGCCGTCGGACCTGCTCCAGCTAATGATGCGGAACTGAAGACCGCCAGCGTCCCAAGCATTCAGGACGTGATCGGCAGCAGCCAGGTATCCATTCAGCAGGTCAATGCACTGATGTTGAAACTGGAAACCTTGATCGATACGCTCAATAGCACGAAGGGCACTGCCGGCGAGCTGATCAATGACCCAGGGTTGTACAAGAAGCTTGACGGGATTGCCGGCAATCTGCAGGTGATAACTACCGCAATTGCCGGCGGTAAAGGCTCTGTGGGCAAGCTCCTCACCGACGACACACTGTACACGCGCGCCAGCGAAGCCGTAGACAAGCTCGACAAGATAACGACTGACCTGAGTGAAGGCAAAGGTAGCGCCGGTAAGTTCCTCAGGGACGACTCGGTCTACAACAACCTGAATTCCGTTCTTGCCAACACGAAGGAACTGACCGACCAGATCAACTCCGGCAAAGGCGCGCTGGGCATGCTTGCGAAGGATCCGGCTTTTGCCAAAAAGCTGGACGACACCGTGGAGAAGCTTGACTCAATTCTGAAGGGCGTGGATGAGGGCAAAGGCTCGTTGGGCCAGTTTGTTCAGAATCGTTCCTTCTACGATCACGCCGATCAGACCCTCGACCAGGCGCAGCAATTGGTAAAGAGCATCCGCGAAGACCCGAAGAAATACCTCGTAATCCACATGAAGGTGTTCTGAGAACCGGCTGTAAAGCATTCACTGATACTGAACAGCTTGATCGAGATGAGTCCCGGTTCCCAGAGGCATTTATCCGTTCAGCTCTCCAGCATCAAGTCCCGCGAGCCTCCCGCGAGCCTCCGCCTCACCGCAGGTAGCCCTGAACATCTTCCAGAACTCCATCAGTCCCTTAAGCCGCACCACCTGAAAATAATCGTTAGCCACAAGATAAAAAACAAGCGAAGCGGCCCACACCATGTGCAGCGCGTCGCCGCCCAGTTCGTCGCTGAAAGGCAGCGGCGCGGCTGAGAACACCATGGCCAGCACAATCAGCGCCAGCCGAACAATTCCCATCACCAGGTTGATTTCGACCAGCTTACCGGTAAAGGGTTTCCCTAGCCTGAGGCTCTCCAGAAGCGCTTTAACCGGCGACCGCTTCTCCTCCAGCATCAGCAACGGCGCAATCGAGAGCGGCCAACTCACCAGCGCCCACACGGTAAAGAATCCCAGGGAAAGAAAGATCAGCCAGATTGAAAACCCAATCAGGTCCGGCTCGCCGAAAGCGGGAATGTGCGTCGCCGCAACCCACTCCATCGCGCGGAACCATCCCCAACAGGTTAAGCCCAGAACCACCAGCCACGCTGCTTGCAGCACCATCATCTGCAGCGGCCGAAACGGCAACCGCTTCGCCGGAGCCGAGCCAAGACGTCTGAGGACCACGCTGCGGCCCAGGCCGGAAACAATCACCCAAGCCAGCCCGGCAACCGGCAGCAGCCACCTTAAAACCGAGAGCACATGCGGTCGGTACAGATCCATAGCGTGGGCTAGTTGCATCGCCGCCACCCAGGGATTCTGCGCGTCGATCCCAGTGAGGCCCGCAGCTTCAAGAGGGACGACAGCCAGAATCTTCAGCACCTGCGCATAGCAGACAGCCAGAAACAGGATCCCGAAGATCCATCGCCAGCCCACCTCAAGCGCGGTGATCGCGGGCCGCTCAAACACCCAGCCCATCTGCCCCACAAGCGATTGGGTTCCGCGCAGTGGCTGCGCCATGCTACCTGACCACCAGGTTCACCAGCTTGCCCGGCACCACAATCACCTTGGCCACCGTCTTGCCCGCCGCGCGCGACCGCACCTTCTCATCCGCGAGTGCCGCCGCCTCAATCGCCTTCCCATCCGCATCGGACGGAACACGCAGCACCGTCACCAGCTTTCCGTTGATCTGCACAGGAATCTCCAGTTCGTCTTCCCGCGCCAATCCCGGATCGCTCACCGGCCAATCCGCACGCAAAATGCTGCCTGCCTCGCCAAGCTCCTCCCACAACTCCGCCGCGAGATACGGCGCAAACGGCGCCAGCAGCAACGCCAACGCGCGCAGCAATTCGCGCACAACAGCCGCGCTCACCTCGCCCGTCGCAAGCTGCGCGTCCGCCCCCTGGATCTCGTTCACCAGTTCCATGATCGCCGCGACACACGTATTGAAGTGCCAGCGTCCCTCAAAATCCAGCGTGATCTTCGCAATCGTCTGGTGCAGCTTTCGCAGCAACGCCGCACTCGTCCGGCTCTCAGCTTGTCCTGCCGACCTACTCCGCGCGTACGGCGCATACTTCACTGAAATCCTATAAACCCGGCTCAGGAAGCGGCTAACTCCGGCCACGCCATCTTCCTGCCAATCCAGGTCGCGGTCCGGTGGCGCGGCAAACAACGAGTACATGCGCGTAGCATCCGCGCCGTACCGTCCCACCATGTCGTCGGGCGAAACCACGTTGCCCCTGTTCTTTGACATCTTGTGGCCGTCTTTAATCACCATGCCCTGCGAGAACTGGTTCTTTACCGGCTCATCGTCCTTCACCAGCCCCAGGTCCCGCATCACCCGCGTCCAGTAACGCGAATAGATCAGGTGCAGAATCGCGTGCTCCACGCCGCCAATGTATTGGTCAATCGGAAACCAGTAAGCCGCAATCTTCGGGTCAAAAGGTGCAGTGGAGTTCTTCGCGTCGATATACCGGTAGAAGTACCAGCTTGAGTCGACAAATGTATCCATCGTATCCGTCTCGCGCTTCGCCGGCCCGCCGCATTTCGGGCAAGTCACATTCACAAACTCCGGCACCTTGCTCAGCGGCGATCCGCCCTGTTGCGTGATCTCAATCTGCTCCGGCAACAGCACCGGCAGCTGATCTTCCGGCACCGGAACCAGCCCATCCTGCTCGCAATGAATCATCGGGATCGGCGTACCCCAATAGCGCTGCCGGCTCACGCCCCAATCCTTCAGGCGGAATGTCACCTTCGGTTCGCCGAACCCGCCGCTCACAGCAACCTCCTGCAACTTCCTCTGCCCCTGCGTACAACTCAAGCCATCGAATTCGCCGGAGTTGATCAGCACGCCGTCTTCCGACACAAATGGCAACACCACTGCCAGCGTCTCGTCCTCGGGACGAATCACCTGCACAATGGGGAGCCCGTATTTCGTCGCAAATTCGTAGTCGCGTTCATCGTGCGCCGGCACGCTCATAATCGCGCCCGTCCCGTAATCGGCCAGGATGTAGTTCGCCACCCATATCGGCACGCGCTCGCCGTTATATGGGTTGATGGCAAAGTGGCCCGTCGGCACGCCGTGTTTCTCAATCGCTCCTAGGTCCCCGGCTTCCCGCGCCAACTTCTGCTGCTCAATCAGCTCATCCACCTGCGCTTTCAGCGCATCGTCAGCCGCGGTGAACTCCGCCACCAGCGCATGCTGCGGCGCAAGCTGCACGCTAGTCGCCCCAAAAATTGTATCCACCCGCGTAGTAAACACCCGAATGCGCTTCCGGGGCTCATCAAGACCTTGATGAAGCCCAATCTCGGTGAGGGCATCGTCCAGGTCATCCTCTGATCCCTGATCCCTGATCCCTGATCCCTGGATTTCTTCAAGGAAGAAATCTACCTCCGTCCCTTCGCTGCGCCCAATCCAATTGCGCTGCATGGTGCGGACTTTCTCAGGCCATCCATCCAGCTTGTCCAACCCTTCCAGTAACTCCTCAGCGTATGCGGTAATCCGGAAGAACCACTGCACCAGGTCGCGCTGCTCCACAATTGTGTCTTCGTGCCGCCAGCAGCGGCCGTCGATCACCTGCTCGTTCGCCAGCACCGTGCAGCATTCCGGGCACCAGTTCACCTTGCTCTTCTTGCGGTACGCCAGGCCCCGCTCATACATGCGGAGAAAAAACCACTGGTTCCAGCGGTAGTAGTCCGGCATGCAGGTGGTCACTTCCGTGGCCCAGTCAAAGCCCATTCCCAGCCGCTGAAACTGCCGCTTCATCGCGGCGATATTCGCCAGCGTCCACTCACGCGGAGGCGTGTGATTTTTCAGCGCCGCATTCTCCGCGGGCAGCCCAAACGCGTCCCACCCCATGGGGTGCATCACGTTGTAGCCGCGCATCCACATATGCCGCGCCAGCGCATCGCCAATGGAGTAGTTGCGCACGTGCCCCATGTGCAGCGCGCCGCTCGGATAGGGCAGCATCTCCAGCACGTAATACTTGGGCTTGCCGCAGTCCGCGGGCTCCGCCGCATACATTGTCGGGTCGGCAGCCCACCGCTGCTGCCATTTGGGTTCAATTGCCGCCGGGTCGTAACGAATTTCTCTGTCTTCCGCCATAACCCTTTAAGTGTAAATGGGGAGGCAACTAGGGAGCGGGATGTGGAGCCGGCGGCGCTGTTGAAGGCTTGGCGTTACAGGAGTATTCCAACCCATCATGCGTAGTAATCTTCCTGCCTGCCGGCATCTGAAAAAGAGCCGGATCGGGTTCGCCCGGCGTGAACTTCACCAGCTCCCGAGTCGATTTGCCTGCCGGGCCGCCATCGCTGATCGTCTTCACGATCAACCCATCGAGCGCCGGATCCGTCGCCGTCCACACCTCGTTGGTACGCACATGAGGCTCAACTCCAGCAGGAAATATGGACGGCATAAAGCTCACCTTGCCACCCTGCACCGCGATCCCCATTATCGTCGCCGTGCCCAGATCCGTGATCGGCGGTTGCGCCACGCCGCCAGGGTGTAATGGGCTAATCGCCTTCATCTTCCGCGAACACTCCGTATCCTCACCAACATCCGGCGCATGCATCACCGAGCCCGTAGTTCCCGGCACACTCCAAAACATCAGCGTGTGGCTCGCTGGATCGGCAGTCTGAAAATCTGTTCGCTTCGAACCGTTCGCAGTCGAAGTCGTATAAGTCCCCAAACCTCGCCCGTGCGAATCGAGGGCGTGCACTTCACTGGACTCCGATGTCACGGTGCTTCCGTCCGCCAGCGTTTTTATGATCGTTGTTTTGTATTCCGCCGTGTAGGGCAACTTCGGAACAGGTGTCGCACTGGCTGCGCTCGCAGAACTCTCCGCAACCTGCCCATCAGCCACCAATGCCACACCAGCAACGGCAACCGCTGCCACCAACCCATAAATGACTATTCGCATGAATTGAACCTTCGCTCGGCCGGACTCTTCACTCGTCTGGGCCGACCACCCCATATCATTTCTTCGGACGCGACTCCGGCGGAACCAATCCCGCCACGCGATAGTAAACAACCAGTTGCCCGTAATGCTCGCCCCCATGCTCCACAAAGCCCCACGCCAGGTCGGAGAACCGGTCCTGCTGGTTGGCAAACGGATCCATGCACAGGTCGTTCATCCCGCCGTCGCCCTTGCTCTTGATCAGCTCCGCGCCGTCCGCAAACGACTTCTTCACGAACGCAACCACCGCAGCTTTGGTCGCATAGTCCGCCCGCTTGGGGTCGCCGGTTGGCCCCTTCAATCCCTTGGCAGGATTAATGAAGAAATAGTTTCCACCCGCCGCATGCAATAGCTGCTCGGCAAAACTCCGCTGCTCCGGATTCGGCTTGAAGTCGTACTTGTCCTCGGGAAAGTCTTCCGCCATGGCAATCAGTTTGCGTCCAACATCGTTCCAGCTTTCCAGCAGAACTTGCGACGGGCTCGCGGGCGGTTTGGGAGCGGGCTTTGCAGCAGTCTGGGCGATAGCCGTCTGCATCATAAGCCCGGTCGCCACAACGAGCGTAAGCGATTTCAAAGCGAACTTCATTGGACAATCTCCTTCAATTCCGTGCAAGCAGTCTAGCCGAAACATCGAATCTCTGACATGACCGCTTCGAGAAAATGCAAAGCTAGTTCGCTGCCGCCGTCGGGTCACTCCACCAAACTCTTCAGCACCCGCACATTCCGCTCCTCATCGCCCGGCTCGTCGACCGGCGTCTCCGCAATAAACGCGGCATGCGCAAAGCGCTTGTCATTCAGCAACCGCCGGAACGGCTCAACCCCCATAGTTCCCTGCCCAATGTGCTCATGCCGGTCCAGCTTCGATCCGCGCTCTGCCTTCGCATCGTTGCAGTGCCACACTTTCACCGCATCAAACCCCACCGTCGAGGCCACCAACGCCATGGTCTCCTCGTACCCTTCTGGGGAAACAAGGTCGTACCCCGCCACGTGCGTATGGCACGTATCAAGGCACACCCCCACTGGCGCACAGGCCCTCAGCAGTTCCACCAGTTCCGCCACCTGCTCAAAACTTCCGCCCAATGAAAACTGCGCACCCGCCGTGTTTTCAATCAGAATGTGGAAGCCGGTCCCCTGCCACGCCAACCCGTCGATGGCGCGCGTAATCGAGTCGGCCGCCAGCTTCAGCCCCTGGTCGCGCGTCAGTCCATTCCACGAGCCCGGATGCAGCACCAAATAGTCCGCACCAAATGTAAGCGCCCGCTCAATCTCGCCTCGAAACGCAGCAATGCTCTTCTCGCGAATTTCATCCGTCTGGCTGCAAACATTCACCAGGTAACTGGTGTGGATCACAACCGGGTTCACATCGAGCTTCGCGCGCATCTCCCGCATCCGCTCAGCCTGCTTCGGATCAACTTTGGGCGCACGCCACATTCGCGGACTCGACGAAAAGAATTGAAACGTGTTGGCGCCAATCTCTCGCGCCTTTTCAACAGCGTTTGAAGCGCCGCCCGCAGTGCCAAGATGCACACCAATTCGCTTAGTCATGCGAATAGTTTATTCAGCTGGTCCTCAGGATGACCAGCCACATAAGCTCCGTGTCCCATTAATTCTGGATCATCCCACCAGTTTGCTCTAAGCTCTCTGTATGGCAGAACCGACCCCGTATAGAGCAATTACAAAAGGAATAGCGGTAAGCGTTATACCCACTTACCTTGAAGCACAATCATCGCCTGACAACTCGCAGTATTTCTGGGCTTATCGAGTGATCATTGAGAATCAGGGACGGGAAACGGTACAGCTACTGAGCCGGCACTGGATGATCACGAACGCGCGTGGCGAATTGACTGAGGTCAAGGGACCGGGTGTTGTTGGGCAGCAACCAGTCCTCAAGCCCGGCGAGAGCTATGAATATACAAGTGGCGCACCTCTCAACACGACATCGGGGATGATGGGCGGGGCTTACCAGATGAAGAGTGAGAGCGGTGAGCGGTTTGATATTGAGATACCGACATTCTCACTGGATCAACCAAATCAGGGTGTACTGCTGAATTGAGAGTCAGAGATCACTCTGGATTGCCCCCCAACCGAAAGGTGCCGTTGACATAGGTCTGCATTCGCCTTTGCAGAAAATTACCCTCGGTCAACGCACAATAGCTGTATGCCAATTCTCTGCAACCTCCACAATTTTTCGTCATGTGCGGCGGCCGTTTTCAATGAATTAAATAAATACCCCACCCCCTCCCCCCCGAAAAGCACCCTTTCCGGGGCAGGACCCCACACCGCGCCAATGGAATAAGGCACTTGGATTCAGCTATTTAACGAAGAATAACGAGGGGGTGCCATTAGCGAAATAGTAAATAAAGGTCCTCGAAAAACACGGCTTTTGCGATGAAAAACGTGCCTTTTAGATTGAATTCAGGCTCTAATCGTCGTCATCTTTGGCCGATTTCTTGACCCGCGCTTTCAGCATTGCGGGCACGTCCTTGTCGCCCATCGCGTCCTTCCAAAGAATTACGTTGAGCTTCTGCGGGTTGGCGCGGTCGGCGTGGCGGAAGTCCATCTTCATGCTCTCCTTCGCTCCGGGCGCGGTCTTCTCGTTGGCCGTATAGATCAGCCCGTTGTCGCGGTTCGAGTAGTCGGCCGCATATGCTGCCTGATCGCCCGGCCCCGTGAACAGCGTCGAGATCAGCGAACTGAACGCATCGTTGTTGTTCATCGGTGGAAGGCCAAGAAGCGTCTCCATGGTTCGCACCACGCTGACAGTTGAATAGAACCGGCTATCAACAAAAGGCGCGCCATCGGCGGCACGCGGCGCGTACTTGCTGATAACCAGCGCAATGCTGCGATGCGCATCCACGTGATCGCCGCCATCCTGCGCATCGTCTTCAAGAATAAAGAAAGCCGTGTCGTCCCAGAACGGTGAATTCGATATCGCTTCCACTGCCCTGCCCACAGCCAGATCGTTGTCAGCCACTGAGGACTTTGGCGTAGGCCCGCCCGGTCGTGTGCCCGCAGTATGATCGTTGGGCAATCGCAACAGCACGAAATTCGGCATGGTGTCTTTGCCTTGCTCTTTGTCAGCTAGCCAGCCTTTGAGGTGCTTCATGAAGATTTCGACGCGGACCTGGTCGGGAACCGAAAGTTCAAAGTCCGGCGCCTCCCTGGCAAAGTGCCCCACCAGTTCCGGCTTGGTGGCTACGTTGGCAGCAATCCGCGGAATGGGCCAGGGCCACTTGTTCACCCCGCCACCCCATTCCGTCGGCAGCGCCTCCCCCGGCGCGATGGCCTTCTTCGCGCAGTCGCGGCCCTCCATCAGCGGACCCATGCGCGGATCGGCCACCCGCTTCTCATTGCAGAAGGTCGTCGAAATGTACTCACCGAAGTGATAATACGTCTTTCCATGCGTCGCTAGGTTACCCCACAGGTAACCGCTGACCGGCTCGCTCACATCCGGTATTTTCTGCAGCAGCGGATAGTCCTCCGCAACTGCGCCTTCCCAATCGTAAGTTCGCTGCCCACCGCGATAATTCTGCTCCCAGGTCTTTTCAAGATAGTCCGTGCCGATGGCCGCCGTAGACCAGACATGCCCATCGCCCGAAACTTCTCCGGAGTCAAAGAAGTTATCGAGCACGCCAAACTGCAGGGCAAGCTTGTGCTCGTTGGGAGTTATCGCCTCGCCATACATGGTCAGCTTTGGGTCGCCATTGCCCACCGGCTTGCCGTCTTTACTCAGGTCTCCAAGAATCTGATCGTAGGTGCGGTTCTCCTTAATGATGTAAATCACGTGCTTGATCCGGTTCTGTGCTCCGCCCGCAAATGCGATCTTTTCCTGGGCCGCCTTCATCCGGTTCGACTCGATAACAACCGGAGTCCACTGCGAAAGGTTCTTCTCGATCTCGGCGGCATCGAGCGTGGCCAGGGAGCCATACAGCAGCGTTCCAATATACGTGGTGGATCTCTGGTACTTCCTCGCCTTCAGTTCTTCCGTCTGCCGCTGCGGGAAGTTGTTCGGCCCGGTTCCTTTGCCCTTCGCGGTTGCAACATACAGCTTTCCTCCGGATGCCGAAGGAAGGAATGCCATCGACATGGGCATCCACTCGGTGGGCACAAAACCTATCGGTTCCACCATTCCCTGCTTTGCCGCCCGGGCCGTCAGCTTCCCGGTGTCAATTACCGCAACCGCGTCGCTGACGGCATTCGCCACATACAACCGGCTCCCGTCCGCATTCACCGCCAGTGCCTCAGGCTCAGCGCCAAAGTGGCTCTGCCCGGGCAGCCGCGTATCGAAGTAGCCCTTGACCGAGAATTGCCCCGCTGCCACATTCACGGCCGCAACCGCATCGCGGTTGGCCAACGCAACGTACAAAACCCTCCCATCCGGTGAGAACTCCAGCGCGCAGGGATGGGTCCCGGGAGCCACATCGCTCGACGGCTTCAGTAGAGCAAGCTTCCGCCCCACGGTCCCCCTGGCCAAATCGATTTCCGCAATTTCCGAAGCATTCCACAGGGCCACATACCCTCGGGCACCATCGTTGGAAACGGCCAGAGCCTCGGGATAAGTTCCAGGCACGGCATTGCTCTCAGAGAGATCAAAGCGCCTTTCGACTGCGCCAGTGGTCGCGTCCAACAGCAACACATCATCGGAAAGATTATCGGCGACCAGCAACTTTTCCGCTCCAGCCGCACCCAACACGGCAATCGCCGCCGGAAACGGCACTCCCTTATCGCCTTCAACATCGCCGAGAATTCTTGTCTTGCGTCCCGGGGCCAGCTGCTGCAATGGCAGGTGAATGAACCGCTCCGGGGCGAGCTTGCCTGCTGCGAAGCTGTAAACCACGATGCCACTGCCGGTCTTATCCTTTCCATCGCCCAGCGGATCAGAAGTGGAACCCATGCTCGCATACAAATGGCTGCCGTCGCGGCTGAAGGCCAGCCCCGAGTAGAGCGTCTGTTTGGCGGCCTGCGCCAGTGTGCGCGCATCCGGAAAATCCGCGAGTGCACCTGTTTGCGTGTCCAGCACCGCGAAGGACTGCTCATACAACGACTCGTAGGTGCCATATCCGGCATTCACCGTGACCACATAGCGCCCGTCAGACGAGACGGCCATGGACATGGGTAGACTGTTCAGCCGCAAGGGGTGCCCGGGAATCTCGCCGATCAATTGCTTGCTGGTGGGCAGGTCAACCGTCTGCGCCACCAAAAGCCCAGTCCCCGATGCGAGGAAAGCAACGGCCATCACGAATGGAGCATTCATACACATGGCAGAAGATTAACAAGAGAGACCTCCCCAGGCGTTACTGTCTGGTTACAAACATGATCCCCAAAACTTATTTGACCTGGCAGCACGGGATTGCCGAGTTTCCCGCTCTATTACCAACGCAACACGAAGGTAATCCTGCACATTCGACAATCATTATTTAGAATTTGTGAATGACCGATCCGGTTGATTCCCTCACCCAGCTGCTTTCCGACGTGGTGCTGCCCAACATGAAAGTGGTGCAGATTAACCAGGCCGAACAAATAGCCGCAAACAATCGCCTGGAGCACGCCATTCATGAATTGCGCAGACACATTGACTCGCAGTTTGCCCTGCTTGCACACCAGTTGACAGCTTGCCGGGCCGAATTAGCCGCAGCCCACGCGGCGCTAAAGGCAGCGCAAGGAACTTCCGATTCGCCGGCGTCGCGACGCGATACGCTCATCCACTAGAGCGTTTGGCTCCCAATCCCCAATTCATTTCTTTAGATACGCAGGTGCGTGCCTGACCTGCAATAATCGGTTGGTTATGCGTGCGATAATCACAGCGGAAAGACTTTGGAACGGGACGAGCGTGATACCTCATCCCATGGTTGCAATTGAAGATGGACGCATTGCATGCATTGGCACACGGGAGACCAGCGAATCAGCTGTTTCGGATCGCGTGCTCGACTATCCAGGCGCGATGCTGGCTCCGGCATTTTTTGACGTGCATATCCACGGTGCGGCCGGGCACGACCTAATGGAAGCGACCCCGGAGGCTTTGCTCGCGGTTGGCGGATTCCTGGCTTCGCGCGGGACGGGAAGCTATTTGGCAACCACCGTGACTGCGTCGAAGGACGCCACGTTGCGCGCGCTTTCAGGACTTGCAAAGCTGATCGCCCAGCCGCCATACGACGCAAAGTACAAGGCCTGGCCCATCGGCATTCACCTCGAGGGTCCTTTCCTTTCGCATGCCAAGAAAGGCGCGCAACCTGCGGAACATTTGCTTACGCCCGATGTTGCCACCTTCGACCAGTTTTTCGAAGCAGCTGAAGGCCATATTGGGCTGATGACGATGGCGCCGGAACTCCCGGGTGCGGTAGAGCTGACCGCTCATGCCAGCGCGCGCGGCGTCCGAGTCTCCCTTGGGCACTCCGATGCCGCGTCGGCCGAAACCCGCGCTGCAATTTCTGCCGGAGCGGCGAGCGCCACGCATACATTCAACGCCATGCGTCCGCTCGATCATCGCGAGCCGGGAATCCTGGGAACTGTGCTGACAACCGATTCCCTATATGCCGAATTGATTTGCGATGGGATCCACACAGCTCCGGAATTGGTGAAGCTCTGGTGGCGCGCCAAGGGGCCTGAGCGGGCGATTCTGGTGACGGATTCGATGAGCGCAGCGGGAATGCCTAATGGGGAGTATCAGCTTGGGGGCTTCGCGGTGCAAGTGGCCAATGGCAAGGCGATGGCTCGCGGTGTTCTTGCCGGAAGCGTGTTGACGCTTGACCGCGCTCTTACAAATTTCCTGGAGTTTACGGGAGCGGAGCTAGAACAGGGGCTGCGGTTGCTCACGGCGAATCCGGCCTCGATGACCGGATTCCTCAGCGAGGCGGGCTCGCTTGCGGTTGGACAAAAGGCGAATCTGGTGGCCGTGGATCGTGCCGGGAGATTGGTCGCAAGTTTTGTGAATGGGCTGCTGAAGAATTGACTCGCTAGGGGGCGGTTTCGGCCAGCCTCTTTGCCCGCCACAACGCACCGTCGATGCCGGAGACTTCATGTTGAAGGACCTGCATCCCGGGAGCGGCGGCATGCAGGCCGCCAAAAAAAGCTTCGCGAACCAACCGGGCTTTGCCGATGATGCTGCCAATCCACGCCACCGGTAGTTCTTCAGTAAGGCCATGCTTGCGACGTAGCTTGGCGCGGACCAGCAGCACGAACTCGACAAGATCGGCGGAGGCCTGTTGGAGGACGCCGAGGGCAACGGGGTCACCGCCTTCTGCAAGTTCGCTGATGGCAGGAGCGAGAGCGGCAAAGTCTGGCCCTGGGGAGCTGTCGCCGAGACTGACCAATTGCTCGATGGTCGTGGTTCCCCAGATGTGTCCAACTGCTTCGAGGACTTTGGTCGGCTGTTCGCGATCGAAGGCATTCAGGCCACGGCGAACTGAATGCAATCCGATCCAGTATCCTGAGCCCTCGTCGCCGAGGCGCGAACTATAGCCGCCGGCGCATTCGCGGCTTCCGTCCGGCGCGCGGCCAATGGTATTGGAACCGGTTCCGGCGATCTGTAAGATGCCTGGACCGCCTTTGAATGCGGCGTCGAGTGCGATGACTTCGTCACCGACCACCTCAGAGCGTTCGACGCGAAAGTCCTGAAGAACTGTGGTGATCCACTCTGCCGTACCGGGCAAGCTCGCACTCGCAACTCCGACCGTGGCGGCATGAACACTGTTCACACCGGCCTGGTCGTAGACATTCCTAAGGAGCGCGCGCAGGTTGGCTTCGGCGATTTCGGCACCTACTCTGAGACGCTTGATGGAGCCACTCTCTACATGCGCAAGTACTTTTTCACCGGCCAGGATGGATGCGCGCGTGCGCGTGCCGCCGCCGTCGATTCCAAGAACTACATTCATTTTTTGGCTGCTCCCTGAGTGTCCGATGACGGCGTTGAGGTCTCCGAGTAGCCGCCTCCGTCGCGCAGCGTTCCGGCGAGAATATTCAGGCTGCCGTCAGACTTCGGTGGTGTGAGTCCGAGAAGATGCGCCATCCACGGATAGAGATTGGTGTTGGCGAACGGGGCGACGGTTTTGCCTTGAACGATATCAGGACCGGCGGCAAAGAATGAGGCCTTCATCTGTGGCATGGCCTGCGGATCGAAGCCGTGTGCGCCGACGGTTGGGGAACGGTCATCGCGTCCAGGCGGCGGGCCGTGGGCGCGAATGGAATACGGACCGGTGGCAATGACAACCGGATCGCCTTCGCGCGGGTTCTGGTTGTAGTTGAGCCCGGCTGGAACGTCCTTGCGGCGATAGACGACGAATTGCGGCGAAGCTTTCTTCAGCTGGTTGTAGACGCGGACTCGATCCTCTTCGGTCTTGCCGTAGAGCAGCGAGCCAATTGCATCGAAGCCTGTCAGGTCGGCGAACTGGTCGAGAGTGATCCACGGGCCTTCGACTTTCACCATGCCGTGGTCGCTGACGATGACCAGGTCGATGGGCAGGCCACTCGTGTCGAGGGCGGCCTTCAGTTTGCCGACCACGCCATCCATTTTGACTACGGCGGCCTTTGTTTGCGGAGCGTCGGGACCGAATTCGTGGCCTTCGTGGTCAGGCTCCGAGTAGTAGATGGTGATGAAGTGGGGGCGGTCGGCGGGAGGAAGCTTGAGCAGCGCGACAGTGTTGTCGATGCGGGCCTGCTGGACGGCGTCAGTGGCTTCGGTTTTGTTGTCGAAGCGAGCGTAATACGTGGGGCGGAAACCGGCGATCTTGGCTTCGGAACCAGGCCAGAAAAGGCAGGCGGAACGCATCCCCTGACTCTCCGCCAGGCTCCACAAGGGAGTGCCGGTGTACCATGATCCGTCGGTGACGGCGGCGGCGTCCGAGATGCCGTAGCGGGCGTTTTTGGCCTCGTCGTAGAAGCTGTTGGCGACGAGGCCGTGGTGCTCCGGATAAAGGCCGGTGACGATGGAGAAGTGATTGGGGAAAGTAAGGGAAGGATAGCTGGGGAACATGCCTTCAGGCGCCCAGACACCCTGCTTGCCGAGAGCGAGAAGATGGGTTGCGTTGTCGCGGCGAGCGTAGTCCCAGCGGAAGCCGTCGAGCGAAACCAGGACAACATAATGCTGCGCCTGGGCCTCGACAGAGTTGGGGCCGTTGTCGACGTGGATGAGCGGGAGAGCCGGGTTCTGTCCTGGGATGACAGCAGGCTGCTGTGCAGCCAAGCCAAGTCCGCAGAATAGAGCGAGCAAGACATTAGCCAGACTGCGGCAGGCGCAAAAACGCATGAAGTGTACCCCCGAAACAGCTTAAACCAGAGGGGATGGTTGAGGTGGCAGGCGGCGCTTGGTACCCAGTTTCACAGGATCACAGGGGCTGTGTTTCTGTGTGTTCGTGTCTTGTAAATGATTTGTTCCTAATACTTTAGCGGGCGTCACAGTTTCACAGCCCAGAAAAGGACAGGACGTTTTTTGTGATTAAACTGTTACTAAGTAAATTATTTTCATATGCTTACGTCACAAGAAAACCGATAAAGCTAACCTTAGAAGGTTCGAAAACTCACGGTATTAAACCTTGGAAAGTTCGGAAACCTGATGAAGGCAAACCTTGGAGGGTTCGGAAACTGGTGGAAGCAAACCCTAGAAAGCCATTGCAAAGGCAGACACGCGAAAGTCTTTGCTGCAGAATGACTTGTGGTTGATCTTTGTCGATGAGAGACGGGTTGTTTGCACGCCATTCCGGGGTGACCGCGGAGAATGCGGGAAAAGGGCCGATACCGATGTCTCCCATTGGAGCGTAAAGATCCACGCAGGCGGTTGGTGTTGTTGTTGATGGATAAGGTGGTGTTTCTCATGGGTTCACTGTTTCTATTGTGCGCCGGGGGAGGGTAATTCTCTGCAAAACTGCAAATCCAAAGACGATCAGACGCGATTTGGGCTATTGTGGATCGAGGTTTCGTTCCGGATTACGGGTGATCCGACCGGAACGCCGGACTCCGCCTCCCAAAACTCGACTCGCCCAGGCCCCAGAATCGGGACCTGGGCATCACAACAAGCGCTTAAACAGCTACAACGGAACCAGAGTCGATGTATCCCGATAGCAAATCCGCAAAGTGCTTTTTCTCGTAAGAAAAGAACATCCTCAAGATCCTTATTGAAGACACGGTTACCCTGGTTTCGCTCTAGAAGTTGCTCGATACGGCATCATTGGCAGCGACGTAAGTGCCGGAGGTTACGTACTCGTAGTCATGCCAGCCGGTTGTGGAGGGGTTGGCGCCGGTGCTGGAGATCTCCATGCGCAGCGCGTCATACTCCACACCCTCCTGGGCGTTACTACCGACGGTGAGTTCCAGAGTGTCCTTGCTGCCGGCGGCAACCAGATCGGAGGTGGGCCATTCAAAGACCACCCACTGGTAGTATCCGGAGAGGCCGCTCCGCACCATGCAGTCGCTGGGATTGATGGCATCCCAGGTGAGCGCGTGTCCGTTCAGCGAGGCCGTCAGGTTCGACTCCACGCATGGCAGACCAATGGAAATATCGACGAAACTTCCCTGCGCATCCTGCGCGGCTGTCGTGGTGAAGTAGACAAACCACGGCGGAGTCGGCGTGGTCACGCCGTTGGTGCCTGTGTGGCCGGTGAGGCCTGCGACGTAGCTGGGAATCTCGTGTTCATAGTTGTCGGTTGTGTCGTTGCTGGAGTCGTACAGGCCTGGATCGAAGTAGTTCCACTGTGTGTAATTCCATTTCTGCAGATTGTTGGTTGCCGGCGTGGAGCCGACGGCCGTGGCGTAGTAGACAACTGAGCCGGAGTTAGCGGACCAATCGCTCCAGTAGTTCCAGTTTCCCCAATACTCCCGATCGTCGCATCCCGAGCAGGAGCCTGCATTCCCAGTAGTGTTTGATCCGTGGAGGAATTTATTGGAGGAGCGAGTGGGGGTGCCAATGGTCCAGACCGGGGAATCGCCGCTGGGACTGAAATTCTCCGGTTTGAAGACGAGGTTGGGGCTTGTAGTCCCGTTTGCCGTGACAACGATTCCGTCGTCACGCAACTGGCCCCATTCGCCAAGCACGTATGCGCTGAGGCGGTAGGTTCCGGGAATGACGTTGGACATGGTTCCGCTGCCACTGGAGTTGAGACTCGTCCAGTACTGGTAGCCCAAGGTCGAGTACTGCATGTTCTTCCCGGAGTCGCCGAGGACTGCCCACGCGGTGTTCGCGGAGCTTGAGCCGCCGCCGCTGATCGTGGGCGACACGGTTCCGCGTCCACTGCCATTGGGAATATAGCCGGCACTGACCAGAATCGAGTCTCCAGCGAAGTTGGTCAACGCGCCGGAAATCGAATTCACAGCGTCGTTGTACGCTGTGGCGGCAGAGTTGCCTTCTGAGAACTGGTAGCCGATGGGACCGAAGATGCGGATAGCACCATTTTTGGTGGGTGCATATCCGAGTTCATTGTCCAGGTGGTTGGAGTTCAACTCGCCCATGAGAATATTCCCGGTGAAGGCCAGATTCTGCTTGGTCGGACCGCCTTCGTTGGTTTCTGTGCTGGGGAATATGGAGCAGGCGGCGAACTGGCTACCGTAAACGCACTGTGCCTTGTGAAGATACTCATAGGTTGAGTAATCGTACTTGGTGTAGAACTCGCGGCCCCATCCCGAAGAGGGAAGAGTAAAGCCGTGCAGGTCAACCACAGCATTCTCCACCGCGCGTCCCGTATCGGTAGAGTTGATATCTGCGTTGGCCGGAAGAGTCAGCGCCCATCCGCCCAGGTTGTTCAGCCCTTCGTTGAACTCGTATGTGTCGTAGAAGTAGGTCCAACTGACACGGTCAAGATATTGAACCTGGCCGAAGTTGCCGGCCCCGAACGACGAATTGTAAGTCGTGACATAGTAGGTCCAAATCGTGGGATCGTTCGGAAAGAGCACATAGTGCAGGCTGATGTTGAACGGACAGCCGGACTCGGCGGCCCAACTGATCGACCAGTCCAGATAGTGGCCACTATCCAGGTGAAAGCTCGCGGTGGGGGTGGCGGAGCTTCCAATGCCGGCCGACATACACGTGCCGTCGTTATCCATGTACAGGCCCTTGGGATTACCATCACCGCCGGTCTGCGTAGTATCCATCAGATCGTCGCCCGAAAAGGCATTCAGAAAGATGTCATAGATTTCGCCGGCCTTGGGATTGAAGAGCGCCGTGATTGTGCCGTTGGTGGCAGTCCATTCGGTTGAACTGTTTTCGGTGAGGCTAAGTTGAGCGTGAGCGAGTTGCAACGCGCTGCCCATCAAGAGGACAGCCGATAGTTGGAGGAAGCAGCGACGGCGCATAGGATCTCCCGGTGTGAATTGACGAGTTGCTTGCAGATGGAAATGGCGGGAAATGAAGGGCTGCAGAAGTTCCTATACGGAAACAGTTTCAATACACGGAAACCCTTATAGTCCGGACTCAAATAAATTGTCAAGAGAAACTTTGCTAACAGAGGAATTGAAAGCGTAACGAATTTGTGCCGGAGATTATCTTGAGCGTGATTTGCGCAGTTTCACAGGGGCTGTGTTTCGGTGAGTTTTTCGAATGCTTGCGTTGTGCGAACCGTTAAAAGCGAACCATGGAACGTTGGGAAACTGTTGAAAGTTAACCCTTGCATAAGCAATTGCGCGGAAGCGTTTACTGCAGAATGAGTTACGGTTGATTGGATACGCGTTGTTTGCATGGCATCGCGGAGTTGTGGCGAGAGGATGCGGGCGAAAAGGGCCGATAGTGACGATTTGCATTGGGCGATATAGACATGTGCCGGGCGCGGCGTGCGATGGGTGAGGTCGTGGGCGATGTAGCTCATAGTTTCACTGTTCTTATTGTGCGTCGGAGGCGGGTAATTCTCTGCAAAACTGCAAACCCAAAATCGATTGGACGGGATTTGGGCTGCTGTTGATCGAGGGTTGGTTTCGGATTGCCGTGATCCAAGCGAAACAGATCACTTCCGATAAGCCGATTTTTCAAGTTACTTATTTGCTGCCGACGAGTGAGTTGGCGATTTGTCGCGGGCTGAGATTTGCTTTTAGGATCGCAGACATCTGGTTTTCGCGGCGCTGCGCCCGAAGCCTTATTCGAGGCCGCCGTGGCAGCTTCTAACTCATTTGCGCGTGGCGCGCTCGTCCAGGTTTGCGCACAAACGGAGCGCCCATGCCACGAATGCACCTGCCGCGGCGCTCAAAGGAACGACAGCGGTGTGCCACACAAGCACGTGCGCAGCCTGGAAGTTCTGGCAATGCAGCTCCAGCATCCCAAGACCAGCCAAGCCCCCAAGTGTGCCTGCGACCAAGCCTGCAGATACGGGATTCACCGCAAAGCCGCGGCGGAGCAGCAGCCAAGCCAACAACGCGGTGGGAACCGCAAAGAGGAGACCGGTGAGAAGACAAGCGATCCCCGCGGAGAAGAACGCGCTGGTTCGATAATCGCGGAACAACAGCGCAAATACACCAACCAAAAGGCAACTGACCGTCGCTAAAAGCGCGCCTGGAGCGACGCGGCGCCGGCTTCCGGGAACCATTTCGTGGACGAACCCGATTCCCGTGACCCAGGCGAAGACAAACAGGGATGAGAAGATCAGAGCGCGCACTAAAGGCTCCATTTTTTCGATCCCGTAGAATCCCGCTCGTGCTGCACCTGCGAGTGCAACCCCCGCGCAAATCAGGACCAGGCCGCCCGCCAAGACCCATGTGGGCAGCAGCGGGCGAACGGGGCGAAGCGACGTTTTGATCGAGTCAGAGACGCGTTGCAGCGTCCCTGCTTTCAAAACATACACGCTTCGCGCGGTCTCTTTCAGGACATCGTCAATCTCTTCATCTTTCACGATAGTCCTCCGCTTTTCCCTTTCCTGAACGCCGTGGCGCTCATCCTTTCTCTCAGCTTCTTATAGGCTCTGTGTGCTTTCTGCTTCACCGATCCCACCGTGGAAGACGTGGCCCGTGCTACCTCCTCCAATGACATCCCTTCAATCTTCAACATCGCGATGACCTCACGCTCGCTCTCTGAAAGCGGCGCCAGGAGCGCTTCCAGCGTATCGGCGCCGTCGCCATCTCGCGGAGCCAAGGTTGCCATCGCTTCCAACTCCCGCTCGTTGGAACTCGCCCGCACCAACCTGCGATAGTGGTCTACGCGGACGTTCCTTGCAATCGCGTAAAACCACGGTAGCGGCGGCTCGCCTGTTCGATATGTGTGCCTCACCTTATGAATGCGAAGCCACGTCTCCTGCAACAAATCGTCTGCGTCCCCCCGGCTCGACATTTGCACGATGAAGAAACGATGCAACTGGGGACTGATGCGCTCAACCAGCACCGTCGCTGCCGTCGTGTCGCCTCGCTGATAGCGGGTCATCAGCGTCTCGAGATTTTCGTCCTCAGGCATAAGTATCTGAGTGATAGTCCCCTTGCTATCTGTATCAGTGCTCGCGCATTGGCACAAGCTCTTTATGCCCGAGGGGTGCACCCCGCAGATCGATCCCCAAGCGGCTCAGCTTTTGTGACTGATCCCGAAACTGTATTGCTTATTCGATCCAATAAAGCGAAAAGTTACGCCCATTCCGCCAAATTCATCGGATTTACAAGTTTCTCTCGCCCTCCCAAGTGCCACGTTCCCGCAGCGTAACTTTTCTTCTCCGGCCGGCGAACTACCACTCGTGATCGAACTACGCCGTTGGGCGCAAATCAGCGGCGCACCAGATCGCAATTACCAAAAACGTGCCAAGGAGATCGCGATGCATAAGGTAAAACTTCCCCCGCTCAGCCTCTGGCGTTCCAGCCTGACGCTGTTGCCTTTCGTCCTCACCATCCCACTCACCGCTGCCGCTCAGGCGGGGCGCACTCCTCTTGTGCTCACCAGCACAAACGATCCCACCAGCAACGCCGTCGTCGTCTTCAATCTGCAAACGAGTGGAAGACCGTCGCTTCAAATGGCCCAAAAGCTGCCGACCGGCGGAACGGGTGGCGCCAGCACCAACGCAGGCATTCTGCAATTCAGCGGCATTTTCGGAGCGGTTGCGAATTTCGGTTCGAACACGGTCACTCAGTTGGTGCGCTATGGCAATTCCATCGCAATCGGTCCCACAACCCATCTGGCGCCTGACTGCGTCAAGCCCGACTCCGTTGCGTTGACCGCCGGCCATCTCTTCGTGGTCGGAGCCACATGCGCGGAGAGCTACGCGTGGCCGTTCGCATTTCAAGACGGCTCCGTCGTCACTCTATCCGATCCATCGGCGGCACAAATCGCCGTCGGTGAAAGCTGGGCCGCCGTTACGTTGAGCTCCGGTTCGGTCCTTCAATTAC
>JBEKUP010000013.1:0-118335 GCA_049514915.1 Occallatibacter sp. | reverse complement strand
CCAGAATCGACCAGAACATGGCTCTCGGCATAACCAAAAACAGCAAACGGCAAATGCGCCGATTTTGAACTGTCTCAACTTAGGGGGTCACCCCAGTTCAATTCTAAACAACCCTTTGCCTCGTTTAGTTCAATTCTCTGCAATCGAAACACATCGAAAAGGCTGCCCACAAGGTTCATGTCGACGCGAAGTGCAACCACTTGAGCAGCCTTTTCGCATGTTTTGTAACCACTTGAGCAGCCTTTTCAGCTATGTAGAACAACCCTGTAAGCAGCCATTTCGCGGTCGATTTAGAGCGGATGGAACCTCTTGCCCACCCCGGCGGTGTATCCTCACCCTTGGCATGACACGAATTCTTACTGCTGCCGTATTGATTCCGTTGTTCTTGGGTCTGGCTTTTCTCGGACCCGTATGGCTGGTAACTTTGCTTGCCGCGGGGATCGCGGTCCTGGCCGGCTGGGAATACATGGGCCTCGCGGAAAAGTGCGGCGCCAAACCATCGCGCATCGCTGTATCTATCTGTATTATTGCACTTTATGCCGCACTGCTCTTTGCGGACAACCTCGAATGGCTCCATCAAACCGCCGCCGTTCTTGGCGTCCTCGCGCTGGCTCTGCTGGTGGATTGCACCTTCCGCTCGCCGGCGGATCGTGTGCTCCCAGACGCCTCATCCTCCATCTTCTGCCTCATCTATGCCGGGTTCACCCTGACCGCCATTCCCCTCCTTCGCGAAGAGAGCAACGGCCCATCCCTCCTAATTTTTTTGTTATGCGTAGTATGGTCCGGCGATATTTCCGCACTCTACATCGGCCGCGCCTGGGGCCGCCACAAACTAGCCCCAAAGCTAAGTCCCAACAAGACTTGGGAAGGCGCGATCGGTTCGCTCGCCGGCAGCCTGATAGCCGCCGGCGGCCTTTGGAGCCTTGCCGCATGGCTGGAGACTCTGAACTCAGCCCGCCTGTCTTATCCGGATGAGATTGGGTACTGGCTGGTGCTCGCGTGTTTGGTGAACGTCGCAGCGCAGGTGGGCGACCTGGCAGAATCGGCGCTTAAACGGTCAGCCGGGGTAAAGGACTCGGGGAACCTATTGCCGGGTCATGGCGGTGTCCTTGACCGCATCGATGCCCTGCTTCTAGCCGCTCCGGTGCTGTGGTACGCTCAGGTTATTCACCAGCGGTTTTAAGGGTCCCGCCAAGTCTCCGGGAACGGTTTGAATGGTAAACAATGGGTGGGATGAGTTTTAGAAGGAAACGCGGGATTTCAGAGATATCTTGAAGCGACTCGCCATTCTCGGTTCCACCGGCTCCATCGGCCAGAGCACACTCTCCATCGTTGAGCAGTTTCCGGACCGCTATCAGGTAGCCGCGCTGGCTGCGGGGCGCAATCTGGACGAAGCACTTGCGCAGACTATTCGCTGGCGGCCGAAGCTGGTTTCGCTGGCCACGGAAGAGCTGGCCGAAGAACTTGCGGTGCGGCTCAAAGCCAACGGTGTTACGGGCACAGAAGTTGTTTACGGGACTGAAGGAACGGTTGCCTGCGCCACTTTGCTGGAGGCGGACTTTGTGGTTTCGGCTATTGTCGGAGTCGCCGGCCTGGAAGCAACCCATGCGGCTATCCTAGCCGGCAAGCCTGTGGGTTTGGCCAACAAGGAGTGTATGGTGGCCGCGGGCGAGATCCTCAACCGCGCTGCCCGCGAGCGCAACGTTCCCATTCTGCCAATTGACAGCGAGCATAATGCGGTTCACCAGTGTCTGCGTGTTGGCGCACATTCTGAGGTGAAGACCATCTGGCTCACCGCTTCTGGTGGCCCGTTCCGCGAACTTCCATTGGACCAATTCGCCGCAATTACCCCCGAACAGGCGCTGAAGCACCCCACTTGGGTGATGGGCCGCCGCATCACCATCGACTCCGCGACCATGCTCAATAAGGGCCTTGAGGTAATTGAGGCTTGTCGGCTCTTTGACGTGCCGCCGAGCCAGGTGCGGGTGACTGTGCATCCCCAATCGACGGTTCACTCGCTGGTGGAGTACGTGGATGGCTCGATCCTGGCGCAAATCTCGGTCACCGATATGCGGCTGCCCATTCTGTATGCGCTCGCCTGGCCGGAACGTCCCTCGTCGAACCTCACCTTCGACCTGGCAGCCCTGCGCCATCTCGACTTTGAACCTCCGGATTTTGAACGGTTTCCATGTCTGCGGTTGGCATTCGAAGCGGCAGAAAAAGGGGGAACCCATTGCATCGCCTTGAACGCGGCAGATGAAGTGGCGGTGGAGGCATTCCTCGACCGGAAAATCCCATTTATGGGAATCCCGCGTACAATTGAAAGAGTGCTCGCGTCGACCCCTGGAGTGCATCCAAAGACAATTGCGGAGGTACTCTCCGCCGACTGGGAGGCGCGTCAAACAGCTAAGGCTCTGCTCGCGTGAGGTTGTAGTCCGCCGGTAAAGCGGCTGGTTTTTTCTTGGAGAAGTCCACACATTTATGCATGAGTTTTTCATTTCGATCGTTGCCTTCATCGTCCTTGTCGGCGTGATGGTTGTTGTCCACGAGTTCGGTCACTTCGCCGTGGCCAAGCTTTGCGGTGTCCGGGTAGAGGCTTTTTCCGTGGGATTCGGACCCCGCCTCTTCGGCATCCAATACGGCGAGACGGACTACAAGGTCTGCCTGCTTCCTCTGGGCGGCTACGTCAAAATGACCGGTGAAAACCCCGAGCAGAATCTCGAGATTCCCGGGTCCACGCCGGGGACTCCGGTGCTTCAGCAGGTCGCGGAGAGAGCCCAGGGCGCGAATTCTGAAAGAAGTCGCGCCGCGGCTGGAGGCTACGAATCGCTCGCGGATGACCCAGGTGCGTTTACCAACCACCCCCGCTGGCAACGCATGCTCATCGGCGTGGCCGGCCCGGTGGCAAACTTCATTCTGGCATTCGGACTGATGCTTTTCTATTACGGCGTCTTCAACGAAGTGCCTAAGGCAGAGATCACCGTCCCCACTATCGAGTGGGTGGCTCCAGATTCGGCGGCGGCCAAGGCCGGAATTCAGGCCGGCGACATTATCCGCCAGTTTGAAACCATCAAGGATCCTGATTGGGACGCGATCAATCGCCGCTCGTCGCTAAACCAGGGACAGATTGTACCGGTTACCGTCGACCGCGGCGGCAAGATTCTGCAGCTTTCTCTTGAGGTGACGCCTCCAGCGAGAGGTCAGGATTTTGATTTGATGGATACGGGCTACTACCCTGAACTCGTTCCGGGTCCAATCGGCGTTAAGGAGGTCATGCCCGGCTATCCCGCCGCGCAAGCGGGCCTTCGTGCCGGAGATGCCATTGTTGCCGTCGATGGCCACGCGTTTCATGCCGTGCAAACCCTGCTCGCTTACATGCAGAAGGGCGAAGGCAAGTCCCTGACGCTTACAGTTGTGCGCAACGGCGTGACACTGCCCCCCCTTGTGGCCAAACCCACAATGTATGAAAACGCATGGAAGCTGGGCTTCGCACCCCGCCCGACTCCCTTGCGCCACGACCCTCTTCCCTTCGACCAGGCACTTCAGAAATCGACGGCGTTTTGCGTTGATAACTCGACGATGATTTTCGATGTCCTTGGTGGCATTTTCACGCACAAGATCTCCGTCTCCCAACTCTCGGGTCCGGTGGGGATTGCCCGGATGGCCGGCGATGCCGCAGAGACCCGGGGTTGGCTTCCCAAGTTCGTGCTGGCAGCAGGCATCAGCCTGAATCTCGGAATCCTCAACCTCATGCCGTTTCCGATCCTCGATGGCGGCCTTATCTTGCTGCTGACAATTGAAAGCGTCATTAGGCGTGACATCAATATCGACGTAAAAGAACGCATCTACCAAGCAGCCTTTGTGGTGCTGCTGGTTTTCACTGCCTTCATTATCGTCAGCGACGTTTCCAAGCTGCCGCTTTTCACACATCTCAAGCCGTAAAAGCAGTCGTCAGTGATCAGTTGTCAGTTCGCGGGCCTTTTTACTGATGACTGACAACTGATAATGGATGACTGAATTTATGCCCGTAACCACACAAGTACGCGTGCGCTATGCAGAGACTGACCAGATGGGCATTGTCTACTATGCCAATTACCTGGTCTGGTTCGAGATTGGGCGCGTCGAGTTGCTGCGCTCGCTGGGCCTTGCTTACAGCCAATTGGAGACCGATCACCAGTGCATTTTGCCTGTTGTGGAGGCCACTTGCCGCTATCGTTCGCCGGCCCGCTACGACGATGAAATCCTGATCGAAACGCGGCCTTCCATGCTGCGGGGTTCGGTTATCAAGTTTGGCTATCGCCTTCTGCGCAAGGGACAGGAGGGCGAAGAGCCGACGCTTTTGGCCGAGGGCGAAACGGTGCATGTGGTCTGCGACGACCAACTGAATAAAAAGCCTCTGCCAACGGAGCATGAGGCGGCGTTGCGGGCGATGATGACGAATAGCTAGGGGCATAGCTTCCCTTCCTTGCGCCGGAAAGAAGGCGGATGGAAAGTGTACGGAGCGTATGGGGTTAGCCCGCGCGGTTCATTCCAGATGTAACTCGACGCCGCAACTCAAACTGCTACTGTTTGCCGGCTGGGGCAGGCGGCAGGTCCGTGTTGTAGGTGTCTTCGACCACTCGCCACCCTCCGTCGGGCTGCTTCTTCCAAACAGTTAAATACTTGGCCCTGTCGGTGAACGGTTGACCGGTACTGGGATCGGTGATGGTATAAGTCAAAGTCCCCTGGGTGTAGCCCAAATCTCCAGATTGCGCCACGTCCACCTTGGCGGCATCCCAATGAATAGCGAAATTCCTGTCGGCGAAAAAGGGCTTCAGGTTGGCTCGAAAGTTGTCTCTGCCTGTGATTGCGGCCGAATTCGGATCGAGCACGGTGGCATCGTCGGCATAGCCGGCTACGGCCTTATCGAGGTCCTTTGAGGACCAGGCCAGGCCCCAGGCCGCGTCTGCATCACGCAGCGCCTGCACCTCGACATCGTGTGAATCCGCAGTGGAAACCGTAATGTGGCCGCAGCCTGTGGCGGCAAGGATCGCGACGAGACAGAGAGGCAAGAAATAAGTACGGGGAGCAATTCTGTACATGGAGATTCTCCTTTCCGGAGTCGGAATTTCGAGATTCTCCGGCTCGTTCAACGGAGAACGAGGGCCAGAGCGAACCCATCGTAGCCCTTGGTTCCGACGGTCTGCAGTACAGTTGTGCTCACTCGCTTTTCAGCCGCCAGCATATCGGTAAAGCGACGGACGCCTTGCACATTGGCATCGGGGCACTCCGGATCCGCAACCTTTCCATCGCGGACCACGTTGTCGGCTACGATAACGGTTCCGGGGCGTGATAGCTTCAAGGCCCATTGAAGGTACTCTGGATAGCCCTGCTTGTCGGCGTCAATGAAGATCATGTCAAACTGTGCGCACCCGCTTTGCGTAAGCGACTGAAGGGATTCAATGGCCGGACCCACTCGCACCTCTACCCGATCGAGCACGCCGGCTCGGGACAGATTGGCGCGCGCGACTTCTGCGTGAAGCGGGATGAGTTCCAGCGAGATGATGCGCCCGTTCTCAGGAAGCCCCCGGGCAAGCCAGATAGTGCTGTAGCCGCCAAGAGTTCCAATCTCCAGAATGCGACGCGCCCCGGAAATGCGGACCAGGAACTCGAGGAACTTGCCCTGAAGCGCAGTGACGTCGATGGACGGGAGGCCCGCCTTCTTGTTCGCCGCAAGGGCTGCCTTGAGAACTTCATCCGGCGGAGTCAGGAGTTCGCCGAAATAGGCGTCCACCTGGGACCAAATGTCCTGCATGTCGAGCTCCTGCTCTATTTGTCCCGAGCTACCACGAAGTCTGGCACCCAGAGCAAGGCGCGCTTGAATTCGGAGTCGGGCCACGGGTCCAGTGCCTTGCGGCTCTGTTCGGCGTAGCGATCGGCAACAGACATGGCATATTCAACCGAGCCGTTGCGGATCAAAATCTCCCTTATCTGGTCCCGGCTCACGTTTTCGAAGCTGCGATCGTCAAGAACTCGCTGGATGGTTTGACGGTCTCGTGCGATTCCATGGTCGAATGAGTGGATCACCGACAGGGTCGCCTTGCCCTCGCGCAAATCGCTGGCCACCGGCTTGCCCAGAACCTCTTCCGTCGCGGTCAGGTCGAGGACATCGTCGACAATCTGGAAGGCCAACCCGACTGTCCGTCCATAGGTGGCGAGGCTCGCCTCCTGTGCCTCAGTGGCACCAGCCAGCACTGCACCAAGCCGCATGGAGACAGCAAAAAGGCAGGCCGTCTTGCGAAAGATCAGGTCGTAGTATTCAGCCTCAGACACTGCCTTACCCAGTTTTTGGATCTGCAGCAGTTCGCCCTCAACCATTTGCTGGGTCAGGCCAATCAGCAGGTCCAGCACGCGCAGGCTCTTCTCTTCCAGAGCCACCTTGAAGGCCTGCATATAAAGCCAGTCGCCTGCCAGCACGCACTTTTCATTGCCCCAGGTTGTGTTGGCGGACGGACGCCCGCGCCGGGTATCAGCACCATCGATGATGTCATCGTGCACCAGGGTCGCAGTATGGACCATCTCCACCACTGCACCCAAGCGGATGGAACCATGACCGCTGTAGCCGAGCATGTGGGCGGAAAGCAGCAGCAACGACGGCCTGATGCGCTTGCCTCCTCCTTCACGCAGGTATTCCGCAATCTCTGTGATGGTGCTGACACTAGAGGCGGCGTCGCGGCCTAACTCCTGTTCGATCGCCACGAGGTCGTCCCGCAGCAAATCGAAGACCTCTCTCGCCGTCGCTATCGCCAGTGTGCTCAAGTCTCTCCGGTTCTCTTCCCTGCGTTTGAAGCCTGTCTTTTATCGGGCCTAATGAACCCCAATGACTTACGTTTTGATGGGCGGATGCGGACGCCGCGGAGACAGTTTATTCAATTCGTACGATAGTTCGTGAACTGCAACTCCACGCCCAGATCTTTTGCGCGCAACAAAGCAATGATCGCCTGCAATTCGTCGCGGTCTTTGCTCGATATTCTTACTGTATCGCCTTGGATGGTAGCCTGTGCTTTCTTTTTCGAGTCCTTGACGAGGCGAACAATCTCCTTCGCCTTCTCGATCGGGATACCCTGCTGCAGTTTAATCTTCTGCCGAACGCTTTGTCCCGACCCCTGCTCAAGCTTTTCATAAGTCAGATTCTTGAGCGAGACTCCACGCTTCACAAGTTTTTGCCCCAGAATTTCCTTAACCGCCTCCAGCTTATATTCTCCAGCCGAGACCAGCTGAATCTCCTTGTCGGCCTCCACAAGCGAGACTTCGGAGTGGGAGTCCTTCAGGTCGAACCGTTGTCGGATCTCTTTCAGCGCCTGGTCAATCGCGTTGCGGACCTCTTGAATATCCACCTTGCTGACAATATCGAACGAATTCTCCTGGGCCATCGCTTCTCTTCCTCGAATGTGGAAAACGCCGGCGCGAGCATTACACGGTGCGCGTGACGACTCTAACAGTTTCCCACGTTTGGTCCAAGACCAAACAGCCGGGAGAAGTTTTTCGTGGTTGCTGTAGCGATTTCTTCCTCCCCGACCGCCAGCAACCCGGCCAAAACCTGAGCCGTTCGCACCACAAAGGCCGGCTCATTCCGCTTGCCCCGATCGGGAGCCGGCGCAAGCCAGGGCGCGTCCGTTTCTACAAGAACTCTATTCAAGGGTATTTTGATTGCCACATCCCTCAAAGGCTGCGCCTTCGGATAGGTCAGATTCCCGGCGAAAGAGATCAAAAAACCCAGGTCCAGCGACCGGCGCGCCTGCTCCAATCCTGCGCCGAAACAGTGCATCACACCGCCGAGGCCCGTGTGCCTCCACTGCCCTTCGAGGACGACAAGAAGATCATTCCATGCATCCATGTTGCCGTTTGCGCCGTCGCCGGTGGGGCGGCAATGGATGAGAATCGGCCGCTTGCGCGCCGCCGCAATCTCAAGTTGTTTGATTAACCCTTCGCGCTGCACATTGTGGGGCGCACCTTCGTGGTAATAGTCGAGGCCGATCTCGCCGCAAGCAATTACCTCGGGCTCGGCCAGGAGGCCGTCGAGCTTGGCCAACACTGTGTCGTCGATTTCCTGGGTGTTGTGCGGATAGACACCGGCGCTTGCGTATAGCCGCGGCAGGCCCGGCTGGTCGTTGAATTGTCGGCAGATTTTCAGAGCGCCGTCCATGCCTGCGGCGTGCTCGCCGATGCCGATGGCCAGCACGGTACCAATGCCCGCATCATAGGCTCGTCTGAGCATCGCCGCACGATCCTCCGCGTATCGCTCGTTATCTAAGTGGGCGTGCGAATCGATAAGCAAATGAACCTCGCGCCTACTCGCAATTGAGACTTAATCTGGTTTGAAAGAATCCTTCCAGTTGCAGGCTCGAAAAGCCTACTTAAGGCGAGCACCAAGCGGAACTTCTTCGAGGAACCCGGCCAGGACTGGAGCGCCGTCGGGCAACGAGGCGGCCAGCAGCATTCCGTTTGACTCCAGGCCTCTCATCTTGCGTGGCGCCAGGTTAGCTACGATCACGATCTTGCGGCCGATGAGCTTTTCCGGCTCGTAATATTGCGCAATACCAGCTAGGATCTGGCGCTTCTCATAACCCAGATCAACCTCAAGGCGCAGTAACTTGTCTGCTTTTGGAATCCGCTCGGCCACGAGAATCTGCGCGACGCGGAGTTCTACCTTCGTGAAGTCGTCGATGGTGATGTGTTGAGTCTGTTCATTCGCAGGGCTGGTCTCCGCTTCTGCCGGCTGCAAGGAAGCTCCTTCCGGCGCTGGGATCGGCGTGGTGCTGAGCCTGCTACTGGCCAACTCCGCCGGCACTTGGTGCACATGCACAGCGGCCACCGGCGATCCGGAATCGACCGGAGCCACAGTGTGTTCGGTCAGCTTGCCCTCAATCTGTGCGTGGACAGCCGGGGAGTGCGGCACGGTTCCAGCAAGCTGTCCTTGGACTGAAACCACAGAGGGCGAAGCCGTAGCGTGGGCCGAAGCTGCTGCTAACTCAGGAGAAGCGGGCACGGGAGAAACGCCGAGTGCCGATTGCGGGGCATGCGGCGCAGATGTTACGGCCGGGGCGGCATCTGCCGCACTGGTGTTACCGCTGACTGCGTCGACTGCAGTGCCAACATTTTTATCTTCAAGGTTTTGCATACGTTCCACTGCGTCCTTTTCCGCACGGGGAAAAAGCGGGGCAGGCTCGCCAAACGGCGTGCCGGCCGTCAATCCTCCCCATGTAACTCGTGTCAAAAATGCATTGCGCGCGTGAGCTTCAATATCTCCCTGTCCTAATTGCTTCCATACCTTGGCAGCCGACTCCGGCAGGATGGGGTACACCAGTGCAGTTATGATGCGGATAGCTTCTGCTGCCGTTGCCAGTACCCGTGCCTGATGCAAAGCATGGTCCGCCTCGGAGCGATCTGCGGGACGCTTCCACGGTGCGTTGGCTGTAAGATAGCCATCGACTTCAGCTACCAGCAGCCAAAGGCTCTTTAGAGCTTCAGAGAAATCCAGATCGTCGAATGCTGGTGCAAAGTCGGCAATGACGTTGGTCGCACTCTCGCGCAGTTTCACTTCCGCCGGGGTTTCAACACCGACGTCCGGCATGACACCGCCAAAGTACTTATGCACCATGTTAACTACTCGACTTACTAAGTTACCGTAGCCGTTGGCGAGGTCTCCGTTGTAGCGCTGCACCAGCGCATCGAAGCTGAAGTTGCCATCCTGGCCGAAGGGGATTTCGCGGAGCAGGAAGTAGCGCAGCGCATCCGCGCCAAGCACTTCCTGCACCGTCTCGGCGCGCACAATGTTACCGCGCGACTTAGACATCTTGCCCTGGTCGAAGAGCAACCAACCATTAGCCTTCACGCTGCGAGGAACGGGAATGCCGGCGGCCATGAGAAATGCCGGCCAGTAGACGCAATGGAAGCGGCTGATTTCTTTGCCGATCAGATGCAAATCTGCCGGCCAGAATTTGGCGAATCGCGCCTGGTCTGCCGGATCGTCGGAGCCGTAGCCGAGCGCGGTTATGTAGTTGGCCAACGCGTCAAGCCATACATAGATCACGTGCTTCTCATCGCCTTGCACAGGAATGCCCCAGGAGAAACTGGTGCGACTTACCGACAGGTCCTTGAGTCCGCCGCGGACAAACGAGATGACTTCGCGACGGGTTGACTCTGGCACCATGAAGCCAGGATTGGACTCGTAAAACTCCAGTAACTTGCGTTCGAATGCCGATAGTTTGAAGAAATAGTTTTCCTCACTTACTGTTTCCGTGAGGCGGCCGCAGTCGGGACAGTAGGTGCCCGGAGGCCCGTCCACGTAGGCCTCATCGGAAACACAGTATTGGCCGGTGTACGAGCCTTTGTAGATGAAACCGCGCTCCTGGAGCGCGGAGAATAGTTTTTGCACGCCGCGAATATGCCGGTCTTCGGTAGTGCGAATGAAGTCGTCGTAGGTGATGCCGAACCGGTCCCACAGGCCGCGAAACTCGGCTGATATCGCGGTAGCAAATTCCATGGGCGTGCGCCCTGCCTGCTCTGCTGACCGTTCAATTTTCTGACCGTGCTCGTCTGTGCCGGTGAGGAACCATGTATCGACACCCAGCGCCCGCTTGCGCCGCGCGATGGCGTCGCACACGATGGTGGAATAGGCGTGGCCCAGGTGCGGCCGCGCATTCACGTAGTAGATGGGCGTGGTGAGATAGTAGCGGGCTGGAGTGGATTCGTTGGTCGGCATGGGCGAACTTGGCTCGAAATCCGGCCTGAACGGGCACGGGATCCCGACGCAACCTCTTTTCCATCTTAGGGGTCTGAGCCGGGAGCGTCAAACCGGGGCGCGTGTATCGGCCTGATAGAATTGGCTTTGTAACTCGCGAATTTCTGAGGCATTTCTGACGTGTATCTAGAACTGCAAAAGCGACTCGGCGACCATCTCCGCGCAGTACTGAAAGACAAGTACGATCTCCAGCTTGAGAATATTCCGCTGGAGATTCCGCCGGATTTGCAATTTGGCGAACTGGCGACTCCGATTGCTTTTGAGCTTGCCCGCAAGTTGCGCAAGGCGCCTAGAATTATCGCGCAGGAAATCGTGGCGGAGTTAGGTAATCTGGATGGCTTCGCTTCATTTGATATGGCGGGCGCGGGTTATATCAATGCTCGGTTCGATCGCGCGGCTGGAGTGAATGCGATTGCGAGTGGAGAGAGTTTGACACGCGGTTCGAGTGGAATTCATTCATTGGTGGAGCACACCAGCATCAATCCTAACAAGGCTGCGCATATTGGCCACCTGCGCAATGCGATCCTGGGCGACACGTTTGTGCGCTTGCTGCAGGCTGATGGGCAAAAAGTGGATGTGCAGAATTACATCGACAACACCGGCGTGCAGGTTGCAGATGTTGTGGTGGGGTTTCTGCATCTGGAAGGCATGTCTGCCGCCGATGTACGTGAGTTAGTGGCAGCTATCAAGCGCAAGGGCGAGCGGGTTGATTACTACTGTTGGGACTTATATGCGCGCACTTCGCAGTGGTATGAACAAGGGACAGCGGACGAGAATGCCGCGCGTAAGAAGTTACGCTATGCAACCCTGCATGAGATCGAGGAAGGCGGCAACGAGACCGCCGAAGTTGCAGAGCTGATTTCAACTGCCGTGTTACGCCGGCATCTTGAGACTATGCTGCGGCTGGATATTGAGTATGACTTTCTGCCGCGGGAGAGCGAGATTCTGCACCTGAAGTTCTGGGATGCGGCGTTTGAGCAGCTGAAGCAAACGGGCGTGCTGTACTTCGAGACCGAAGGCAAGAACAAGGGCTGCTGGGTGATGACGCGGCCTGGCGCGGACATTACTGAGGGCGAGACGAATGAAGACGCGAAGGTGATTGTCCGTTCGAACGGAACGGTCACTTACGTCGGCAAAGACATTGCGTACCACCTATGGAAGTTTGGATTGCTGGGCAAAGACTTCGGGTACAAGCCGTTCTTCAGTTATCCAGATCATGAGTGCTGGATCTCCGCTGTTCATGGGGTTGAATCGCATCCGCACTTTGGCGGAGCGCAGGCCATTTATAACGTAATCGATGTGCGGCAAAACGACCCACAGGCAAATCTCGTGCAAGCTCTGCGAGGGATGGGCTTCACTGAGCAGGCGGATCATTGTATTCATTTCGGCTATGAGAAGGTGGCTCTCACACCACGCTGTGCCCTTGATATGGGATACGAGGTTTCACAGGAAGACCTAGATAGTCCTTACATTCTGGTCAGCGGACGCAAGGGATTCGGGGTGAAAGCCGACGATCTGATTGACAAGCTGATTGCCGCGACGCGCGCTGAGGTGGATGCGCGGCAGGCGGGGCGCGACGAGATAGAGCGGCAGCGCATTGCGGAGCAGATTGCGATTGGAGCGTTGCGGTACTTCATGCTCAAGTTTACTCGTAACTCAGTAATTGCTTTCGATTTCAAAGATGCGTTGAGCTTTGAAGGCGACACGGGTCCCTACATTCAGAATGCGGCCGTGCGCGCACGCAGTATCTTTCGCAAGGGTGGACAGACGCCGGAAGCAGTGTTAGCAGAGTTTGCGGAGTTAGGTCCGATCGGCGCGTATCTTCAAGGCGAGGATGCCACGGATATCTGGTCGCTGTGGCTACGGGCGGGGCAACGTACGCTGGTGTTGAACCAATGTATAACTACTTCGGAGCCGGCCTACTTAGCCAAGCATGCGTTCCAGTTAGCCCAAGAATTTAGTAGCTTTTACCATAAGCACCATATCCTTAGTGAGGAAGATCCGACGCGGAAGAAATTCCTTTTGGCGACGGCTGCTGTTACTCTGCGGGAGCTGATTGTGCTGCTAAGCTGGCTGGGTATTGAGAGCCCCGAGGCGATGTAAACGACCCTCGAAGGTTCAATCAGAGGGTGCGTATCTGGCTAAAAAGTCCGCTTAAGTGGTGACAAAGCAGTCGAGATTTCTGCTCAAGTGGTTGCACTTCGTTCTGCAATGAACCGCGGATATACCGGAAACAGATGTTTTGTTTGCTTACAATTGAACGAAACAAATAATAAGTTTGCTTAAAACGATCCAAATTCTCGGGAAATGCGCAGATTGCACACGAGTTAATAGCTTAAGCTATAGATACTACGTTCTTTATTTGGATGTTTTTGCTGTGCAGTCGCGCCCGGATTTACGCCCGGAAGAGTTGTCGGGGAGTTCTACGGACTCCCTCCCATCTGACAAGAACAGAGACGGCCGATGGATGGGCATAGTTTCGTTCGACGAGAGCGGGGCGGCTGGTGGGCGACTAGACTGGATGTATTGTTCCGTTCCGTGTTGTTTCTTTATCGGAGTCATTCATGCTTCCTATCGGGGAAATTGCAGGCAAGCTCGGTGTTTCGCCGACTGATTACGAAGCCATCGGCGCATACGGCGCCAAACTCTCGCTGAGCTTGCTTACCGATCCGGCGTTCCCTGTTCGTGGCAAGTTCATCCTGGTGACTGCTACGACGCCAACGGTTTCCGGCGAAGGCAAGACGGTGGTGTCGATTGGACTGGCGCAGGGGCTGGAGCGGATTGGCCACAAAGCGATTGTGACTTCGCGCGAGCCGTCATTGGGTCCGGTCTTTGGGTTGAAAGGCGGTGCGGCGGGCGGGGGTTTGTCGCAGGTGGAACCGAGTCAGAAGATCAACCTGCATTTCCACGGGGACTTTCACGCCGTTACCTCGGCGCACAATCTGCTGTCAGCCATGGTCGACTCGCATCTGTTTCACGGCAATGAACTGGGCCTTGATCCGGCGCAGATTGCATGGCCGCGCGCGCTGGATATGAACGATCGCGCGTTACGGCACATCGCGATTGCGCTCGACTCGAGGCGGGATGGCGCGCATCGCGAGACGGGGTTCGTGATCACCGCAGCTTCAGAGATCATGGCCATTGTGGGACTGGCTAACAGCCGCGCCGATCTTCGGCGCCGGATTGACAGGATCGTGGTGGGGGTTAACCGAGCGGGGCGGCCGGTGACCGCAGCCGACCTGGGCGCAACAGGCGCGATGCTGGCGCTGCTGAATGAGGCCATTCTGCCGAATCTCGTGCAGACTAGCGAAGGCACGCCGGCGACTGTGCACACTGGCCCCTTTGCCAACATTGCGCACGGAACGAGTTCCGTTCTTTCGCAGCAGATGGCGATGCGGCTGGCTGATTATGTAGTGAACGAGGCGGGTTTTGCGGCGGATCTGGGTGCGGAGAAGTATTTCGATATCGCCATGCGCTCATCGGGTATTGAGCCGGCGGTTGCCGTGCTGGTGGCTACGGTGCATAGCTTGCGGGCGCAGGGCGAAGGAACGCTTGAGGACGGATTCGCGAATCTTGAGCACCACGCCCAGACGCTGCGTGGCTTTGGCGTGCCGGTGGTTGTTGGGGTCAACCGGTTTCCAGACGACACGGAAGAGGAGTTGACCGCGATTGCGGCTGAGTGCGCGCGGCTGGGGATTGCTTCCGCCGTGGTGGACGCTTTTGCTAAAGGTGGGGCTGGGGCGGTGGAGTTGGCGGAGAAGGTTGTGGCGACCATCGACGCTCATCCTTCGCCATTGATTCAGCCGGCGTATTCGCTGGAGGACCCGGCGGAAGAGAAGCTGCGCAAGGTGGCGACGCAGGTTTATGGGGCTGCCGGTGTGGCGCTCAGCGAACAGGCGCGGGCGAGTTTATTGCGCTATACCGAATGGGGTTTTGAACGATTGCCGGTGTGCATTGCGAAGACACAGTATTCCCTGACCGATGATCCGAAGCGGATGGGTGCGCCGGGGGGTTGGACGCTTCATGTGACGGATATTCTGCTGTCGGCGGGGGCGGGATTCCTGGTAGCTGTGGCGGGAAACATGATGTTGATGCCGGGGTTGCCGCGGGCTCCGCGGGCGCTTGGTATTGATGTGGATGGGGATGGGAAGATCTCGGGCGTGTGAAGGGCATTGTTAACCGTGATTCCGAGACAGTAGGGCAGTCGGGATTGAAGTCCGGCAGGGGTTAAAACCCGTCTCTCTTTCTGGTTTATCGGCACGACTGAAGTCGTGCCCTGATACAAAGCACCTGATGCTCGCGGGAGGCTCGCATTGTCGAATTGCCTCCCACTCGTCGCACGATGAAACTACGCGATGAATGGGGCACGGTGCTTTTGTTGCTGATCAGGCTGGGCTAGAAGCTTCGGGCCCATTCCAGGATCGATCGGACGGCTACGCCGCTCGGGCCTTTGGCGATGTAGGGCTTGGAATCTTCAATCCACGCGAGGCCGGCGATGTCGAGGTGAATCCATGGGGTGTCTTCCGCGAAGACCTTCAGGAACTCCGCAGCCGTGATGGCGCCGCCATGGCGGCCGCCGGTGTTCTTGATGTCGGCAATGTCGCTCTTGATCTGCTCGGCGTACTCCTCACCCAAGGGCAGGCGCCAGAACTTTTCTCCGGATGTTTCGAGGGCTGCCGTGAACTTCGCGTAGCTCTCGTCGTTATTGGAGAAGGCACCTGCGTTGGTGGTGCCGAGGGCGACGACGCACGCGCCGGTGAGGGTGGCGGCGTCGATGAGGTGGGTTGCGCCGAGTTGGCGGGCGTAGGTGATGCCGTCGGCCAGGACGAGTCGGCCTTCGGCGTCGGTGTTGATGATCTCGATGGTTTTGCCGGGCTTGCTTGAATTGAGAGGCATGGCGGTTTGGACGTCGCCGGGCTTTTGGGCCTTGCCGTCAGGCATATTTTCCGCAGCACAGACAATGCCGATGACGCGGACCTTGGGCTTGAGCAGGGCGATGGCGCGCATGGCGCCGAGCATGGCTGCGCCGCCGGCCATGTCGTACTTCATGAGTTCCATTTTGTCGGCAGGCTTGATGCTGATGCCGCCGGTGTCGAAGGTGATGCCCTTGCCGACGAGGCCGAGGATGGGGCCTTCGGTGACGCCTTCCGGCTCATAACGGAGAACGATAAGGGCTGGCGGTTCTTCGGAACCCTGGGAGACGCTCCAGAATGCGCCCATTTTGAGCTCGTGGAGCTTGTCGGTGGAATAGACGTTCCATCGCAGGCCGACTTCCTGGGCCATGGCCGCGGCGCGATGGCCGAGGATGGTGGGGGTGAGCTTGTTGCCGGGCTCGTTGACGAGGGCGCGGGTGAAGTTCTGGCTCTCGCCGATGATGACGCCTTCAGCGAATGCGGCTTTGAGGGCGTCCTGGTCGGCGGATTCAGGCGCGGCGACGGTGAATGATTGAACGCTGAGGTCCTTGCGGTCGCTACGGTAGGTATCGGGGTCGAGGTCGCCTACGATACCGCCCTCCGCGGAGGCGCGGATACAGGGACCGGGGGGGAGGAATTCGGCTACAGGGAGTGCGAAGACGAGGTTGCGAATTGCGCGCGGCTTGGTGAAACGAACCGCTGTTCCGGCGGCATTGCGGACGCTGTGTGCAGTTGCTTTGGCCTGCTTGCCGAGGCCGACGATGAGGAGGCGTTTGGCGGCGAGGCCGGCGGGGGTGTGCAGCAGCAGCGTCTCATTGGCTCCTGCCTTGAATTCTCCACTGGCCAGGGCGGCCGCGGCGGCGGATTTGACCGCTTCGTCCGTGGTCAACAGGACGGGCTCGGGTTTGGCGTCCGGGGCTTTCGAGGTTTGGGTGTCGACGGCCAGGACGGCGAGCAGCTCGGTTTCAATCCCGGCGGGACTGGCGAAGGAGAGATCGGTCTTCATGGTTATCTATTGTTTCACCCAAGGGGCGCAGGATGGCAAGGTCGCCATCTATAATCACGCCGACGGTTCCTTTGGGTTTCGACTCAACTTGTGGGGTTGCCATGAGGAAGTGGATTGACAAGATTCATCGACCCGCCGGCTTCATTCTGCTTGGCGCCCTGTTCGGGGCGGGGCTAACGTTGGCCGTCCAGGGGAAGTTGCCGACACCGGCTATGGTCGGTGGAGTGGTGTTTCTTTTGGGACTCGGGATCCTCGTTATTCGTGGACGGAGGAACAGGGCTCTGTTTTTTCTCGCAATTTGTTTGCTCTGGGCAGGTGATGCGGTTAGCTTCTGGATGAGCTCCGGAAAGCTGATCTATTCGATTGTCCTCACTCTTTCCGCGTCGTTCTACGCCCTCTCGGCGTTGATTGAATACAGTGAGCAAAGGAAGAAGCGTGCTGAGGAGATGGCCCAATTAATGTAATTGCGGCAATCCATGGTGAAGAGAAAAGCACCCCGCAGGGGCTAAAGCCCGATCATTTTATTGGATTTAATGGCACGACTGAAGTCGTGCCCCTTCGCACATCTACTTCAAATCTGATCTTTTTCAGCAGCCTTTGATGGCCTGCCCTGTTACAGCGCCCCTTGATGCTCTGCCCTGATAGGGTTTTCCAGCAAAAGGTGAACGGCCCTAGCGTCCCATGCGATGTTTGCTGGCGTTTACGGCGGCGCGGGCTTCGCGGTCGCCTTCGCGACGCTTCTCGGTTTCGCGCTTGTCCCAGTCCTGTTTGCCCTTGGCTACAGCTAGCTCGCATTTAACCCGGCCATTACGGAAGTAAAGACGGGTGGGGATGAGCGTATGCCCTTTGATCTGCGTCTTGGAGAGTAGCTTGCGAACTTCTTCGCGATGCAGCAGCAGCTTGCGCGTGCGGGTGGCGTCGTGGTTGGCAATGTTTCCGTGAGAATAAGGGCCGATATGCACGTTAAGCAAAAATGCTTCGCCATCTTTGATGAGGCCGTAGGAGTCTTTAAGGTTGGCCTGACCCTCGCGGATGGACTTGACCTCAGTGCCGCGGAGAGCGACACCGGCTTCGAACTTCTCAAGCAGGAAGTAGTTATGGCTGGCCATTCGATTGTGCGCGGCATCTCGCTCACCGGAGGCCACGGGGTCGCGGGGCTTGGCCGGCTTCTGGGGTCCGGTAGGAACCGGCTGGACGATAACGTGGCTGGTTTGACGCGCCATTTTGCTGCACTCTCGAGTCTTTATCGTAGCATCGGAGTGGTTTTAAGTAACTACGGGGCGGCTCAGCCCGGGACAGTGGGGCTTTGCTAAAATGGAGCATCGCCGAGGGCGGGAATCTGCACGAGAGATTTGTATCCGAAATTGCTTAACGGGCAGCGATGGCAGCCTATATATGTCCGCTGCGGAATGTAAGCCGCATATGGCGATTCTCCAATTGACATTCCCCGTGGGCAGAACCGATGAGTGGTTTTTGGACAATGACAAAGCCACATTGTAAAGAGCTGGAAGGGGCACCTGAATTGGAGAACCACTCAACGACGCCCGGGAATTCAATGAATCTTAGTGTTTTAGTTCAGGGCTCTGACGGGCCGGTTGTTTCGAAGTCCATCTTCTTGCGGGCCGTAGGCCGGATTGCAGTGTTTGCGCTGCTAGCGGTGCTGGGCCTGGCGGGCACGGGTTTGCATGCGCAGTCGGCCCGAGCCGATTTCAAACGTGGCCAGAACGCCGAGGCGAAAGAGGACTACGACACGGCGGTAGACATGTATGAGAAGGCCACGGCAAAGGCCCCCAAGGACATCACGTACCGGACGGCGCTTTACCGGGTGAGGGTTTCAGCTTCGGCGGCTCACATAACAAAGGGGCGCAAACTGCTGCTGGCGGGCGACGAGCAGGGGGCGCTGACAGAGTTTCTGCACGCTTCGGAGATTGACCCGGGCAACGAGGCAGCTACCCAGGAGATTGCGCGCATCCGCCAGAAACACGGCGAAGTTACGGCGCTGGCCGAAACCAGCGTTGCTTCTGATCCGGCCCGGCGGGAAGAGATGGAATCGATGGGCTCGCCGGTGCAGCTGAAGCCGATGTCGAATGAGCCGTTGACGCTGCACATGACGGAAGACGCCAAGACGATTTACCAGGCGATTGGCAAGGCCGCGGGCATTAACGTTCTGTTCGATCCGGACTATACCTCAAAGCGCGTACAGGTGGACCTGGCCAACATGACTCTGCTGGATGCGCTGCGGGTTGTGGGCACCATGTCGAACACGTTTTGGCGCCCGATTACGTCGAACACGATTTTTGTGGCGGCGAACACACGGACAAAGCGCCAGGAGCAGGATGAGCAGGCTGTCCAGACCTTCTACCTGAGCAACGCGTGGCAGCAGAACGACCTGAACGACGTACAGACGGCGTTGCGCAACGTGCTGACCGGGCCGAATTTCAAGGTATATGCAGTGCCCAGCCAGAACGCGATTGTGGTCAAGGGAACTCCAGACGAACTGGAGATTGCGCAGATGCTGGTGGACGATCTGGATAAGGCGCGGGCGGAAGTGGTGGTGGATATTGCCGTGCTGGAAGTGAGCAAGAACTGGGAACGGACGCTGGGCATTCAATGGCCGAGCAGCGTGGGGGCTGCGATTCAGCCGCCTACGAGCAACAGCAGCAGCACGACGTGCCCTTCCGGCAGCACCACTTGCACTCCGTCGACCACTGGCACGACACCAACGCTTTACAGCCTGGCTCACCTGCAGGCCTCGGACTTTGCGGTGACGGTTGGATCGGCGACGGCCAACCTGCTTTTGACGGATTCGGACACCAAGATTCTGCAGAATCCGCGCATCCGGGCCACGGACGGGCAGAAGGCGACGATGAAGATCGGCGAAAAAATTCCGATCGCCACCGGCTCTTACCAGACCGGCGCGGCTACGGCGGTGGTGAGTTCGCTGGTGAATACGCAGTTCACGTACCAGGATGTGGGTGTGAATATCGAGATGACGCCCACGGTCCACTATGACCACGATGTGACGTTGAAGATCAAGATCGATGTCTCCACGCAGAGCGGATCGGTGACCATCAGCGGCGTGACGGAACCGATTCTGAGCCAACGCGTAGTGGACCAGGTGATCCGGCTGCGCGAGGGCGAGGCCAGTATCCTGGGCGGCATTCAAGATAAGCAGGACGCGGTGAGCTGGTCGGGCATTCCGGGATTGAGCGCGATTCCGGGACTGAAGTACCTGTTTGGTTCAAAGGACCACACCATCTCCGATGACGAACTGGTCTTCCTGGTGGTGCCGCACATTGTTCGCACGCAGTCACTGGATCGAGCGAATCTGCGCACGGTGGACTTGGGCGTGGGCCAAACGATCGAACTGCGTCACGTTCCGGTGCAGACCATTTTGCAGGAGACGGGACAGTCTCCGGATGCGGCTCCAGGAACAAACCCCGGACCTGCTAACCATCCTGGACCTCAATCGCGGTCGAATATCGGGACGGTGCCGGGAGAAAGCGCAATGGCGGCTGCTCCGGCCGCGCTGGCGCAGATGAGTGCATCCGCGGACGCGAATTCGTACGCGGCGAACGCCAACCGGCAACCAGACGCTACGAAGCCGCCCGGTGCCCACCCTCGCGGCCAGCCCACACCGGTGAATGTGATGCTTAACGTGCCGGCCAATCCCGTGGCGGCGGGAACCACATTCCAGGTTCCGGTGGTGCTGATGGGCGGCATGGATATTGCTTCGGTGGCGACAAAGATCCAGTACGATCCGGCGCGGCTTTCGCTGGTGAATGTGAGCGGCGGGGACTTCCTGAATCGCGATGGAAAATCCGCGGACCCCATCCACAGTGACCCGGACGGCAAAGGATTAATTACTGTGAACGCCTCCCGGCCACCGGGTGCGCCCGGAGTGAGCGGTGCGGGGGTTGTTTACGTCCTTAGTTTTCAGGCAAAGTCCGCGGGGCCGAGTTCGCTGGTTCTAACCCAGGCAAGGGTGGCCAACAGCGGGCAGCAGCCGGTACCGGCACAGGGTTCGCAAGCGAACATTGTGGTGAAATAAAGCCATGGGCATGTTGCAGGCTAATTGCGCACTTCGCGAGGATCGGCGACCGATCCAGAACGACGGGGTTGGTCCGTCTGCCGGGGAGCGGGGGCTGACCCTGGTGGAGCTGATTGTGACGGTAGCCATTCTGTCCATTCTTGCTTCGGCGGCCGTCCCCATGGCGCGTTTCCAGGTGAAGCGCCAGAATGAACGAGAGCTGCGGCGCGACCTGTGGGAGATGCGCGACGCGATTGACGCGTATAAGGATGCGGCCGACAAACACGCCTTCATGACCAAGGTAGACACCCAGAATTATCCACCGGACCTGGAGACGCTGGTGAACGGGGAAGATGTAATGGGGAAGAAGTTGAGGTTTCTTCGCCGGATCCCGGTGGACCCCATGACCGGCAAGGCGGAGTGGGGTTTACGGTCAATGCAGGATGATCCGACATCGGACTCCTATGGCGGGCAGAGTGTTTTCGATGTGTATTCGAAATCGCAGGGAACGGCTCTGGACGGTACCAAGTATTCCACGTGGTAGCGCGGGAGCGGAGTTAGCAAAGGCAAGGACCGCAGGCAACGAGGGCAACAGTGCGCAGGATGAATAAACAAGACGCGGGTTTCACGCTGGTGGAGCTGATGATTGTGATGGCAATTATCGGCGTGCTGGCAGTGATTGCCGTGCCCAGCTACATCAGTGCGATCCGTCACGCGAAGGAAGCGGTACTCAAGGAAGATCTGCACATCCTGCGGGATGCAATCGATTCCTATACTATGGACAAACAGAAGGCACCGCAGTCTCTGGATGATTTGATTCAGGACGGCTACCTGAAGAGCATTCCGGAAGACCCGATGACGCACAGCAAGGACACATGGGTCACCAAGACAAGCGACGCGATGTACTCGCTTGACCAGACCGACCCCGGCATCGACGATGTTAACTCCGGCTCGGATGAGACGCCACCCGACGGCGGCCAACCTTACAACACCTGGTAAAACCCGAAAGGTGTGGGGAAGACAATGACTGTACGAAGTCTGTATAGACTTTTGCTGCTCATGGTTTCGATTACAGCCGTGTGCTGCTATAGCCAAGAGACAGCGACAAAAACCATCACGATACGCATGATGGATGCGAAGACGGGCAGCCTGATACCGACTTCGGGTTTTCTGATTCGAATCGACCATCAGGAAGAGCAGCATGGCAACTGGGTGAAGCAGAACGAGGATGGCTCGGGAAAACTGACTCTGCCGGCGAATGCGTTGATTGTGGCCGTGGACGGAAAATACAACTCGGACACGATGCTTTATGTGAATTGCGACAGCGTGAGAGACAAGCCGGAGCCCGTCGTACACTGGTACACGCTTTCCGACATTCTTGCCACGGGCGTGGCGGCGCCCAACGAATGCAGCAAACATACGGCTGTGGCCAAACCTGGCGAATTCGTGTTTTATGTGCGGCAGCGGAACTGGCGCGAACAGTATAAGGATTTTCAGTAAGCCGGGATGGCCCGTTGGACCGCGGAAAGAATGGTCGCTTGTCTCCTGATTCCACTCCGTCTGCAATGAACCTTCCTCCGCCGGATTTCACAATCCAGGTTGCGCGTATCTACGCGGGCATGATTGCGGGCACGGACGCTTCAGCCGGCCTGAACGCGGAGATGAACCTGGGCGGAGCATTGTTTTATGCGGGCGAACTCGATCCGCATGGGCGCGCGATGGTGGTGGCAGCGAACATTGCCGGGGCAGCCTCGCTGGCAGCCGAGCCCGATTCAGCCAGGCAAAAGTTGGCTCTTCGGGACGGGGTCGTGGATTTTCTGGTCAACTCGCTCGATGAAGCCTTGCGCATCCTGAAGAACCAGATTCGCAAGAAGGAGATTGCGGCGGTTTGCATTGCGGGGGCGACGAAGACTGTACAACGGGAGATGTTGGAACGTGGGGTACTCCCCAACCTGGTCCGCACTGTTGAGGAATCGGGGAATGATTCGCCGTTTATCAGCCAGGGCGCCCGGCGAATTCCTGCTGCTGTGGTAGACGAAGACCTGACGATGGTCGCCTGGAGTGTGGCAAGCGCCCCGGCGCAATGGCTTCCTAAGCTGGATGCGATTGCGAACGATTGCGTGCCCGATCAGGATTGGAAATCGCGCCGCTGGCTGCGGCTTTCCCCTCGCTACCTGGGTCGTCTTGCGAAGGGAGCGCGGGTGCTGTACTGCGGCCGGCTTGCAGCCGAAGAGTTCATCCGACGGGTGCAGGAGCAGGTGGAGGGTGGAGAGGTTCGGGTTGCGGTTGAGATTCAGATCAGCGGCCGGGGCCTGCGTGACGACTACCGATTTGCGCTATAGCGGGCTTTAGAGCGAATGCACTGCATAGTACGCTTTGCTCTTTAGATCAGTCCTACACTTCGGCCGCAGCTTCAATGCGAATCCACAATTCATTGATACCGTTGCCGGTTTTGGCGGATACCGGAAGCAAGTCGTCGACTTCAAGCCCCTTCTTCAGAGCCAGCAGATTGCGGGTGCGCTCGTTCCCGCTGAGACGATCAGTTTTGGTTGCCACCACGGCAAAGTCGCGGCCGGCGGCTCTCAGCCAGTCGAGTAACTGGCGGTCGCTCTCCTGCGGTGGGACGTTAGAATCGACGAGGCACACGCAGAGTTTGAGAGTGGAGCGGATGGCGAGATACGGCTCGATAAAGCCCGGCCAACCTGCGGAAATGGACTTCGAGATTTTGGCATAGCCATAACCTGGCAGGTCGGCGAAGACCAGTTTGCGGCGCTGGCTCTGATCGAGGAGCGCAAAGAAGTTGATGGCCCTGGTTCTCCCCGGAGTAGACGACACCTTGGCCGCCTTATCGCCAACAAGCGTATTCAGCAGGCTTGATTTACCGACGTTCGAGCGGCCCAAAAAGGCAATCTCCGGCACATCCGGCGCGGGGAACTGCGCCGCTGCCATGGCCGAAAGCAAGAATTGTGTCGTAAGGCGCATAAACAAGATGAGGAGTACGGTTGGCGGATCAGAAGGTAAGTTCGAACACGGTGGGGCTATCTAGATTCAGGATACAGGAGAGCGGAGCCGCGCCGATTGGGAAGCAGCGAGGCTACCCGCGGAATTCACAAGTATCGTATGCCAGGCTGGTGGGTATGTATGTCAAAGAAGCGGTTTGAAGAGTGAGGCGGTTTGAGGATGCTGCTTTGGCTTGGACGGCCGGTTTGCGGGTTGAGGTCAGACGACGATTGACGCTGGAGCGGCAAAGATTTTTTCAATGCGCGGCAGGCGAAGGCCGAGCGTGATGCTGCGCAGCACCATGAACAAGGCCAACGCGCACCACAGACCGCGGTCGCCGAATTCGCGTTCGAGCAGCACGGCAAGAGCGAGATAGGCGAGGAACGAGACCAGCATGGAGTTGCGCAAATCGCGACCGCGGGTTGCGCCGATGAAGATGCCGTCGAGTTGGAAGGCCCAGACGGACACGAAGGGCATGGCGATGGCCCAGGGCAGGTAACGAAGCGCGAGCACGCGAATGGGAGGCTGGTCAGTGAAGATGCGGACGAGCGCCGGGCCGGAGATGAGATAGGCCAACGAGATGAGGAGCGCCACCACGCCTGCAGCGGCAGTGGAAGCGCGCAGCACGGCTCGATAGTCGGCGCGGCGCTGGGCTCCGATTGATTCGCCGACCAGGGCCTCGGTTGCGTTGGCGAAGCCGTCGAGAGCGTAGGCGGCAATGTTGTGCAGGTTAAGCAGGACAGCGTTGGCGGCGAGGACGGCGTCGCCAGCGCGGGCTCCAGAGCGGGTGAACCAGGCGTAGGCGGCGACGAGGCTGAGAGTGCGCAGGAGCAGGTCGCGGTTAAGCGCGAAGAGATGACGCAGGCTGGGACCATCGATTAGATCCTGCCAGCGAATGTGATTGGATTCTGGATTTGCATACTCATGGCTGCGCGTAAGAATGCCGGATTGGAACGTGATGACGAGGCCCAGCGCCAGGCCGGCGTAGTCGGCGAGCATGGTTGCAGTAGCGATACCGGCTACGCCCCAGTGGAAGTGGACGACGAGGTAAAGCGCTGTGGCAACATTCACGACATTGATGAGCGCCTGAATGAATAGAGCCGTGCGTGCGCGCTGACGGCCGAGCAGCGTGCCGAGAATGACGTAGTTGGCGAGGGCGGCTGGGGACGACCAGATGCGGATGTGGCAGTAGACTTGCGCGTTCTGCGCTACGTCTGGGCCTGCGCCGAGGAGATAGATGGAAAGGGCGATGAGCGGCGTGCGAAAGAGCAGGACCAGTGCGCCGATGGCGGCGGCGCTGAGAAAGGCTCGCGCGAAGTGGAGACGCAAGGATTGGTGGTCGCGCGCGCCATAGGCCTGCGCCACGAGGCCGGTGGTGGCCATGCGGAGGAAACCGAAGGTCCAGAAGACGGAGTTGAAGAAGATGCCGCCGATGGCTACGCCGCCGAGCGCTGCCGCGCCGGGGAGATGGCCGGAGAGGATGGTGTCCACTGTGGAGAGCAGCGGCTGGGTGAGGTTGGAGAGGATGAGGGGAATCGCCAGGAGGAAGACGCGGCGGTACCAGTAGGCCATTGAGGTGATTGTAACGGGGCGGGCGACTGCGGTGAGGCGCGCAGTCGATACTATGCAGAGAAGGAGCGTGCACTATGTTCACGCCACAACCAATTGGGTTTGTGCGAAGTCCCTATCGCGAAACCTCAGCTATTCCCAAAGGCCTGGCCACGAAGCACAATGCGGAGGGGATTCTCGAAATTCTGCCTGAGTTCGAACCTGGCCTTATAGACATTGATGGATTCTCCCACCTGTTTGTCCTGTGGGTCTTCGATCGCGCGGAGGGCTTTGATCTTTTTGGGCGAGTGCCAACTGACAACCGCGCACATGGGGTGTTTGCCACACGATCACCACGCCGCCCCAATCCGATTGGATTAACGGTGGTGGAGTTGCTTCAACACGACGGTAACAAGCTGATGGTGCGGGGGTTGGATATGCTCGACGGTACGCCGCTTCTCGACATCAAGCCGTTCATGACAAGCATCCCTCAACATGCGCTGCGCAGGGGATGGCTGGCCGACGCCGAGGACGCCGCCAACCGGGGTTAGGGCTCTGCTCGAGTGACGGCACAACACGCCCATTTCAGCATGAGCGGGCTGTGCGCCTTCTTGATTTACTGCGGTGCTGGGGCGTTGGCAGTTAGGTCGGTTGGAGGCACTGAGGCTAGCACTTCGGGACCGGGGGTGATGAGGGCCTGGAGCGGGCTTTCGAGGGCCAGCGTCAGAACTTCATCCATCTGGTCGACGAAGTGCATTTTCATCGCCTTCTTAATGTTGTCTGGCAGCTCGGCGATGTCCTTCTCATTGGCGCGGGGCAGGATGACTTCAAAGATGCCTGCGCGAAGAGCGGCGAGCAATTTTTCTTTGAGGCCGCCGATCGCGAGGACCTTGCCGCGGAGGGTGATTTCGCCGGTCATGGCGATGTCGCGACGCACGGGAATTTTTGCGAGCGCGCTGGCGAGGGCTGTGGCCATGGTGATGCCAGCGGAGGGGCCGTCTTTGGGGATTGCGCCTTCGGGCACGTGGAGATGGAGGTCGACGTTGCGGTAGAACTCGCGGGTGAGGCCGAGGGCCTGGGCACGGCCACGGATGTAGCTGAGTGCGGCCTGGGCGGACTCCTGCATGACGTCGCCAAGCTGGCCGGTGATGGTGAGCTTGCCCTTGCCGTCGAGGACCTGGACTTCCGTAGTGAGAATGCTGCCGCCGACTTCAGTCCATGCGAGTCCGGTGACGAGGCCGATTTCGCTCTTCTCATGGACTTCGGAATCGCGATAGCGGGCCACGCCGAGGAACTCGTGGATATTTGAGGCGGTCAGCTCTTCCTTGTGCTTTGCGCCGCTCTTGACGACTTTGCGCGCGACTTTGCGGCAGAGGTTGCCGATTTCGCGCTCGAGGTTGCGGACGCCCGCTTCGCGTGTGTAGTAGCGAATGATTTCGAGAATCGCGTCGTCGGTGAAGACGATGTTCTTTTCGCTGAGGCCGGTTTGCTCGCGCTGCTTTTTGACGAGATACTGGCGAGCGATTTCGAGCTTTTCCTGCTCGGTGTAGCCCTGCAGACGGAGCACTTCCATGCGGTCCTGCAATGCTGCCGGGATGGTGTGCATGACGTTGGCGGTGGCGACGAAGAGCACCTGCGACAGGTCGTAGTCGACGTCGAGATAGTGGTCCTGGAAAGTGGTGTTCTGCTCGGGGTCTAGGACTTCAAGGAGGGCGGAGGCTGGATCGCCGCGGAAGTCGGACGCCATCTTGTCGACTTCGTCGAGCAGGAAGACGGGGTTCTTGGTGCCCGCCTTTTTCATGTGTTGGATGATCTGGCCGGGGAGCGCGCCGATGTAGGTGCGGCGATGTCCGCGGATCTCGGCTTCATCGCGCACGCCGCCGAGCGAGAGACGCACAAACTTGCGCCCGGTGGCCTTGGCGATGGACATGCCGAGGGAGGTTTTGCCGACGCCGGGAGGGCCGGCGAAGCAGAGGATGGAGCCCCTGGGGTTTTTTACGAGCTGGCGGACGGCAAGAAATTCAAGGATGCGTTCCTTGATCTTCTCCAGGCCGTAGTGGTCGGAGTTGAGGACCTTTTCAGCGTAGTCGATGGAACGGGTTTCTTTGGAGCGCTTCTTCCACGGCACGGCGAGCAGCCAGTCAATATAGTTTCGGCTGACAGTGGATTCGGCCGACATGGGCGGCATGGCTTCAAGCTTTTTGAGTTCCTGAATTGCCTTTTCGAGCACTTCCTTGGGCATGCCCGCGGATTCGATTTTCTTACGGAGCTCGTCGAACTCGCTCTTCTCGCCGCGGCCCAGCTCCTTCTGGATGGCCTTGATCTTCTCGTTGAGGTAGTACTCTTTCTGAGCGCGCTCCATCTGGCGCTTCACGCGCGACTGGATGTTGCGATCGAGATCAAGCTTCTCGATTTCGATGTCGAGCACGTCGGCGATGCGCGCGAGGCGTGCGGCGGGATCGAAGATGGCGAGGAGTTCCTGCTTCTCTTCAATGCCAAGTTGCAGATTGGCGGCGATGGTGTCCGAGAGCTTGGCCGCTTCATCCATGCGCACGGTGGCGATAATGGTTTCGTAATTCAGGCTCTGCTGCAGCTTGACGTATTGCTCGAAGAGGCCAGTGACGCGCTGCATGAGCTGCTCGACAGCGGGCGTCATTTCGAAATCTTTTTTGCCTGTGCGCACGGTGGCGACGAAGAAGCCGTCGCGATCATTGACCTCAGTAGACTTGGCACGCTCTACGCCTTCGACAAGAACTTTAATGTTGCCGTCGGGCATCTTGACGCTCTGCACGATGTTGCAGATGGATCCAACCTGATAGATGTCCTTGGCTTTGGGTTCATCGATGGAGGCGTCGTGCTGCGTGGCGAGGAAGATCTTGCGGTCGCCGTTGAGCGCTTCTTCGAGGGCGCGGACGCTGGACTCGCGGCCCACGACGAACGGGGTCATCATGTAGGGAAAGATCACCATGTCCCGGATGGGCATCATGGGAAGCTTGCGCGGCTCGGATTTGTCACGTGATGCGGTCATCGGGACACCATGGAAGTTGAAAGGTTGGAGGTCATCAAATCGGCGATCTTCTCTAGGCGTTCCATCGGATCGAAGATGAATAACACTTCCTGCTTCTTCTCCACGCTCAATTGTAGATAGGCGGCAATTGTGTCACTGAGCATGGCTGGATTGTCCTTGCGCACATTGGCGATGATCATCTCTGGATTGGGGATTTGATGCAGCTTGCCGTAGTGCTGAAAGAGATCGGTTACTCGTGTCATGAGGTCGTTGAGAGCCGGATTACTGTTGGGCAATGGCACGACAGGGAGTACTGTTGCCATGTAGAAGCCATTATGGAGAACAATATCGATAGATTCGGCACGCTCCAGACCTTGAACGAGGACTTTATAGGCACCTTTGTGGTCACCGTCCGTCATTTTCACAGTTTGGACGATGTTACAGATTGATCCGACCTTGTAGATCTGCTCGGTCGTAGGCGCGTCGACTGAGGCGTCGTGCTGCGTGGCGAGGAAGATTTTGCGGTCGCCGTTGAGGGCGTCTTCGATCGCGCGGACGCTGGATGCGCGGCCCGCGACGAAGGGAGTCATCATGTAGGGAAAGATCACCATGTCCCGAATGGGCATCATGGGCAGCTTGCGGGGCTCGGATTTGTCACGTGATGCGGTCATAGTGCCCCCATGGGTATTGGACGCGCGTAGAAAGGTTCGGCTGCGCGGCTGGATTCACGACTCATGTTGGGATTGTATCGCGGAATCGGCCCTGCGAAGTGGCATACGTCACTCTTGAAAACTTGTGCAGCTTCAACTATCGGCCGTTCCCGTCCTCCGTAACACCATAAAGTAAAAGCCCCTCTGCTGGATCTCCAGGAGAAGGGGTTTCACCGGAACGCACGGATGTCTTTTGGAATCAACCCGCCTTTTCAAGCAGGCAGAGGGAAAGATCGCGGCGCTCGACCATGTCGCTGGTGATTTCGAGGTCGCGGACACGCTTGTTGTTGGGCAGGTGATACATGAGATCGAGCATAAGCTCTTCGAGTATCATGCGCAGTCCGCGCGCGCCCACTTTGCGCGCCAGTGCTTCCCGGGCGATGGCGCCGATTGCATCCTGCGTAAAGTGCAGGCGGACGTTCTCGTATTCGAGGAGGCGCTGGTACTGCTTGATGATTGCGTTGCGCGGCTTGGTGAGAATCTCGATGAGCGCCGCTTCGTCGAGCTCGTCGAGAATGCCCATGACCGGCAAACGACCGACGAATTCCGGGATCAGGCCGTACTTGATGAGATCCTGGGGCTCGGTGCGGCGAAGCAGTTCAGTGTCGCGATGCGAGCGGAGAGTGGACTCCGCCTCGGTGTCAGTACCTTTGAATCCCAGCGCCTTCTTGCCAACGCGACGCCCTACCACCCGCTCGAGGCCGACGAAGGCGCCGCCGCAGATGAAGAGGATATTTGTGGTGTCAACGGCGGTGAACTCCTGGTGCGGGTGCTTGCGTCCGCCTTGCGGCGGCACATTGGCGACGGTGCCCTCAAGAATCTTGAGCAGCGCCTGCTGCACACCTTCACCGGACACGTCGCGGGTGATGGAGGGGTTCTCGTCCTTGCGGCCGATCTTATCGATCTCGTCGATGTAGATGATGCCCTGCTGGGCACGGGTCACATCGCCGTCGGCGGCCTGCAGGAGCTTGAGGATGATGTTTTCGACATCCTCGCCCACGTAACCGGCTTCGGTGAGTGTGGTTGCGTCGACAATGGCAAAGGGCACATCGAGCATTTTGGCCAGGGTATGGGCGAGCAGTGTCTTACCCGAGCCGGTTGGCCCGATAAGGAGAATGTTGCTCTTGGCGAGTTCCACTTCGTTGTTGCGCATGCGGTTCATCTGAATGCGCTTGTAGTGGTTGTAGACGGCAACGGCGAGTTTCTTCTTGGTCTGATCCTGCCCAATCACATAATCATCGAGGAAGTTCTTTACTTCCAGGGGTTTGGGCAGGTGGCCGGCGGTGGTGGCGGGGGTTGCGTCGCCGCGATCGTCTTCGAGAATCGAGTTGCAGACGGCAACGCATTCATCGCAGATGTACGCCCGAGGGTAGTCGCTCGGCGAAGAGATCAACTTGGCAACCGCATCCTGCGACTTGTGGCAGAACGAGCAGCGCAGTGCTTCTTCAGGTCCCGTGCGCGTTTTCATGTTCCTGCTCCCTTTGGACGTTCAGAACGAGTTAGCGTCGATTGAGTTGTGAGCGGCGTCAGCAGTGCAATCCGTGTACGGTACTAATCGGCCAATTCCGCTCGGTTTTCTAGGTGCGCGGCCTGTCGATGATTTCGTCGACGATGCCGTATTCCTTTGCCTGTTGCGAGTTCATGATGAAGTCCCTTTCCACATCCCGTTCGATGCGGTCGAGGGGTTGGCCGGTGTGCTTGGCCATTAAAGTGTTGGTGATTTCACGAATGCGGAGGATTTCGCGGGCGTGAATATCAATGTCCGTGGCTTGGCCGCTTAATCCGCCCATTGAAGGCTGATGGATGAGAATTCTGGCGTTGGGAAGCGCAAACCGCTTGCCCTTGGTGCCGGCAAGGAGCAGAAACGCTCCCATGCTAGCGGCCTGCCCGATGCAGTACGTGACCACGTTGTTCTTGATGAACTGCATGGTGTCGTAAATGGCGAGGCCGGCGGTAATGGAGCCGCCCGGCGAGTTGATGTAGAGCTGCACATCCTTTTCAGGGTCTTCACCGGAGAGGAAGAGCATCTGCGCCACGATGAGGTTGGCCACCTGGTCGTCGATGGGTGTGCCAAGGAAGATGATGTTATCGCGAAGCAGACGGGAGTAAATGTCGTAGGCGCGCTCGCCTCGGCTCGTCTGCTCAACCACCATGGGAACCAATGCCATTGAGTACTCTTCTCGCTCTCCGTTGGGGACTGTTTCTCCCCGTTTTGTGACGGCCGGGCGGCAAATGATCGAGCCGCCGGTCGTAACTGCCCCTGTGATCTGCCGTTAAGCGGGCAGACGTTCGTATAGCAAGCTCGCAGTTTTCTCGCGTCGCAGTTGTTCACGGATTCTAGCCAGCCCACCTTCTCCCGTCAACCGCGCGCGCAAGGCTTCCGCGGACTCACCGGATTGAAGAGCTGCTAGTTGCACTTCACGGTCCAATTCCTCATCGCTAACATTAATGTTTTCTTCATTTGCGATGCGGTCAAGCAAGATTGTGGCCTTCACTTCACTGATAGCGCTGTCACGCTGGGCGGTGCGGAGGCGTGCAAAGTCGAGCTTGCGCATCTGCTCCGTCTCCATGCCCTGGGCCGCGAGGGCGCGCAAGCCGCGCTCAAGACGGGCGTCGATCTGCTCCTGGACCAGAGATTCCGGCACCGGGAACGGGTAGCGCGCAGTGAGGGCGGCCAGGAGCCGGTCCTTGGTTTCGCCTTCGACACTGCGCCGCTTGCGGGTGGCCATGTGCTCGCGAACACGCGCTTCAAGATCCGCAAAACTCTCATAATTCCCGAGTTCCCTGGCGAAGTCGTCGTCGAGTTCAGGCATGGTCCGCTTCTTGATTCCCTTGACCGCGACGTCGTAGGCCACGGTCTTGCCGGCCAGTTTTGCCTCTGCGTAATCAGCGGGATAGATTACCTCGGCCTTGAGCTCCTGCCCGGGCTTGGCGCCGCGCAGGGCGGTCGAGAAAGCTTCGACTGTATCCTTGCCGCCGATTTCAACAAGCGTATCCTCACCCGCAACGGGAGCGGCATCGGCCTCGCCTTCAATCTGGCCGGTGTAGGTGATTTGCGCCCAATCACCATTGACGAGCGCGCGGTCTTCTTCAACCGGCTCGATGGTCGCGCGCGAATCGCGCAAATGACCGATCTCGTGAGCGAACTCTTCCTCGGTGATCTCAATGGGTGGCTTGGGGACAATTATTTCCTTGTAGCCGTCAATGGAGAAAGCCGGAATGTACTCGAAAACCGCCTTCACATGGAGTGGCGCGCCATCGTCAATGGTCAGTTCGGTGACCTGCGGCTGGCCCACCGGCGCAACGCCGAGGTCGCGCACAGCTTTGTTGAAGCGTTCCGGCAGGAGGCCGTCGATGACGTCTTTGCGAATTTCAGTGGCGAATTTCCGCTTGATAACGGTTTCCGGCACTTTGCCGGCGCGGAATCCGGGAATCTTGGCGTATCTGCGGTAGTTAGCAACCACTTTGCCGTAAGCTTTGGAAACCTCGTCGGCAGGGATGTCAAGCACCAGTTCACGAGTGCATTCCGGGTTCAACACGGGACCGTGCTGCTGGTCGTGACCCTCATGGGAGTGGTCATGATTGTGTGTGTGTGTGCCTTCGAGTGCGGTTTCAGAGGTCCCCTCGGACGAGTCAGGTTGAGGGGGCGTTTCGAGGGTGTCGGTAGGGCTCAACGTTTTGCCTTCCAGGCGCACCGCGCCAAACAAACTTCCGGGGCCGGATTGCCGGCTCGGCCTAAAGAAACCCCTGCGGGTAGAAGCGGCCCGACTTCTAATGATTCGAGCCAACTACCAAAGATTCAAACCCGCAACAACAGCAACAAACCTCATTGCGTGACTGTCACACGGGCGAATCGAGCACCGCGCGGCCGGGGATTGTCTTATTTCATGGTAAGAGGGAAAGCGCTAGCGGGTCAAACCCACGAAAGGGGTATGGCGGGAACGGGGGATCGCGAAAGGTACGTTACTCCTCAGTGTCATAGGGCTTACGAACGTGCGGGAGGAACCTGGGGTGGGAAGCGCCGCAGTGTGCAAAATGCTCGCGAGCCTCATTTAGGCTAAGGGAGCCGTTCACGGTCAAGCGAACGTCGCCGGCATCGGCGTCTTCCTGGCCATCGTCTTCCCACCAGCAGACGGGGCACAACCCCATGGCGTCAGGCGCGTCCAGCGTCTTGTACCCGCAACACGGGCAGCGAAAACGAGCCTGCACCACAGTCTCCACAAAAGAATAGACGGCGCGTTGGGGCGTGAAGTTTACGCGGTGAGGGCTGCGGAAGGCCGCTGGTCCCGTTGTCTGCGCCTTGGGAGATGGAACGGGCTGTGAAGCTGAAAGGCGGCGGGAGGCGCTGCGGGAGTAGAATTTCGCGCGGGGGCCGGGTTGAGAAAATGCTGAATTTCAGTTTTCGTTTCACACATTACGGGAGCTGCGTGTTGCTGCTGGGAATACTTGCCGCGAAGCCGGTTGGGTTGCTGGCCCAAAATGGGTCTGCGCCGCTGCGGGTAGCGATTGTGGGGCTGGCGCATGGGCATGTGGACGGGTTTCTTTCCTCATTGCCGCAACACAAGGATGTGGAGCTGGTGGGAATTGCGGATGAGGACCCGGCGCTGTTTGCGAAATATCAGAAGAAGTTCTCGCTCGCGGAGACGCTAATTTACAAGAGCGAAGCCAACATGATTGAGAAGACCCATCCGCAGGCGGTGCTGGTGTACACATCGATTGCGGAGCACCGGCATGCGATTGAGATTGCGGCGCAGTATGGTGTTTCGTCGATGGTGGAGAAGCCGCTGACGATTTCACTTGAGGACGCGCTGGCTATACGGCGCACGGCCCAGCACTACAAGGTGCACGTGCTGGTGAATTACGAGACCACCTGGTACGCGAGCAACAAGGCTGCTTACGACGAGGCGGAGAGCGGACGGCTGGGGCCGATTCGGCGGGTGGTGATCCACGACGGGCACAATGGGCCGGCGGAGATTGGCGTGGGTCCGGAGTTTCTGCGCTTTCTGACTGATCCGGCGCTGAACGGGGCAGGGGCGCTGTATGACTTTGGCTGCTATGGCGCCGATTTGACGACCTGGCTGATGCATGGCGAGGCGCCGCTCACGGTGACCGCGGTGTTGAACCACGACAAGCCGCAGCTTTACCCCAACGTGGATGACGATGCGACGGTGGTGCTGGCCTATCCGCATGCGCAGGCGGTGATTCAGGCTTCGTGGAACTGGCCGTTTGGGCGCAAGGATATGGAGGTTTACGGCGCGACGGGCTATGCGATTACCGTGGCGGCCGACCATTTGCGGGTTCGGCATGAGCACGAGGACCAGGAGCGTGTGACCACGGCGGCGGCTCTGAGCGCGCCGAATAACAACTCATTGAGTTATCTGGCGGCGGTGGTGCGCGGGCAGTTGGAGCCGAGGGGCGACCTGACGGCGCTGGATACGAATGTGGTGGTGATGCAGATTTTGGATGCGGCGCGAGAGTCGGCGCGGACGGGGCGGACGGTGACGCTGAGGAGGCTGGAGGAGTAGCCGTCAATGCCTACATGCCCGTTGACAAGCCTGAGGACTTAACGAGATGATCCAGTGAATTCAAGCAAGGGCCAACTTGACGACAGAGTGTGAACAATGTGGGTCCCTTTTGGGCGAAGGAGCTGTTGTCTGCTCGCAGTGCGGCCACGCAGCGGGCATGCCTGTCGTTCCCGAGACCCCGGCCCTGGGCTCGGCGCTTCCAACACCTCCCTCTGACGGTCGAATCGGTCATTCTGCGCCGTTGTTCTCAGCAATGGATGACTCAGCGGACAGAGGTCTCACAGGTATTGGTGGATGGCTGATATTGCATGTAATCGGCTTGGCTGTCGCCCCATTCCTGAGTTTGTTTGGAATGGTGGTTGACGGTAGCCTCCTTTTTGGCAGCAAAGGTCAGGCCGTGCTCGCTGCCCGCCCGGGACTCGAGGCGGTCATCCTGTTTGAATTGATTACAAATTTGGTGTTTCTCACGGCGTTGATTTCGCTAAACTTCCTGTTCTATATGAAGAAGAAGGCTTTCCCGACGTACATCATTCTGTTCTTTGTCACCCAGTTTGTCCTGCTCCTGGCGGATCATCTAATGGCCGCGAGATTCAACCCATCGTCGAATCCGTTCGAGGTGATCAGAAGCTTTTTAATATGCCTGATTTGGATACCTTATTTTTTGAATTCGCGTCGTGTTCAATTGACCTTCGTGAATTAGGTCTAATTCCCACGGGGTACCCAGGTTCCGTGGTCAAGAACCTGGGTGGCCGCAAACTTCTGTAGATCCTACGGCACAAACACATGAAGGCGGACGTGCCACTTGGTGGTTTGTCCGGGCTTCAGCGTAACCATGCCTGTATCCATCGATCCCCACTCCTTGCCGAATGGGTCGGCGAAGTTGTCCTGGTGTTCAATGGCTACGAATTGCTTGCTGGGCGGGGCGTACATCTGGATGGTCTTGATTTGCGGGGACAAGCCGATGAGTTCAACACCATAGTGAGCGGCTGGATCGATGACCTGCACGGTTGCAGCGTGATTCTGCCAGTCGATCTGGCTCCAGTTGTCGTCGAACATGTTGTTTCCCAGCGGCACTCCGCCGACGGCGCGGAGGTCATAACGTGTTCCCTCAACGGGCAGCAGTTTGCCGGTGGGGAAGACGTTGTCATAGCCGTCGACCTCAGCCAATTTCGATGCGGGAATGCGTACCTTGACCTGACTTCTGTCTCCCGAGGGGAGATTCAAATAGGGATGCCAGCCGATAGCCATGGGCTCTGATTCGCTGCCCACATTGATGGCTTCGACCATGGCGTCAACGCCCTCGGCGGTGAGGCGGATGGTGATGTGAATATCGGTTTTGGAGAGCCAGTGACCGCTGAAATTGCCCCCATGGATGACGCCGGAGACTTCCTGGCCACCGGGGATGTCCTTCACGGTGACGTCGTCGGTTTTGGCCTTGAGAATCAAGCCATGCATGGCGTGGCGCTCGGCGGTAGGCTTGCTGCCGATGTTGTTGGCAGGGAGGGTGAGCGTGTGGCCTTCCCATTCAGTGGTGAGCGTTTTGCCATCGGCCGAGAGCTTGCCGCGGATACGGTTGGGATAGGGAACGAGAAACGCTGAACCGAGCCGGTAGCCAAGATCGCCGTTTGGCGTGTCCTGCTCGTCGAACATTTTCTTGATGGTGTCGATGTCAGGTGAGGCCAGGACATTGATGTTCCCCTTGCCGGGGAAGTTAGCGGTGACCTGGAGTAGTTCCATTCCACGCCCGGGCGCGAGGGTGACGCTGGTGAACTCCGGCTTGGTGGTGCTGGTGGCCTTACGAGTCAGGGTGACAACTTTCTGGCCGCCGATTTCGGTCTCGGTCTGTGCGTAGCTCATGACCATGAAAGGACCGAACATGAGGATCGGCAAGGCAAAGGGGAGCAATGCAAGTACGTGAAGGAGCATTTTCATTGAATCCATCCCTTATTGAATGCGACTGAATTTTCCGGAGGTTGCGCCTAGCGGCGCGAAACTGGGCGGCGCCAGAAAGCGTATTCCGGGGCGGTGCCATTCTACGACATGGCACCGGATCGATGCCGACGGGGAAAGCGCCGCCCCGGTTGCGGGCTCGTGTTGTGTGATTCTCCAATTCTGACAAAAACAACGAAAACTATAAGACACACAAAGAAATCTTTGCACAAATCATATATCTTTCATTCCATGCTGGAGGTTCCGGGAGGGATGATCGCGGAACCCGGTCGCAGCCGAAGTTCTCGTCTAACACGGCGCAAGGGTTCCGGATCTCATTTGCAGTGAGGAATTCCTGATGAACGAAACAGCCATTCGCGTACTGCTGGTCGACGACGAACCGGCCATTCGCCGGGCTTTGCGCTCTCCGCTGGTGGAACTCGGGTTCGTAGTGACTGAGGCCACGCGCGGGGAAGAGGCTCTTCAGATTCTGCGCACAGCGGCCATGGATGCGGTACTACTGGACATTAATATGCCTGGGATAGGAGGCATGGAGACGCTGCGCCGGATTCGAAGTTTTGCGCAAAAGCTGCCGATTCTGATGCTCACAGTCCGCGATGCGGAAGAGGAAAAGGTAGAGGCGCTGAACCTGGGCGCCGACGACTACGTGACCAAGCCATTCAGCACGCGGGAATTGATTGCCCGCATTCGCGCGTCGGTTCGCCGCGTGAAAGAACCAGTCCCCGCTGAAGAGCCGGCTATTGTGATTGGGGAGATTCACCTGGAACCCGCTCGCCGTAGCGTGACCAAGCGCGGTAAGACGGTGCACCTGACGCGCAAGGAGTTCGACATTCTGCATTTCCTGATGGTCAGGGCGGGCCGCGTGGTGACGAACGCCAAGCTTTTGACCGCAGTGTGGGGGGCGGGCTACAGCGATGAGACGCAGTATCTGCGTACCTATGTGAACCTGTTGCGCAAGAAGATAGAGGACGACCCCGCCAATCCCTTGTATCTGCTTACGGACGCATATGCCGGTTACCGGTTTGCGGATGCGCAGTCGTTTGAGCAGGGGACGGCGACGGGCGGAGAAGGCAAGCAGGCGGGACCAGACGCGGATCCGAGCTTACAGGACGCGGAGATTCCGCTGGACTTCATTTCTGTTCGAGCGCACGCTCGGGGTCCGGTTGCTGCTCGTTGAAGCGATAACCAACGTAGGCATCGGTCAACAGATATTGCGGATTCTGCGGATCGTCTTCGATTTTTTTGCGCAGCAACCGGATAAAGGTGCGAAGGTATTCGAGTTCACTTCCATACTCCGGTCCCCAGACAGACTTGAGCAGGCGGGCATGAGGAATAGGCTCTCCGGCGTGCATCATGAGGTAATGGAGCACTTCGAATTCCTTAGGGGTGAGATGAATGGAGCGCCCGCGCTTCATGACCCTGTACTTTACGGGGTCTAGTTCGAGGACGCCGTGACGAATCAAGGCATCGCGGTTGGTATCCTGGGCGTTCCTTCTACGCACGGCCGAACGCAACCGGGCGGTGAGTTCGCGCAGTTGAAATGGCTTGGTGATGTAGTCGTCGGCGCCGGCATCGAGCGCCAGCACCTTGTCGTCTTCGCTATCCAGCACAGTCAACATAATGATGGGCAGGCGGGCAATGGCACGACGGATGCAGCGGCATGTTTCCACGCCGCCCATGCCCGGCATGTCGATATCGAGCAGGACGGCATCGAACCACGAAACGCGGACGAGGGAGAGCGCTTCTTCTCCGCGTGCTGCTTCGACAACGGAAAAGCCCATGCCGGACAGAGTCACGCGCAAAGCCCGCCGCGTTGAACCGTCGTCATCCACCACCAGGATTGTGCCTTGCGCTGCAATCGACTCTTCCGTATTCAATGCGTCCTCCTTGGACCGATCGGAAGAGAGAGGAAAAAGGTCGTCCCTTCCTTATCGTCACTGATCACCCACACATGCCCGTGATGAGCTTCGGCGGCCTTCCTCACAACGGAAAGCCCAATTCCGGTGCCGGGCACGGAATCCTTTAAATCCTTTGCGCGGTAGAAGCGGTCGAAGATCCTTTCCCGATCTTCGATCTGAATGGTCGAACCAAAATTATGCACGGAGATGACCACCTCGGTATGGCTGGTTCGCGCAGCAACCACAATGGGCGAGCCCGCTCGAGAATACTTCCGGGCATTGTCAATGTACTGCGTGAGAATCATAGCCACGAGGGCCCGGTCAACATCTACTGTCGTGGCAGGATCCTCCACTTGCACTTCAATTCGATTCCCGACATCCTGTGCGGGCCGGCTGGTTAGTGCTTCGGCGACCAGCTCGTCGAGGCTGACTTCGTTTTTTTCGAGGCCTACCTGTTTCGCATCCAGCTTTGCGGTGAGGAGCAGGCGCGTGCAGAGCTCGTTCAGACGGACCGCCTCGTCGTCGATGAGGGCGGCGAGATCGCGCTGGGGCCCGGCTAATCCTCCCAGTTCCAGCAACCCTGAACTGGCAGCCACGATCCCCGTCAGCGGCGTTTTGAACTCATGGGCCAGAGCGTCCATCACCGCCGCGCGCAACTGTTCACTTTTGCTGGCTGTCTCTGCTCTCTCCTCCTTCTCGAAGGACTGATGCCTATCCATGGCCATGGCTGCGAGCGAGGCGAGCGCATCGACCACCAGGGTGCTGAGCTTGCCGCGGACAACCAGGGCGCCCACTGGCCCAAATCCCGCCTTCAATATCCGCTGCACGGTTTCAGACTTTGGATCGTCATGCGGAGCGGCTTGCAAGTAGCACTCCTTTGCCACATCCTCCTCATGCGAATTCCAATCGCCCATCCTGTCTTGCCGCGCCATACTCACATCAAACAAGGCCACAGCGCGGGTGCTGAAGATTCGATGAATCAGGACTACGAGCTGCGGTCCGGGCGGTTCATGCAAATCCAGAAGGAGAAAACTCCGGCTCAACTCATAGAGCTGCTCCATCTCTTTGCGGTGGGCAGCAGCCTCTCTCGAACTTCGCAACTCCTTCCCGGACAATCTTCCAATGACGAGCGCCGTGGTTTGAAACGTTGCGAGCGCCACCCAGTCATGCGGATTTGCCATGGCGAAGCGGAATAGGGGCTGGGTGAAGAAATAGTCAAGACAGGCAACGGCAAGGAGCGAAACCAGCGAAGCGTACCAGAATCCGCAAAACAAAGCGGTAGAAACTACAAGGAGCAGGTAAATAAAGCCGATGGTTGCAAGATCGGCACGAAGAACGAATCCGAAGTAAGTGAGCGCTGCCAGGATGGAGCAAGCTGCAAAGCACTGCCCCACTACGAGGGGTCCTGGCAGCGGATGTCTCTGACCCAAGACCGAGTTGTTTACCATTTGACCTGCGTCGTGCTCTTTCGACTTCAAGGGCTTGTCTCCTAGAGCGTAGACAGGGCCCCGTAAAGATCTCATAAAGAAAGTGTATGCGCACCGAGTCAGGTTGGGCGTATGAACGGACCGGCGCCTATCCCCTTTGGATCCAATGACTCGCGTTTTCCAAGGTCCCGATCAGTGTATTCATTTCCCGACGGCGCAAATGATAGCGTGTCGCCGGGGCTGTTCATTCACTCGAAATCGGGTCTATGATCGTGGACTGTCTGCTGCCGTTGAAGCGGGAGTTGCCGCAGAAGCGAGACTGACCGGAGTGGAATACGCCTTAAAGCACGCGGATGGGTTTCATCCTGAACGTAGCGCCTTGAGCGGAGTTCCTGAGGAGGACAAATGTTGAGTGCCGGAAATGCCGTGAAGGTTTCAATCTATCTGAGCGACGGAGCAACCCATCACGGTGTCCCTGTTTACTCGAGCATCCTGGACTTCCTGTTTTACCGGGGAGTGTCCGGGGCGACAGTGATGAAGGGAATAGCCGGTTTTGGCGCGGATCACCATATGCACTCCGCCGGTGTTGTTGAGATATCCGATCATTTGCCGCTCAAGATTGAGTTCATTGAATCGCGCGCAAAGGTGAATGAACTGCTTGGGAAACTGGAGGAGATGGCCGGCACAGGAATGATCGAGATTCAGGAGACAACTATTGCAAAGCCGGCGCAGGCCTCGCGGAAAAAGGCGCCGACGCCCCCTGCGCACATGAAGATGGAGGGCAAAGCGAGGATGATGCGCATCTACATCGGCGATTCTGACCGGTGGAAAGACAAGCCTCTGCACACAGCGTTGGTGGAGGCGATGCGGGCCAACGACATCGCCGGCGTCACGGTGTACCGCGGGATTCTGGGCTACGGCGCACATCGGCGGATGCACAAGGACAAGCCGCTGCATCTATCTCACGATTGCTCAATCATGCTGTCGGCGATTGATACGGAAGAGAAGCTTCAATCGTTTCTTCCGATGGTGGAGTTGATGGTTGAGGAGGGGCTGGTTGTTCTATCGGACGTGGACATTATCAAGTACAGCTATCGCGCACAGGAAGCGGAACGGCAGGAGCAGAACGCCTGATCGAAAGATGCTGCGATCGGAAAGGGGGCAGACAGATGAAGGAACATTTTGAAGCACGCATGTTACGGGTGCACTTTGGTGAAAGCGACAAGTGGCAGGGCGTTCCTTTGCATGAAGCGATTGTCGCCCGCTGCAGTGAGTTGGGAATCGCCGGGTGCATGGTGTTTCGAGGCATTGAGGGCTACGGGTCGAGCACGCGAATTCGGCATGCAAGCCATTGGAAGTTCTCGAAAGATGCTCCCATCATGTTGAGCATCGTGGACACTGCGGAGCAGGTTGAAAGAATCATTCCCCATCTGGATGCCATGGTGGACGAAGGGCTGGTGGCGATGTCGCGGGTAGAGGTTATTCGATACTCGCGGAAACCGGCAACTGTGCCGGATTGAGCATTCTTGTGCTGCCGACCGAGTTAGAGTTGAGTCCGCACCGTCTGGAACCGAGCGGGCCGAGGAAATACGCCGCGAGATTCGACCTGTAACTCACGAGGGTTATGGTAACTTGTCACTATACCCGGACTTCCACGGACAGCATCTCGATCGCACCCCGAAGTGCCGGAGAATGGCGGCCCCTGATTCCAGGTGTGGACCGCAAGAGGGCGGATGGGAAAACACGTTGCGCTGAATCACCGGACCAGCTACCGGTATGAAAAAGCAATCTCCCTCGGCCCACAGGTCATCCAGTTGCGCCCCGCTTTGCACTGCCGCACCCCGATTCTAAGCTATAGCCTCGATATCACTCCGGCCGACCACATCCTGAACTGGCAATTGGACCCTCACAATAATCGCCAGGCTCGCGTTCTATTTCAGGGAAAGACGGACGAATTTGTGGTGGATGTGAACCTGGATGCGGATTTGTCGCCCATCAATCCATTCGCATTTTTTCTTGAACCCGAAGTTGAGGAATACCCGTTTGCGTATGCGCCGGCGCTTGCCGACGATCTGGAGCCGTATCGGCGAACGGAACCATCTACGCCGCTACTGCATGCGTTTCTTCAGAGTTTTGTGGGCAGGAAGAGCGGAACGGTCGATCTGCTGCTGAATGTGAATCGGGCGGTGAGGGACGCGGTTGGTTATACGACGAGGCTGGAACCGGGCGTGCAAACCTGTGAGGAGACCTTGCAGAGACGTTCGGGATCGTGTCGCGACTCGGCTTGGCTGCTGGTGCAGTGCCTACGCAATCTTGGAATTGCGGCGCGATTTGTTTCGGGGTATCTGATTCAACTAGCGGTGGAGGGTGCACCGGACGGGCCTAAAGAGGACTTCGCTGAACTACATGCATGGGCCGAAGCATTTATTCCTGGTGCGGGTTGGATTGGATTGGATCCGACTTCAGGTCTGCTGGCGAGCGAAGGACACATCCCGCTGGCGTGCACTCCCCAAGCTGCGCAGGCGGCGCCGATTGCAGGGACGACGGAGGCTGGCGGGACGCACTTCAGTTACTCCATTTCAGTTCGCCGGATGAATGAACCGCGGCGGCTGACGAAGCCATTTACCGATACGGAGTGGGCCAGGGTAAGGCAGGTTGCGTACCGGATCGACGCGGATTTGAAAGCCAACGACGTCCGATTGACCATGGGCGGAGAGCCGACCTACGTCGGCATTGACGATCCGGAGAGCCCGCAATGGAATATTGCAGCGCTCGGGGCCATGAAACGAACGCGCGGCATGGCGCTGATTCAGGGTCTCCGCCAACGGATTGCACCGGGCGGGCTTCTGCACTACGGCCAGGGAAAATGGTATCCCGGAGAGCCGCTGCCGCGGTGGGCGCTGAGCTGTTATTGGCGTGCCGACGGAGTGCCGGTGTGGGGCAATAGCGAACTGATCGCAACGGAGGACAAGGACTACGGATTCGGTGTGGCCGAAGCTCTGAGGTTTATGGGGGCGCTTGCGCGCCGTTTGCGGGTGAGCGGGGAAAACATTCTGCCGGGATTCAATACGGGTACCGATTTGAGTGAGCCGGCGGGATACGTTCTTCCTTTGCGGCGAAGACAGCCGGAGGGACAGCTACGGTGGTCAAGTCAGATGTGGTTTGCCCGCCCTGAGCCGTTGATTCTTTCGTCGGGTGACTCGCCGATCGGCTATCGGATTCCTACTGAGGCGATGCCTTGGGTTGCGCCGGATGAGATTGAGTATGAGTTTGAAGATGCACCGTTCGCGGATCGGATTAAACTGCCGCCGCGTTCGTCTGGCAGCATGGAGTTGTTCGAGATTGAACCTGAGCCCGATCCGCTGCCTGCGGTTTTGCGTCCCTCCGAAACGGCGGAGTTGTTGATTCGGTCATCGCTTTGTGTGCAGGCCCGGGAAGGCCGCCTGCATGTGTTTCTGCCGTATACGCCCGTGCTTGCGGACTATCTGGACCTTGTAGGCGCGGTCGAAGATACATCCAGCTATCTCGATTTGCCGGTTTGGGTTGAGGGTTACACGCCCGCTTCCGACCCGCGGCTGAAGATGTTTAGCGTGACACCGGACCCTGGCGTGCTTGAAGTGAACCTGCCGCCGGCGAGCGATTGGGATGAGCTCGAAGAAATCTACAAGGTGGTGGATGAGGAAGCACGCGGCAACCGATTGACTGCTGAGAAATTTGAATACAACGGAGGACACTTATCTACGGGCGGCGGCAGTCATATTGTGATTGGTGGAGCGAGCCTGGCCGATAGTCCTATTTTGCGACGGCCGGAGTTGCTGCGCAGTATGGTGGCCTTCTGGCAGAATCATCCGGCACTTTCGTACTTGTTTTCCGGAATGTACGTTGGGCCGACGAGCCAATGCCCGCGCGTGGATGAAGCACGACTGGACACGCTTTATGAGTTGGAAGTTGCGTTCGGTCAACTGCCGACTGGCGATTGTCCACCCTATGTTGTGGATGGATTGTTCCGTAATTTGCTTGCGGATATTACGGGAAACACGCATCGCGCGGAGTTCTGCGTGGACAAGCTGTTTGCGCCACAGGGAAGCGGATCGCAATTCGGGTTACTGGAACTGCGGGCTTTCGAAATGCCGCCACATGTGCGCATGAACTTATTGCAGATGCTGCTCGTTCGCGGCCTGGTGAGCATGTTCTGGAAGACTCCGTTCGAAGGTGGACTGATTCGCTGGGGCACCACGCTGCACGATCGGTTTATGCTGCCGGAGTTCATCAGGGCGGATCTTTTCGAAGTGCTGGCCAGCTTGCGGCGATCGGGTTTTGATTTCGAAGAGGATTGGTTTGCCCCGCATTTCGAATTTCGCTTTCCGAAGATAGGATCGATTGCCGCGGGTGGCGTGGAGTTGGAGTTGCGCCAGGCGCTTGAGCCATGGAATGTGTTGGCGGAAGAGAGCGTTTCGGGCTCAACGGTGCGCAGCGTGGACTCGTCTCTGGAGCGCATCCAGGTGAAGTTATCTGGTCTGGGAAAGGAAGGCCGTTACGCGGTGGCCTGCAACGGGCGGCGTGTGCCGCTTCAATCGACAAGCGAAGACGGGGTTGCGGTTGCGGGGGTTCGCTATCGTGCACGGAAGCTGAATGCGACGCTTCATCCCACGGTGCCGGTGCATGCGCCGCTGGTATTCAACCTGATCGATTGCTGGCGGAACAGCTCCATTGGAGAATGTAGTTATCATGTTCTTCCCCCCCATGGCCGCCTCCATCCTGCGCGTCCAGCCAGCGCCACTGAAGCGGAAGCGCGACGCGTAGAGCGGTTTCAGGTGACGAGCCTTGCATCCGCATCCATGACGGCACCGGATGAGGAAATCAATCCGATGTTCCCGTTGACTCTTGACCTGCGGCGGCAGCCGCCGCAGCGTGGAACGGAAACCGAGATGCCGGAGCTTGTGTTATGACCGTCGATCTCCATCAGACTCAGTTGCCCCTTGGGGATGCTTACAACGAGTCGTCGGCGGACGGTGTTACGCCGCGGCCGCACTGGGCGCAGTTGCTGGAGGGGCTTGCCGAGATTGGGCCGGAGGAACTGGAGCGTCGCTGGTCGCGCGCTGAAAGGCGCATTCGCGAGAATGGCATCACGTACAACATCTACAGCGATCCGCTTGGTGCGAATCGGCCGTGGAAGATCGACATTATTCCATTCCTGATTGCGGCGGATGAATGGCGCCGGATTGAGAAGGGAATCATTCAGCGAGCGCGACTGCTGAGTCTTGTCCTCGAAGACCTGTATGGCTCGCAAAGCTTGATCAAGAACGGCCACTTCCCTGCTGCGCTGCTCTATGCCAACCCAGCGTTTTTAAGGCCGATGGTTGGAGTGCAGGTGCCCGCGCACAGTTATCTTCATATGCTGGCGGTGGACCTGGCACGCTCGCCGGATGGGCAATGGTGGGTGCTTTCAGATCGCACGCAGGCTCCGTCAGGCAGTGGATACGCGCTAGAGAATCGGACGATTGTCTCCGATGTTTTGCCAACTCTTTTTCGCAGCTCGAATGTTCTGCGTCTTGCGCCTTTCTTCCGTGCCCAGCGCGATGCGCTGACGGAGTTGGCGCAATGCGACAATCCGCGCATCGTGCTGCTGACTCCCGGTCCCTACAACGAGACGTACTTCGAGCACTCGTATCTGGCTCGGTACCTTGGATTCACACTGGTTGAGGGAGCTGACCTGACGGTGCGCGACCGCCGCGTTTTTCTTAAGACGGTGAACGGATTGGAGCAGGTGAATGTGATCCTGCGGCGCGTGGACGATAGCTTTTGCGATCCTCTGGAATTGCGCAACGATTCACTGCTCGGTGTGCCGGGCCTAGTGGATGCCATTGTTGCCGGGAACGTAAAGGTTGCAAACGCACTGGGCAGCGGGCTGATTGAGACGGCCGCGATCATGCCATTTCTTCCCGGGCTTTGCCGGTATCTCACCGGTGAGACGCTTGAATTGCCATCAGTGGCCACATGGTGGTGCGGACAGCCGTATGCGCTGGATTGGGTGCTGAATCATCTTGATTCCGTGGTGCTGAAGCCGGCGTTTCCATCGCTGGGAATGGAGCCGGTGTTCGGCGCCGAATTGGAGCAACGCGCGAAAGGCAAGCTTGCCGAACAACTGCGAGCGCGGCCGCACGAGTACGTGGCACAGGAACAGATTGCTTTATCCAACGCGCCGGTTTGGGACAAGGGAGACTTGTGCCCTCGGAGCGTGGTTCTGCGCGCCTACGTGCTAAACACGGGGACTGGATGGATGGCGATTCCCGGAGGCCTGGTTCGCGTTGCCGAGTTGGAGGGGGCCGTGGTGTCAATGCAGCGCGGCGGACACAGCAAGGATGCATGGGTTCTTTGGGACAGCCCGATCGATACGTTCAGCATGCTGCATCCGCGCAACGAACCAGTTGCACTGCGCCGCGATTCGCCTGCAGTACCGAGCAGTGTGGCAGACAACGTGTTCTGGCTGGGCCGCTACGTGGAGCGCGCGGAGTGCACAGCGCGGATTGTTCGCTCCATGGCGTCGCGTGCGCGCCGTGCCGACCACGCGGAGCTTGGGTGCCTTCTCCGGCTTCACGCGTGCCTGGAATCGCGGCACACCAAGCTGCCCAGAATCAGGAGAAAACGGATCACGGCCGCGCAGTTTGAGCAGGAACTGATTTCACTGATTACCGACGCCAACCGAGGAGACAGCCTGGCTTCGATATTGCAGGAAGTATCGCGCGTAGGAGGCACCGTACGGGAACGGCTTTCGGCCGACATGGTGTTTCTTCTCGGACAACTGCGAAACTCGATCAAGGCGGATCCACAGACAACGTTTCTTGAATACCCCGCGATGCTGACCTGTTGTCTTGAGCTTCTCTCCGCGTTTTCCGGAATGGAGCGCGAGAACATCAACCGGGGATTGGGTTGGCTGTTCATGAGCATCGGACGACGGCTGGAGCGCGCAATGTATTTGACCCGGCAGCTTCGCGAAATCGCCAAGCCGCTTGGGGAGCAAGACTGGCCGCTGCTGGAAACTCTGCTGGAAGTTGCCGACAGCTCGATGACTTACAGATCGCGCTATTACACAACGCTGCAACCGCTGGCAGTGCTTGACGTGTTGATGGCCGATGACACCAACCCCCGGTCCCTCGATTTTCAACTGACCCACCTTGTCCATATGTACCGCCAGTTACCTCGCCATGTCCCCGAGGATCTAAGCGCAATGCAGAACGCACTGGCACTGTTGCGCGGTCTTGACCTTGGGAAATTGAGTTATCCGTTGCCGGGGGCGCCGGAGGTGACGAGTACCGCCGATGACTTATCGCAGCTCGCGCAATTCCTAACTGGCCTGGAAACGCTGCTTCCATCGTGGTCAAACAATTTATCGAGCAGATACTTCAGCCACGCGCGCACCTTGCCGGTTGCCATAGGCCTATGAACTACAAAGTTACGCATCGCACTACTTTCAAATACAGGTACCCGGTTTCGGTGGGCAAACACGTAGCGTGTTTAAAGCCGCGGATTCTGCCTGGCCAACAGGTGGCGCTGTGCGAGTTGCGTATTGATCCGGTCCCGGCGACGTTGACGGAGAGGGTTGATTACTTCGGAAATCTGCACAGCTTTTTCACCATTCAGGAGCCGCACAAAGAGCTGGTGGTTGAGTCGCGCAGCGAAGTGCAGGTGGAAGGCGAAACGGCGACAGATCAGGATTCGATTCCATGGGAAGAGGCGGTCCGATTGATCGCGAAGGAACCGGGTGCGGCCGGGCTCGAAGCATACCAATTTCGATTTGACTCCCCGCGCATCAAGACGCGACCTGAGTTTGCCGCATTTGCTTTGCTTTCGTTTACCTCCGGACGGCCCATGCGCGAGGCGCTACTTGATTTGACCGCGCGGATTCACAAGGACTTCAGCTTCGATTCGAAGGTGACCACGGTTCGCACCACGCCGGAGGAGGTTTTCAGGAAGCGGAGGGGAGTGTGCCAGGATTTTGCGCAGTTCCAGATTGCATGTCTCCGCTCTCTCAATTTGTCGGCTCGCTATGTGAGTGGATACCTGCGAACCGATCCTCCGCCAGGGCAGCCGAGGCTGATAGGGGCAGATGCTTCGCATGCATGGCTCTCCGCTTATTGTCCAGGGCTTGGTTGGATTGATGTGGATCCGACCAACAACCTTGTGCCTTCCGACGGCCATGTGACCCTGGCCTGGGGCAGAGACTATGGCGATGTCAGCCCGCTGTATGGAGTGATCCAGGGAGGCGGCGCGCACGTTCTGCATGTCGGCGTGGACATGGAAGCGATTGAACCCTCGACGCCGAATACGTAAACGCGGCTTCAGGTCAACAAATGATTCAGCGTCGTCTTGCGCGCTTGTGAGCCGCGGTGTCGGTACGCGGCACAACGTCGTCTGTGAATCCCGGCAAGTCCACACGCCTGGCGATGTGGTCCTTGATCCAGTGGCTGTCCCACCATTCCTTAGGATCGATTTGCACGCCGTCAAGTTGCATGGCGAAGTGAATGTGGTCTCCTCCGGCCATGCCGGTCATACCGCTCTGGCCCATCAGCTGGCCGCGCTTGACCATATCGCCTTCGTGCACATTGATGTGGCTGAGGTGACCGTAGATGGTCTGCAGCCCATAGCCGTGATCGACCACGATGCAGTTGCCATAGATGCCGAGAGGGGCTGCATACACAACCCTGCCATCGTTAGAGGCCTCGACTCCTACGTGTTGCGTGACCGCCAGATCGTAGCCAAGGTGAACCTGCTGGTCGATCTTCTTGCCCTGATAGATATAGTTCCTCACATCGGCGAAGCTGGCTTCAGCCTGTGAGTGCGACTGGCGGGCAAAGGGTTGAGAAAACAGAAACCTGTCAGCGGTCTTGAGGCGAAGGTCGGAGAGCGTCTTGTTATTGGCTCGGCGCATTTCGTTATTGATGCGAATGAAGCGCGTGACTGGATCGCCCGAGCCATTCGGATCGAGCTCGCCCACCACTTTCTGGATGAAGGCGTCACTCACCTGCAAATCGTGAACGGTATATTTCGGCTGCTCCTTTTTGGGGAATATGACTGTGAGCGGGCTGGTGACGTCGTTTCCTGCGCCGTTGGCGGCAAAGACCTGCGGGATGGTGTTGGCCGGCATATTCCAGGCGAAAGCATACAGCGCAAACAATCCTGGCTTGCCGCTGGGCATGGGCCATGCGCGGAATGATTGGTCGCCCACACGCACACCCGCCGCAGACCAGTTACCGGAGACGTCGAAGGTTGCCAGATCGGCCATGCCCAGGTAGAGGTAGTGTTGCTCTGAATCGACACTGACGGTCGGGGGCTGGGTAACCACTGTAACGTCGTGTTCCAGACGCGCCGTTTTTCCTCGGAAATCGTTCGAAGCCGCTTCGAGAATCAGCTTTGCGGGTCCATCGCGCAGTTGCGGGGTGGTTTTGATTCCCACCACAAAGCTCCATGTGCTGTCGGGTGCCTTGGAAGGCTGCGAAAGCTCCCAGACCGCAAAGTGGGCGCCATTCTGCTCAATAGAGGCGGATGCTTTGCGGACGCCGCGCAGGTCGTGCACGTGCAGGGTGATGGGGGTGGCTTGCCCGATCGACGTGACGGGTGCGGGTAAGTCCAGAACGGGAGTTGCCGACCGTGCCAGGACCAGGACAATCGGCACAAGCACCGCAATCGCAACCACAAGAACAAAGACTTTTCGCACACTTCATTGTATCGCCGGCATGGAGAGAGATCTCCGGTCCGCTTGCCGCACTTCCAGGTTTCCGATTCGGAAATCGATTCAGACAAATTGCGATCTGGGTAGGCCTCCACGAAATTGACCAACGGGGCAAATTGCCATTTGGCATTCACTGAGCGATACTGTTTGGTGTTCGCTTCTAATGAGCGGGAGTAGTTCAGTGGTAGAACGTCAGCTTCCCAAGCTGAATGTCGCCGGTTCGATCCCGGTCTCCCGCTCCAGATTCTAAAGCACTTATAGGTAAGATGATGTTACGATAAACCCCTCGAACCCCAAAGCGACCCGAATGGGACCACTCGGAGAGTATCAATGGGGATCCATCCGAAGAATCAACCGACAGGACAACGATGTTTGGGAGTGGAGATACCGCATCAAGGGCGCGATGCGCCAAAAAATGTTCTTCGTCGCCGTATTCCCAAACGAGAAGGCTCGCTGGAAGCATCTGGAGTCTGCGATCTCGAACATCAACCAAGGCATCGCACGTTGTCGAAGCGCAGCCCAAGCGCATCGGACATCGGATGTAACTGTGCTGGATCGAGAACCCGGCAGGCCTCGATGGCCAGTCATTTCGATACCTCCATGCCAGCCAGGTGGGCAGTTCTTCGATGGAACATGCTCGCCTGCATAAACAAGCTGAGGATTGGCCGGATCGCTGTCCTCATCGAAGTTCGCAATCTGATTGAACCTGCTCACTGCCGGCGAGCTCAAATCTGCGTATTTGCAGGACGGCTTGTGGGATCGGAGTTCGGCCCAAACTCGCAGGATTTGCCCGCAGATGCGGCCACTGCGACCGTACAGTAAATTGCATCCTGTTTCTATTGGGGGATAACGGGGACTTACCGAGAGCGGCAAATACCGTAAGTTATTGATTTATTTTGGTTGCGGGGGCTGGATTTGAACCAGCGACCTTTGGGTTATGAGGGCCGCTACAAACTGATCCTAAAAGACTTAGTGCGGCGCGGATGATACCAAGCGCCTTTTAGAATCTGTAAGATACGGAATTGACTTGCCAGGTGCGCCCGGATTTGCGCCCCTGTTTTCTGACCGCTCCCGATCCTGCGAATGTACTTTTGCATCAGGTCGCTGCGAGTGCAATCAGCGAAAACGTCGAGGTACGTTGTTCCTCCTTGTGGATGGATATGTCACATCCACCGAACAGAAGGACCACTGGAAGGGGCTCGCGCAACACCATATCGACAACCGGAATCAGCACTTCGCCCACGCACAACACCCCGTCGTGATCGTGGTCTGCGCTACGTTGATGGGCGCAGAGGATCATCGCCGATCAGCTGTTTTGGTGGGGTTCCGAGGCAGACCCAGCCCAGACCGCCAAGCCAACGGAGGGTTGATGCGAATTAGCCCTGTTGGGGGTAATCTGCTGGAACTCCGACCTTGGCAGCAATGCGCAACGTGACTCGATCAGTTCGCCCGACTCGAAAGATCGTCCTGATTGGATGCTTGACCTCTTCAGCCTCGCTCTCATGCATGCCGCCGTACGTCGCCGTCCAAACATAGATCGTTTGCTTACTCACGCCTTGTTACCGCGCAACATCCTCGGCAGTGCGCCTACGTCAACCTGCTTTAACCACGATCAGTCCCCGTTGATTCACTTTTATTGTTTGCACGCCGAGTTCACAAATCCATCAAACGCAGATGGGTCGGTCTGCTGCAGTTGGCGGAATATCCCCGCATTCTGAAATAAACTAATGATGTCGTACTGCGTAGGCTTCGTTTCTGAGACGTTGAAGTTCGTTAACTTCATTCCACTGGGCCAAGATTGAGATAGAGCTTCAATCCGAATAACGCGAGCACCCCCGGCCGCGTAATTCCATGTGAATCGGAGTGGTACCCCTGCCGTCTCGACTCGATGAGATGTCGACATCAAGTACACCTGATATATCGTTTGTGAGTCGGAATTTATATAAGTCCCGCGCGATCGGGATTCACCCACACTACTCCCCGAATTGACATTTGCTATGAGAGTCGAACTAAGGTTGGGGGGAAGTGAGACTTTATTAGCGAAATCCGCCATCATGATCAGGTTCTCGAATGGCGTTTTGAAGAATTCTTTCGCCAGTCCCATGATCTGACCCGTTTCGCGGTCCTTGACGAGCGTCACGCCTTCTTCGTCGAATTGTTTCTGTTGCCGTGACAGTTCTGCATCCGTAAAAGATCGCTTGACGAAAGTGACGGGTGGAACGGTGTAAACAATGCTTCCGTTGCGTTCAACGAATTTTCCGAGAGGGCACGCAAGTCCACGGTGTATTTCCAGACGGTAGGCGTCAGAATTGGCCACTAGAAACACGTTCCCTCTTGAGTCGGTAGTCAGATGGACGTCTGCGGCTGAGATCGCGTGTTTGCCGGTTGGATTCTCCAGATAGAATGTGCTATGACCTTGAAACACAACTCCGCCTGCAATCGCGAAAAATCCCCCTGCTCGGAAGTTTGAAATCGTGACTGGGGAGGAGCGGGAGCTGATAAATGTCGAGTAAGTGAAAGACTGACGGACTTGGCCAAAGCTTACGGATACGAGCGTGAGCAGAACGGCGATCAGAGAAAGTCTGTTCAACCTCGGAATGATCTTCAACGGCAGACGGAGGCTCATGAGACTATTTCACTCCTTTCCGCGACAACAAAGACAGAGGGGGAATTCTTCTGCGAATTCAGAGGCCTTGGATGCTAGCGCAACTACAGTGTTGCAGTCAATAGTAAAAAGAGGGCTGCTCTGTACGCCAGAGAAGCTGAAGATCTATCCAGACCGGCTATCGACCAATCGAAAGAAGCAAGATCTCCTACACCAGGGCCTGCCAGAATACACGCACATTCAAAGCAGATTCTGCGTGACTCTTTGTACCGAGAGAGAATTGTTCGAGCCGAAGATTCGGGGGATGATCCCAGGAAAAGCCGGTCCCATCGGATCGGCTGGCGCACTGCTATCCCATGCCGATCTTTTTGGGCCGTGTGCAGTTTCGTTCGATCCCGCTCGTTCAAGGCAGATTGGGATTTTGCCTACGGCGTACTATTCACCGGCAGACATGTTCGGATCTCGATTTGAGTTCGATCGATCTCGAGTGCCTGGGCTTAACCTTCAGGTTATTCAGAGATTGAAGGAAATTCGGGAATTGATGATTGTGATCGCTGCAATTGAACGAGACCTCAAGGTCGGCGACTTTACCTTCCCGGGCGACGATGTCCTCAAAGCACTGGACTTGAATCTTCCCTTCCAAGAAGAGGTTATGACGGCAGTCTATCGAATGACACGCACACAACGAACTGATCTATTTAATCTCTTTAACACCGACCGGGATATCGCCCTCAATCTCATAAGTTTCATAGATATAATGCTCAGCTTGTTTCAGGAGACGGACTCTACGATCGATGGATCAATGTTCGCTTTTTATCAGCAAAGAGAATGGCGTCTGGTCCACCACATGCGCGACGGAATGGTTTGGTACAGTCTCGGAGCTCAGCCGAGTTTCAGAGACCCGTTCGCACCTCATCGACAGGTGCAAATCCTTGAACTTCGCAATGAGCTCGCGCGAATTATGGGCAAACCCGTCGAGAGAACATATTTGGATCATTGCTGGCTTCTCGAAGCAATTGATGAGATTCCGATCGCGGATTTTATTTCAAGTGTCATTGTTCCGCGCCGTTTGCAGCAGTTTGCCGCGCGGCTATTAAGAGAAGTGGGCAGTTCCGCAGAGCTAATCGTCTCGGAAGATCTTGGATATAGATGATTGAATGGAGATGTATGTCCGGTGACGAGATCGAACCTGAAGCCGAGTCCAGGGAATTGAGTTTGAGGTCTGGCAGAGTCCAAAGAGACGCCAAGCGCAGGGGATTGCCTTGTTAGGAACACCACGAGGACGGCCACACGATCCACATCACCCCGTTCATTTGCGTTGGATAAGTCATCGGACTTTCGCTCCTGTATACGTAGATCGTTCAATCATTGCGGGGTCGTTCGCCGAATCCAGCCCGACAACCGCTCGAGCGTTCTAGCCGCAAGAAGCTCCGAGCCGAATACTTCATGGCTAATTCGAGACTCAGCCAGACTGGCCAAATCGTCCAGCCCCATGCTTTGAAGCGCTGAGTAACTAGCGCTTACTTCTTCGGCGAACAAGATCGGTTGCGTCATCCATGGCACGCAGAGTTTAGCATGCCCCACGCCGGACGAGTGCATTTACGTATCAGCAACAAACCTGGCGGGCATTTGACTGCGAATGCCACCGGCTGGGCAAGTAACGAGACGCGACGAAAGCGCAGATTGGATCTTACGCATAACGCAACTGCGACGCGCTTCGGATATATTCTTCGATGTCTCTGTGAAAGAGGTAGCCAGGTATCTGAGAATCCATCCACACGATCGCGTCTCTTACAAGGTCCTTTCGGAGATCCTCGCCGATGCGGGTTCCATCGATCCGAGCTAGGGAAGCCCCACCCGCCGACACAATCAGCATGCTGGCAAGAAGAACAAATGCCACGATCATGGGCGCCTCTGGAGGAGAAACCTTTTCTCCTTCAAGCACTCTTGGGTTTGCTAGAAACACGCTAAGGAGATCCCGAACACTCGCGGTCTCCGGGTTCAGACGGACGTGCTTCGCTGCAACCGATGGTATCGGAAACGATGAAAGACCATCCAGTGGGTCACCTGCACCCCAGCAGGCATGCTGTGCGAACCAAAACAGGGGCACAGACCGAGGATGCCACCACGGGTATGAGCCCAAGCCCAGCAGAACCGGAAGCGCGGTATCAAACTCGCGAATGAAATGGTTGAATAGGTTGAAGCGCCTATCGATATCTGTCGCCAACTGCGTTAGCCGATGAAACTCGGGCCCTTGGAACACGGATTCTAACAGCCCCAACCGGCTAAGCACTTGGCCTAGGCTCATCACCGATTTCATCCAGGCTCCACGATCTCCCGAACTGTTTGGTATCCGCAGGAGCAATTCTTCTATGAGGACCGCGCTTCCGTACGCCAGGAGAGCGTCAACGTCAGTGAGCGGTCCGAGAGTCACGAGAAGCGACTCCATATATTTGCCCTCCCGGCGGTCTAATTGCTTCGGCTCGGAACTTGAAAGAGTTAACTGGGAAATCGATGCGATATCCTCACTCATCTGGCTGACGAAACTCAACATTCCGCGAGCGACTGACCCTCCGTTTACTGGTGGCTGCGGAGGTTCTGCGCCACCTGTTTCTGGATTAGGTACCACCGGTGCAGGACTAATTCCACTGTCAGTATCGCCTCCACCAGAGGAGACATACACTCGCCGAATGAATTCACAAACACCCTGGAGGGTTGAAAACGCAACCTCACCGCCTCTCTCCTCACCACCTGAGAATAGTCCAAGCTGAAATGACCCTCGCGTAGCCGCAAAACCGATAGCACGGCTCGCAACAGATTCTGCCTGAAAGAATGGTGGGCCGATGAACACAGCTGGTTTCCCCAGATCGACTGTGGCATCATTAAGGTCCGCATCGCGATATGTTGCCAGTCCCATTCCCGCCCGCGCATCGAGTGCATCGATATACCAGTGCGCCATCAGCGTGTCCTCCCAGCTGTGGCCACAACCCGCGTCGAAACCCTAACTTGGGTAGCGATCCTCTCCGCTCCGCGTCGCCGATGCCGCCATTGAAGCTCAGCGAACGACGGGGCGGGGCCACTCCGAAGCCGTTCGGCAACTCGCCCTTCAACCGCAACATCCTGGGCTGAAAGCCGTATCTCTTCGAGACTCGATGCTCCGAACGATTCAAGCCGGATCACTTCAAGATAGTCTTCGTCGAAGAGCACGCCCGCCGAGACTGTGCCCGACGTGATTCTCCGTTCGGTAGGGTTCGCACCATCGAGGAGCTTGCAGGCCGCCATCTCAATTACGTCGTCTGGCCAGACTCCCTGTAATTCCTTCGCCTTGTCGATCGCCTTGGCCATGTCGATAGAACCATTCACGAATACCTCTTCGCGAATAGGACTCCGAGAAAGGTCGTACGAGTTCTTGAAGAGTACTAGAGTGTTCGGGTCCGTCTCTTCTGGTTTCAACACCATGCAAAGGTCGCCAAAATACCGAATTCCACTGCCATTCAATTCGATGGCAGCGTAGTAGAACTCCTTCCCGTCGCTGGTGGACGTAAGGCTTGCGAGGACACTATCAATCTTTTCTCTTAAGCTCTGAGGGGTCGGTACACGAGCGCCGACCGCTTGAGGATCCTTGCGCTGAGATGCCAGATCGTACCGATTCTTATAGGGCTTTGGATCTTTGCGGGACTCTCCCGTAAGAACAGCCGCAATGTGAGCAGATGAGATGTTACAAACAACCCGCATCCCGGATTGAGGAACTTTTTCTCTCGAATCGGGGCGGAAGCCGTTCATCACGCTGCTGACGAGTTCCGCATCCGCACTACGATAGGACTGAATGCTGCTGTCATCGATTTTGGACAGCATTTTCTTGCGTCGATCCAACCAACCACTCGTGCCAGCCATCGTTGAACTCCTAGCGCTGAGGCGAAACTGCTTTAGTCGGCGGATTGTTGTCGTTAGGATGTTGCGCAATGTGTTGATAATTAACTCCGGCAAAGATAGACATCCCCATTACGCCGATGAGCAGGGCAATGAACTGGACCAACTCCATCGTCCTGCGGAAAAAGGTCCACTTCTTACGGTTGAGCTTGCCCTCCTTGGAATGATTGCGGTTGTCAAAATCTCGAAAAGAAATAAAGAACTTAGACCACGCAAAATGAATCGTGACGCCACAGAGGATTGAAATTCCAAGCGCAACCCATGCGATCCTTACAAGGAAGACGAAGTCAACCGCTGTTAATGTTGGCGGGAACGAAATACTAAAGGCAAGCAGTGCAGTGGCTATGGTGATTGAATATTCATAAAACTTCTTCCGATAGTCGACCGACCGGTCGATATCCTTGAGCACCCACTCGGCGCCAGGACGATGATCAGCTGCGGTGGTTGTTCCCACCAACTCTGCGCTGGGAGGGTGATCTGCGGGGACGTTGCTTGAGACTGGGTCCGTCACAGTGCACTCCATTAAAAAAGGCAACCTAAACCTGATCACCGTGTTGGCTCAGCTCTCATTGCCAAGCCTTAGACAATATAAGAACGAATGTTCGGTTGCAGAATGTGAAAGAAGCGAACTTCGCGAAAAGAATACACCATCTTTGCTCGGATGTAACTGGATATCTTTTTTTGGCCAATGCTGCTCTCACGATTGAACTTAGATCCATGGCAATGCCGAAGGCATCTGGGAAGACAGACTAGCATTCCCTCATCGTGAGCTCTCGCGTACATTATCCATCCGCACCCGTGGTGGTAATTCGAGGTCCGAAAGGACACGGGCGTCAGGGGTCTCTCTGCTTTTCGAAAACCTGCAATGACTTTGCCGATTAGCCCATTAAGGGACCGAGAGCCTCAAAATATAAGTTTCGCCCCCTGTTTCCCTCAGAGGTTCGGATTAGCATGGAGAGAGCTTCTTTGTTGCAGCACCGTGCTGTAGGGTGATGCAACATAGACTTCAGGGGAAGATCCGGATGGCCACGGGCAAGCAAAAGGGACGGAAGTCCGCTATGCCGCGCGTCTCCGTTTCTTTATCTCCCGACGTGCACGCGACGCTGGAGCAAATCGCGCAGGAGAAGAAAGTATCGGTTGCCTGGGTGATGCGGGATGCGGCAGAACAATATATCGCGGCCAAATGGCCGCTGTTTAACCAGAACCGGCGGGGTAAGGAATGAAAAAGCGCACGTCAAACCTCAAGCTGGTCTATCCCGACGATAAGAATCCCCGCGAAGCCGATGACGGCAAGCCACTGCTCTCGACCATCGACTTGTTCTGCGGGGCAGGGGGCATTACCGAGGGCTTCCGTGAGGCGCAGTACCGGTGCCTTTATGCCAATGACTGCGTGCCGGAGGCCATCGAGACGTTTCAAGAGAACCATCCCGGCACCTGGGCGGACTGCGAGAATGTCGAACGGGTAAACCCGGCGGAGATCCGCGCCAAGCTCAAAATCCGCAAGGGCGCACTGGATGTGCTGGTCGGCGGCCCTCCGTGCCAAGGCTTTTCCATCAATGCGCCGGAGCGCTTCCTGTCCGATCCGCGGAACAAGCTCTTCAAGGACTATGTCCGGTTCCTGGAGGAGTTCGAGCCCAAGACGTTTCTGTTTGAGAACGTGCCCGGCTTGCTCTCGCTGGGTGACGGAAAGGTGCTCGACCGTATCCTCAGCGAGTTCGCGCGCCTGGACTACCACGTCACGGCCAAGATCCTGTTCGCTGCGCATTACGGCGTGCCGCAGGAGCGCTGGCGCCTCATTCTGCTCGGTTCAAAATACGGTGAAATCGCTCCGCCCGAGCCGACCCACTATGCCGCCGGCCGCGCAAACTTCCGGGGCGGCGGCGGTGTGCTCACCTTCCAGCTCACCGAATCCGACAAGCGCCGGCTGCTGCCGGCCGTCACGGTCGGCAAGGCCATCGGCGATCTGCCGCGCCTGGCGATGGGGGAGGGAGCGGAAACGATCGGCTATACCTGTGAGAAGGTGAGTGAATACGCCCACTTCATGCGCAATCCGGAAGGCGTGACATTTAACCATTTCGCGGCGAGGCTCTCCAAACAAAATTTCGAGCGCATGAAACACGTCAAGCCGGGTGGTTCCTGGCGGGACATTCCGCATCACCTGCTGCCAAAGGGGATGCAGCGTGCACGCAAGTCTGATCACACAAAGCGTTATGGCCGGCTGCGCAACGACGGCCTCGCGGGGACCGTGATGACCAAATGCGATCCGCATTGGGGCACCGTCTTCCTTCCCGATCAGGAACGCTCCCTGACCGTACGCGAAGCGGCGCGGTTCCAGTCGTTTCCCGACACATACCGTTTCCTCGGCCCGCGCGTCTCGCAGTACGAGCAGGTCGGCAATGCCGTTCCCGTGCTGATGGCGAAGGCCATTGCGCAGCAGATCCGCTCCCACCTTGAAGCGCACGGTGCTGTTCCTGCCGCCGAGACTGAAGCCGCGCATGGCTAGCAATATCCTTGAATTCTTCGGCTACAGCCCGCGCGACCCGTCGCCCGCAGCCCATAAGGCCCGTCAGACTCTGGAGTGCCCTTTTCTCGGGCAGACCTGCACGAAAACGCTCAGGGGCGGCGCAATTAGTGGCATGTGTACATTGAAACCGAAGAAGGGCGGGCCTGTGATTTGTTGCCCTATCCGCCTCTATGCCGGTGATTATCAAATCCTGAAAGACGTTGCCAAACAGGCGTTCGGCGGAGGGATTGATCTCGTCATCGGAAGCGAAATCGCAGGCTTCAAGGCGGCCAACCCTGGAAAGCACTGCGTGGCGGTCTTTGGAAAACGGTGGGGTAAAGAGCTGCGTCTGCCGAGCCGCGTACACCAAACTGGTGGTAGCCGCGGCGCCTATTTTGTTGACTGGATTCTGGCGCACATTGATCCTGCAGGCAAACTGCTCAGTTTCGTCGCAATTGAAGTACAGTCCATCGATACGACCGGAAACTACCAGGCGGAACGCGAAGCCTATCTCGCGGAGAAGGATTTTACCGGTAAGACAACCGCGGGGCTGAATTGGGAGAACGTCAACAAGCGCATCCTTCCGCAGATTATCTACAAGGGCCACGTGCTCCGGCGTGAGCCCCTGTGCCACAAGGGGCTTTTCTTCATCTGCCCCGCCCCCGTGTACCACAAGATAGCCGAACGGCTCGGTGGCACCCTGACAGAGATACATCAGCAGGCGGGCTCTCTCACAATCATGTGGTATGACGTCGGGGCGCCCGTGCAGGATGGACAGATCCGCGCGCTTGAACTCGGCGGCCAGTCCACCACCACCATCGACCAGGTTGCGCTCGCCTTCACGGCCCCCAGCAACCTGCCCCCGGCGAAAGTCTACGAACAGGCGATTATCGCGGAGCTATGAGAAGTGGACCGCAGTGCCAATATGCGCGCCATACGCAGCAAGGACACGCGTCCCGAGCTGGCGGTGCGCAGTCTTGCGCATAAGCTCGGCTACCGCTTCCGCCTGCACAGGAAAGACCTTCCCGGAAAACCGGATCTCGTTTTTCCATCGCGGCGGAAGGTGATTTTTGTCCACGGGTGCTTCTGGCATACGCATAGGTGCAAAATCTCGCACATACCGAGGTCTAATGCCGGCTACTGGGGACCAAAGCTGGAACGAAACCGGCTTCGTGATAAGAAGAACATTGATGAGCTGAAGGCAGCTGGCTGGAAATCGCTCGTAATCTGGGAGTGTGAAACCAAGTCCGAAGACGATCTCCAGAATTGCCTGGAGAAGTTTCTTGGCGAACCTCATACTGAGCCCGTTCGGCAAATGACGCGAAACGCGCGGCTGATTGGATCAGAGGCGGGGACGGTGTACACGGGTTCCATGGCGGGCCGGAGGGGCAAATGTCGAGCATGACCGTACATAATCCGGACCGATATATGGTCGATTTACGGCAGATCCTATCTCAAGGCCGCAAGCGCATAGGACTCCTCATCGGTGCTGGGGCGCCGATGGCAATCCTCATTGATGGAAAGCCGCTCATCCCGGATGTAGCTCGGCTGACTACCGCTGTTGTAAGTTCTCTGGGCGCGGACGATGCCAAGATACTTCAAATCTTGAAGACAGAGATCGGAGGCGAGCCGAACATTGAGGCGTTCCTGACGCGTGTCCGCCGCTTGGCTCAGGCAATCGGCCAAGCAAAGGTGCATGGCCTCGACGGTGCCGCATACGGCACTCTTGGTGAGCGAATATGTGCGCAGATTGGTTCGCAAGTGAGTGCGAAGCTTCCGCAGGAAGTCGGACCTTATACTGAGCTTGTTTCATGGATTGGCGGTACACACCGCGATCATCCAGTCGAAATCTTCACTCCGAACTACGACCTGCTGATCGAGGAAGCGTTCGAGCGCGCCCGGCTGCCATTTTTTGATGGTTTCACCGGAGTCCATTTGCCATTCTTTGACCCGGTTAGCATATCTGAGGATCAACTTCCGGCCCGCTGGTCCAGGCTTTGGAAGCTACATGGGTCGCTTGGCTGGGATGTAAGTGGCGATACAGTCGTGCGAACGGGTCAGAGAAACGCAACTAAGCTGATTTATCCTGACCACCTCAAATACGATGAGATTACCCGGTTGCCTTATTCCGCCCTCTTCGAGCGGCTCCGGGAATTCCTTACAACACCGGACAGCCTGCTTATCTGCTCTGGATTTTCTTTCGGTGACGCCCACATATGTGCGGTTCTTGACGAAGCGCTGGCCGCGAACTCTAACACTGCGATCTTTGCTTTTCAATACCACGCTCTGGATCAGGAGCGCTTGGCTACGCGCCTTGCCGTTAACCGTCCCAATCTCAGTATTTATGCCCGAGACGGCGCGGTGATCAGCGGCATTCCAGGTAAGTGGCTGCCTGGGCAACTTCCCAACGATGAGTGGAATGAGATCCGGCGGACATTTTGGCAAGGCTCCTCAAAGGATACGGCTGAGGAGTTCCTGCTCGGTGATTTTGCAAAACTCGCTCGATTCTTTGCTCTGGCGCAGGCGAAGCAAATGGCTGCTCCGGTGCCGGCGATGCCTCCAGCAACGACGAAGGACATGCCGGTGGTTAGCGAGGCGGGCAATGCTAAGCCGTGATCCCACCTTTCTGGGTGCTGTGGCCGCAGTAACGGGCTCCTCCATAAGTGTCCATCTTGCCATGTCCGTGGCCTCGGGACTCTCCGTTATCAATGGGCAGACCTACCGCGTCGGACAGGTCGGCAGTTTTGTCCGAATCCCTCAAGGCTATCAAGACTTGTTTGGCGTTGTGTCTGAGGTCGGTGCCAATGCGGTTCCTGAGAGCGCAGTTGGCTTGGACCCTGACACGGGAAGATGGATGAAAGTCCAGCTTGTCGGGGAAGCCGTGGGTGGCGCTTTCGAGCGAGGCATCAGCCAGTATCCCAACATCGGGGACGCAGTTCATCTCGCGGTGGAATCCCATCTGCGCCGAATCTATGACACCAAAGGCCAAGGGCATGTGACGGTTGGCACGCTTTCCAGCGCCGAAAGCATCCCCGCCCGGATAGCGTTGAACGAGCTGATAACGAGACATTCTGCAGTCCTCGGATCTACAGGATCGGGCAAATCGACAACAATCGCGAGTTTGCTCAGGTCAATTACTTCCCCGTCTGAGGAGGAGCAGCGTTACCCCAATGCGAGGGTGCTGATGTTGGACATCCACGGGGAATACTCCGCTGCTCTGGCTGACGTGTCCCAAGTATTTAGTGTTGACCCGCAGAAAGGTGAGGAGCGGCTGCTCATTCCATATTGGGCGCTCGATACCGGAGACTTGCTGAAATTCTTGACGGGGGGACTAAAGGACAACCACGAAACTGCATTTACCGACAAGATATTTTCGCTCAAGCTTGCCTCGCATATCGCGCAGAAATTTCCGGGGCTCGATGCTGACTCCATTACCGTTGATACACCTGTTCCGTTCAGCCTCAAAAAACTCTGGTACGACCTGATCAACTTCGAGGTTGCAACCTTCGATGGCCCGCAGCGGGATCAGCCCACCCTTCAGGATGCCGGCGACGCCGCAGTACTCAAGCCACCAAAATACAAGCCCCATGCGATGGGTGCTGCAGGGCCATTTCTTAATAGCCAAGCATTCGGAATCCAGAGACAACTCAATCTGCTTCGGTCGCGATTGCTCGACCGCCGTTACGATTTCCTGTTGCATCCAGGCCCGTGGGAACCGGACTTGAGCGGCAAGGTAGATAAGGATCTGGACGCCCTTATCGGCGGATGGTTGGGTGGAAAGAAGCCGGTCACCATCCTAGATCTTTCCGGCGTGCCAAGTGGAGTTCTGCGGCAACTCGTCGGCTCCATTCTCAAAATTGTTTACGAATCGCTGTTTTGGAGCCGAGAAAAAACAGAAGGTGGCATAGAACGTCCCTTGCTGGTCGTGATGGAGGAAGCGCACCGCTATCTGTCGGAGGGATCAGATAGTCTTGCCTTAGAAACGGCGCAGAAGATCGCGAAGGAAGGGCGCAAATACGGTGTTGGCGCCATGATCATCAGCCAGCGTCCTTCGGAAGTTGATGAAACTATCCTTTCCCAGTGCGGCACCTTTTTTGCTCTCCGGCTCTCCAATCCGTCGGACCGCACGCGCGTGCAAGGAACTTTGCCCGATGGGTTGGTCAGTCTCCTGGATGTGCTACCTGTCCTTCGGACGGGTGAGGCCATCATCACAGGCGAGGCAGCTAAACTTCCTATGCGATGCCGCATAACGCTGCCTGCGAAGGAATTTCGTCCCCGCAGTGAAGATCCTGAGGTCAGCACGAAATGGGCCTTGGATCGGAGACCTGAAGGTTATGATCGGGTAATTGCCTCCTGGCGTGCACAGAAACCACGGGCCGTCGTGAAAGATTTGAAGATAACCCGTAAGCCAGTTAAAGATGAGTGAGCCGGAGATTGAGGAGAGACGATGGAACGGAATAATGTAGCCTCATCAAATATCAGCTCCATAGGTTATGACCCACAGACTTCGACCCTTGAGGTTGAATTCTTAAACGGGGGCATATACCAGTATTATGGTGTCCCTGAGAACATGTATCAGCAACTGATGAGCGCGCCATCCAAGGGGCAGTTCCTTAACACCTATATCAAGAATCAGTACGCATTCTCCCGTACGGGGTGATAAACCACTGACGGGCACTTTTTATGACGGTGGAACCCGCAACGGGTGGAATTGACCATATACGTGGTGATTGTTCATGAAGACATCGATTACAAAGTCCGAATGGCTCGCAGCTGTGCAATGCCCTGCGATGGCGTGGAGGCTCTTACGTACTGACGCCACGCCACCGAGTGAAGCAGAGCTTTTCAGGATGCAACAGGGTCAGGAGATAGGTGCGCTCGCGCGATCCCTATACCCTGACGGCGTCTTCGTCTCAGGGATGGACGATAAAACTGCCGCCGTCGTAACCCAGGATCTGATCAGCAACGCAGACGTTCACACTCTGTTTGAGGCAACGTTTGCCGTAGGTCCCTTTATTGCCAAAGCAGACATACTCAAGCGCGACGGTGCGCACTGGCATGTAATTGAAGTGAAATCGAGTTTTTCGGATACAAGCAGGATCGGCGAATTGATTGATGATCTCGCTTATACCGTCATGGTGCTCAAACTGGCTGGTTTGAAAGTGGCCAAATCTTCATTAGCTTTATTGTCGCGAGTATACCGTTTCGGAGATGGTCCAGAAATCCTCTTCGATTTCGTCGAGCAGACTGATCCGGTGAACGCGCGGACGGCCGAGTTTCAAAGTGCGTCGGAATTCATCAGCCAGGCATTGCTCGGCAATACATCGCCGACCCCAGCATTGGTATCCACTTGCCGCAGTTGCCAGTTCTTTGGTGACGACTGCCTTGGGGCAGGAATCGCGCACACAGTATTGGAGCTACCAGGGCTTCACCATACCAAGCTCAAGCAACTGTCAATTGCGGGCGTCATTGACCTATCACAGCTCCCCAAAGATATTAAGCTTAATGACCGTCAGCAGCGGGCTCAACTCGGGGCCTTTTCCGCTAAAGCTCTCGTCGATTCGGGACTTGGCAAGGCTCTGGAGTCCGTCGAATGGCCCTGCCATTACTTGGATTTCGAGACGGTGGCAACCGTGCTTCCACTCTACATCGGGCATGGATGCCATCAGCAAGTGCTCACTCAATTCAGCATCCACCATCGCGACTTTCCCGCGGGTCCAGTGAGCCATAGCGAATATCTCGCCGACGCCACGAAGGACTGTGAGAGAGAGCTTGCTGAAGCACTGATCGACAAATTGGCACTGCACGGATCGATAATGGTATACAGCAGCTTTGAGAAGACGCGCCTCACGGCTCTTCGCAACGCATTTGCGGATTTAGCAGATGCGCTCGATTTGATTGTTGCGCGGTTGGTTGATCTTCACCCCCTTGTTGCGGATTACGTTTATCACCCCGATTTCAGAGGCAGCTTCTCGATTAAGAAGGTGTTGCCTGCATTGGTTCCTGACCTGTCGTATGCAAAGCTTGATGTTGCAGACGGCGACACGGCGATCACTCGTTTCGCAAGAATGGCTAGAGGCGAGGTGCCTCCTTCCGATATTGGCGTCACTCGCCAAGAACTGCTTGACTACTGCAAGCTGGACACGCTTGCTATGGTCCGGCTGCATGAGACTCTTTTTGCACTGGCCGCGTCTGGCTAGTTAGTGCAAACCCTTCGAGCTGGCTTGGATATAGGGGTCAATTAAGCGCACCGGTTCAATCGCGGAAGGCAACCGTAGAGGTGATCATCGAATATGGTCGTGTGAGCATCACGCCGATCCGGTCGATTTCCTGTTGGGACCAGCGAACCGGTTGGCCATTTTCAGATCAAAGGCTCAACGCCCTTTATCAAACTGTCGATTCGCTTGAAGGAGTCAAACTCCTTGTATTTTCTCAGCCCAACAAGAAGATCAATTAAGCGCAGGCGGTCCAATAGAACCGTCGCTACGCTGTGCGCATAGAACCAGCTGCCAGTCGGCCTACGGAAGCAAAACGGTATAAATGTCAGGTATACGGGATGTGCCTTTAATGTCATAACCTCCTTAACCGCCATAGTTTCACGTTGTTTTTTCACCCATTTGTCTGTGCAGGCACACTGCGCGAAGCAGAGAAGCACACCGGGGGAGCCATCATTCATCGGCACCCATGCGACCAGATCAAGTCCACCGTCGCCGACATCGTGTTCATCAAAATCATCAGCCCGTACGGTCATCGACTCGAAGAGATCGGATGCCAGGGCGGACAGTTTGTCGAAAAGCTTCCCTTTATAGCGGCCTGACTGGCCGGCGCCATGAAACAAATGCACTAACCCACTGGCTGGAAGAAGCTTCTGTAACGCCAGTTTGGACAGTGATTCGAAATCTTTCGTTATCTGCGGCGTAAGAGTAGTGAAATACCGAAGGTTGGATGCAATCAGTAGAAACAGGTACAAGCGGCTTACACCAGTGGTTCGGCGGAGCACCATACGCCTATGGGCCATATCTACTGCAAAAGGGTAGGACTTTCCGAAGGCACTCTCTCGGTACTTCAGATGGCGGAACAAATCCTCCGCCCTAGTACTAAGTCTTTCATCAATTGGCAAATTCTCTTCGCTGGCGGCAGTCTCCTCATCCTCGGCTGCGCCAGTATCGTCCTCGGTTTCGTCGTCGATGGTTTCTCCGGTATCTTTGCCCTCCCGAAAACGGTCAATTAAGACGTCTTTCGAGATCTCACGATCGAGATTAAATAAACATAGAAGCTCCACGTAGTCTGCCCAAGTATGTCGTACGCCAACCCGAGGAAGTCTTTCGAGAGACGTGACCGGTTTCGCTCTTGTGTTGCTCACTTGGACGTCTTCCCCTTCTCTGCGTACGCTTTTATCGCAGCCTTGACTCCTTGGCTTATGCGCTCGATTTCGTCTAACAGGTCGAATTCCACGGTTGTCGGCTTCTTAATTAAATGCATGTAGTCGCGCGCGAGCTGGAGCGACGAGCGGGCACTGAGGAGCGATCCCCTAAACACTTGGGTAGGCTGTTCAGTTAGCCGCAGGGCATCCAGAAGGGATTTTCCGCCACGGAAAGCAGCTAGTGCCGCCTCGTTGCCAAGCACCGTATTCAGGCTCTTGAGATTGCGCGACTCCCCAAGACGCGTCTGTCCTTCTGAGTCCCGATCAAACAGCCATGAGGTAAGCTGGTGCAAATGGTCCTTATTCAAGCCTTTCAGTTCCGGCGTCACCGCAGTCGGGATTTGAAGAAAGCGGGCAATATTGCCGTAAGTGAGAGCCGTCGTTAGGATGCCGAAATCAATCGTGTCCTCGTCCAGATCCTTGATACGAAAGAATGCATTTTCCGCAATTATGTCAAATAGCCACAAGCCGACAAGTAGACGCTGAACATAGTCAGCGCGGCTGCCGATCTGTTTTGCTAACCTCTTGAACTTAGCTTCCATCCCCAATCGAGTGGATTTCGAGAGGTTATCGAACATGAGTCCAAGATAGCGGGCTTTTGCGAGAGGTTCCCACGCCTTGACTCCCGTAATGTGGCGGTACGCAAGAAAATCTATCAACTCATGGCGAGACGCGTACTTTATGACCGGAATCAGGTTTGGCCGAAAAATGGCCTCATCGCTTATCTGCTGAACCGCCTTAGCTCTAGTTGGAGCTGATTTTGGAGAGAGTAGCAACTTCACCGCACACAACCGGCGGTTGCCTTCAATAACGTAGAACGACTCTTTTGCTGTCGCTGGAACGACCAGCAGCGGTTCTCCGGGAAAGTATCCAGCAGTGCCGATGCTCGCCATGAGTTCTGGAATGTTTCCTTCAGCGAGCATCCAGCTGAGAACTTCCTTTTCGTCGTTTCCATCAAGGTTCGATGGCAACCGAGGATTCTCGGGGTCAAAGCGAAGATTCTTTACTTCGACGAGTTCGATCTTCTTCTCTGAGAGAGCACTTAATGACTTTGGCACACTTTCTCCATCCTGTAGGCATTCTCGGTCAGCTGTTGTTCATCGTCAAGGCGAATTCTTGAGCAATCCTTCAGTATTAGGGATCATCGCCCAGCCGATAGAGAATGCCGTTAAGCTCACGGCGCAAACATGGAGGGCGTGCTTTTGATCTGTGCGAAGCTTCCCTGCCTGCGCGATTCTATGTTGCCTGGAGTATGCAGGAATCTCTGACGCGACAAAAAAGTGTACCTGGGCTGGACTCCTTCGCGGATCAGCGGGATAATGGATCACCGGAGAGTGCCGTATGCCCCAGCAGGAGATGTTTTTCGAGCAAGTGGCAGGTGATAGGCGGGTTGAGATTCTCAAGACCTACGACCGGAGCTATGCCCGCGAAGCTTTCAGCGACATGGACAACGCCGCTCAGGGTTTTCTCTGGAACTCACTAGGGATAAACGAGACCTACGACGCGGCCGACGTTCCGTCACGCGAAGACGCCGGCAGCAAGGACTTTTTGTGGGAGGAGTTGCTTGAAGCCGCTCGCGAGGAAAGCAATTTGCTTTCTTTTTTTGTAGTAAGCGAAGCAAACGGCCCCAGATCGAGAAGCCTTTATGTCTCACCGGATTGGCCGAGCGCAGAAGCCTTCGCGAAGAGCCGTATAGAGGCGCGTCTTTAAAACATGAGCATGGTCATGACATCCGCTCACTTGGCAATATCCGCGCTCTGTAATAGTGCATTTGTCGCCAGCGTTGACCTCCTTAGTGCGTGATGGTCCGGTTTATCGCGCGTTAAGAGCGCTTAGGTCGCTGAAGACCTTACTTCTCCAATCGCTTGTGGGGCTCTTCTTCCGGAAAATCGGCCTTTCCCTTCTGCTCGTGTTCGGCCAATGTTCGTATTCGTCTGTAGTAGGAGAGAAAAATTTTCATTGTTGCAACAGGATTGCCGGTGAGTTCATTTAATCTTGCCAAATCGCTGAAGCCGAGAGCTTCGGCCAACTGCCGAGATGAGTTCGCCAGAAAATTGATCTCTTCGGTTTGAAGTTCAAGCGTCTTACGCTTGATCTCAATCCCAACAAGCCGTCACTCCTGAAGACCCTTATAGATGTCGCTATAAAGTTGATGGATACTACTTGCCGTATCAACTGTCTTTTTGATGATTGTAGCGGCTGCAGTCGCTGCGGCAACCCAAAGTCCGAGTTCCATATATCCCGGCGAGGCATAGTGAATTGCCCTGACTCTAGGCCGAAGATTCCTGGGGATCTGACTGGAGAGGCTTGTGTAAGAATTTACCGCGCTATATCCGCCTTGCCAAGGGTATGAACTAAATGCCAGTGCTAGTCGCTCATGATCGAGCGCCTTGTCAGCAAGAAGGAATGCACAATGGAACCCGTAAACCTGTGCGAATACATGCGGAAGCTCATAGAAATCCTTCAGGGACCAATCGCCGTCAATTCGGATTGTATAACCGTCAATCTCTGCCATCGTGGCTCTCTAACTCGATCCAAAGTCTGACTAACGAGACGACTGGGTTGCTCCCTCGGACTCGTTGGAAAGTCCGCTTGTTTCTTATCGCACCCGTTTCTTAAGTCAGAATTTCTTTCAGTCGGTCCTCCATATATTCGTCGATCTTTTTCTGTTCTCTGGCAGCAGCAAAATCCAACAGCTTGATGATGTCATTATCATCGAGGACCAGGATTAGCTGTTTGTCGTTGTTATTCACAACATCCCGACAACGTTTCAGCATCAGCGCTCTGTCCTCAATCGTGCGACAACCCATGATTCCAACAAAGCCGCGCTTGCGGTTCAATCGCCCGATTAACTGATCAAATTCTGGATTCACAGGATCACTGGAATAGTTTTTGCATTCTATGGAGATGTACGGTGCATGGTAGTGATGAACATTGACCAACCAGGAGAAGAAGCCTTTGCTGGCTGAGTTGTGAAAGAAAATGTCGATCCGCTTCCGTCCGTCATCGACAGCTTGTTCTTTTGCCGCGCGCGTAAGCACTGGGTAAAAGATTTCGGTCAAAGCTCCCAAAATGAATTTCTGATATTTGCTTGCGTCCGCCTGACCCGGTTGGATTTCCTTGAGGGTTTTCGCGCCGAGCCGACGGTCAATCAGGCGGCTAAATATTTGCTTGCCTTCAATGCTCTCGTCCGCGATCATCTCTGCGGCCTTCTCTGGCAAAATCTTTTTATAGTCATTAAGGACGGCGGGATGTTTATCTGAGAAATCAAAGAGAAAATCCTTTGATAATCGATATCTTGCCCTCAGATCTTCTTTATAGATTCTAGGATTTCCATTCTTTAGCGTGTGCACGAGCGCGCTGCCAGCATTCAGGTGTTCTGCTTCGAGGAAACGCAGGACGTAGTGCGTGTAGAATTCCTCGTAGTCTGGGACCAATTGCCGTCGTACTGCCACTTTGGGAACGAGGAGCACTCCAACATCTTCGTAAACGGGTAGGTGAGCATAATGCGCCTCCCATCTTTGATCGTCCGGGTTCCAAAAAACACCTGCCGGTACCTGTTCCGTCGCCACGCCATAAAGATCGCATTGTTCCTGCGTATAGGCGACGAGCTCCCCGCGAATCACGTTGATGGTGAGATCGGATATTTTGTCGCTGCCGATCCCAGGCATCAACAACTCAAAGTCGCTTAAATCCTTGAGTCTTCCACTGGATACTGCCTTGCTCTTGCTCAAGCGATCATAGAGCTGCTTTGCCTGGAGCTTTCCCCAACCTCGTCCGGAGGGGCTCCCTTTGGACTGTCCCAACCTTGTCTCGTTAGGTTCACGAAGATTTGAGAGTAAGGCAAATGCCTTGGCTTCATCTTTGTCCCGTAGGGTTTGGAGGAGAAGCTCGAAATAGTTAGTGACGAGATCCCCGCAGGTTCTGAGCCAGTCAACGGGCGACACGTGTAGCGCATAGGGATCGACATACAACTCAATGTCGGTATCGAGCGGGACGTCAACGAAATCAAGTTGCGATTGAGTTTTTCTGATTCCAAAATGGTCAGAAAAGCGAAGCTGCCCTTTGACTTTCCGAGTCACAGCCACCTCACGGAAGATCGGAGTGTTGGGATGGCTAATTGTATTCCTATAACTCAGCTGCTCTCAATGTTTCACATGAAATGTCGGACTGTCCTCCGGACGAGTCTTTCGCCGGTCGTAAAGACGAGTAGTGGAAGCGTTAGCATGCCTCAGTCACTGCTATACTTTGGCAATATCGGCCTCATTTGAGAGCGCATTTGTCGCCGCCGTCGCCCGCATCGAGTATACGCAAACGCGCACCGCTTCGGCCGTGATACCCGTCTCGGTTGCGTACTTCATTACTATGTCGCGGTATTCCGGCACAGGCGAAACAATCGGCTCGGTATTGAGTCCCCCCGTTTGGGCGTGGTCTCTTGATTCACTCCCACCATTGACCCACTATTTGCCCCCAGAGGAAACTACTCGGTATTTGGTCGACAATGCGTGGCCTGGACGAGTGCGAAGTCAAGGGTCCCGAAAAGGACACAGCCGAATCAAGCGGGTCGCCGCTCATCAATGAATGCGCAAAAATCAGCCACCCGCCTGATCGCTTCGTGCAAGCACTCCGTCTTAACCTTCAGAGGCACCGGGAACAAGGGAAGCCGCTCGGCCATCTTTGTAAACATGCCATCCGCAAAAATTCAATTCGGAAACCGCTCCTGATGCCGCGCATTCCGGTAGCGGGTCATTCCAAGCTCTCTTCCGGCGTGCTGTGCATCGTTGCGGGCCAGGTTGATCTCTTCGAGAGAATCGAGAGACACCGGCGACTTGTTCCAATCAATTCCAAGTTCCGCTTGAAAGAAGCGCCGGTACGCGTCGAACCAACTATCGTTTCCCTTCCGCTGTGCTTTCCATTCGTAAGTGCCACACAGCCCTCAAGGTATTCTTTGAGGGCGCTTTGGACCAGGCAGAGACATGCCTGCCCCAACAGATTGATGGCTTCAACAGCCTCCTGCCAGTCTTCAAGAAACGGCGGTGTACCATCCCAGGAATCAGGGTCCAGCCCCGAATAGTCGAAGTCACCTTCTGAGTTCTCGATTTGTCGCTTTTTCTCTACAAAGCTGGCCGTGGCTTGCTGGTGCATTGGCTCTATAAACCGCAGTTTTTCGCGCAATCCGTGAAGCAAATCCATAGGAAAATCCTAATGCGGCCGGTTGCTGGCCAGGAGCGGCACACGTAAATGGAGGGTGTCGCCACTATTCACAAATAGCCGCCAATGCCTTAGCGGTGAGTCCGCGCGCAAAGAAGTTCTGCTCGCCGTTATTCTTTCGCCTAATGCCCCGGCCAAAGAAGCCCTGATAGTTTCGGTATGTAGTGTCCGTGTTGATCTTTCTTCCTCCGGTAACGACTACAAACTCCGGAGGGTATTTACGGGACAACTGGACACGCTTGAGCAAATGCTTGAATTCATAATCCGCTGCAGGGAGCGAATAGCCAATGAAGATCCACTTCTTGGCGTGCCTGAGGAGTTGTTCAGCTGAAAGCCAGGATCGTTCAAACATTGGAAAGTCGAGTGCCTTCAAGTAACTGAATGTCGCGATACGGGTCGTAAGCGGCACCTTGATGCACCGCTTGCAGTTCCACTTTGCGAAGTCGCCGGGCGGTGCCAGCCGCAGCGTCTCTGCCTCGGTTCTCGTTATGAGTTGTTTCGCAACGGTGAGAGCCTCCGCTGCAGGAAACCAGAAGAGCTTGCGGCAATTATCACAGTACAGCCAATTAACCGACCCGTGCATCTTCACCAGCGAGACTTTCTGCGCGCCGTGGGGAATATCGCGCTCGACGACAGTCTGCCCCTTTAGAGGGAAATCGGCCGGAATAGCTTCGCATTTATAGTCAAAGTCGTTTACGCCGCGCAACACGGAGAGCCTACGTTCGATGACGGTGTCCCAGTTCATCGAGATGAACGCACTCCGACCGACATCTAGCTTTGCGAAGAATTTATCGAGTTTTGCCCACTGGGCGTCTTTGGTTGCATCCGCCGCGGTGTACCGCTCATCCAACATCGACATCATTCGTGACAGGAGCACACGGCGCGTCATTCGCAGGTCCGAGGGCGCGTGATGTCGTCCCAGGTGGTGCCCCGTGTTGGCAGCGAGATCGATGTTGGTAAAAACATCTTCGAGTTCCGGCCAAAACTTCGCTGTCGCTGTCCTATTGTGATCAAACACGTCGTGTACAAATTTCCCTAGATAGGTAGTCAGTCGAGTAGCCTCGTGAGCCGCGTTCTTAGGTTTCTCCAGCAATGCTTTCGTGAACTCAGCCTGCAACGGCAGTCCGGCATAGAGCGAGAAGCCGGCCCCGACAATGTAAACGTGGGTAGGTTCCAAGAGAAATCACCTTTCAATTTGCCGTTTCAGCAAGCATACAGCCAACGGTCTTCCAAAAGGCAATTCGCCGTTCGATCTCAACCGGCGTCGCGAGACCCTTCCGTTGATCATAGAGCTTCTTGATATGCCGGTCGGAATGGTTCGCCATAGCCGCGGCGCCGAACCTGTAAATATGTCCTCATCAAATGCAGTGGTTACCCGCGAATTGGAAATGATTCCATCGACAAAGGCCAGGAGCTAAAGCAAGGAGGCGCTAACGCGCGACCTTGTCCCACTTCGAGCCACTCCGGTGGACGGCCCAGAGATCGGGCCTTTTCCGTCCGTTCGGGCAAGTGCCGCCCGCGCGCCAAACGATCATGCGTGTTTGGCACTTGGCGCGCCCACCACTCCGGCCTCCCACCAGCGCCGCTCTCGTTCTGCTCCGTCTGCCTGTGGGTACGTTTTTTCCTTCGCTTCGCTCTCGGGTGAAAGAAAAAAACGCCCCCCAGGGCAGACAGAGGCAAAAACAATGGAATATCAAAGCAACAACAACCGCAACAGCAGCAACAACGGCACGTCGCGCAGTGAAAACGCGACGCAGAGGCTCATCCGCGAGAACGTCAACTTTCTCATCCAGCAGTTGGAGGCGGGAAAGAGCGATGCACTGACGGCCTATTTGACGGCCATGAGCCACTTTCACAACTACAGCTTCGGGAACATTCTCCAGATCGCGCGGCAGAAGCCGACCGCAACCCACGTTGCTGGTATCTATGCGTGGAACCAGCTTGGACGCAGGGTGAAAAAGGGCGAGAAGGGAATCCAGATTCTCGCCCCCATGATCGGCGTCAGGCGCAGGAAGAACGCCGACGCCGACGAAGAGACGGCCAATCCGAACACCCCGGTGCTGGTAGGTTTTCGGGCCGTCTACGTCTTCGATGTTTCGCAGACCGATGGCACAGAGCTTCCGTCCGTCTTGGGAGTTCAAGGCGAAGTGGGAGAGTTCCGCGACCGCCTCGTCGATTTCGTCAATGTGCAGGGAATCGCGCTTGAGTTCAATGAGCGCATTGCCCCCGCAATGGGTGTGAGCTACGGCGGCAAGATCATTTTGCTTCCCGGCCAGACGAAGGCCGAGGAGTTCTCCACCTTGGTGCATGAACTGGCGCACGAGATGTTGCACAAGGCCGACCGCCGCACTGTCACCACGCAGACCGTGCGCGAGACCGAGGCGGAGGCTATCGCGTTTGTGGTCGCGAAGGCGGTTGGTTTGGAAGTTGGCACCGCTTCCGCAGACTACATCCAGCTTTACCACGGCAACGCCTCTTTGCTGGCAGAGAGTCTGGAGGTCATCCAGAGAACGTCAGCCGTCATCCTTGCCGCGCTGGAGCCGAAGACCGAACAAGATGCGCAACAGGAGGCGGCGGAAACCACCGCCGCTTAACCTCTCACCCGCCATCCGCGTGGGTGAGGACTCTCAAACACTCACCCGCTTGACCTTCCTGCCTCTCAGTTGAGAGGCCACAGCCGAGGTGTACCCACAAGAGGAGAACAACGATGCCAACCGCAGAAATCGCCACAATCAAGCAGGAATACCGCAATCTGCCTGTCGCGCAGCTTGTCGAGTCGTCCACCAACCCACGCCGCCGTTTCGAGGAAAACGGATTGAAGGAACTGGCGGCCAGCTTCCAATCGCAGGGTATCTTGCAGCCTTTGCTGGTTCGGAAACTCGCACCCGAGCAATTCGAAGTGATTGCGGGGGCGCGGCGGTTCCGGGCTGCCAAGATTGCCACGCTCGAAACCGTGCCCGTCCGCATCGTAGCTTTGAGCGATTCGGCGGTCATTGAGGCCCAGGCAATCGAGAACCTGCAACGGGAGAATATTCACCCGATGGAAGAGGCAATCGGCTTCCATTCGCTGCTCCAGATGGAGTCGCCCAAGTACGACATTGCCACGATCGCGGCGCGTATCGGCAAAAGCGAGGCGTTTGTGTGCCAGCGTTTGCGCCTGATCGAGCTCGTTCCGGCCGTGGCCGATGCGTTCCTTGCCGACCGTATCAGCACCGGCCACGCGCTTTTGATAGCCAAGCTCCCGCCGCACCAGCAGGAACGGGCGCTTGGAGAAGCCTTCACGTCCGTTTGGACCAATGGCAAGAATGTCGATATTCAGGTGCCGGTCAAACAGCTTGCACACTGGATCGAGCGCAACTTGCTCTTGGTGCTTAAGGATGCGCCGTTCGATCAGGACGACGCAACTTTGTCGCCGGAGGCGGGTGCCTGTATCACCTGCCCGAAGCGGACGGGATTCAATACGCTGCTCTTCGGGGATGTGAGCCTCGCGCACGATAGCTGCTCCGACGCGGTCTGTTTTTCGCTCAAGGTTGAAGCACATATCCGTCAAACGACCGAGAAGAAACCGGAGTTGCTCCAGATCAAGAGCGCCAATGGAGCGCCGTCGAACCCCGCAGTCTTGCCGCGCGGCAGGTATGTTGAAATCCATTTGCCGGAAAAGAAGCCGGGAAACGGGCAGGGTCTTCAGCCGCACCAGAAGCCATGCCGACATATGAAAGAGGCCATTGTGTCGGAGGGCTTCGATGCCGGCACGGTCACCAGAGTATGCGCCGACCCGGCTTGCCCCATCCACCATCCCGTGGACCGCAGCCGGTCACCGGAATCCGTTGCCAAGGCTCGGGAGCAGCGCCGTAAGGAGCTACTCAAACAGAAGCTCGATGCGACGGTCCGGTTTCGCACTCTGGCGGCAGTTCTGGCGAAGACCAGTGCGCCGCTCAAGCGGGTGGAGTTACAGGCCGTCGCAGGATGGATAATGGAAAAGCTCTCGCCCAACCAGCGGGAACTCATCGCAAGACGGCACAAGCTCATCGAAGGCGAGTCTTCCGAGGTCCAGTACAGCGAAATGCGGACCAAGCTCCTGCGGTCGCTGCGCGATGCCGATGAAGTCAAGCTGTCGCGGCTGCTTATCGAATTTGTTCTGCTGGAGGAGACTGAGACGGTTCAGGCTCCCGCAGTCAAGTTGATGGAAGCGGCCAAGCAGCACCGCATCGATGTCGAGAAACTCAGAACCACGGTCGAGCAGGAGTTTCGGGCGAAGGAAGTCAAACTCGAAGCCAAGCGCAAAGCCCCTGCCAAATCCGCTCAATCGGCAGTGAAGAAAAAGACCGCCTAACTGGTCACGGCAATTACTCGCGGCGCTCATTCGGGCGCCGCTTTTTTTAGCCCTGCAAGCCGCGTCCCGCCCGTGTCTGTGCACTGCTGCGCAGCGGGCCTGCCCTTTCCGACCCGGCGGCTTGCCCCTTAGAACCCCGAAGTGGATAATTCAGTGCCAAAAACAGAGTCAATGAGTCAACATCCCTCGCGTACGGCCCGGAATGCTGGCGCGCTAGCATTCAAGCAATCGCTGAGTGAATTGGCGATTTCCGTCAACTCAGAATGATCGACTCGGCATGATCTCCGAATTGCCGGTTACTCGGAGGCTAGACGGGGAGCAAGCGCTTCTCTTGGAATCGATGAACAAAAGAGTACCGCGCGCACTGTTGTCGCGTCTCACCCCAAAGAACGAATGAACAATTGGATGAGATCCGGAGCGTACCGTAGAATACCCTGGAAAACCAAAGGGCCTAACCAACAACGCACTCTGACGGCGGGAGATTTCTAAATGGAGCAAACTTCATTGGCCAATTATCTGTTCACCCGCGGGCACGAGTGGCTTTCTCCGCGCGGGCGTACCGGATTAGTTGGTATTAGCGATTACGCTCAAGAGGCGTTGGGGGACATAGTGTTCGTTATTGTCCCTTCGGCTGGCCAGATCATTCAGAGCGGGAAGTGTCTCGGTACAGTCGAGTCAATCAAGGCTGTATCAGACGTAGATGCCCCGGTAACATGCCGCGTGATCAGTTCCAATCAAGAGCTCAGGCTGAAACCAGCAACCGTGAATTCGGACCCGTACCGGGGCGGCTGGTTTGCTGAAATTGAGATTCTTGATCCCGATGAATGCCGAAAACTCATGAATGTCTTCAGCTATCGGGCTGATTATCTGCAAGAAGTGGAACACATTCTGTTTCTGGACGAGGAAAACAGGATTCACTACTTACGAGCGATCAGGGGCGACGACGGCAAGATCATCGTACATACCGATAGCTTTCGTGAAGTACTCTCCCAGTCGTACATTCGACTTCCATGGAGCTCCGCCAAAGCGGTTATCGAAGAATTTGAGGAACTAATCAATCGGCCTAAGATTAAGGAGCAAGCTTTACAGGAGTTCTTTGAGAGGTTCCCAGAATTCCTACTGGGCGGAGAGCACGAGACCGCTCATCCGCACGTACGCCTTAAGCCGCAGGTAATGATAGGCGACGAAGAACAGGATCTTATACCTGACTTCATCCTCAAACCTATAGCAGGTATGACCCACGAGCCGAGCATTGTCGAGTTGAAATTACCCACAGTACCCATCATAAAGAGTACTCCCCGGAGAGAGCGTCTCTACGACAGTGTCGCCGAGGCGGTGGCTCAACTAAAAACCTATGCTCGATATTTTGAGCAAACAGAAAACCGCGAGTACGTCCGGAAAGTACTTGGTTTTACCGCCTACAGACCGCGGCTAGTCTTGGTTGTCGGGAAGACAATATCCGTCGGAGATGAGAAGTTGAAGGCCGATATCTTGAGTCGCTCTGAAGGGGTCGAGATTAGAACGTACCAAGACATTCTTTATCGATACAAGAAGCTCACAAATTCTTGAGACTAAGATCGGATTCTGCGAAGTGATCAACACTTCCGAACGATGGCAAACCCGAAGTCACCCCTGACTTTTGCCATCATGCCAAAGCATAATTTGATATGTGACGGCGAGAACCAAGTTAGCCTTGGCTTCCGTTCTCTTGATTCGGCGAGTTCCGCTCTCGACGGTGTTTCAGTCTTGTCGAGCAATTCGCAAAAACCCATAATGGCCAGGATTTCCGACCAGGAAATTCTCGGGAAAATCTTTCCAATCTAGCTCCTTAATTTCGCCGTACGGTGGTTCAAGCACATTCCGTCGAGAGCTAATCCTCACGGCAAACCATACGACAAGAAGGAGATTCCCTGATGAAACTTGCGCAGGTCACAGGGCACCTCCGTGCCCGCTGGGTACGAAGGCACCCAATCACACTGATAGGTTGTTCGCTTTTGCTGCTGACAGCTATGCCGGTCTACGCCCAGCAAAACGCCGACCCCTGGGACAACGCAGTCAACGTTCTGAAGACTGCGTTCACCGGCACGATTGCGACGGGGCTGTCGCTGGTCGCCATCGTCGTGGGAGGGCTGATGTTCGCCTACGGCGAGGGCCAATCAAAGAAGATGCTTGCCGGCATTGTGTTTGGAGTCGGCATGGCCATTGGTGCGGTGAATTTCATGGCCTGGCTTTTTCCGGGCTAGACCCAAAAAGTTGGATAGGCAAACGAGACGAAAGGAGGCAGGGAAATGGCAGCGGGCGATCCACGATGCAACAGGACATATAAGACCATGAATCGCCCGCTGACCGTCCTTGGCGCGGAGCGGCGGCTGTTCTTCGTCGCGCTGATTTCCGGCGGCGCCGTGTTTTCCCTGATGCACTCGCTTCTGGGCGGCATCGTGCTTTTCATCGCTGGAGTGATCGCAGCCAGGCGGGCGACCAAATACGACGTGGAGATATTACGCGTGCTGATGAATTCGACCAAGTTCCGCAGGCGCTACGACCCTATGAAGGAGCAGGCAACGGAGATCGTTTTTGAAAGGCCCCATGTTCAGGACTGAGCAAATCACAAAGGAATGGAAGGAAGCTGGGGCGTTTCAGGCGCAGATCAACCTCTATGGCTTCTGGGATGAACATACCTTCCTCACCAAATCCGGCGACCTGGGATGCGCGCTCAAAGTTGGCGGCATCGATTACGAGAGCCTGGATCATGCCGGGCGCGACTATGCGGTCAAACGCCTGGAGGCGGCCTTCCGGTCGCTCGACGACCGGACCCGGCTGTATCAGGTATTTTTCAAGCGCAACCTGCCGGAGATTCCTCACGAGCAATGCGGCAACGCGCTAACCCGCGCGTCGGTTGAGAAGCGGATGGCCTTCCTTCGAGAGAAGTCGGGCCGCCTGTATAACTTCGAAATCTTCTGGGTGTTGATGATCGACGGCAAGTATGCCAAAAATGGCCTGCTCCGGGCGATCTCGGAAACCCTGAAGAACCCACGGAGCGGACTCGAAGAGATGAAATCGCTCTTTGCTTCGAGCGATCAACGGTCGATGGTGTACGAGCAGATCGAGCGCGATTGCTCGACGCTCCAGCAGAAGGCAAAGAGTTTAAGTGGGCAGCTCAGCGACCTTACCACGGTCGAGCTGCTAGGGGCAGAGAAGACCTTCCGGCTTGTCCGGCGTCTCGTAAACTTCTGCCCCTCTAAGATTGAGGATGTCCGCCTGCATGGGCCGCAACGTCTCGACTGGCAGGTGTGCAATTCGGAGCTTGAAGCGCATCGCGGGTTTCTGCGCATTGACGATTACTACGTCCGCGTACTCACGCTCAAAGAGCTTCCCGGCGAGACGCGGCCTCTGCTCTTGAATGGCCTGCTCGACATCCGGGCCAACTTCCATGTGGTTACGGAATGGCATCCCGTCGATGGGGCCAGGGCGCGCAAGGAGATTGCCAGCCGCCGCCGTCACTATCACAACTCGAAGTCGAGCTTCGTATCGAATCTTCAGGACCGCCAGAATACCGGGCCGAAGGATGAGCTGGTTGACGACTCGAAAGAGGCCGCCGTTTCCGAACTCGGCTCGGCTCTGACCGCCATCGGCATGGAAGGCAAATCGTTTGGCGAGTTCACTTATACGGTTGTGGTTTACGACGAGGACCGCACGAAGGTAGAGCACGCGATTGCCGAGTTCCAGAAACTGTTCACCACTAATGACGGCCTGCTCTACGAAGAGCGGTACAACCTGCTCAATGCCTTCTTTGCGACGATTCCAGGCAATCGTCACTTCAACCTTCGCAAGCTCTGGGCCTTGAACTCGAACTATGCCGATCTGTCCTTTCTCTTCTCCGTCTCCGAGGGCTTGCGGCGCAATGTCCATCTTGAGCGCGAGTACCTTGCAGTGCTTGAAACCTCCCATGGCACTCCCTATTACCTGAATCTGCATTCGGGAGATGTGGGCCACACCCTCGTGCTCGGGGCCACCGGCTCCGGCAAGTCGTTTACGCTGAATTTTACCCTCCAGTCGCTCCAGAAATACGACCCTCTGACCTTCATCTTCGATCTCGGCGCGAGCTATGAATCGCTCACGCGCGCATTCGGCGGCTCGTATCTGAATGTCGGCCTGAAGACTCCGGGGTTCACAATCAATCCGTTTTCGTTGGAGCCGACTGCGGAGAACATGAACTTCCTTTACCTCTTACTGCGTGTGCTGATTGAAGCGCAGGGGCGGTATGAACTCACGACCGCCGATGAACGGGCTTTGTTCTCTGCTATTGAGCGGCACTATAAGCTGCCCCCGGAGATCCGGACACTAACCAATTTTGCTTCCATCCTGGGGCCGCTCGGTGAGCGGCTCCACCGCTGGACGCGCGCCGGCCAGTTCGGGCACATCTTCGACAACGTCGAAGACACCCTGGCATTCTCGCGCATCCAGACTTTCAACTTCGATGGATGGTCCGATTACCCCGACATCCTTGAACCGCTGCTATTTTACGTCCTTCAACGGGCGTCTTCCGAGATCGAGAGGCCGCAGAATACAGCTACCTTCAAAGTCTTCGTCATCGACGAGGCCTGGATATTCCTCAAGAACAGGACCATCCGCGACTGGATCACGCGGGCCGAAAAGACATGGCGCAAGAAGAACGCGGTCATGATCCTGGCCACGCAGTCGGTAATTGAACTGATGGCATCCGAGATGCTCCATATCGTCAATGAATCTTGCCCGACGAAAATCTTTCTCGCCAATCCGAATATCGACCGCAAGCTGTATGCCGAGATTTTTCAGTTCAACGACACGGAGCTTGAGCTGCTGGAGTCCCTTGTTCCCAAGCGGGATTTGCTTCTGAAGCAGCCGGGATCGACCAAGAAGCTGCGCCTTGAAGTAGACGCGCTCACTTACTGGCTTGCGACCAACAACGCCCGCGACAACCTGCGCAAGCAGGAATACTTTGCCCGGTACGGTCCCGAACAGGGCTTGCTTCGCCTTGCCCAGGATTACCCCAACCCCAACGCCTAAGGAGACACATGCACCGAACGCCGATCATCCCTCTGTTACTCGGCCTGGCCGTGAGCGTCGCTCACGGCCAGCAAACCGCACGCGTCGTCAAGTATCACGCCAACGACATCGTGAACGTCCGCGCCAAGATGCGGTATACAACGCTCATCCAACTCCCCGCGTCGGAGAAGATCCTGGAGGTTGCCACCGGAGACAAGGACTTTTGGATCATCGACACGGTGGGCGACTATTGCTTCCTGCATCCCGCCAAGGAAGGCATTCACTCCAACCTCAACCTGATCACCGACAAGGGCAGCGTGTATTCGTTCACCCTCGACGAACAGGAATCCTCCGACCCGGACCTGAAGATCATCATCGAGCCTTCCGATGCGTCGGCGCTCGCGGCGGCCAACGGCGCGACCAAGCTGGTTCCCGCGGCCGAAGTGGATGCGGCGCGCGCCCAGGTGCAGCTCGCTCAAAGCCGTGCCGTGGCCGCGGTTGATGAGTTTCGCTCCGAGTACCCGACCAAGGGCCTCAAGTTCGATTACACCTTCCATGACGACAAGCCGTTCGACGTCTCCGCCATTTATCACGACGATCGCTTCACCTACATCAAGTCCGGAGCTTCACAGAAGTTCGCCATCTATGAGACGACGGATGGCAAGCCGGATCTCGTCACCTTTCAACTCAAGGACTCGACCTATGTGATTCCCAAGATCGTCGACAAGGGCTATCTCGAAATCGGCAAACACCGGCTCGAATTCACACGGAAAGCTGAGTAAAGGAGCGACGATGACAGAGGAACCTAACATTCCGGAGCAGGAAACCCCGGCCTCTCTTCCGGCCAAGCTGCGTGACCGCCGCAACAGGCCCGAAGGCGTGGTCCCTAAGCAGAGCCAGGCTTACGTTATTGCTGGGCTCGCCATCCTGATCTTGCTCGCCGTCATGTTCTCAAAGCAGCACCCGAAGCCGGCGGCGAAAACCGCCGCGTCCGCTTCGACGCCGCCGGCAGAGCTGAACGAGCGCAAGATTGCCGATCTCAAAGAAGAATTGAACAGCGCGCAGCGCGAAAGTGAGCAGGCTGCACGCCCTGCGAATGGTGCGTTGACGAATACGCCGCCAGGCACTGCGGGCACTGCCGTCGTTGCGTCTCAGACGGTTGGGGCGCAGCCTTTGCCGGCGCAGGATGCGCACCGCGACCCCATCGCCGATGCCGAGAAGGAGATAGCCTTCAAGTCGCGCTTTTCTTCGAACTTGGTCTCGGGAAGCTTGCCTCCCGACGGCAGTCTCCCAAGCCGGGCAATGGGCCGCGAAATGAACGGGGATATGGGTGGGGAAGCTCCTATGAACGCCATTGGCGCCGGCGCTCCTTCGTCTGGCCCGGTTGTCAGTGGCGCAGCCGCTGCCACCCAATTGAAGCGCGCCCCGGAGGTGAACGCGAACTCGGCTGTCGGCCAGCCGTTTGTGCTCTTCGAGGGGACAACCATCGACACCGCGCTGGTCAATCACCTCAACGGCGATTTTTCTGGCCCGGTAAAGGTGATGGTCACCAATCCCGTATCCTTAGAAACATCATCCGCGCCGCTCACTCAGGGAGGGAGCGGCAAATGAAAATTGCACAGCGGCAAACTTTCCAGCGTGGCTGGATTGTTCGTAAAGCCCGCAGTAAGGGGCCAGATGTTTGGGTTCTTCGCTGGCGGGATGGAGATGTAGATAAGTCACGAACCTTGGGCACCACGCAGCAACTCCGCACAAGGGCAGAGGCGCAGCGAGCGGCTTCCAAGTTCACTGCGGAAATCAATAACTCGGTCGAAGTCGCAACCTTCGGCCAACTCGCGAGGCGTTATTTGCAGGAAGCGATTCCAGAACGTCAGTCCACAGCGGGGCCACTACGGGCCATGTTAAACTCGCGCCTTCTTCCTGAATGGGAAGATGTCCGAGTAGTTGATATGGCGAAGGACCCGATGGCTGTGGAGCAGTGGATCAAGGGGTTGCAGACCAAGCCAAAGAAGAACCAGAAACCGCGAGATCTTGCCCCGAAGAGCAAACTGCATACACGCGCAATTCTTCACCGGCTCTTTGAATATGCCATGCGCTGGCGCTACTTGGACTGCCAGCGCAATCCGATGGGCCTGATCGAACTGAAAGGAACGAGCAGGCGAGTCCGTCCTATCTATTTGCTGACATCGAAGGAATATTACGCAGTGCTCGCTCGTCTTGCTCCGCACGTCCGTCTCATGGCTGTTCTGGCCATGAATACAGGCATGCGAATCAGCGAGATTCTGGGGTTGAGGTGGCAAGACGTGGATTTCAGCCAGGCGACGCTCTCGATTCAACGCTCGGTGGTGGGGAAGCACGAGGACGAAACCAAGACTTTGGCGTCTGAGGCGGTCCTGCCGTTACACGTGGTGCTGATTCAGGAGCTGCGAGCTTGGAAGTCGCGGGAAGAGAGCGTGAACGGCTGGCTCTTCGGCAATATCGACACAGGCCGCCCGTACCATGCCGACTCGCTCCGGCAAGACCATTTGGCTCCGGCAGGGAGGAAAGCTGGCATCCCCAATCTGGGATGGCACGCTTTTCGGCATACCTATCGGTCGCGGCTGGGCAACTCCGGGGTTGCGCTGGAGGTGCAGCAGAAGCTCATGCGGCACAGTTCGATCAATATGACGATGAAATACGGGCAGAACGCCATGCTCGACTTGACCCGTCCCGCAAACGCACGACTGGTCGAGGAACTGTTAACGGCTGGGGTGGATGCGCCCCAATTGCGCCCTCAGATTCTGTAATTGGTTGCGGGGGCTGGATTTGAACCAGCGACCTTTGGGTTATGAGCCCAACGAGCTACCGGGCTGCTCCACCCCGCATTTACAGTTTAGCAACTGCACCGGGGGGGGTCAAATAACCGGCCCTCAAACCCGCGCCATCCAGGCGGCTGCGGCTTCCGGTACACTGTCCGGAACTCACGTACTATCCGCGACGCGCCCTGCAAATTCCCGCGCCACAATAACTGAGGAGACCCATTGACCTTTTCTCAGCGTTTCCACGAAATTCGCACCGGCTTTGAGCGACCGTTCTGGGTCGCCAACATCAGCGAGCTCTTCGAGCGGCTGTCATACTACGCGGCGTTTGCCTCCCTGCCCCGATATCTGCATGAGAGCCTGAACTTCGGCGTCGAGCGGGCCAGCAGTCTGGCCGGATTGTTTGGCGGGTTGGTGTGGTTTCTGGCCGCCTTCGGCGGAGCTCTCGCGGACCGCATGGGCTTTCGCCGGGCGCTGTCGCTGGCCTACCTGATTCTGGCCATCTCTTACTTCCTGCTGGGCTCCATCGGTTCGCCGTGGCTCGCTCCCGTTCGCGCTGCCATGCCTCTGGTCGTGCTGGTCACGCTGATCCTGATGCTTCCAGCCCTTGGAATCGCGCTCGTTAAGCCCTCAGTCGTCGGCACCACGGCACGGGCCTCCAAAGAAAGCGTGCGCTCCATTGGGTACTCGATCTACTACACCGTGGTGAACATTGGCGGAGCGCTGGGCCCGTTTCTCGCCGGGTGGGTGCACCAGCATCTTAGCGTGGAGAAAGTCTTCGGCATGGCGGCCTTGAGCGTCTTTGTCATGTTCTTCGCAGTGTTGCTCCTGTTCAAGGAGCCACGCCGCACCGGCGAAGTGCAGACCGATAGCCTCGGCCAGGTTGCCAGGAACTTTGTAACCGTCGTGTCGAACTGGCGCTTCATGCTGTTTCTCTTCATCTTCTCGGGCTATTACATCGCCTTCTGGCAGCAATTCATCATCCTTCCCATCTATGTCCATGACTACGTGAACGCAAACACCAATACTGAGATGCTGCTCATGGCAGATTCACTGACGGTGATCGCACTGCAGATGGTAGTCAGTATTCTTACGCAGAAAATGCCGTCGTTTCGCGGCATTACGCTGGGCACCCTCATCTCCGGCCTGGCTTGGATCATGCTAGCTTTGCACCCCAGCGTGATCATGGCCGTGACAACGCTGATCGTAGTGGCCATTGGCGAGATCACGCAGCAGCCGCGCTATTACGAGTACATCTCGCGTCTCGCCCCATCCGGGCAGCAGGGAACCTATATGGGGTTTGCCTTCCTTCCCATTGGAATTGGGTCGCTCCTCGGCGGGTGGTTCGGCGGCTTCCTGATTCATCACTTCGGTGAGGTTCTACATCAGCCGTCACTCATCTGGTGGGCCGTATCTGGAGTGGGGGTGGCTACAGCCGGTCTGCTCTGGGTGTATGACCGCCTTCTTATCGTCAAACCCAAAGCAGCGGTTGCCGTATCGGGTAATTCCGTATGATCTCTCTGTCCTTCGGATCAGGGTTCAGTGTCTTCCACAGGTCGATATACTTCTGCTCATGAAACGCAATACCCGAGAACAGTAATCCCGGTGAGCGCACAGGCAGAGCGTCAAAGTGCTCCACATCCTTCGCCCACCTCCATGCGCCCTTGTCCTTCAAAAATGGATAAAGAAACTCCGCCGCCTTCCGCAGCCCGCGTCCGTCCGCAAGCTTGAAGTCCGGTGGATCCGGCGTGAGCCCTTTAAGTGATTGGCACAGGCCGGCCATAACATCGAAGTTGAAGATGGAATAGCTGTATGGCTTGGTGCGCGTTAGCTCTCGTGGGAACGATCCGTCCATGGCCAACTGGTCCGGAAGCAATATCTCGCGATATCGACGATATACATCTTTCCTCGTCGCATCTTCGCCGGCCAGTCGCGCGAACTCGGCAGCTTGCAGCGCCCAGCACATGGCGTGGTTGTTTTTTGCATCCCGCTCGGTCTTTCCGGGATCACTTGTGCTCAGCCAATTGAGATAGCTTCGGAACCAGTCTCTGACTGCATTCTCGTCCTGTGCATCCATCATCCGCGCAGTCAGAAAGCTGGCAGCCCTGGCCACTTCCACCAGGTGCAGTGTGTCGATGATGCCGTAGGACCGTCCCGTTGAAACACCTTGCACTGCCTGGGCAAACTGCAAATTAGGGTTCATCCGCGTTTCCGGCGTCACAAACCAGGCACGCAGGTGATCGCAAGCGCGCCTTCCATAACGCTTGTCTCTGGTCAGAAGCCATGCAGCCGTCAGCGCAGGCATCTGGATCGAGAGCCGCACCATCACCCTGCGGTGCTCGTCGAAGTTATCCGGATTGCTTTGCCCGTCGCGGTTGATGTACGGTCCATTTGGATCCTTCGGGTTCGGCCAGAAGTAGTCGGCCTGGGAATAGAAATCGTGCAACCCTCCCGCGCTGCGTTTTGTTGGGAAGGCGGTGATGGTTAGCGGCTCCTCGGAAACATACTTGGCCACCGCTTTCAGAATCCTGCCGCGATCGGTGTCCGCCACAAGCCGATAAGCATCCTTGCTTGTCGCACTGCCAAGCCGGGCCCAGAGCGGCTTCGCGCACGCAGCAGACACGGCTGCTGCCAATTTCAAAAACCTTCTTCGATCGAGCTGAATTGCTTGGCGTGTCTCTTCCATCAACGGTCCTGTCTGCGCATCTGTGTTTCCTGTGCAACTGGATTCTCATCGAATCGCGAGGAAAAATCCACCCGATCCCTCAACCCGGCATAAACTGTCGTTGACAACTTAATCGCGCAATGCCTGTAGCCCAACTCACTCTCGAGATTCGCATTGAGCACGCCCAGTCACTCAAGGACCGGCGGCAGGTTGTGCGCTCGCTCAAGGACCAGCTCAAGCAGGGCTTCAACATCTCCGTAGCGGAGATGGATGAGGCAGTTACCTGGCAGTCCGCCACCATCGGCATAGTGGCCATCTCAGGCTCACGCAGTTACCTTCACGGCCTCATCGAAGAGGTGGAGCGCGCCGCCCGACGAATGCTGAACGAATTGGGTGCAGAGCTCGCCGACTCATTCTGGGAGTACATCGAAGGCTGAAGAGACAGCGGGCCGGCTGGTCATTGAGTTTTTGAGTTTACCCGCTGACACTGGTTAGTGTGACTGCTCAATTACCAATGTCCTCTTACTCATAATGGAGCGTCTTGGCCAGGTCCAAGTGCAGGGCGCGACGGGCAGGCAGGAGTGCCGCGACCGCGATGATCGCCACCAGCACGGCAACTGCTCCCGCATAGCCCGCCGGGTCAAGATTGCTGACTCCAAAGAGCGCCTTGCGCAGCACCCTTGAGGCCGCTGCCGCAATCCCCGTGCCGGCTACCATGCCGAGCGCAATAGGCCACGTGAACTGGCGCAACACGGCTGCCAGCACCTGGACCGGCTTGGCTCCCAATGCGATCCGGATGGCAATCTCCTTGGTCCGCTGCGAAACGGTAAAGGCGACCATGCCAATAATGCCCACCCCCGCCAGCGACACAGCGACCATGCCGATGAGGCTCACTACCGCCGCCACTTCCTCCACTGGCGCCACGTTGTCGTGATAAAGAACTTTGAGCTGCCGGATCTCGGGAAAGAGTTTGGGATCGAGGTTTTCGCTGATGGATTTCACCACCGGCGGAAGACTATCAGGCGCTCCGGCCGTTCTGGCCAGCACCGTCATTTCGGGCATGTCTCCAGGCTGTGCCGGCCAGTACTGCTCCGTCGCGTCATCGTCGCTCAACGCGTTGATGCGTGCGTTCCCCACCACGCCTACAACCATATCCTTGCTGTCCCCATCACCTACCGCCTGACCGATCGGATTGCGCCCCGGCCATTGCCGGTCGGCAAAAGACTGGCTCACGATGACAGCATTCTTCTCACCGGGATAAAAGGTGCGCCCCATTAGCACAGGAATGCCCATGGTTTCGAAGAACCCCGGCGCAACCCAGTTGGGATAAACGAAAATATTATGTCCGTCGATCTCTCTTGTTCGGCGATTGACAGTATGGCCAAGTGGAGGCAGCTCGACGAGCGCCACGGACCGCACTCCGGGAAGTGCGCGCAACCTGGTTTGCATCTGGTCAAGATATGCCTTCGCGGCCGCGGGTGAGTAACCGTGCTGGCTTAGCTGCGCGTCGATCGAAACCAATTGCTGATACCCAAAGCCGGGATCGGTATAGAGCGCGTGTTGCGCTGCGTGAACTAGCAGCCCTGCGACAATCAGAAGCACACAGCTGGCGGCTACCTGCGCGCCCACCAGAATCTGCCTCGCCATCGTCTTTTGCTGGCGTTGGCGCGCAACCTGCAAAGCCGGCGCAAGGCCAAAGAACATCGCAGCCGCTAAAGTAACGGCAACGGTAAACAGTAGGACGCGCCAGTCCGGCGTCGCGCTGAGCCATTTTGGCGCGTCTGAATTGGCCAACGCCAGACGCAGCACCGTGCAGCCCAAAGCCAATCCCGTAAGTGCCCCCAACGTTGCAAGCAGCAGGCTCTCCGTGCAGAGTTGCCTGAAGATCCGCCAGCGACCTGCGCCGATGGCAATGCGAATTCCGATCTCGCGCTCGCGCGTGACAGCACGGGCCAGCATCAGTCCGCCTAAATTCGCGCACGCCACAGCCAGAATCAGCAGCGTAAGCACAGAGACCAACGCAGCAACTTGGTACATCTCCGGCTGCATCACCTGCAGGTGTCCACCGGGCGAAATCTGAATGTATTCGTTATCCCAAATGTCATTCGGATGCTGGCGACGCAGTTCGTTGGTTAGAGTGCGCAGTTCCTCAGCGGCCATCTTCGCGCTGACGCCAGACGCCAAGCGGCCCCACATGCGTACGGCTGAGTCGCCGGAATCCGTCAGCGTGTGGCTGCCTTCCACAAAATATGGTTGCTGGGCAATTGGCATCCAGATATCAGGACGCTGACTGCCAAGACTGGCGAATGCGTAAGGAGTAACGCCAACCACCGTTGCCGGCTTTCTGTTGATATGGATGAGTCTTCCCACGATGGAAGGATCTCCGCTAAAGCGCCGCTGCCAGAAGCCATAGCTCAGCACAATGGACGGAGCGTCATTCGCTGTGCCGTCGCGCGTCGGATCAAACAAGCGGCCTTGCGCGGCTCGCGTTCCCAACTCGGTAAAGTAGTTCGGTGTAATGAAAGAAGCTGTCGCCTGCTGAAGATCGTCATCCACCTGCATGGGAGGCACGCCAAGCACACCCATTACAGCCGAAAGCGTCCGGGCATTCTTCCCGTAGAAGAGCAGCGATGTGTACGGCACCCCATCGGTATAGGCATTGGGCGAACGGCGTTCCAGGCGCACCAGCGTTGCCGGGTCGCGTACCGGCAGTGGCTCCAGCGCCACCATGTCGAAGAGGCTGAAGGCCGCCACGTTGACACCAATGCCGATGGCCAGAATGAGCACCGACATCAAGGTAAAGCCGGGGGAGCGGGCAAGGATGCGGACGCCATAGCGGAGGTCCTGAATGAGCCGGTCGAGCCAGGTCCATCCCCACGCTTCGCGGGCCTGCTCGCGCATGCGCAGGGTGTTGCCGAAGTTGTTGCGCCCGGCGCGCGCGGCCATTTCGCGATGGAACTCCATGTCGCTCTCGAGCTCCGCATCCATGCGGCGGCGATTCAGCAGATAAACGATGCGACGGAAAAGTTCGCCCATGAAGGACCTCCTCACAACAGTGCATGAAATATCAGGCGGTGCGCAGAATATCTTGAATGGCCTGCGTGACGCGGTCGTAATCGTTGAGCTCGGCTTTCAGGTGTTTCCGGCCAGCAACTGTCAAGCGATAGAACCGCACCTTGCGATTGGTCTCAGACACTCCCCACTCCGCCGTCACCCAGCCTTTGGCGAGCATTTTTTGCAGCGTAGGATAGAGCAGTCCCTCTTCGACACCAAGAACCTGACTGGAAAGTACATGAATCCGCTGTGCAATCGCGTAGCCATGCAGTGAGCCCGATTGCAGCACGCGCAGAATAAGCATGGGCAACGCCCCCGAAGGCATTCCTGGTTTAGGCATATCGTTCATAGGCATAATTTACTTATGCCTTATAGATTCGTCAAGCCAAAAACCGCGTGGTGGTGCGTTTTTTTCCTTGAGACAAAATGATTGCAACGGCAAATGCCGGTGGGATAGTATTCCTGACCTTGATCAAATCAATGGGGAATTGAATGTCGAAGAGGAGTATTGCTTTCGCCTTGGTTGTTTTCATGGCCGCCGCTGTACTGCATGCCCAAAACACAAAAACTGTAACTTCTCACGATAAGAGCTGCCAGGTGACCGTTCCGGGAAGTTGGACCGTGAGCGGCATGTTCGGCATCGCAAATTCGCCGGACAACAAAGTAAGCGTCGCCGTTTCGTCGCCGCTGCGGACAACTTCACTGAGCGAGACCAAGCAGACCGCGCCCATGGTCTATCCCAACGACAAGGTCGTCAAGAGCACTCCCGCGGAGTTTCAGATGGAAGGCCTGTCCATGAACAACAAGCCCAACGTCTATCGCGGCATCCAACTCCCAGGTAAAGTCTGCATCGTGGAAGTCATCTATGAGAACCTCACCGCGAACGATGCACGGACCATCGCCGCGAGCCTCAAATCCGCCAAATAGCACTCTTCATCCGTGCCGGCTGGTGGCGTGGCGGCTTTCTTCAGCAGGCCACGTCCTCCCCGCTACTCTGATATCCTGAGACGTTTAGCGGTACCTGGAGACAATCGCCATGCCCGAACACAGAGCGCGTAAACACCATCAGGATCGCGTGGCGGAGACGCTGCGGCTCGAAATCGGCACCATGATCAATGGTGAGCTCGCCGATCCCCGCATCGCCGACTGCTACGTCAGCGAGGTGGCGCTCAATCCCGGCGGCAAGTCGGCCCGCGTTTATGTTGCCGTTGACAGCGCCGTCAAAGACATCGCCCAAGCCGAATTGGATACCATCGCCGGCCTCGAAGCCGCCAAGGGGTTCATCCGTTACGAACTCCAGGAGCGCATGGGAGTTCGCCGTATACCGGACCTGGCTTTTCTCGCTGACCGTTCAGGCCGCTTCCAGGCACGCATCGTCGAGCTCATGGACCGGTCGCGTAAGCGGCAAAAGCCTCCAGCGGACGAACAGCCGCCGCCGGAAGAGCAGCCTCCCGCGGTGTGACCGTGGAGCACCCTCTAGCTCGCGATTCCGCTTCAAGCCACAGATCCCATTGGATTGGGCTGAGTCCGACCGGCTTCGGCAAGAATCAATCTGCGATGCCTTGAGATTCCGCTCGAATCTGTTAGCCTTGTCCCTGACGACAACACGGTTGCGATCTCCTCTTCGAATGACGAGGTATCGCGGCCGGCATCAGGTTCCCAACACCAGACCAAGGCGGATTCACTCGTCTACGCGGCAAATATTGGTCCGCTGACGAAGAGACGCGATCACTGGAGAAGTACTGGAAGTGGAAACCCACCTGGAACCCTCCGCTCCGGATTCACCCAAAGGCATGCGCAAATGGCTCCCTAAATGGGCCAGCGTCGCCGAGGCATCCGTCTTTCTATTCTTCACCGTCTTCTTTCTCCTTTACGGCGTCACCCCCTATTTGGGCGGCGACGGAATGGGTCTTGTTGGCGCCGATGAGCCGCGCTACGCCCAGATCGCCCACGAGATGCTGGACCGGTTTGACTCAGTGCCCACGTTGCAGGGCAAGCTGAGCGACTGTGTCACCTGGAAGGGATGCCGGATGTATCTCGACAGCCTGGGTACAGGGCTGAAGAGCAAGCTCAGCACATGCGTCACGCCCTATCTCTATGGTCATCCCTGGCTGGAGAAGCCGGCCCTCTACTACTGGCGCGCAATGTTCCTCTTCCAGGATTTCGGTGTGCACGACTGGAGCGCCCGGCTGCCCTCCACCACCTTTGCCTTCATCATGGTGGGCCTCATCTACCTGCATATGCGCCGCTTCAGGCCCGGCGGCCACCTCGACGCCGCGCTCATCACCGTTGCCTGTGCCGGAATCATCGGATTCTCCCGCGGGGCCTCCACCGATATGCAGATGGCAGCGCCTCTCGCTATCGGGCTCCTCGGCTGGTATGCCTGGTACGAAACAGATTCCAAGTTCTGGCTTTACGACATTTACTTCTTCACCGGACTGGCCACGCTTGCCAAGGGGCCCGTCGCACCGTTTCTGGCACTCACCATCATTTGCGCATTTGCCTTCCTGCGCCGCGAGTGGTCCATCCTCTACCGCTCTCTCTGGTGGCCTGGCGTGGTGCTCTACTTTGCCATGGTTCTGCCCTGGTTTGTTGCCGTGCAGCACCAGAACCCCACCTTCTTCCGCGAATTCTTCCTCGAACACAATTTGCAGCGCTTCGCCACAGATCGCTACCAGCACGTGCAGCCGCCCTGGTATTACCTGATCGTCATAGTGCTGGCCATGATGCCTTGGACCGTCATTGCCATCCGTGCGCTGATTGACGGCATCCAGACATCCGTGGCCGAGTGGCGTCTGCGCCGCGCATCCACGCGCAGACCCGCTCCCAACCGGCCCGGCGACGCCTTCCCAGAGTTCCTGGTCCTGTGGGCGCTCATCCCCATCGTCTTCTTCTCCTTCTCCCAGTCCAAATTACCCGGTTACATCCTTCCTTCCGTCCCTCCAATCGCTATCCTCACCGGCGATTATCTCTATCGCCGCCGCTCCGGTCTCAATCGATGGGTGCAGCTGGGCCATGCGGTTCTCTGCGGAATCATGACCATGTTCGCGCTGCTGCTGCCGTGGTTTGTTGTTCACGGAGTCCAGATGCCGCCGGCGCGCGCGCTTGTCGTGTCCGCGCTCGCTGCCCTGGGCGCTACCCTCCTCATTCTCATCGTGGTCAACGGCTTTGGCGTGGCAAGGCTCAGGCTGGTCACCACTGGCGTACTGGTTGTGCTCGTCGTATTTCTCTACGGAGTAGGCCCCTTCTTCGGAATTCCTCAGATCGACGCCACCAAGCGCGTGATTCATCTGCTCGACCGCGCCTACTCCGCGCGCCCCCTGGCCGATCGCCTTGCATCCCTTGCCCCGCTCGACGAGACGGTTGCAGTTTTCCGCGTCCGCCGCGACGTCGAGTACGGACTCTCTTTCTATCGAAACCGCGAGGTCGTCAACTATGAGCAGAGCGGCGTTCCCGATGGACAGCACCTGCTGGTAGTGCGGGTCGCGGGTCGAGGCGGTGCCGACCTGCACACGCCGGCGGCCCTCGATGAGTACCTTGAAGGCCGCCACTACGAACAGCTTTTTACCTACCCCGAGCAGAGTTTGGTAGTCTATCTCGTCGGCGGCCGCTAACCCCGGAAACTGTCGATTCAAGTTGCACTTGCCCCGCAGTCGTGGCAAAGTGACCAGAAGGCTGGAGCACGATCGGAATTGCTGTAGACAGAAGGCACACACTCAAGTAGCTTTTCCCTCAAGGAAAAGCTACCTTTCAATGCAGCCAAAAGGACCACATTTAGTCCCGAAGGTGCTCTGAAGTGGCCCCGCAAGTCCGCAAATGCCTTATCGAATCCCCGCCGGAGCCGCTTTTCCGGTCATAACAGCCCCTTACAGGGCCGCACACAGGGAAGAGCATGGCGTCCAACGGTTCCATTGAAATCCTCGACCTGCGCCACTTCGCGGCACCGGTGCTGCGCGCCGTGCTCGATGCCGAGGGCGAGCTGTGGAAGGAGCGGCTCCACTGGGATTATCGGACTTCCACCAAGTTGCTCATGCAGTATCTCGACAGCCACATGCTGCCGGGGTACGTAGCCATTGAGGACGGCCAGGTCTCCGGATATGTCTTCTGCGTCTACGAGGAAACCAAAGCCGTCATCGGCGACGTCTTCGCTCTCCCCAGCGCCCCGTCCCCGCCGCTCTCCGCTCTTCGCCCCGGGCCTGCCTCGGCTTTTGAAATTGAAGAGACCCTGCTCCGGCACCTCTTTGAGACGCTGCTCAACTCTCCTCAGCTTGACCGCATCGAGTCGCAGCTACTTCTGCACCCATCCGGCATGCATGCCGCGATTTTTCTTGAGGCGGGCTTCCGGCTCTATCGCCGACTCTTCCTGGTCCAGCAGCTGCGGGGACTCTGGAATCCGCCCCATGTTGACCTTCCCCACGAATTGGAATTGCGCGCATGGCGCGATGACGACCTCAGTCCCGCGGGCCGTCTCATCTCCGAGGCTTATCGTGATCACCCCGACAGCCTTATCAACGACCAGTACCGCAGCAACCACGGCTCGCAGCGTTTCCTCCACAACATCGTCCGTTATTCCGGTTGCGGTGTCTTCGCTCCACAGGTTTCCCACGTCGTGGTGGAGCGCCGCACCCGCGATCTAGTCGCGCTGGTGCTGGGATCGCGCGTCAGCCCGCAAAGCGGCCACATTACCCAGGTCTGTGTGCGCCCTGACTACCGCCGGCGCGGCATCGCTCGCCAGCTTCTCGCAGTCGCCGCGTTCCACTTCATGCGCCAAGGTGTCACCGAGGTTTCTTTAACCGTCACCGAATCGAACACCACGGCCATCGATCTGTACAAGGCCGAAGGCTACGTCTGCGCGCACACATTCGATGCCGCAGTCTGGGAGCGGCAACGGGTTGGCTGAGGAGCAGTTTGACCTGTGTCTGCAAGCAACGACCGGGATAATCCCCAGGCATAAAAGCCCCGTTCTTGCGCCTTTTTTCTGGCGCAAGGGCGGGAAGCAGTTCGTCAGCGCGAGCCTCCCGCGAGCGTCTGCCGCGCCGCAGGTGCTTAGCGGGCGATGAAAAACATCACCCAACTCAGCACAATCGCCGATCCGGCGAAGAGCACAAAGCAGTAAATCCCGTAGCGAACCATCCGCGGCGGAGTATCCCGCTGGGTAATCCCGAATACAACCGAAGCAAACAGCGCAAACAGCAAAACCGCCGCAAAATGAGAGGGCCGGAACATTACGCCTTCCTCCCGGTCCGCAGATTGTGTGCATCCACCGCCGAAATCACATTCAGCAGGCCGGCCACAACAATAAACCGCGTCCCATAGTCGGCCGTAGTCACCTGTACCTGGTCGGCGCCCCAGCCCACAATTCGGCTTACGAAGTAAAGGACCCCATTGCCCAGGTCGCCGGCAAGGCCTAGCATGTCGAGAATATCGTGCGCTCCGCCGTAAAGCCGCCCTTGCATGGCAATGCCTAGCGAGAACATGCTCACGATTGAAACCGCCAGCAGCGCCCCGCGCCCCCATTTGCCCAGCAGAAAATGGCCCGCTCCGGGCACAAGCCAGCCGGCGATCAGGGGAAGATACACGAACCCTTGCTGCGATTGTTTGGAAGCGGGAGAAATCTTGTCAGGTGATGTTGCCATTCCTTTTTGACTATATCGCACCAAAGCAGCCGTACGGCGTTTCTGGTCTTCCATCCGCAGTTGGCAACCTGCCAGCTCTCAAGCCAATTCCGCCCCGCCGATGCTCTTAAGCTGCTTGTTTTCCATAAATGACCGTAGAATCAGCGTCGCCGCTACCTGGTCCACCAACTGCCGGTGCTCCTGGCGCGCATGTCCCGCCTCATACAGAATCTGGTGCGCCTCACGCGTCGTCAGCCGTTCGTCCCACAGGTGAATCGGCAGCCCGGTCAGTTCGCCCAGCTCCGCGGCAAAGACCTGGGTCTTTTCCGCCTGTGGACTTGCCTCGCCGGAAAGATGCACCGGATTGCCCACCACAATCCCTGCCACGCTGAACTTCCGCGCCAGCCTCGCCAATCGGCGCAAATCATCGCGTGCGTTGCGTCCCCGCTCCAGCGTCATCACAGGCTGTGCCGTGAGGCCCAATTCGTCCGTCACGGCCACGCCTATCCGGCGGTTGCCCACGTCCAGGCCCAGATAGCGCGGCTGCGTTTTCATCTTCCGTCTCCAGGCCCTGATCTTAAACCCCACTACCCTCGCAGGGGCCCCCGCCGGAGAATCCGCCATCCCTAACGAATCAAGACCGATACAATGAAGTTTGAGCATCCTCATGGGGTACTCACGCGTCTTTAACTCATAAGAAAGGTAACTGAAGATTGAATGGCGACTCGCAGACGGGGGAGCAGAAAGAAGAGTTCTGGCGCTGCGGGAACTTTCCTGTTGCTTCTTTGCGTACTGCTTCTTGGCTTCGGAGCAGCCGCGTGGCTGGTCCTTGTACCCTTCGGCCCACACGCTGAAACCTTTGTTGAAGTGGCGCCGGGCTCATCCACGAGGCAAATCGCTCAGCAACTGGAAGAAGCGGGTATCATCCGCAGCCAGTATGCCTTCGGTCTGCTGCGCTGGCTGAAGCGCGGACGCCTCCGGGCAGGCGAATACCGCTTTGACCACCCAGCCACGGCCAGCGAAGTCTACGCCCGCATCGCCCGGGGAGATGTTTTTACCATTGCGGTTACCGTTCCTGAAGGATCGAGCGTCTTTGACATAGCGGCCCGGCTGGAGCAGGCAGGATTTGGCCCCCGGCAAAGTTTTCTCGATGCGGCGAAGGGGCAAGCGAAGCTGGTGGCCGATCTGGATCCTAAGGCAACCAGCCTCGAAGGGTACCTGTTCCCGGACACGTATCGGCTGCCCCGCAAGGCGTCACCGCAGCAGATCTGTGCCACCATGTTGCGTCGCTTCCGGGCAGAGGCCCAGCAGTTGGGATTGAAAGGGAATGTGCATAAAGTTGTGACCATGGCTTCTCTGGTGGAGCGTGAAACGGCGGTGGACGCGGAACGTCCGCTGGTGGCCAGCGTCTTCGTCAACAGGCTCGCCAAAAACATGCCGCTGGCGACCGACCCCGCCGTCATCTATGGACTCGAGCTCGATGGACGCTGGCGAGGCGCCATCCACCAAAGCGATCTGAAGCTCAACACCCCCTATAACACTTACCTTCATCCCGGCCTGCCACCCGGCCCCATTGCGAATCCCGGCATCAAGTCGCTGCGCGCGGCCATGGATCCGGCGCACTCCGACTACCTCTACTTTGTGGCCGCAGGTGCCAATCCCCAGGGGCACTCGCTCTTTTCCACCTCAGTTGAAGAGCATAACCGCAACGTGGCAGGCTATCGAACCGCCATCAAGAAGGCAGGTAGCCATTGAGTGCGCCTCTTCGACCCAAAGCTGCCACTGCGCTGTTGCTCCCCATTTTGTTGACGGGTTGCTCCATTCTGCCCACTACGCGCAAACTCCCGGTGCCCAAAGCGCCCGCGCTTACCCAAACAGTTGATCCGGACGAGTTGGTCGCGCAGTTGAACAAGCGTTGGGCCTCGCTCAACACCTTGAATGCCAAGGTCGACATCCAGGCCAGCCAATTCAATGACAACGCGGGTCTTGAAAAAGATTCGCCCACATTCGGCGGACTTGTCTTTATGCAGAAGCCTGAGATGCTGCGCGTCTTTGGCATGGTTCCGGTCATTCGCACCGAGGCGTTCGATATTGTGGGCGATGGCAAGAATTTCACCATGTACATCCCTCACAACAACATGGCATACAGGGGCACCTATGCCGTTGCTGCGAAAACAGCAACGGCTAGCCTTGAAGAGAAACTGCGCCCTGGATTCTTCTTCGATGCCATCGTCGTGCGCGGCCTGGAACCAGACGATGAGTACATGGTCACAGCCGACACCAACACCGTGGAGGACGCAGCCCGCAAGCACCTCTATCGGGTCCCGGAATACAAGCTGACCATCGTGCGCCGCAAGCCGGGAAGCGCCCAGCTCGAGACGCGCCGCGTGGTGTATTTCCACCGCGACAATCTCCTGCCATCGCAACAGGACATATACGACAGAGAAGGCAATCTAGTGACACAGGTGACCTACGGACCCTACAAGGACTTCGATTCCATCCAGTATCCCTCATCCATCACCATCATGCGCCCGCTCGATAAGGTCCAGATCGTTCTCACCATCGACAGCGTCAAGCAGAACGCGCCCATGACCGCCGACCAGTTCGAAATCACTAACATTCCCAAGGGTACGCCGGTAAAAGACATGCAATAGCAATATCCTGCAGGCCCACCCCAGCTCTCACCTCGCTCCGGGCCCTCCATGCATCAGCGTCTCATAACGCCGCGCGTATTCCGCCTTGTAATCGTCCACGGCACTCTCGTAACTCAAGTGGGGCGCGGTGGGCCTCACCGTCCAATGCAGCACAATCTCCTTCGTGCCCGGCGGTACAGCCAGCACTCCGTTTGCGGCCCGAATCGCCTTGCCGTCCGCGCTGGCATTCAGCACATCTACAAACCACGGCAGATGGACAACGATATCCCGGGGCGCCGCTGTGAATTCCGTCTTGAGCGAAAGCACCGCCTCGCCCGCCGACGGCTGCGCCAGCTTGAATTCCACTTTGCCGAAGCTGGTGGGCGCGTCGCTCACCGCAATCGTTTTATCTTTCCCAATCCACTCCGGCGATACCACCGAAAGCAGGTGCAACTGGTCACCCTCCTCGCGCACCATCATGTTCCGCAGCAGCGTCCGATACTCCGCGGCGAACCATCCATGCGGAGCCAGGTTGTCGGTAAAATCGCGGTTGCCCCACGGCAGAATCGCAAACTCGAATCCGGCCTGTGTTGAGCTGGTGTGCAGCAGCAGAGCGTACAACTCGCGTACCGCCTGCTCCTGGTCTCCGCGAACCACCTCCGTCAGCGTGTTCTTGATGGTCAGGTAGTGGTGCAGAAACTCGCCGTCCGCATACGTCATGATCCCTTCCGCATACTTCGCCTGCGTCGCCTTCAAGGTCACCGTCACGCGCGGGTCCTGCGGCTCAAGCGTCGGCTCAGGAACCACCGCCAGCATATTGCCCCAGTCGTAACCACCCTTCTGTCCATCCAGCGCTGGAGGAATATACCCGTTGTCCTCCTTCGTCCGCTCATCCAGTACCTTGAAAAACGCCGGTCGATAATCGTCGTATTCCTGCTGCCACTTCCCCGCCAATTCGGCATGCCCGGTCTCGCCGGCCATCTGGATCGCCAGCTTCAGCCCGCTCAACGCCAGGAAGTTATACCCGGTCAAATGCCCCGGTACAAACTCGTTGTCGCGCACGTCGCTCGCCGGCATAATATGCAGCGGATCGGCCGCCCGCGCCTGCTTCAGCCAGTCCACCGCCCGGTCAATCTGCGGCAGCGCCCATTCAGCGAAAGCCTTGTCGCGAGTTATATGGTAGTGCTGCGAGTAGCCCCATACAGCCTCTCCCCACCCGTCGTATTGCTGTGGCTGCGAAAGAAAATTCCCGTCCGGCTTCTGCGATTTAGCAAAGAACCTCAGGTCCTGCTCCGCAATCTCCGGGTAACCCGTCACATCGTAGCTATGCACAATGTCCGCGCCGTCTCGCAGGTAGAACTCGTGATAGTGCAGCTTGTTGACGGTCTGAATGTAATCATCGCCAATATGGTCGCGTGCGATCAGGTCGTAAACCAGGCTGGCATAAAACGTATCCACCGGCTTCTGCTCCGGTAAGCTGATCTGCATGCCCTGGCCCACCACCTTCGCCCAGAAATCAACCGTCTGCCGATACGCCCCGTCAAAACTTGCTTGCCCCATCGACGCAATCGTCGCCGCGTCGTCCGTGGGAACCACCGGCATTTTGAAGTCCAGCACCCTTTCCTGGCCCGGCTTCAGCAAATCGGAGTAAGTCACGACTCCCACCGGCACCGTCGGATCCACCTCGAGTTTCGTGGGCTTGCTGATGTCCTGCGGGTAGTTATAGCGCCCATGAAGCGTAAACCCGCGCTCCGCGTAGCCCTCGGGAAATGTGTAAAGCAACCGTCCATCGCGTAAAAAGCCTGTGGCAGAAAACGAGTAGACCCAATCCGGACTGAACCTCTCGCCAATCTGCCGGTAATTGCCGCGGACCTTCCCCTCACGAGGCCGCGTGAATCGGTTGTCTCCATGCGAAGCACCGGTATTGTTGGGCGCATCGTAGCGCATGCCCGTGGCCAGAATCGCTCGTGTCGTCTGCCTGCCATCGTTCTTCATCTTCACGCGGATGAAGTTCACCAACGGGCCCTCCGGTTCGCCGTTCTGGACGTCCCGCGTCATGGCAAACATCGTGAAGGCATAGCTCACACCGTCGCGCTCAAAGCTGTAATGGACAATCGGAGAATGCCCGTCCTCCAGGGTCCGGCTGCGCACGCTTGTCGGCTCCAGCTCCGGCCCAGCGAAGAACATCAACTCCCCGTAGCCGGTCCGCAGATAGCCCTCAGGCGTAATCTCCGTGGCTGCTTCGGCGTCAATCACGCCGATCTCGTCCGTCGGTTTTGAAAAGTAGGAAAACGGCTGGTCCGCTCTGTCCATCGCCGGAGAAGCCATTTGTGCGTGCAATTTCGCGGCGGTCGGAATCAGGAACGGCAATGAGGCAAGATAAACGATGCTCTTGCGAGTGTTTTTCATGGCAGCAGAAAGCCTACAACATTTCCATGCTCCTAGGAGCACACAAACTCCACCAAAACCTGGCGACCAAGTCCGCCTTAAGTCGTTTGCGTTGCCGGCGGACCTCTTGCTTATGGCGTGTTGTGATCCTTCGAAGCATCCTGAGCCTTCGCCCTCAGCTCCTGGGCAATCATCCGTTCCCGCCTGCCGTCGGCGGGGCGGTTCAGTTCGGTATACACAGAAGCCAGCTCCCAGTGCGCGTCAACCCAGTTTGGCTCGGCTTTGACCAGATCCTCCAGCGTCGCCGCAGCCTCGGCGTAGCGTCCCGTGACTGCATCCAGCTTCGCCATTTCCATGCGGGCCAGCGGAAGCTTGGGCTGCAGCTGCAATGCGAGTTCAAGAAGCGGTCGAGCGTTCTCATAATCCCCTTCTGCCAGCCGTATCGCTCCCAGGTCGAGATTGGCGGTTGGGTCCGCGGGGTTGGCGCGCAGCGCGACCTGGAACGCCGCCCTCGATGCCGCCATGTCTTTCATCGCGTACCGTGCCTGACCCGCCATGGTCGCGAGTCCGGGAATGGTCGGATCCAGGCTCATCGCCGCATCCAGGTCGGCGCGGGCGCCTACCATTTTCCCGTTGTGCAGCAGTGAGGCGCCGGCAACCACGTAGGCGCTGGCCGAGTGCCTTGCCTGCGCTACCTTCTCCATGCGCGGCACGCCCTCCTTGTCCCTCCCGAGCTGGATCAAGCTGAAACCAAGCACATATTCGAGCTCCATGTTGCTCTCGCGGCCCTGCTCCATCGGGGTTAGCAAATCCACCGCCTCCGCCTCTCTTCCCATCTTGATGTAGACAGAACCAAGCAGCACTGCAGCGGCTACGTCGCTCGGCGCGGCGGTATGAAGCGCTTCGCCCTGTTCGCGAGCGTTTGCCAAGTCGTTCTTTTTGAAATAGGCCGTCGCTAAGTTCATGCGCACAGCAGTCTTGTCGGGAGCAATCGCCAGCGCCTGCAAGTCCTGGTCGATCGCCTCGTCCAACTGCCCGATCGCGGCCAATGCCTCTCCAAGCGCTGCGTGCGCCTCCGCCATCTTCGGCTGAAGCGTCAATGCCTTTCGAAAACTCTCAATCGCGGATCGATTATCGCCATGCTGCTGGGCGGCAATGCCCGCGCGCAGAAATTCGATCGCTCCGGCAGGTGCGGCAGGCTTCTCCGTTTGCCCCGCCACTGCATGAAAGCCCAGCGCGATCAGTAGAAAATAGTAGGCCCGCATGGCAACTCAGCATAGCATTTTGCAGGCGAAAGCCGTTCGGAGTCAGGCAGAATTTTCCCATCGCGCCCACCACACCCGCGAATTAAGCTGAGATGCCTCGACCTATTGCCTCGTATAAAGCTGAAATGGAGCCCAATAGAATGGCACGCGGAATTTTGTCTGCGAATGCAATAAGGCAAGCTTGGCTTGCCGGAGCGCGGCCGCGGGAGTCTGGTCTTCCTCAATGCCCTGGTAGAGAGCATCCATCAGGCGCGGAGTCGAGTCGTCGCTCACTTCCCACAATGCGCCAATGACACTATGCGCGCCGGCACGAAGAAACGCCCATGACAGGCCCACTAATCCCTCTCCGGCATACGAGCGTGTACCGCTGCCATTGCAGGCGGAGATGGTGACCAGCCGCGCATCGATGGGACGCTTCATAATGTCGCGGGCGTACAGCTTGAAATCGCCCTCGTTTGTCTTGGCGCCGGAGAGGATGATCGCCGAGTCCAGGGGATCGGTGCGGCTGGCAACGGCATGAGAAACAAAGTGAATGTAGGAATACCGTATCGGATTGCTGGAAAGGTAAGCCGAGGGAGTAGCTTGTTGCCCCGCAAACACAGTGGTATGAGACGCGCCGAAGTGCCTTTGAATGCGGGTCATCTCAAACCCGAAGAACGGAAGGCTTGGATAGTCCTCACTGGGCGAAACAGGACTGCCCAGAAGCAGCAGACTTCGCTCCGTATCGTGCACAGGCTTTGCCACGGCGAGCATGGCCAGCGATGGAGCTGTAAGCAGGGTAGCGTCCTCGATCCAGTAATGGATGTTCAGGTCGGACTCTGCATCCTGCGAATCATGGTTCGGATTCGGGCCGGGCGCCAACAGCGTGTCAAAATTCAATTGGCTTAAAGCCCCATCAGTCAGGATCAAGATCGGCGTGTTGGGGCGGAAGTGGCTCAATGCCGGGGCTACCAGCAACTTGTAGAGTGCCTGCCCGTCCTCATCCCCGGTTTCCAGAGGGTCCCTCATGGCCAGCACAACCTTCCGGTAGCGCTCCACGCGGTCAACAATCTCAGATTGCGCTGGAAGCGGAATCAGCGTGACCTTTGCAGGCGTGATGACCCAAAGATAGGACTGATCCTGACCCAGCCAGTAAAAAAACATCGTGGCGCCCGTGGTCTTTGCAATCTGGCGAGGATTAATCATCGCCGGCCGAAAAGAAGCTTTGCCCGCCGCCATCCCCAGGCCTTGCTCCAGCGTCCGTGCGCGGCTCTGGTCGGCGATGACCAATGCCTCATCGCTCCTGCCGTGCTGGACGAGGAAATGTATGTAACGGTCGTAGATGCGCGTGGCGTTGGCGGAGAATGGAAGTCGCAGGTTTTCGTTCTTAACCTGCGCCCGCGCCGACTCGAAAGCAGCCAGCGTGGTTTTGTATGTACCCTCCGCGCCCTTGTTATTGCCTTCCCGCTCCAGGAGTACAGCCAGCTCATTTCCAGCCTCCAGCCGTGTTGTGGTTGGGCTTGCCTGATCGTTCTGAACCGCGCGGAATCGCGCTTCGGCCTGCTGGTTCTGGTATCGCGCAGCGGCCAATTCTCCCTGGGTCAGCACTAAATACGCGGTAGGGTGACGGCCGTCAACCTCCTCCATCGGAGCTACCTGATCGATGTAGGCACTTGCCTCATCCAGCTTTCCAGTCACCACTGAAATCTGGGCTAGGTCTTCCAACGCGTCCTGGATGTCTTCCTTGCTATTGATATGTTTTGCCAAAGCTAGTGCCCGGCTATAAGACTGCGCTGCACGGCCTAAATCTCCGGTATCCCGATAGACGTAGCCAGCAGTAGTGATCCATTTAAGCTCGTTGCGGATGTCTCCGAGTTTTGCTGCGAGTTTCTCCGCTTCAAGAAACAGGGGCAGCGCCCGTTCGCCATCTCCCAACTGGTAGTATGCCCAGCCGAGATTACCGGAGGTGATCTGCACTAGTTCGTCCGCCCCCATCTCCATGCCAGCTCGATACGCGGACTGCAGCCAATCCACCGCCTCGTCGTAGTGATCGATTTGCATTGCGGCAAATCCCAGATTCAAGGCTGCGCCGCCTTCCGAAAATGGATCGCGTCGGCGCCGGGCAAAGTCAAAGCTCTTTAGAAAGTACTGCCGCGCCTCTCCCAGTCTTCCCAGTTTGCTGGCAAGGATGCCACGCGCCCCGAGCACATCGCCGCAAGCCGCATAGTCTGCGGTTTTGCAGAGGCCTTCAGCCTGCGTCAGAGTTTGGTCCGCCGCGGAAAGCTGTTGCTGACGGGTCAGGGCAACGGACTCCATCGTCAATTTACGGATGCTTCCTTCCGGATTGCTGGAAGGCGGGCGGTAGTTGGCAAGGAGATGCAGAACTTCGGGATACATGCCGCGGAAGAGCATGGACTCTGCTTCAAGAAGTTGAAATTGCGAAGCCAATGCAGGATCGGCTAGGTGGAATTCTTTCGCACCCTGTTCGGCTTCTTGCTGAGTCCCTACCAGGTCGCCACGGAGAAAGAGCCGCCAGGCGTGGTCATACTTGGCCTGCGCCTCGCCGGGGCGTGAGTCTTCGAGAGGAACCAGCAGCACTAGGACCAACACCAAAGCGTAGGGGAACGCCCGGAGCCGGAACCGATGCCACACACCGATAAACCGACCCCAGACACCTTCCGATTCCGAACCGCTGCCCGTTCCCCTTTGAGATTCTTGGAAGGACAACCGGTCTACGGCCAGGTCGATCCGTTCGTCGACCCTGTCCCGATCGGAATATCCGCGTCGATCACGCAGCCCAGCTTCAGATCGACCATCGTCAATGTCACGGTGGTCTTCGTGAGGCAGCCCGTCTCCGGGTTGGGATCCTCCTGGGTTACTTTCAGCTTCGCCAGGGTAATGGTGCCGAACTCGGGGATCCGGATGATGTGGCCACAGGAATGCCCAGGATGGGATCCAGTCGCCTGGTTGACCAACGAGCATTCGACACTCTCCGTCTTCCCCAAAGAAGATGCAAGTCGATTGTACGTTTCACGGAGGTCGTCTGGAAGATCTTCGGTTTCAAGGATGCTGCTGTACTGATTGGAGACACGCTTCAGGAAGTTCGGTTCGCGGATGTAGCAGCCATCGTTCGCGGGCTTGGGGCCACAGAGGTCAAGATTCAGATCCAGATGGACCGGATGGCCCGCAACGCGCAGGTTCTCGAACCGTGTGCCGAGAAAGGAAATCGTGGGCACGTAGCCATCGAGAGGGTGTTCAGTGATGATCTGCGCCACCACGCGATCGGCCGTGACCACCTGAAGAATGTTGAGGTCTTCGATGACGCTGGTAACCAGTGTGCTCCAACCATGGCCGGGTTTTGTCCCGGGATTGCCCGCCACCTGGCTGTGTCCCGCACGCAAAGAGATGAGTCCCTCCAGGCGGTAGTCGGTGGTGTGCTGGACGCCGTATCCGCCTGCGGAGTCGAGCACGGCACGGGCCTGGGTTGGAACCTTCTGGGCCAAGGGCTGGCGCAAGTTACCCTCCAGCACCTTCGCTTCGGCGTTGAATTTGTGTGTTCTTGGAATTACTCCGGACATAGCTATGCCTACTCTCCTTCGCGTTTTTCTGGGTTGTTTGAGACAGTAACCCAGGACCCAGCCGCGGGGGATTGGCTGCTCCTCGGATCATTCACTTAGTGACACCCGGAACCGAAATCCGGCAGGTTGAATTGCACAATCATTGTAGCGGAGGTCGAAGTCCAGCGCCGGAAGATTCAAGCTACCGGTGTATGCATGGCCGGGGAGGTCCCAGGATGCTGGCCCATCCGGCCCTGATGCGTCTTCAACTGATTCAGCTTCTCTTCCAGCGCCTGCAGCCGGGAATGGCCTTCGGCCAGCCAGCGGGGGTCCCGCTCAAACTTCAGATACCGGTTCCAGGTCTCGACGGCGTTCATCGCCTGGCCACGGTCTTCCATCACAACCGCCTCGTTGAACAGTACCAACGGATCGTCGGGGGCAAGTTCATCGGCGCGGCGCAGGTTATCCAAAGCCGTTACACGGTCGCTTTCGCTGCCCGTCGAGGAGCCGCGCTCAAAGTATGCGCTCGCATCGTCCACCAGCAGTCCGGCAGTCACAGGTTCCGTAGCCAGCAGGTGGTCCAGAATCTCGATTGCGGGATCGAACTTTTCTTCCTGGATATCCGCGCGGGCTTCTAGTTCAAGCCAGTGCGGGTCCTCCGGTGCATTTTCCAGTTGGCGTTCGATGCGGGCGCGCGCATCCAGCAGGCGCGACGATTCATGCACCGTTCCGCCGCCCCGCATATGTGTTTCGTGGTTCACTTCGGCAAAGCCCGCACCCGGCATGCGCAGGTCGTAGGTGCGCGATTGGCTATAAGCCTCAGCCAGCAACCGTTCCGGAGAATTTGCGCGCTGCCACCAGAAAAAGGACACGGCGCCAATCATTAGCGATGCCGCCATGGCGCTGCCCGTCCAGAGATAGATCTTGGACGCCCTCAGGCGGTCAATCCCCATGGGGCGAAGTTTATGAATCGGTGTGCGGGCAAGATCAGCGGCCAGTTTCCTTTGCCACTCGTGCGAGGCCGAAACCAGCACGGCTAGTTCAGTCGCTTCCTGTTCAGAAGGTTCCGCAGTCAGCATGCGTAGATGCGCCGCGCATTTGCCGCACTCGGCCGCATGCGCCAGCAGTGCATCAAGATTCGCGTCGTCCGCCGCGCGCGGGTCGCCGCCGAGCAGGGGGAGCCATTCGTCCGGCTTAGGACATTGGCCGTTATTGGCCACACTTGTTCTCTGCCACTCAGGTGCCAGGCACTGGGACAATCGGTTTTCCATCAGTTCCTCCAGCGCCCGGGCAAGAGGGTCTGCTGATGAGTCCGACGGGCGTTTCGGATTTGAGTCGTTATTCATGTCTACACACTGTCTAACGGCATTTCGGAAAACATTCCTTTCATTAAACTCCTGGTTCGTCTATCCGGATTCCGCGGGATTCTCTGACTTCTGCCTTTCTACTTCTCCCCTCAACCACTTAGCCACCCTCCGCAGCGCGCTTTCCACGCCTTTCGGGGTAAGACCCGCTCCGGCAAGCCCGGCAATTTCCTCAGCGGTAAGCCCCTGCCGGTAATAGAGCCAGAACAGGGCGCGGTCCCGTTCGCAGATCACCTCAGGCGCAGAACGCAGCTTCTGGTCGAGTTGTGCCAGCAATATTTGCTGCTCCAGCCCAGCCGTCGGCAGCACGCTCGCCGACGGCCCCGGTGCGCCTTCCTCGGCCAGTGCCATGGTTACTACCTTGCCACCCCGCTTCGCTGAGTGGGTGCGCCGGAAATAGTCATTTGCCACGGAGGCGGAAACCATTCGCAGAAGGCCCAGAAACGAGTCCTCGCCGCGCGGCTCAAACTCCCGCAAAATGCGGCGCTCCTGCTCGCACAGCTTCATGAAGATCTCCTGCACAATATCATTCACCGTGGCGGGAGAAGAGAAGCTCACCCAGGACCGCGAAACACGCAACGCCACCAGCGATGCCAACGGCGTGCACCGGCGCAGAAACTCGGCCCATTCCGCGGCATCTGCGGAGCGGGCACAGGCCTTGGCGAGGTCGTTGACCGACGTGCGAAGCTCTTCCATCTCTTGGGACACCAGTTTACCCCAAGCATTGGCCGCTAGTTATTTGTTTACTAATTCGAGTGCCACTCTTAGCAACCTGCTCACGGCACTTGGGTTTTCTCTGTGCTAGTATCCCCGCAAGCGCATACAGAACAATTTCCGGGAGTCCCGCATGGAAATCAACCTCCGCCCGCTTACCCTCGGCGAAATCCTCGACCGAACAGCCGAGCTTTACCGCAACAACTTTGTCCTCTTCGCAGGTATCTTCGTCCCGTATGCCGGCGTGGCACTGGTCCTCAACCTGCTCCTCATCGGCCTGGGAATGTTGCTGAAGAATCTCCACGTGACCGGCGCCGCAATCTGGATCACGCTGGGCACGGGCGCGCTTGAAATGCTGGTCCTCTTTCTGCTCTTCGGTGCCTCGGTTGCCGCCATCTGCCGCGCCGTCGCCTGGGTTCACCTGGGCCAACCCGCCACCATCCGCGGAGCTTACGCCACCGTGCTGCCGCGCGTGGGCCGCTATCTGTGGCTCATGACCATCACTTTCTTTGTCGTGTGGACGCCCTTTGTAGTGCTCTATATCGCATTCTTCGGCATTCTGGGCTTCTATGGAAAAATCTTCAGCGTCCAACCCGGAGCGCCGCCTCCCCAGCCCGATCCGCAGACGGCCATCATCATTGCCATCTCCGCCCTGGTGTTCATGCTGTTGCTTCTGCCCATCGGAGCCTACACCATATTCATGAGCCTCCGCTACGCGCTGGCCCTGCCCGCCTGCGTGGTGGAGAACACCAAAGCCCGCGCCTCCCTGCGCCGCGCCATCGATCTCAGCAAGGGCGCGCGCTGGCGCATCTTCGTCCTGGCATTGCTGATTGGCGTCATCAAGTTCGCGCTGGTTCTCGTCACCCAGATCTTCACCATCGTCGGCGTAGTCAAGAATCACGGCCAACTCGGACCCGGTCTCACCGCTCTTTCGCAAGTCATCGGTTTCTTCACCAACACCTTCCTCGGCCCCATCCTGGCCGCCGGCATCACCCTCCTCTACTACGACCAGCGCGTCCGCAAGGAAGGCTTCGACATTGAATGGATGATGCAGGCCGCCGGCCTCTCTGCGCCCGCACCAGTTCCGTCGACCCAGGCCGAATCCGCCACGCTCCCGCCCGAGAGCCCGGCCCAATTCCCGAACGCACCTGAACCGGAGCCAGGCGCACAGTTCGAGCCGCCCACTCACCCTGCATCCCTCCATTCAGCCCAGCCTGCACCATCCGTCGACCCGCCGTCCCATGTCCCGTCAGATCCACAACACCCCGCATGAATCTGCCGGTGCGGTCCTCGATGCCGGGGTGAAGCTATACTGGCGCATGCCCGGGAGTTTGATTCGATCGCGCCTTTAATCCAATCTGTTTTGCTTGGAGAAAGCCATGGTCCGTCTGCGTCCTGCTCTGTTCAGCCTCCTCCTGCTCTTCGGTATTGAAGCCGCAACCGCTCAGGACAAGCCCGTTCCCCCGGTCATGCCTGCCCAGGCGGCACCGGCTCCGCCCATCCAGGTCGTCTCGCCCAACGGACAGATCGTCTTCTTCCTCTACGAAGCTCCTCCGCCCGACATCCGAACGCTGGTCGCCAAGGACCCGCCGCCTCAACCCCCAATCCGTTACTCGGTCGAGTTCCACGGCAAACCCCTCATTGCCAAATCCAATCTCGGCCTCGACATCACCGGCCAGCCCGCATTCGGCCCGGGCATGCGCAGCGCTGGCGCACAAACCAGCACCACGGACGAGACCTACTCCATCCCCGTCGGCAAAACCAGCACGGTCCGCAACCACTACAACGCCGTCCACGCCGATTTTCAGGACCCCTCAGGCCGCAAGCTCACCATCGAAGTCCGCGTCTTCGACGATGGCGTCGCCTTCCGCTATCTCGTCCCTCCTCAATCCTCCCTCAAAGAAGTGCACATCGCCCACGAGCTGACCGAGTTCTCCTACGCCAAAGACGCCACTACCTACCCGCTCATTCTCGATGGCTTCCAGTCCTCCTGGGAAGACGAGTATCAGCAGCGCCTCTCGAGCGGCCTCCACAAGGACTGGCTCATCGGCATGCCCCTGCTCGCCGAAGAGCCGGGCGTAGGCTGGGTCGCCATCACCGAAGCCAACATCGACAACTACGCCGGCATGTATCTCCGCAAAGCCTCCAACGGCAACACCGTCCGCGCCGAGCTCTCGCCCCGCATCGACCTGCCCGGCGTTGCCGTCGAAACCACCGCCCCGTTCCACACCCCCTGGCGTGTCCTCATCGTCGGCGATCAGCCCGGCCGACTCATCGAATCCAACATCGTTCTCAACCTCAACCCGCCCTCAAAAATCGCGGACACCTCCTGGATTCGCCCCGGAAAATCGGCATGGGACTGGTGGTCGGGTCAAGCCGCTCCCAGCGTCAGCTTCAAAACCGGCATGAACACCGACACCATGAAGCACTACATCGACTTCGCCGCCGCCTCCGGCTTCCCCTACATGCTCATCGATGCCGGCTGGGCCGTCGCCAATCGAACTGGCCCTGACGACTACGCCGCCGTCGCCGACATCACCCACGTCGTCCCCGAAGTCAACATGCCCGAGTTGCTCCGCTACGCCAGGCAGAAGAACGTTCGCATCTGGCTCTGGTCGCACTGGACCTCGGTGGACAAGTACATGCCCACAGCCTTTCCTCTCTTCCAGAAGTGGGGCATCGCCGGCGTCAAAATCGACTTCATGAATCGCGACGATCAGCAGATGGTCGGCTTCTATCACCGCGTCGTCGAGTACGCGGCCGCCAACCACCTCATGATCGACTTCCACGGCGCATACAAACCCGATGGCCTGCGCCGCACCTGGCCCAACCTCATCACCCGCGAAGGCGTCATGGGCAAGGAATATCTCAAGTGGAGCGCCCGCACCAACCCCGTCCACAACACCACACTGCCCTTCACCCGCATGCTCGCCGGCCCCATGGACTACACCCCCGGAGCCTTCGGCAACGCCACGCGCGAGACGTTCATCGCTCGCAACAACATGCCCATGGGCCTCGGCACCCGCGCCCATGAGCTCGCTCTCTTCGTCGTCTTCGAAAGCCCATTTGAAATGGTCGCCGACTATCCCGAGCACTACCAGGGCCAGCAGGCCTTCGACTTTATAAAGCAGGTCCCCACCACCTGGGACGACGTCGAAGTCCTCGGCGGCGCTCCCATGGAATGGATCACCGTTGCCCGGCGCAGCGGCCCGGACTGGTACCTTGGCTCCATCACCAACTGGGAAGACCGCGGCGTCCGCCTTCCCCTCACCTTCCTCGGCGACGGGAAATTCATAGCCGAGATCTACGCCGACGCCCCCGACGCCGACAAGGAGCCCACCCACACTGTCATCACCAAAATGCCCGTCGACAAAACCACTATGCTCGACATCCAAATGGCTCCCGGCGGCGGCAGCGCCATCTGGATCCGCCCCGCTTCGACGCATTAAACGCGAAAGGGGGCCGAATGATGGAACCACTCCGCCCCATGAATCTCGGCGAAATCCTCGACCGGACCCTCCAGATTTACCGGTCGCGATTCCTTGTCTTCTTCGGCATCGCCTCCGTTCCCGCCCTCGCACTGATGGCCATCGGGCTCTCAGACAACAGGTGGTTCCCTCAATCGCAGAACCCCGCCGCCGACCAAAAAGGCCAGGAGATTCTCTGGAGCTTTTTTCGGTCTCTTCTGCACTATCATTTCGCGGCGTTTGTGGGCCTGCTCATCTTTCCGGTCTTCGTCAAAATCGCTTCAGGCGCGACTCTCGATCAGGCAACATCCATGCGAGCTGCACTCCAATTCGCTCTGTCACGATGGAGAACTTTTCTTTGGATCGCATTCCTGAAAATAACCGCGCAACTGCTTATTCCAGAGGCCATCACCGTTGGGGCAATCATGTTGGTGGCCATCATTGAATACGCAACCGGCGCCTTCGACGACAAGGGAGATGTCATTCTCGTTGGTCTTGTTCTTTTCTCGCCAATCCTTGGCGGCGTGGCACTTTTCGCCTGGATAAGTTCCTGCCTTTCATTAGCCATTCCCGTAGCCGCCCTTGAGCCATTCAACGGATGGAGAGCTTTGACTCGAAGCTGGAAGCTCACCCGGGATGCCCGCCTTCGCATCATGGCCGCATGGTTCGCTGTTTCGATATTCGGTGTTGGATTGGCAATCGGGTTTCATATGCTCTTGCGTTGGATCACCGTCATTCTCTTTTTTCATGGGAAATATGCGAGACTCTCCGGCCAACCGCTGTATCAGTTCGTGGACTACCTGCTGAGCGCCTCACTGTCCGTATTGACCGGTCCCCTCTACCCCATCGCCATCACCCTCTTCTACTATGATCAGCGCATACGCCGTGAAGGCTTCGACATCGAGTGGATGATGCAGCGCGCCGGCCTCGAAGTTCCCGCGCCACCGCAACCCGAAGCCCAGCCACTGGGCGTTCTTCAGCAATCTCCGCAACCGCCACCAGCACCATCGGAAGGATCGGTATGAGCCAATATCCCAATCCTGTATTTCCCGGGCCAGCTTACCGCGGCCCCATGACTATCAGCCAGGTTCTCGAACGGACCTTCCGGCTCGTGCGCTCCCATCTACGGCTTTTCATTGGCCTGGGAGGGGTACCGGCCTTCATCTCCTTTTTGACTGTGGCGGCGGTTGAGGCTGTCTTCATGATTCCTTTCTTCCGCCATTTTCCCAAGCCGCCAGACCGCGAAAGCCTCGCTCACCAGTTCAATCCTGCAGTCACTCTGCCGCTCTTCCTTATCTGCACCTTGATCAGTTCGTGTGTCTTCGCCCTCTATTTGGCAGCCGCAACGCGAGCGGCCACGCAGGCCGACCTGGGCATTTCCATCTCCATGGGCGAAGCATGGCGCGAAGCGCGCGACCACGCCGCCCGCTATCTCTGGCTGCTCATCCTCTTGTACGCCATTACCTTCCTCCCCGCGCTGGTCATCGAGCTGTCAACGTTTGGCGGGGCGGCAATGCTCACCCTCGGAAACCCTAACCCAGGTGTCGCCGTGGTTATTGTCATCATGCTGGGGATGCTGCTCTTTTTCGCGGCCCTGGTCTTCGGCATCCTCATGGTGCTTCGCTTTGCGCTCGCGTTCCCAGCCTGCGTCGTCGAGGGGCTCACCGCCAGTGCAGCACTCAGGCGCAGCAATCAACTCACCAGCGGCGCAAAGGGGCGCATCTTTGTGGTGCTGCTGGTTATTTATGTCGCATGTTATGTATTCACGATGGTGCTCTTTGTAGTGCTCGGTGCACTCGGATTCATCTTCGCCCTCGTGGGGATGGCCTTGAATATCCCGCTCGCTTCCCCGCTGGGCTACACCGCCATCGGCTTTGTTGGACTCTGCGCACTCGTTGGCTTCCTGCTGTACATCGCTCTCTCCTGGGCCGGACTCACCACGACGCTCGCCGTCATTTACCACGATCAACGCCTACGCCACGACACCCCGCCGTCCAAGCCACCATCAGCAGGATTGCCTGCATGAATGCCGCACGCCCGTGCTTGTCACACTCTTACTGCGATAAGCACGAAATTCCACGAACTTCAACCAGTACCGGTAACATTGGGACGAGACCATGGCACAACCGCTCCAGCCCATGACCCTTGGTGCAAGTCTTGACCGGTCCATAGACTTGCTTCGCGCACGATTCCTTACCTTTGTCGGAATCGCTTTCATCCCCGGCATCGCGCAACTTGGTCTGGAGGCAGCATCCGTCTACCTCAAAGCCGCAGACGGCCCGTCCGCCCTGCCCAGGGGCCTGATGGTTGCAACCTACCTCGCCACGTTCGTGTTCTGGCTGGCCGACATCGTGATTGGAGTAATCGCCACTGCCGCAACGTGCCTCGTCACTTCCAAAGCTCTTTTCGGAGACGACATTACAATTCGCTCCGCCTATCTCCCATATGTATCGAAAGTTGGCCGATTTGTCGCGATCACCTTCCTTCAGGGACTCTATTCGTTCTGGCCCATCATTCCCGCCGTAATCATTGATGGTGCTTTATCGGCTGTACTGATAACCGATACTTATCTGCATGTCGCTCTCATCACCGTTAGCGCACTTCCATGCGTTTATCTGTATTCGCGCTATGCTCTCGCCGTCCCTGCATCCGCAATCGAAGACCTGTCTACCGGCAAAGCGATCGATCGTGGCATCCAGCTCAGCGAAGGCGGCCGATGGAGGATTATCCTGGGCTACGCCCTGCCCGCCTCGCTCGCCATCGCGATCAATTTTGGCGCTACGCAGTTGATCCAGTTCCTCAAGCCCGCGATTCCGCTCCTGACCCACAGTCTCCTGGCTGTCGCCGCCCTCACCGGCTTGGCGTCTTTCCTTATCTACCTGGTTTTCACTCCCCTCTATGGGATCATCTTCACCGTTCTCTACTATGATCAGCGCATACGCCGTGAAGGCTACGACATCGAGAGATTGATGCAATCCGCCGGAATGACCGCAGACCTCGCCCCTCCAGAACGAGAAGGACTCCCCGCTCGCGCCGAGAACCCCATCACCGCCCCCCCGCCCACGCCCCCCAGCCGCTGGCACGATGCTTCCCTCGACGAGTACCGCACCCACCTCCAGGACCTCATCCCCGTCGTAGCCGCCTGCGCGAAGACCCGCGACACCAAAACCTGCGACCCCAACCTTGTCGGTCCAGACGACCGCATCCCACTCACCAACGCTGCGAATGCTGAGCGCCGTCTCATCCGCTACGGATGGCTCCGCGTCCTCCTTTCCAAGGCCCAGGTCAAGGACGAACCCACGCCCAAACCAGATTCAACTGAAAAGGACCATCCGGCGATTGAAGACGCACTTCCGCCGACGCCCACTACGACCCAGTTACTCGCCGACGCCCAAACCCGCCTGGCCCATGAACTCGCCCAGGCCAGCGTTTTCTCCGCCGCTATGCCTCCGCCCGCCCACGCCCTGCAGCGCGAGGCAATGACCCAGGTCCTCGCCGGCCGCGATTTCCGGAACGTCGCCGTGCCTTCCCCACGCGAGGCTCTTCTGGAGCAGGTCGGCGCCTGGCTGAACCAGCTCTTCGACAGCGCCGAGCGCTTCGCCGCACGCTCCCCCTGGATCGGCCGCGCCGCCATTGGCGGATTTATTCTCGTCATCTGTGTCGGCCTTGTCTGGGGTCTCCTCCAGATCGAGCGCCGCTGGCGCGTCCGCCTCATTCCAGAGAGCAGCGCCCCGGAACCCGGAGCCGCCTCGGCCCGCGACTGGCAACTCTGGCTCGACGACGCCCGCCGCGCCGCCGCCGCCGGCCAGTGGCGAGAAGCCGTCCACTTCGTCTACTGGGCCTCCATCTCCCGCCTCGAATCCCGCCGTCTCTGGCCCGCCGACCGCGCCCGCACCCCGCGCGAGTATCTTGCCCTGGTCGCCCCCAATGACCCGCGCAAGCCGCGTCTCGCCACGCTCACCCGCAGCTTTGAGCGCATCTGGTACGGTGGCCGCCCCGCCGCCGAAAGCGACTACCGCGCCGCCGAGCACCTCGCCAACGCGCTTATCTCCGGCAGCGCAGCTTCTGCCGCAGAACCCGGAGGGGTCGCCGCCCAATGAGATTCCTCCGCTCCCTCGACGCCAAAGATCGCCGCCTTCTCCTCTGGTGCCTCGGCATCGCCATCACCCTCGCCGTCGTCACCGGCTTCCTCATGCCCCGCTCCGATAGCAATGGCAATTCCCTGCCCTCCACCTACCTCGCCGGCCGCCACGGCGCTCGTGCCGCCTACGAAACGCTGGTCCGCTCCAACTACCTCATCGAGCGATGGGAGCAGCCTCTCACCGACCTCGCCGCGCAGTCCGGCCCCGAAACCGTTGTCATCTTCGCCGAGCCTTTCACCCGCGAACCCGGTGACATCAAAGCCGTCCGCACCATTCTTGAGCACGGTGGCCGCGTCCTCTCCACCGGACTCTACGGCAGTTCCATCCTGCCCGGTCAAGCCGGCGCGCCGCCCGACGAGCTCGACTTCGCCGCCTGCCGTCTCGACCCCGAAGGCCTCGATCCCCTCGCCAGCTCCGGCGAAGTCTGGATGGTTCCCCAGGCCGGCTGGCACGTCGGCAACCCCGCCCACCACGTCGACTACAGTTGCTCCGGCCAACCCTCGGTCGTCGAATTCGACTGGGGCAAGGGCCATGCCGTCTGGTGGGCTGCTTCCACTCCGCTTGAAAACGGTTCGCTCGCCCGCGCCAACAATCTTGATCTGCTGCTCAACTCCATCGGCCCCCGTGAAGGCCATCGGTTCTACTGGGACGAGTCCCTCCACGGCGATGTTCAGTCCACCTGGAGCTACGCCGCCGGCCCCTCCCTCAACCTCCTGCGCATCGGACTTCCCGTTCTCGCCCTGCTCATCGTCTTCAGCTTCAGCCGCCGCTCCGGCCCGGTCCGCGACCTGCCCCCGCCTCCCCGAGCCACACCCATCGAATTCCTCGACGCGCTCGGCTCGCTCTATCGCAACGCCGGAGCCGCCCCGACCGCCGTCTCCATCGCCTGGGAGCGCTTCCGCCGCCGTGCCATGCAGCTTTGCGGCCGACGCGGCAGCCAGATCAGCGCCGCCGAACTCGCCGCCGTCATCCGCAGCCGCTTCCCTCTTTCCGATCCCACACTCGAAGCGGACCTAGCGGCCTGCGAAGAAGCATCCTGGAGCGAAACAACCACCCCGCGCGAAGCCCTCCGCCTCATTCAAATGCTCCATGACCACCGCGAAAAGCTCCTCGCCGCTGCAAAACTCGGCGTCATCGGCCAAATCCCGCGCGTAGACTCACAATTCCCACCCAAACCGGCATCCGACCATCATCCATCCGAACCGAAGGAAAGGGCTTCATGAGCCAGGAAACGAATCCGCAACCAATCGAAGACTCAAGCCAAAGCACGCAAACCGAAGAGCGCCTCCTCGCCACCAGCCGGCTCATCGCCCACGCCCGCGCGGAACTGGGCCGCGTCATCGCCGGCCAGGAAGCGGTGATTGAAGAAGTCCTCATCGCCATCCTCTGCCAGGGCCACGCCCTGCTTGAAGGCGTACCCGGCATCGCCAAGACGCTCATCGTCAAATCCCTCGGCTCGCTCCTCGGCCTCGGTTTCCAGCGCGTTCAGGCCACCCCTGACCTCATGCCAGCCGACATTCTGGGCACCACCATCCTCCGCGCGGGTCCCGAATCCAACTCGGAAGGCTTCACCTTCCACGCCGGCCCCGTCTTCACTGACCTCCTCCTGGTCGACGAAATCAACCGAATGCCCCCGCGCACCCAGGCCGCCCTGCTTGAATGCATGGAAGAGCGCCAGGTCACCTCTGACGGCATTCGCCGCCCGCTCCCCGCGTGGTTTACCGTCTTCGCCACCCAAAATCCAGTCGACTTCGAAGGCACATATCCCTTGCCCGAAGCCCAGCTGGACCGTTTCCTCCTCAAGATTCGCGTCGCCTACCCCTCCGAGCAGGAAGAAATGCAGATCCTCGAGCGCCACCACGCCGGCTCCGGCGCAGGCCTGCTCCAGGACGTCTCCATCGCGCCCATCCCTCAGGATCTGCTCGCCGCCGCCCGCGCCGAGGTCCGCGGTATCCGCATCGAGCCCGAGCTTTACACCTACATCCTCGCCGTCGCCCGCCGCACCCGCGAGTGGCCCACGCTGCTCCTCGGCGCCAGCCCCCGCGCCGCCATCAGCCTCATGCGCGTAGCTCAAGCCACCGCCGCCTTCGACGGCCGCGATTACCTCGTCCCCGACGACGTCAAGCGCGCCGTCCAGCCCGTCCTCCGTCACCGCATCATGCTCAAACCCGAAGCCGAATTGGAAGGCTTCGACGCCGACCGGGTCCTAACCGACGTAATCGCCGCCGTCCCGGTACCCAGAAAATGATCGGCAGAACGTGCTCACATTGAACCCCACAGTTGAACTTTGAGCCTCAAAGTAGTATAAAGGTAGTATGAAAGAGAAGACATCGATCACACTTTCATCCGACATCTTGGCACATGTGGATGAATCGGCAGGTGCCGCGAGATCCCGTTCGGCATTCATCGAACAGGTTCTGCGCGAGTACTTCAGAGAGAAAGTTCGCCAGGCCATCCACGAGCGCGACATCCAGATCCTCGACGCCAACGCGGATTATTTCAATCGCGAAATGGAAGATGTGCTTCGTTATCAGGCCCCGATCACTTACGAACCGGAAGGGTAAGCAGAGATGCGCCGAGGCGAGCTCTATCGCGTGCATCAGCTGCCGGGAGATGCAAAGGAACATCGGACGTTTGCCATTGCAAGCCGTCAATCCGCAATCGATTCGCGATTTTCAACTGTAATCTGCGCACCGGTTTTTACGAATGGGTATGGTGCTTCGACCCAAGTCAGCATTGGGATAAGCGAGGGCATGAAGCACGACAGTTGGATTTGGTGTGACGGCCTAACGAGCATTCCAAAATCGGTGCTCACGCAATACGTCGGATCTCTTTCCGGGGCCAAACTGACCGAGTTCAATAGGGCTTTGGCATTTGCAATCGATCTGATTTGAGTCCCCATGATCTCCCCCTCCCTCCATCCCGACCCCATCACTGCCCCCTGCGAGTCCCGCCGCCGCTGGGCCTTCGGTCTCACTCCCCGCGCAATCTGGCTCCTCATCGCCGGCTTCGCCCTGCTCGTCCCCGGCTTCTGGATCGACCGCCTCGCCTACTCCATGCTTGCCTGGGATACGCTCGTGCTCGCCGCAGCCTTCCTCGATGGCCGCCGTCTCCCAAAGGCCGCCCAACTCACCGCCCGCCGCACCTGGTCCAACGCCCCAGCCCTCGACTCCGAAACCGAGATCGAGCTGACCATCGAGAACCACGGCGCAATCATCGTGGAGTGCCGCCTGGTCGACGACCTACCTCCTGCCCTCGTCGCCGAACCCGCCACCCACCGCCTCACCGCCTTCCCGCGTGTGCCCGCCTCTATCCGCTACCGCACCGAGCCGTCCGAGCGCGGCGACTGCGAAACCGGCTGGCTCTACGTCCGCTATCGTTCGCCCCTCGGCCTCGCCGAACGCTGGGCCCGCGCCCCCCTCACCCATACCGTCCGCGTCTACCCCGCCCTCCGCACCGGCGAGGAGCAGCAAATCTTCCTCGCCCGCAGCCGCCAAATCGACCTCCAGCTCCGCCAAGTCCGCCAGCGTGGCCTTGGCCGCGACTTCGAGAGCCTCCGCGAGTATCGCGAAGGCGACGACCTACGCGACATCTGCTGGACCGCCACCGCCCGCCGCGGCAGCCCCATCACCCGCCAGTACCAGACCGAGCGCAGCCAGCCCGTCTGGGTCGTCATCGACTGCGGTCGCCTCATGCGCTCCCGCGTCGCCGCCGGCACCCCCGGAAAGTCCATGCTGGCCGTCAAAGACCCCGGCGCCAACGTCCACTCCAAGCTCGACCACGCCTGCACCACCGCCGTCGCCCTCGCTCAGCTCGCCCTCTACTCCGGCGACCGCGTCGGCCTGCTCGCTTACGGTTCCGGCATCCAGCAGCGCCTCCTGCCCGGCCGCGGCGCAGCCCACCTCCGCCAGTTCATCGAGTCGCTGTCCCAGCTCCGTGCCGAAACCGGCGAGGCCGACCACCTCCGCGCCACCGCAACCCTCACCCACCTCCAGCCCCGCCGCGCCCTCGTCCTCTGGGTCACCGATCTGGCTGAAACCGCCATGCGCCCCGAAGTCATCGACGGCGCAATGCAGCTTCTCCGCCGCCACGTCCTTCTCTTCGTCGCCATGGCCCAGCCGGAGGTCGAATCCATCG